>NZ_JBKEBW010000157.1:0-46912 GCF_047973365.1 Vibrio sp. | reverse complement strand
ACGCTTCCAGCTTAGCTTCCGCACTAAGAGAATGGCCATCAATTAAAAATGAATTTGAACCATGCATAGTGAAAACATGAGCCCAATAACGAACATGTTTTGTTGGGACAGAATATTTTTCAGCGAGCTCTCGAGGAGTGGAGCCATCAAGATACTTTTTAGCTACTTTGAACTTTAACTCGCGACTGTATTTGGACATAAATAAAAGACCCCCAATAATTGGTTGTCCAACTATTGGGGGTCACTTCAGATCGTGGGAACGAGAATTAAAACACTTGATCAAATAAACAAAAGTAAAGCCCCATTAAGAAGGGGCTTTCTAGTATTCTTTTTTTAGAGGAATTCGCTGTTGGCTTATTCTTCTAAATCACCACAAAAACGGTAACCTTCACCGTGAATGGTTGCGATGATTTCTGGTGTACCAGATACAGACTCGAAATGTTTACGGATACGACGAATCGTTACGTCTACAGTACGGTCATGTGGTTTTAGCTCGCGACCCGTCATCTTCTTCAGAAGATCGGCACGAGTTTGAATTTTACCTGGGTTCTCACAGAAGTGCAGTAGAGCACGGAATTCTGAACGAGGTAGTTTATAACCATCACCACTTGGGCTAACAAGAGAACGGCTGTTGATATCCAATACCCAACCGTTAAATTCGTATTTCTCAACTGAGCGTTTCTCATCTTGAGTTGCACCCGTGTTCATAGAACGGCTAAGTAGGTTACGAGCACGAATCGTCAGTTCACGAGGGTTAAATGGTTTAGTGATGTAGTCATCTGCACCAATTTCCAGACCTAGGATTTTATCGACTTCGTTGTCACGGCCCGTTAAGAACATTAGTGCAACGTCAGCTTGCTCACGAAGCTCACGAGCCAGTAACAAACCGTTTTTACCCGGTAGGTTGATGTCCATAATGACTAGGTTGATGCTGTTGTCAGATAGCTCATGGTGCATCTCTTCACCGTTACTAGCTTCAAAAACAGTGTATCCCTCGGCTTCAAAAATACTCTTTAGAGTGTTACGAGTTACTTGCTCATCTTCAACGATAAGAATCTGCGGGGTTTGCATTGGCGGTACCTAAACTTGTGAATAATTTGTGCTAATAGAACTCATTCTAGGCAAAAACATAACATAGGGTAGCTTGATGTTAACAATAAATCTTAATTTACGTAAAAAATCTACTCTCGGGTTGCCCGTCATCCATGGGCACTAGTTGAAGAGGAATCCAATACCTCTTTGGTCCTACTAGTCTTTGAGCCGGATTCTATAATGTTAACA
The DNA here is from genome assembly GCF_047973365.1 of Vibrio sp. Classification (GTDB taxonomy): domain Bacteria; phylum Pseudomonadota; class Gammaproteobacteria; order Enterobacterales; family Vibrionaceae; genus Vibrio. The sequence continues at coordinate 45,631 of NZ_JBKEBW010000157.1, read as the reverse complement.
GCATGCTAACAATGACCAAATGTTAATTCCAATCACTTTGTTGATTTATATCAATTGGTAAAATGTAACGTATATTAAAGCTAATAACGAATTGTAAAATTTGCAACATGATGAAAATAAATGCAAAGCTGTGGCAAGCCTATTCCATTGTGAAGTTTGACCTTCAATATAAGATTACCTTTGAAAATTATGCCATTATTACCGCATGGAACCCTGAAAGTGCTAAGTTGTCACAATATGAGAATTGCGTAAATAATCAACATTTACAGAATGAATTGATTGGTTATGATTGGTATTGTGTTCGCGTTGGTGACCCTGATTTCAATTGGTTTGAAGAGAGCTTTGCAGTGAATATGCCTTTGGATAAGGCGTTAGCACTCGGCAGAGTTTATAGGCAGAATGCCATTTATTACGTGTGTAACAACATGCTTTATTTACATTCCTGTAAGGGAGAACTACGGGAATGTTTAGGGGATTTCAATTTATTCAAACTGTAACCCAAATGAGGTTGCTCCCCCTTTAAAGCCTAATTATTTTTAAATTTACAATTACGAGAATCATGGAGGAACGATGAAAGATATCACACCGGATATATGTGATCGTTATGAATCACAAGTGACTTTACTCGACTTACCTTTGCAGAATTACGGTATGAGAAGCGATTTTTGCGGACAAATAGTGACCGTTCGTTGCTATCACGATAATTCCAAGGTCCGCGAAGTGCTGAGCCAGAATGGCAAAGGTAAAGTATTGGTGGTTGATGGTAATGGATCTCGTCGAAAAGCCCTGCTAGGTGACCAGATCGCTATGACGGCGATTGATAATGGTTGGGAAGGCGTGATCATCTACGGTGCTGTTCGAGATGTTGTTGCGCTATCCCAGATGGATTTGGGTATCAAAGCGTTAGATGCCTGTCCATTTAAAACCGAAAAACGAGGTGTCGGCAAGGTGAACGTTACCTTGACCATGCAGAATCAAATGGTGCAACCGGGTGATTATATTTATGCGGATTGGAATGGAATTTTGCTGTCAAAACATGCGCTCGATTTGAGTTAGCTAACCAATCCGCATGAAACTTAAAAAAAAACGACTTTTTCATTGACTATACGATGAAAAATAAGGTAAACGTAGTAGTAAGCAAACACACAAACGAAGTAAGATTTCTATGTTTAATCACAGCCTAGTAATGATGATCACCACCATTATTATTACCGACATTACGCATGTTGGGGCAGGCTGCTAAGCGTAAAATTTACAAAAAAGGCCTGTATCCCCACCGATACAGGCCTTTTTTTATGTCTATTTAAAATGACTTGGAGTAAAGGAATGCGAGTTCTAAAGTTTGGAGGTTCATCGTTAGCAGATGCTGACCGTTTATTACGGGCAGCCGATATCATTGCCAATAATGCTCAGCAGGAAGACGTTGCCGTTGTTCTTTCTGCACCGGGTAAAACAACTAATAAATTGGTGGCAGTGATTGAAAGCGCGATGCGTAATGGAGAAGCAGAGCTACAAATCAAAGAGTTAGAATCGTCTTTCAACACTTTGTTTGCCGATGTAAAAGCAGTGTTGCCAAACATCGATGGCACTGCGTATGAGAATCAAGTCAATACATCAATGTTACAACTGCGTCAGTTCGTACACGGTATCAGCCTATTAGGTATGTGTCCTGACAACGTCAATGCTCGTATCATCAGTAAAGGTGAGCGTGTTTCAATCCAGCTAATGAAAGCGGTGATGGAAGCCAAAGGATTAGCCGCTAACCTGATTGACCCGGTTCAATATCTGCTAGCCAAAGGCGATTACTTAGAAGCTATGGTGGATGTGGAAGTATCAACACAAAACTTCAAGTTGAACCCACTTCCGGAAAAACACGTTCATATTATGCCGGGCTTTACCGCCGGCAATAAAAAAGGCGAGTTGGTTTGCCTTGGCCGTAACGGCTCTGACTACTCCGCTGCTGTATTAGCTGCGTGTTTACGTGCTGAGTGCTGTGAAATTTGGACTGACGTGGACGGTGTTTACAACTGTGACCCACGTTTAGTTGAAGATGCTCGTTTGTTGAAGTCTCTGAGTTATCAAGAAGCGATGGAGCTTTCTTATTTTGGCGCTTCGGTTCTTCATCCAAAAACTATCGCTCCAATTGCTCAATTTCACATCCCTTGTCTAATCAAAAACAGTTTCAATCCTCAAGGCCCTGGTACTTTAATTGGTCTTGATACTGGTGAAGACAATCTAGCAATCAAAGGCATCACAACGCTAAATAATCTGACTATGGTTAACGTTTCAGGCCCTGGCATGAAAGGCATGGTGGGTATGGCGAGTCGCGTATTTGGTGCGATGTCTGCATCCGGAGTGTCTATCGTTCTGATCACTCAATCTTCGTCTGAATACAGCATCAGTTTCTGTATTGAAGCTGAGCACAAAGTGCTTGCTCAACAAGCTCTGTCAGAAGCGTTTGAGTTGGAACTGAAAGAGGGGCTGTTAGAGCCAGTTGAGTTTACCGAAGATCTTTCGATCATCACGCTGGTTGGTGATGGTATGCGGACTTCTCGCGGTGTGGCATCTCAGTTCTTTGCATCTCTGGCAGAAGCTCATGTGAATATTGTCGCTATTGCTCAAGGTTCATCAGAGCGTGCAATTTCAGCGGTTATCCCTGAGGACAAAGTCTCTTTAGCTATCAAAGCGTGTCACGAAAACTTGTTCAATTCTAAACACTTCCTTGATGTATTCGTTGTCGGCGTTGGTGGTGTCGGTGGAGAGCTGGTTGATCAAATTAACCGCCAACAAGCGAAGCTGGCTGAAAAAGGTATCGTGATTCGTGTATGTGGTTTGGCAAACAGCAAAGGCTTACTGCTTGATAGCGAAGGCCTACCTCTTGATAACTGGCGTGACCGTATGGGATCTGCGTCTGAAGAGTTCTCGCTGGCTCGCTTGATCGCGTTAGTTAACCGTAACCACATCATTAACCCTGTGTTGGTGGACTGTACTTCAAGTGAAGCGATTGCCAATCAATACACAGACTTCTTGGCGGCGGGTTTCCACGTTGTCACGCCAAACAAAAAAGCGAACACAGCAAGCATGGCGTACTACCATCAGTTACGCGAAGTGGCGCGTCACTCTCGCCGTAAATTGATGTATGAAACAACTGTTGGTGCGGGTCTGCCTGTGATTGAAAACTTGCAGAACCTGATTGCTGCGGGGGATGAACTGGAGAAGTTCAACGGTATCTTATCCGGCTCGTTATCATTCATCTTCGGTAAGTTAGACGAAGGATTGACGCTTAGCCAAGCAACCGCTATCGCCAAAGAGAAAGGTTTCACTGAGCCAGATCCACGTGATGATCTATCGGGTATGGATGTCGCCCGTAAGCTACTTATTCTTGCGCGTGAAGCGGGAATGGTATTAGAGCTAGAAGATATTAAAGTGCAACAAGCGCTACCACCGGGCTTTGATGCATCAGGCAGTATTGACGACTTTATGGCTCGTCTGCCGCAAGCGGATGAATACTTCCAGCAGTTGTCAGCTACAGCGGCGGCTGAAGGCAAAGTTCTGCGCTATGTGGGGGAAATCGCGCAAGGTCAATGTCAAGTACACATCACTATGGTCGATGAAAATGGCCCAATGTTCAAAATTAAGGATGGCGAGAACGCATTAGCATTCTACAGCCGCTACTATCAGCCGATTCCATTAGTGCTACGCGGTTACGGTGCGGGTACTGAAGTAACAGCAGCAGGTGTATTCTCGGATGTCATGCGTACGCTTGGCTGGAAATTAGGGATTTAATCAATGAGTTCAAGTGACATGGGCGTAGTGGTCTACGCCCCAGCCTCAATCGGTAACGTAAGTGTCGGTTTCGACGTATTAGGCGCGGCGGTTTCGCCGATTGACGGAACGCTGCTTGGTGACCGAGTTCAAGTTAAAGCAGGCTCAGAGCCTTTTACACTTAAAACAGCAGGCAGCTTTGTTTCCAAGCTGCCTGAAAACCCAAAAGAAAACATCGTTTATGATTGTTGGGTAGTGTTTGCTCGTGAGTTAGAGAAAAAGCAGATTGCTCTTAAACCACTCGAAATGACGTTAGAAAAAAACATGCCTATCGGTTCTGGTTTAGGCTCAAGTGCCTGTTCAATTGTGGCTGCACTGGATGCGCTCAACCGATTCCACGCTCAACCATTAAATGAAACAGAGCTGTTGGCGTTAATGGGGGAGATGGAAGGTAAGATCTCTGGTGGCATTCACTATGACAACGTAGCACCTTGTTATCTTGGTGGCGTGCAATTGATGCTGGAAGAGCTTGGCATTATCAGCCAAGAGGTGCCGTGCTTTGATGACTGGTATTGGGTCATGGCTTATCCGGGTATTAAGGTTTCAACGGCTGAAGCGCGAGCTATTTTGCCAGCTCAATACCGTCGTCAGGATATTATTGCTCATGGTCGCTATTTGGCGGGCTTTATCCATGCTTGCCACAGTAATCAGCCAGAACTCGCGGCAAAAATGATCAAAGACGTGATCGCAGAACCTTATCGTGAGAAACTGCTGCCTGGTTTTGCTAAAGCTCGCCAATATGCGCTTTCTGCTGGCGCTCTGGCGACAGGCATTTCTGGTAGTGGTCCAACGCTATTTAGTGTGTGTAAAGAGCAAGATGTTGCTGAGCGCGTTGCGCGTTGGCTAGAGCAAAACTACGTACAAAACGAAGAAGGATTCGTTCACGTTTGTCGTCTAGACAAAAACGGTTCAAAAGTGACAGGAAGTGAGCTATGAAGCTTTACAACATAAAAGAAAATGATCAACAAGTATCCTTTGGCCAAGCCGTACGCCAAGGGTTAGGCCGTAATCAAGGTCTGTTTTTCCCGTCGGAATTACCTAAATTTAATGATATTGATGCGCTATTAGCCGAAGATTTCGTTACTCGCAGCACTAAAATTCTATCCGCTTTGATCGGTGATGAACTGCCAAGCAAGAAAGTGAATGAGATGGTGGCATCTGCGTTCCAATTCCCTGCGCCAATCAAAGCGGTAAAAGAGGGTGTTTATGCGCTTGAACTGTTCCATGGTCCAACGCTTGCGTTTAAAGACTTTGGTGGCCGTTTTATGGCTCAGTCTCTTGCAGCAGTATCTAATGGCGGAAAAATCACCATTCTAACAGCAACTTCTGGCGATACCGGCGCGGCAGTTGCTCATGCTTTCTACGGCATGGAAGATATCAATGTCGTGATCCTCTATCCAAAAGGCAAAATCAGTCCACTTCAGGAGAAGCTGTTCTGTACTCTAGGCAAGAACATTCACACTGTAGCGGTCAATGGCGATTTTGATGCGTGCCAAGCATTAGTTAAAAGTGCTTTTGATGATGCAGAGCTGCGTGAGAAAGTTGGCCTAAACTCGGCTAACTCAATCAATATTAGCCGTTTGATGGCACAAATCTGCTATTACTTCGAAGCTGCGGCGCAAATGAGCAAAGCTGAGCGCGAAAACTTAGTTATCTCAGTACCCAGTGGTAACTTCGGCAACCTTACTGCTGGTCTATTGGCAAAAGCATTAGGCTTGCCAGTGAAGCGTTTTATTGCCGCAACTAACGCTAATGACACAGTACCTCGTTACCTGGAAACCGGCAAATGGGATCCAAAACCAACAGTGGCGACCACTTCAAATGCGATGGATGTGAGCCAGCCAAACAACTGGCCGCGTATCGAAGAGCTGTGCAGAATCAAAGACTGGGGCTTGGAAACCTTAGGTAAAGGTGCGGTTCTGGATGCGGAAAGTGCCGAGTCGGTAAAAGAGCTGAACGCATTGGGATATCTGTGTGAACCACACGGTGCCATTGCTTACCGCGTACTTGATCAGCAACTTCAACAAGGTGAAACCGGTCTGTTCTTATGTACTGCGCACCCAGCTAAGTTCAAAGAAGTGGTGGATGATATTTTAGGTACCGATATCGAGCTACCAGCACCTTTGGCTAAACATGCTGTGATGGAACTACTGTCTGATGAGATGGACGTTGACTTCGCTGCACTGAGAAAGCTTCTGATCAAGGTTCGTGGCGAGTAATACAAGTTAGAGAATCATGACTGATTCTCTACCAACAAAGCATAAAAAAGCGGTGCTCTTATTTTACACAATAGTAAGGGCACCGCTTTTTTTTAATTTGCGAAACTGAATTATAGCGATTCAGTAAAAGTACGTGCGATAACGTCGCGTTGTTGCTCTGGCGTTAGAGAGTTAAAACGAACAGCATAACCTGATACACGGATAGTTAGCTGTGGGTATTTCTCTGGATGAGCAACGGCATCTTCCAATGTTTCACGTTTAAGTACGTTAACGTTTAGGTGTTGACCGCCTTCAATTTTTGGCGCTGTTTCAATCGCCACTTCGCGGCTTTCGTATTCGCCAAGGTCTGATACTGGAACAACTTGATCGGCAGCGTAGCGACCAGATGCTGCAACGCAACGAGCTTCATTTGTTTCGCTATCGATTAGCCAAATTGAGTTAAGTAGATCATCATTAGCTGCTTTAGTGATTTGAATACCTTGGATCATCAATATCTCCTAATCCACTTTAAGTGGCGTATTATTGGTGTTAATTTTCGTAAATTCTGTTGAGCTTGGTATTATATAGTTTATGTCCATAATTATAGTATTGATTTAGATCAAAATACAACAATAAACCTTTCTTGTTTTAGGGTTTAAAATTTGACTTTAATCAATAACTAGTTAATAAATATAGATATTCAATTAAATTTTAACTATTAAAAAAATATTTTATTACTGTTTTTTGTTCTATATGTTGTAATAAAACTACATTTTTGTGTGCTGGAAGGTAACAAATAGAACAAATCAGCAACTTATACAGCCAAATTGAAAGTAGAAAGTGATTAAATGACAAAAGAAGTAAAGCTTGTGGGTAATAAGTACATTGGTGCACATGTGTCTGCTGCTGGCGGTGTCGATCAGGCGCCATTAAGAGCCAAAGAAATTGGCGCGAATGCGTTTGCGATCTTCACCAAAAACCAACGTCAATGGGTGGCGAAGCCGCTAGAAGCCTCAACAATAAGACGCTTTAAAGATCAGTGTCAGCGATTGGGATTTTCTGCCGATTATATTCTGCCTCACGACTCATATTTAATTAACTTAGGTGCTCCGGAAGCCGATAAGCTGGAAAAATCACGTGCGGCCTTTATTGATGAGATGGAACGTTGTAACCAGTTGGGCTTGAAACTACTCAACTTCCATCCAGGCAGCCATTTAAAGATGGTTTCAGAGCAGGAGTGCCTCAGCACTATTGCTGAATCCATTAATCTGGCGCATAAAGCGGTACCTGAGGTGATTGCCGTGATCGAAAACACCGCAGGGCAAGGGACTAACCTTGGATGGCGTTTTGAACATCTAGCGGCAATTATTGAGCAAGTGGAAGACAAATCGCGTGTTGGTGTTTGCCTTGATACTTGCCACACCTTTGCCGCTGGGTACGATTTAAGTAGCTTTGACGCTTGTAAGGCAACCTTTGCCGAGTTTGATCAAATTGTCGGTATGCACTATTTGAGAGCAATGCATATTAATGATTCAAAAGGTGGATTGGGCAGCAAACTTGATCGTCACCACTCTTTGGGCAAAGGTGAAATCGGTTGGGACTGTTTTGAATATATTGCTAAAGATCCACGTTTCGATTATATCCCATTGATTTTAGAAACAATTGATCCTGAAATTTGGCATCTGGAAATCCAAGCTATGCGTGATCATCATTTAAGTGCGTAATTCCCTCGTTTGAGATCACAATATTGGCATGTTTTTCTCATGACGATTGCATGAAACGTTGTAAAGAAGGATGCCCAGTATGTTCTCTTCAGTTTGTGTTATCTCATCAAGCTCTGCCCGCCCTGTGGCTCGCATGCCCGTTCCTAACCGTCATGTCACAGGGCGAGGGCATCATCGCTCTCCGCAACCGAGCAAAGGACATTGATATTTAGCTTGTGACTGTCTGTTTAATCACTGGTTGTAGCATGCGAACTCGGTTATCTAGCTGCAACTTTGTAGCTATGGGTATAAAATAGCATCACTATATTTATACTCAGGAGCGGTTATGAGCCATTCTTTGACTTGGCATGATGTCATTGGCATAGAGAAAGAACAAGAATATTTCCAGCAAACACTCCAGTTTGTTGAGGCTGAACGTGCTGCTGGTAAAGTTATTTTCCCGCCGGCAAAAGATGTATTTAATGCTTTTCGTTTCACTGAATTCAACGATGTAAACGTGGTCATTTTGGGGCAAGATCCTTACCACGGGCCTAACCAAGCGCATGGCCTCTGTTTTTCAGTTCTTCCGGGAGTGAAAACACCGCCTTCTTTGGTCAACATGTATAAAGAGCTGTCTCAGGATATTGCAGGGTTCCAAATCCCCACTCACGGCTATTTGAAAAGCTGGGCAGAACAAGGTGTATTGCTGCTCAATACCGTTTTAACGGTAGAGCAGGGGAAGGCACATTCGCATGCCAAGACGGGGTGGGAAACATTTACTGACCGTGTGATTGATGCATTAAACCAGCATCGCCAAGGCGTGGTCTTCCTCCTTTGGGGATCTCATGCTCAGAAAAAAGGTCAGATGATCGATAGAAACAAGCATCATGTACTGATGGCTCCGCATCCATCGCCATTATCCGCTCATCGTGGATTTTTAGGCTGTCAGCATTTTTCGCAGACAAATCAGATACTCAAGCAATTAGGTAAAACACCAATCGATTGGCAACCAACTCTTGATTCGAATCAATGATGTGGTGAATGGTTGTTCGTGTTGCTGTTTTTTCGACCAAAATCAAAGCGTGTTAGGCAATCCTTATATAGACTTTGTTTTACCAGACTGTGTAAGGGAGACGCACAATGATGATTGAAAGAATCAGACGTGAACATGGATACATGACTCGACTGTTGGCTATTTTGCGTGGAAAGTTACAGCTTCTTAAAGATGAACAACCGATTAACTACAGCCTAGTTAAGGAGATTGTGGATTATCTTTCCCGCCATTCGGAAAGTATCCATCATCCTAAAGAAGATATTCTTTATCGCCATTACATGCAGCATTACGGTGAACATGAAGAAGTTTCGGATCTGGAAAAAGAGCATGTACTATTATCGGAAACAACGCATGAATTTTTGAACACGGTTGAGATGATCTTAAATGACGCCGTGGTTCCTCAAGATGTGTTTATTGCTCAACTGGAGCAATTTATCTCTTCTCAGCGACAACATCTGGAAATGGAAGAGCAATCCGTTTTGCCTTTGATCAATCGAACTTTTAGTGTGGCTGATTGGCAACAGGTCGAATCTCAATGGCACTGCAATGAAGATGATCCCGTCTTTGGTTCAACCATTGCAGAAAGATACGCTCAACTTGCTCGTCGAGTAAGACAAAGCGAAACAGAATGTAATTAGTCAAAACAGTCAAAATAATAGAGGCGCCCAGTGAAGGCGCCTCTATTTTATATTTTGAGGTCATCAAGCTCTAGACATACGTCCATTTCTAACAACTCTCGTTCCAACCGTTTTCGATCTCGTATTGCTTCTATCTCACGCCACATCCTTTTAGCTGGTTTCGCTCTACTACTCGCGTTTGAGCGAAGTTTCGCGATTTGCGCATCTAACAGTTCAGCGAAGTGCAAGTCATCCATAAAACAAGCCTCTTTTGGTTGTCTCCGTTCCTGGAGTTTTTTCTAAATATCATATTTTGATGGACAATAACTATGATTTATTTCTCATTTGTTTCATTAATATTAAATTTTTATGGATTACGCCTAACGAAATAAATCTTGCCAACACAGGGTTGGTCGTTATTTAACCGGTTGGTCGTGGTGTTTCTTATTTATTGATAATTAGTTGATGTTAACAAAATGTTGTTAATCGAGCTTGCAGAATGCTCTGATGGTTAAAAAATGCTCATTAAGTTTCCCACCGTTCTTCTATGAATAATTGGAAATCATATTATGCTGAGTCATACGATTTATAGGGCAGCAGTTACTTGGGGATAATTGCGAATGATCTGATATTGAATATGAGATTTTTGTTATTTTAAGTTGAATTAAATGTTGCTTTAATGTCTCCTTTGGTCGACTAAATCTTAGTGATGCAAGATAGAAGGCTACATAATAAGCAATAATGATTATATTGATTTCTTGCCCCCCTCGCTGCATCATTCTCGCCCATCGAATTGATACCTAAACTGATTGGGTATCCCCAATCTCCTGAATTACACATCATAATAAGAGCATTTTGCAGTCAGCGAACGCATAGCTAACGTGTTAACTTTTATATTCAGGTTTTAATATTTACTCTATTTAGAGGTTCTTGTGACAGACTTAATTAACCTAATGAACGACCTGCTTTGGGGTTCGATACTTGTGTATCTCCTCGTGGGTATCGGCATCTATTTCACCTTCCGTCTGGGCTTTATTCAATTTCGCCATTTCGGTCATATGTTTAGCGTGCTGAAGAATAGCCGTAAAGCTGATAATGCTGGTATTTCCTCTTTCCAAGCGCTTTGTACTAGCCTTGCTGCTCGTGTTGGAACGGGCAACATGGCAGGTGTTGCCGTTGCCTTAACCGTTGGAGGCCCTGGTGCCATCTTCTGGATGTGGATGACCGCAATGTTAGGTATGGCAACGTCATTTGCAGAAAGTACGCTCGCACAGCTTTATAAGTCGCGCGATAAAGATGGTAACTACCGAGGTGGTCCAGCTTACTACATGGAAAAAGGCTTAGGCATGCGTTGGATGGGGGTGCTTTTCTCTGTCTTCCTAATTATTGCCTTCGGCTTAGTGTTTAACGCTGTACAGGCTAACTCAATTTCAAATGCGATGAACAATGCATTTGGTTTTGATCCTATGATGGTTGGTATTGGTATTGTGGTGCTGACTGCGTTCGTTATTTTTGGTGGTATCCGTAAAATTGCCCGTACTGCTGAGCTTATCGTTCCATTTATGGCGATTGCCTATTTAGCGATTGCGATTGTGGTTGTGTTGATGAATATCGAGAAAGTACCTGCGGTATTCTCGCTAATTATTAAAAGCGCTTTTGGTTTTGAACAAGCCGCTGCTGGTGGGCTAGGTTATGCAATTGCTCAAGCGATGATTAACGGCGTGAAACGTGGTTTGTTCTCCAACGAAGCGGGTATGGGCTCTGCGCCTAACGCTGCGGCTTCAGCAACGCCATATCCTCCTCATCCTGCGTCTCAAGGTTATGTGCAAATGTTGGGCGTATTTGTCGATACCATTGTTATCTGTTCAGCGACGATGGCGATTATCCTTGTTTCTGGTGAGTACGTTCCTCACGGTGAAATTACCGGTATTGAGCTGACCCAACGCGCATTGAGTTCCCAAGTTGGCGATTGGGGTGGCATCTTCATTGCGATGGCGATTTTCTTCTTCGCGTTTACTTCAATCATTGCCAACTATTCATATGCCGAAACCAATTTAGTTTTCCTTGAGCACAACAACAAGAAAGGCTTAGTGGTATTTCGTCTGATTTTCTTAAGCATGGTGATGTTTGGCGCGTTAGCAACTTTGCCTACTGTTTGGGCGATGGCGGACGTGTCAATGGGCTTGATGGCAATTGTTAACTTGATTGCGATTCTGCTTCTGTCTGGAACCGTAATTAAACTTGCGAAAGACTACAACCGTCAGCTAGACGCGGGTAAAGTACCGACTTTCAATGCCAATGATTACCCAGAACTAAAAACTCAACTAGAAGATGGAATCTGGGATCAATCGAAGTCGAATAAAGTAAACTAAGTACACTAATAGATAGTACCAATGTTATAGATTGGAAAAGCCATGCAGACACTGTATGGCTTTTTTTGTAAGCTATGGGTATAGGTAATAAAAAGCCAGCTCAACAGAATTTATAAAAGGAAACCTTATGCTTGTCGTGGTCTCTCCAGCAAAAACATTGGATTATGAATCGCCATTGCCGACAACTCGTTTTACTCAACCTGAGTTGACGTCACATTCAGCACAACTGATCAAAACATGCCGTACGCTCACACCGGCTGATATTGCCGACTTAATGAAAGTCAGCGACAAAATTGCAGGCTTGAACGTAGCGCGTTTTGAGCAGTGGAGAGAAACCTTCACGCCTGATAATTCTCGCCCGGCGATTTTTGCATTTAAAGGGGATGTCTACACAGGTTTAGCCGCGGAAACGTTGTCGGAAGATGATTTAGATTACGCACAAACACACCTGCGCATGTTGTCTGGTCTATACGGTTTGCTCAAGCCTCTCGATCTTATGCAGCCCTACCGTCTTGAAATGGGGACTAAGCTGGGTAATGAACGTGGCAGCAATCTTTATCAGTTCTGGGGCAACATCATTACCGATAAGCTCAATGAAGCGATTAAAGCACAACAAGACAACGTGCTGATCAATCTGGCTTCGAATGAATACTTTAAAGCCGTTAAACCGAAAGCTTTAGATGCCCAAGTGATCACTCCTGTGTTTAAAGACTGCAAAAATGGCCAATATAAAGTGATCAGCTTCTTTGCAAAAAAAGCGCGCGGTATGATGGCGCGCTATATTATTGAAAACCGCATCGAATCAGTGAAGCAATTGCAAGCTTTTGACTCTGCTGGCTACTATTTCTGTGCCGCAGAATCGACAGCAACAGAATTAGTATTCAAGCGCGAAGAACAATAAGCCTATAGATGAGGTGGTTATGCTAACTTGGTTTAAAAAATGGCTGGCACGTTATGATGATTGGTGCCAAAACATGGGGTTAACACCGGATCAAAAACGTTGCTGCGTTCCTTATCGTAAAGATCCAATTCACGATAAAGAACCGACTGATGACAAAGCCCCTGCTCATGCTAATGACAGCGAAAAATCATAAGCTGCGGCTGTTTGACACTCATTGTCACTTTGATTTTGATGAGTTTGCCGCATCGTTTCCGGAGCAAATGTCCGCCGCAACGCATGCTCAGGTAGATAAAATCCTTATTCCATCGGTTGGTGTTTTCAATTGGCTGCGAGTGAAAAATCTCGCAGCACAATACCCAGCGATTCTTCGATACGCTCTCGGTTTTCATCCTTATTTTCTTGAACACTTTGCCGATGGACAGTTGCAGCAGTTAGAAGTTGAATTAACACAGCGAGAAAGTGCTTGTGTTGCCGTTGGCGAATGTGGATTAGACGCTATGGTTGAGGCCAATGCCTCGCTGCAAGAGCGTGTTTTCATCGCTCAACTCGCCATGGCACAACACGCCCGTCTTCCCGTCATTGTGCATAGCCGTAAAACACACAATCGACTGCTGCAATTAATTAAACAACATCGCTTTACTCAAGGTGGTGTATTGCATGCTTTTTCCGGTAGTGAGCAGCAAGCCAGACAGTTTATCGAGCTTGGATTTAAAATCGGTGTAGGCGGAGTGATTACTTACCCACGAGCTAATAAAACTCGACAAGCTATCCGTCAATTACCGATCGAGTCTCTGGTTTTAGAAACCGATGCGCCGGATATGCCTTTATGTGGCAGACAAGGAGAGGTAAACCATCCCCAATATCTCATTGATGTGTTAGACGAGTTGGCTCTATTGAGAAATGAAGATCAAGAGCTACTGGCATCGCAGCTTTGGGCAAACAGTATTGAGCTGTTTCGGATTAAGGAATAGCAAAGGGGAGCGAAATTCGCTCCCCTTTGTGTTAAGTAAAAAGATAAAATCGTTACTCGCGCTCTTTGGTGTATGGAACACCAATTGCTTTTGGCGCAACTGCTTTGCCAATAAATCCAGCCAGTAGAAATACCGTCAAGATATAAGGTAGCGCCTCGATGGCTTGAACCGGAATAGGGAAGTCACCAACGCTCACGCCTTGCAGACGAATAGCTAACGCATCAAGGAAGCCAAACAGCAAACATGCACCCATCGCTGTGAACGGACGCCATTTACCAAAAATAAGCGCGGCCAGTGCCATATAGCCTTTACCTGCGCTCATGTTCGGAATGAACTGCGCTGTTTGACCAACAGAAAGATAAACACCGGCCAAACCGACTAGCAATCCACAAAGCACCATCGCGCTGTAACGCATGCCTGCCACTGAGATACCGGCAGTATCGACAGCGGCTGGCGCATCACCTACCGCTCTTAAACGTAAGCCAAAACGAGTTTTAAACAATACATACCAAGAGAGTGGAACCGCAGCTAAAGTCACATACTCGATGATAGAGTGACCACTGATTAACTCAGAATAAAGCAGACCAATCACAGGCGTATCCTGAAGCGCATCGGCACCCGGTAAAGATATAGGCGCAAAGCGAGCATCACCAGAAAGCGCTGGCGTTTGACCGCCTTGATTGAACCAGTAACGTCCAAGAGTTACGGTTAAACCTGTCGCCAGAATATTGATTGCCATACCGCTGACCACCTGATCACCACGGTGTGTAATCGAAGCGAAGCCATGCAGTAGCGCAAGCAGAATAGACACTAATACGCCAGCACAAACACCTAACCAAGCAGAGCCTGTGATGTAAGCGGTTGCTGCACCTGAAAAAGCGGCTGCCAGAAGTTTACCTTCCAGAGCGATGTTTACTACGCCGGAACGTTCACTAAACATACCAGCAAGGGCGGCAAGAATCAGTGGCGTCGCAACACGAATGGTGGCATCAGCCATTAAAATGATGGTTTCAAACATGATTACGCAACTCCATGTTCTTGTTTGCCAAATAAGCGCAGATATATGCGTTCAATTGAAGGTTTGAACATGTACTCAAGCGCACCAGAGAAAAGGATGACCAGACCTTGCAGTACCACAACGATGTTACGGTCAACGCCATAGTCGAAACTCAATTCCGCCCCACCTTGATACAAGAAGCCAAACAGCAAACTTGCCAGAACAACACCTACCGGATGGTTTCGCCCCATCAGAGCTACCGCGATACCAGTGAAACCGAAGCCTTCGACGAAGTTCAGTTTGATCTGATGAAGTTCACCTTGCAGTACGTTAATACCAAAGAAACCCGCCAACATGCCTGAGAGCAGCATAGTGATGACGACTATTTTGAGATAGTTGATACCCGCATAAGACGCTGCTGACGCATTTGCACCGATAGAGCGAATTTCATAGCCCCAACGTGAGTGCCAAATAAATAGCCAGACAAACACACAGCAAATTAACGCAAAAATGAAACTGATGTTGAGTGGGCTTGGCGCAAGATGGATACCAAACATCGCGAAAAATTCATGCATTTTCGGTAGCCAACTACCTTGGGCAAACACGCGGCTTTCCGTTGCCATTGTTGTTTCTGGCTTGAGAATGTCGACCAATAGATATGCCATCAATGAAGCGGCAATAAAGTTAAACATGATAGTGGTGATAACGATATGCGAGCCACGTTTCGCCTGCAAATAAGCAGGAATGAATGCCCAAGCCGCGCCAAAAGCACCGCCAACGATAACTGCTACGGGAAATACCACATACCAAGGTGCATATTCGCCGAGGGTTAAACAGATTATTCCAACGCCAAGACCACCAATGTACGACTGACCTTCCACACCGATGTTGAACAGACCTGCATGGTAAGCCACCGCCACCGCTAAACCGGTGAAGATAAAGCCGGTGGTGTAGTAAAGGGTATAACCGATACCTTCCGCATAACCAAAAGCGCCTGTCCACATGACCTTGATAGCATCTAATGGGTTGATATCAATATAAATAAACAATAAAGCTGAAACTAAAAATGCGATCAATACGTTGATCGCCGGTAACAGCGCAATGGTTACCCAAGCGGGCACTTTTGCCTGACTCATGCCGTCTCTCCTTGGGCAAGGCTCTCTTTTATATGGTCTGGAACGATATTCGCCATCATAAGGCCTAATGTTTTTTCATCCGCTTGATGCGCTTGCAGTTCACCTACGATTGCGCCATCAAACACAACCAAGATACGATCGGCAAGGCTTAAGATTTCGTCTAATTCTACGGAAACTAACAACACAGCTTTGCCTGCATCGCGGCTGGCAATGATTTGCTGGTGGATGTATTCAATCGCACCGATGTCGACACCACGAGTGGGTTGACCGATCAAAAGCACATCCGGGTTCTCTTCCATCTCGCGGGCAATCACCAATTTTTGCTGGTTACCGCCTGAGAAGTTGGCGGTTTTTAGATGGATATCATTCGGGCGAACGTCCCATTTATCCATGCTCTCTTGGCATATTCTCGAGATTGCCACTTTATCTTGCAGTAAGCCTTTGTTGTATTTTGCCAGGTTGTGATAACCCAAGATGTACGCTTCTTGAGCTTCAAATTTGTTGATTAAGCCTTGTTTGTGGCGATCTTCTGGAATATGACCGACACCCATGGCTCGAACCTGCTGAGGATCCGCCGGTTTATCGACAGAAATGGTATGTCCGTTTAGTTCAAAGCTACCTGAGGTTGGCTTTAAGATCCCAGACAGCAAAGATAAGATCTCGGATTGGCCGTTACCCGATACACCAGCAATCCCGACCAGCTCACCTGCACGGACCGAAAAGCTAATATCTTTAACACGTTGAACGCCGCTATGGTCTACGTAACTAAGATGGTTTACCTTAAGTAGTTCTTTCGCCGGATTTGCTGGTGATTTATCGACTTTTAAGCGAACTTTGCGCCCCACCATGAGTTCGGTAAGTTCTTCACGACTGGTCTGTGAAGTTTTGACATCGGCAACCATCTCGCCTTGGCGCATCACTGAAATGTTATCGGTAATAGCCAGTACTTCACGCAGTTTGTGGGTGATGATGATGACTGTGGTGCCTTGGCTACGTAGTTTGTCCAGAATAGCGAACAAGTGATCCGCTTCTTGAGGTGTTAACACGCCTGTAGGTTCATCAAGAATAAGCAGTTTCGCATCGCGGTAGAGCGCTTTAAGGATCTCGACTCGCTGCTGTAAACCAACGGGTAGATCACCCACCAATTTATCGAGTGGAACATCTAAACCGTAGTCTTTTTCAATTTGGTGCAGTTTCTTTCTTGCCGCTTTTAAGCTGTCTTCTAGTTTCCAGCCAGATTCAGCGCCGAGAACGACGTTTTCAAGAACCGTGAAGGTATCAACCAGCATAAAGTGTTGGTGAACCATGCCGATTCCCGCAGCAATGGCTTGCTGAGAATTACTAGGGCTGTATGGTTTGCCATCGACAAACATCTCGCCTGAATTTGGGTGATAAAAACCGTATATGATGCTCATCAAGGTAGATTTACCAGCGCCATTTTCACCGATAATGCCGTGAATGGTACCTGCTGGAACTTTTAAATCGATAGCTTTATTCGCGTGAACGGCACCAAAGCGTTTATCGATTTTTTTAAGCTCGATGGCATAGTTTTGAGATTGCGTCACGTAAAAACTTCCTGAACTAATTAAGGCCATATTCAAGTGGATGCGCTTAAAAAGAACACCCAAATAAAATCATACGCCGCTGAGTGAGCAGCGGCGTATAACATTTCCAAACGGAATGTATTGTTTTAACTAAGCGCAGAGAGCTAAATTAGTACTCACACTTGTTGTCGGACATGTAGTCGTGGATCTTGATTTTGCCTGCTATGATGTCTGCTTTTAGAGTATCCATGTAAGCTTTCATTTCGTCAGTGATCAGAGCCTTGTTGTTATCATCGTATGCCCAGTCAACAGCATTCTCCTGAAGGCCCAGAGCTTTGATACCTGGTTGCCAAGTACCGTTCATCTCTTCTTTCCAACTTTCAACTGAAGCTGCACCGACCAGTTTAACCATTGACGTTAACATAGTGCCAGGTTGTAGATGGTTTTGGTTTGAGTCCACGCCGATAGCAAATTTACCTGCATCTTTCGCTGCTTGGTAAACACCTAGACCTGTGCCACCCGCTGCCGCGTAAACTACGTCAACACCTTTAGAGAATTGAGATTTAGCCAGTTCAGAGCCTTTTGCCGGGTCAGCAAACGCGGCTGGCGTTGAACCTGTCATGTTTTGTAGCACAGTGATGTTTGGGTTGGTGTATTTAGCACCTTGCTCGTAACCGCATTCGAATTTACGGATTAGAGGAATATCCATACCGCCAACGAAGCCAACTACACCCGATTTAGACGCTTTTGCTGCAAGTGCACCCACAAGGAATGAACCTTCATGCTCTTTAAATACGATGGATTGTACGTTTGGTTTGTCAACCACTGAATCAAGGATGGTAAAGTGAATATTTGGGAACTCTGTTGCTACTTTTTCTACGGCTGATGCCATATTAAAGCCTACCGCAACAATTGGGCTAAACCCGCGGCTGGCAAGACGACGAAGACCTTGTTCACGTTGAGCCTCGTTTTGAGGTTCAAATTCGCGAACTTCAGTGCCTTCTGCAGCCATCACTTTTACACCGTTTTGATAGACAGCTTCATTGAACGACTTATCGAATTTACCCGCTGTATCATAAATTACCGCTGGTTTCGCCTCTGCTAAAACGTGAAATGAAGAGACCGCTAAAGCAAGTGCTGAGAGTTTTATAATAGATTTTTTCACTGTTATATACCTATTCTGTTTATATCATTTTTTGTTTATATCGTTATGACTGCAATACCACTGTACCAGACGAGAGACTGCTGACCTTTAACAAAAGTTCAACAAACCCAAAAATAAAATATCAATAGTTTGAATGAATTATCGGCGAGCAAATTTGATCGCGTATAAGTTTATCGTTTGCGCTGTAAAAAAAAGTCGAATCTCTCACGTCAAATCACATTTTTTTGTAAATAAAAGAAAGTAATAAGTAATTAGTCGCAAATGTATATCTATTTGTTAATTACAAACGATTGAGAGAAATTGAGCTCACCATAACTGTGATTTTGGTCACCAAAATAGTGCAAGCAATAATATTTCTTACTCTATTCGGCTTTGAATTCGCTATTGAGTGGTCACTAAGCAAGTGGCAAGCCAACTTATTGCTCTGAAGTATGACTATGCACGGTATTTAATTTGTATCGGTTGGTTTGGGGATTTTTATCGTGTTTGTCGTAGAGTTGAATGAAATATGTAACGTTTGAGTGTGATGGGACACTCATGTTTGTGTTTAAGGTTAAATTGAAATTAATGGCTAATTTGGTGGTTAAATGACGCAAAATTGAGTCTAAAGTTTAGCAACTTGCTTTGTTCTTTGATGAGCAAACGGTTGCAGCATTTTGTTGTTATTGAACTACAATTTGTTGGCGAGATGTTGCTATTACGCTATTGGATAAGTCCATTTGAGGGTTTATTGTGATTTAGTTCTTGTTTTTAAGTGTAATATATTACTATTGCCTAAAAATGCGTGATGAACGTATTACTTTTTACCGTGGGAGATGCGTATAATCGCACCCCGAAAACAACCCAATGTTTAACACGCCAAATTAAACTATAAGGAAGCCATAAACTATGAGTACGTTTATGAGCCTAGTCGGTATGATCGTTCTACTTGCAATCGCAGTACTACTGTCAAATAACCGCAAAGCTATTAATTTAAGAACTGTGGGTGGCGCATTTGCTATCCAATTTGCACTAGGTGCATTTGTACTGTATGTCCCATGGGGCCGCGATTTACTTGCTGGTTTCTCTAATGGGGTATCTAACGTTATTAACTACGGTAATGACGGTGCTTCTTTCTTATTCGGTGGTCTTGTTTCTGACAAGATGTTCGAAGTGTTCGGTGGCGGCGGCTTCATCTTCGCTTTCCGTGTTCTTCCAACACTAATTTTCTTCTCATCACTCATTTCGGTTCTTTACTACCTAGGCATTATGCAATGGGTAATTAAAATTCTTGGTGGTGGTCTACAGAAAGCTCTAGGCACATCTCGCGCAGAATCTATGTCTGCAGCAGCTAACATTTTCGTTGGTCAAACTGAGGCACCACTTGTTGTTCGCCCATTTGTTCCAAAAATGACTCAATCTGAGCTGTTTGCGGTAATGTGTGGTGGTCTGGCTTCTGTTGCTGGTGGTGTTCTTGCAGGTTATGCATCGATGGGTGTGCCACTAGAGTACCTAGTCGCAGCATCTTTCATGGCGGCACCTGGCGGTCTGCTGTTCGCTAAGATCCTATTCCCTGAAGTTGATCAACCACAAGAGAACATTGAAGATGCGCTTGAAGGTGGCGACGACAAACCAGCTAACGTTATCGACGCAGCCGCGGGCGGTGCAGCAGCAGGTCTACAACTTGCTCTAAACGTTGGTGCAATGCTAATCGCATTCATCGGTTTGATTGCTCTAATCAACGGTATCCTAGGTGGCCTGGGTGGTTGGCTTGGTATGCCTGAGCTAACTCTAGAGTTACTGCTTGGCTGGCTATTTTCTCCTCTGGCATTTGTTATCGGTGTGCCATGGGAAGAAGCAACGATTGCTGGTTCATTTATCGGTCAGAAGACGGTTGTCAACGAATTCGTAGCTTACCTAAACTTCGTACCATACGTAGGTGACAACGCTCAAGTTGTTGCTGCGACTGGTCAAATAATGTCCGAGAAGACTCAAGCAATCATCTCATTCGCTCTATGTGGCTTCGCGAACCTATCTTCTATCGCGATTCTACTCGGTGGTCTTGGTGGCCTTGCTCCTTCTCGCCGTCACGACATCGCTCGTATGGGTATCAAAGCTGTGATTGCGGGTACGCTATCTAACTTGATGGCTGCAACCATTGCTGGCTTCTTTATCTCGTTCTAATTTGATTTAGAGTACGATATATAGACGCCGTTTAATCTCACCCCGTAGCAAGAACATTGCTGCGGGGTGTTTTTGCTTTTCAGGACATAACAAAGCGTGATTTTTGTAATGGATTGCATTGAAAAGCCTTGTGTTTCAGGGATGTCAGAATATGACCATTTTTGAGATACAAACCGTTTGCTCTTCGAATGGGACTACAGTTTTGTGATAAATATCTATACTGTATTCACTTGCCGAAGGAAGTAAGCGAAAACTGAAACTGAAAGACACCGCAATCACAGATTGTTGTGCCATAGACCCAAATGGGTACTGTGCGGTGACAAGGATAGCAATTGGTGAACGTTAAACCGTCACCGAGTCTTCAAGGAACCAAGTCCGTTCATTTGTGACTATCAAAATAGACGTATGACAGTCGCCTTGGTAGTGAACTAATTGAATATATTGATCGGAGTTAGAAATGAGCGATTTAAAAGCAGCAGCACTACGTGCACTTAAACTGATGGACTTAACAACACTGAATGATGATGACACGGATGCGAAAGTAATCCAGCTTTGTCACGATGCAAAAAGCCCAGTAGGCAATACTGCTGCAATCTGTATTTACCCTCGCTTTATTCCTATTGCTAAGAAGACCCTTCGTGAGCAAGGCACCCCAGAGGTTCGCATTGCTACAGTCACGAACTTTCCACACGGTAATGACGATGTGGAAATTGCAGTCGCTGAAACGAAAGCAGCAGTAGCATACGGCGCTGACGAAGTAGACGTCGTTTTCCCTTACCGTGCTCTCATCGCTGGTAACGAGAAAGTGGGTTTTGAGCTAGTTAAGCAATGTAAACAAGCGTGTGGTTCAACTGTTCTGCTTAAAGTGATCATCGAAACGGGTGAACTAAAACAAGAAGCCCTCATCAAGAAAGCGTCACAAATCTCTATCGAAGCGGGTGCAGACTTCATCAAAACCTCAACCGGTAAAGTGCCTGTGAACGCAACACCGGAATACGCTCGTATGATGTTAGAAGTGATCCGTGACATGAACGTGGCTGAAACGGTAGGTTTTAAACCTGCCGGTGGTGTGCGCACCGCTGAAGATGCTCGTGATTATCTGGCGATGGCTGACGAAATCTTAGGTGATAAGTGGGTGGACAGCCGTCACTACCGTTTCGGTGCGTCAAGCCTGCTAACCAATCTACTAAATACATTAGAAGTAACAAACGAGAAAGCGGATCCAGCGGCTTACTAATCGTTCTGTTTTACAAGATGGCGCATAGCACCATCTGAGTTTGCTGACAAAATCGGTGTTCGATTTATACTCGTCATCCCGGAAAATACGCAGTATTTATACGGGATCTTGCTCTTGTGCATGATGTTGGGATTTAGATTCCTGACTTCGAAGGAATGACGATATTGGGTTTGTCATCAGCCTGAGATGGCGCACAGCGCCATCTTCATTTCTAAATAGCAAAAAACCATAGCTACCCATCCAATGTTTTCGGGGGCTAGGGAGGCACTAATGTATTTACCTCAAACTTTCTTACCACAAGAAATAATCAGAAGAAAACGTGACGGTGAAATCCTGACCACAGAAGAGATCAACTTCTTCATCCAAGGTGTGGCGAATAACACGGTTTCTGAGGGACAAATTGCCGCTTTCGCAATGGCGGTATTCTTTCGTGAAATGACCATGCCAGAGCGTATCGCACTCACTTGTGCCATGCGCGATTCAGGCATGGTTATCGATTGGAGCCATATGAACTTTGATGGCCCGATTGTTGATAAACACTCGACAGGGGGGGTGGGTGACGTAACTTCACTGATGCTAGGCGCTATGGTTGCGGCTTGCGGTGGTTATGTTCCTATGATCTCTGGTCGTGGATTAGGCCACACTGGCGGTACTCTTGATAAATTAGAGTCTATCCCTGGCTATAACATCACTCCAACGAATGACGTGTTTGGTCAAGTGACTAAGCAAGCCGGTGTGGCGATCATCGGTCAGACGGGTGATTTAGCACCAGCAGATAAACGCGTGTACGCAACACGTGATATCACAGCAACCGTTGATAATATCTCGCTGATCACTGCTTCTATTCTTTCGAAGAAATTAGCCGCAGGTCTTGAATCATTAGTAATGGACGTAAAAGTAGGCTCTGGCGCATTTATGCCAACTTATGAAGCGTCAGAAGAGCTAGCAAAATCTATCGTTGCGGTTGCCAATGGTGCTGGCACCAAAACAACGGCAATTTTAACCGATATGAACCAAGTATTGGCTTCTTCTGCGGGTAACGCTGTTGAAGTACGTGAAGCGGTTCGTTTCCTAACGGGTGAATACCGTAACCCTCGTCTACTTGAAGTGACTATGGCTTGTTGTGCTGAAATGTTGGTGCTGGGAAAACTTGCCAAAGACAGCGTTGAAGCTCGTCAAAAACTGCAAGCAGTATTAGACAACGGCCAAGCAGCAGAGCGCTTTGGTAAGATGGTAGCAGGGCTTGGCGGCCCAGCAGACTTCGTTGAAAACTACGAAAACTACTTAGATAAAGCTCAAATCATCAAACCTGTTTACGCAGCGCAATCGGGTGTGGTATCGGCTATGGATACTCGTGCGATTGGTATGGCTGTGGTTGGTATGGGCGGTGGTCGTCGTGTAGCAACAGATACTATCGATTACGCAGTTGGCTTTGATAACTTCATTCGCCTTGGTGAAGTTGCAGATAGCAACAAACCGTTAGCGTTCATTCACGCTCGTAGTGAAGAGCAGTGGCAAGAAGCGGCAAACGCACTACAAAATGCGATTAAAGTCGGTGGTGAATACGTCCCAACTCCTGATGTTTACCGTCAGATCCGTGCAGAAGATGTGTAGTTCGTTCAGGAAAGATTGGTGAGGAAAGAGTTATGAAAAGAGCATTTATTTTAGTTTTAGATTCATTCGGTATCGGCGAAACCGCGGATGCTAAAGATTTTGGTGACGTTGGTGCAGATACACTCGGTCACATTGCAGATCAATGTGCACAAGGTTTAGCAGATAACGCTGATCGTAAAGGTCCACTAACATTGCCAAACCTGTCTAAGCTTGGTCTTGCAATGGCGCACAAAGAGTCTACTGGTCGTTTTGCTCCGGGATTGGATGATAAAGTAGGCATCATTGGTGCTTATGGCCATGCGGCTGAACTGTCTTCTGGTAAAGATACTCCGTCTGGTCACTGGGAAATTGCGGGTGTTCCTGTGCTGTTTGAATGGGGTTATTTCACTGACAAACAAAACAGTTTCCCTAAAGAGCTGACTGATCGCATTCTTGCTCGCGCAGGTCTGGATGATTTCTTAGGTAACTGTCACGCTTCTGGTACGCAGGTTCTGGATGATCTGGGTGAAGAACATATGAAGACTGGCAAGCCTATCTTCTATACTTCTGCTGACTCAGTATTCCAGATCGCCTGTCACGAAGAGACTTTTGGTTTAGATCGCTTACTTGAGCTTTGCCAAATTGCCCGTGAAGAACTGGCGGATTACAACATTGGTCGTGTGATTGCGCGTCCATTCGTTGGTGCTGGTAAAGGTCAATTTGCGCGTACGGGTAACCGCCGCGACCTTTCTGTTGAGCCACCTTCAGCAACAGTGCTGCAAAAGCTGGTTGAAGAGAAGCAGGGCAATGTAGTGTCTATCGGTAAGATCGCAGACATCTACGCAAACTGCGGTATCACTAAGAAAGTGAAAGCAACGGGTATTCCTGCGCTGTTTGAAGCAACACTAGAGCAGATTCAACAAGCGGGTGATGACACTATCGTCTTCACTAACTTTGTTGATTTTGACTCAGCTTACGGTCACCGTCGTGATGTAGCAGGTTATGCCGCAGCACTAGAATATTTCGATAAGCGTCTGCCTGAAGTTCTAGAATTAATGCAAGAAGATGATGTACTGATCCTGACGGCTGATCATGGTTGTGACCCAACATGGCAAGGTACTGACCATACTCGTGAACACATCCTAGTGATTGTTTACGGTAAGAAGGTGGCTCCGGGTTCATTAGGTCGTCGCGAAACATTCGCTGATATCGGTCAAAGCCTAGCAAGCTACTTTGGTATTTCACCAATGGATTACGGTAAAAACTTTTTGTAATTAAGGAATAAGATAATGGCTACTCCTCATATTAATGCTGAAATGGGTGCATTCGCAGACGTTGTACTGATGCCGGGTGATCCACTACGTGCGAAATACATCGCTGAAACTTTCCTAGAAGACGTGGTTCAAGTGTGTGACGTACGTAATATGTACGGTTTCACAGGTACTTACAAAGGCCGTAAGATCTCTGTTATGGGCCACGGTATGGGTATCCCATCATGTTCTATTTACGTAACTGAGCTAATCAAAGATTACGGCGTGAAGAAAGTGATTCGCGTTGGCAGCTGTGGTGCTGTTAACGAAGGTATCAAAGTGCGCGACGTGGTTATCGGCATGGGTGCATGTACCGATTCTAAAGTGAATCGTATCCGCTTTAAAGATCACGACTTTGCTGCAATTGCCGACTACAAAATGGTAAAAGCGGCAGAAGAAGCAGCAAAAGCCCGTGGCATCGACGTTAAAGTCGGTAACCTTTTCTCTGCTGAACTGTTCTACACGCCAGATCCATCTATGTTCGACGTCATGGACAAATACGGTATTGTTGGTGTGGAAATGGAAGCGGCGGGTATCTACGGTGTTGCTGCTGAATACGGTGCAAAAGCGCTGGCTATCTGTACTGTATCTGACCACATCAAAACAGGCGAAGCGACCACATCTGAAGAGCGTCAAACCACGTTCAACGACATGATGCTTATTGCATTAGATTCAGTATTGATTGGTGATCAAGAAGGTTACTAAGCTGTACATAAAAATCCGAATGTATTCAATACATTCGGATTTTTGATACACTTTCCTTGAAACTCGTTGATGAAGCTTATTCGCTTACGGATGCCTTCAATGTTGCTGTGGCATTAACATAGAGTGGCCATTTATAAGCTCTGAAACCTGATACGTCCATTCGATAATATGGACCAAGTTGTTCATAAGTTTTTGTAAAGCCCGATTTAAATTCAAGCTCTAACAATAGTTCATTGTTAGATGGATCAATTTCTTGAATAAATGGTTGTCCATTTGCGGTACCATCTTCAACACCGATAAGATCGCTGTAACCAGGAGATGATGTTAAGATATTACCACTATTATCTACCACAACAGAGCCAAAATTGATAAGTACATTGTTATTAGAAAGTGGGACTACTGAACCGACATAAGAAGTATATCCTCTATTGCCAACTTCCTCATTTCCATATTCCCAAATTTTTTCGACGGTTTTATTGCTCTGATTAACTCTAAATTGAACCACTCTAGACCAATTTTCTGTCGGAAGTAAACTCAAGGATTCAGTATATGAACGGTAATTACCATTATCAAATACATAAAACTCAAATATATTTTCATCGGTAGTACTAACTTCAACAACACTGTGTTGACCCCAAGTCCAAAACTCTTTATCTGCTAATTCAGCATCAACCGAATTATTCAGGTCATATAGAGATTCGCCTTGAGAGTTTACTGGTTCTAAAAGATAAGGGATAAATTCTTCAGACCAATTATCATGAGGGGAAAAAATAAATTTTTTACTACCGTCAGTTTTATTAATCCCTGCGATCATGTTTTGCTCTCGGCTAGAGAAAACTATAGAGCTACCATATCCATAATCACTAACATACGCTTGATTTATATGTAACCAATCATATGCAAGGGCAAACTCTTCCGTTGGTTGTGGTGTTCTTAATGGATCAAACTCGTCGATCATATCGTAATATGCAGATTCTTGACCTGTACTTAAATCAATAATGGATATTCCATCTTCTACTGTTTGAGGAGAGCCAGAACCATCTCGCCCCTCAGTCCATTCTGATGGAACAATAACTTGATTATTAGGTAAGTATTTAATACTGTGATGAATTTTATTATCCAATTTATATATAGCATGAACTCTTCCAACAATATCGAATTCATACATATCTAGAAAATTATTTGTGGCATCTTCAGTTGCAAGAAAATGCCCATTAGGTAAACGCTCATAGTTGTATGAAGGGATTGCTGTTGTGGTGTACCACCGGATCTTTCCATTATTGTCAAATGCAATGTTATTACGATTCCAATGAGTAACAAAGTACAAACCATCAGCGAGTCTTGATGTTTCTGTTGTTTTATATTTTAAGTTAGGAATAATGAAACCTTCACTCACAATTTCGGAATCTGAATCAGGAAGGGTAGGCGACTCTATATTTAGGCTATATGAAGGCAATCCTGGAGATTCTAATGTAATTTCATTGATAGTTTCAGGGACAAGTCCTGATATGGGTATTAAGTGAGATCCAGATTCAGTAAACGCTACTGTTTTAGAAATGATGATGCTGTTACTATCATTATATTCTTTAACGTTAATTGTTAAACCGTTTGATAATAGATCATCATCCACATAGATTCCAACATACGCACTAGATGGAGCTGTTGAATAAGGGTTAACAATAATTGAAGGGTTATTGATATCATTATCCAAAGTTATAAAACTAAGAAGCTCCTCGTAAATAATCTGATGTTCCAATACAAGTGCATTATTTTCATCGATACCTTGATTAATTGGAGGTCGAGAATCAGGGTTAGCTCTCGGTAGTTCTGAGGCTATAACTGGATAGTTACACATTACAGCTATCAGTGTAACGAGTTTTATTGATTTAATCATAGTAAACTCCATTATTAATAACAAACTGATTGCACATTAACCTTATGCTACTATTTTAATATTGCTCTGAACTAACATCACAAATTCTTTTGATAACATATAATTTTTCGTCGTTAAGAAATTTTCCTCTTTTCCGTCAGTACATTAGTTGCTTAAAGCAATAGCGCTAAAACATACATTAAGAGCTTATTCGATCAATTTATCGCTTTTACCTAAATCTTCTCAGCAAGCAGAGCAATAGCATTGTAAATAAATACCGCTACTTATTGCTCTAGATGGATTCCCCCCCCCTAGTCTTCATGCCAACCCCCATAATTTTTGCTCATCCCACCAACAAAAAATGTCACCCTAAGTGAAATTCTCATTTTTGCGGATTTTTTTGTGAACCGGATAGAATTTAACCAAGGTAAAAACCGATTTAATCCACCTGCCTAACAAATACAAAAAGGGTAGGAATATGAAAAAAAGAACAATGAAAGCAGTGATCGGTGGTTCGTTGATTGCAATGATGTCAGTGCCAGCAGTGAATGCTGCTGAACTGAAATACACTTTTGGTTCTATCAAGGCTGGTTATGCTAACTGGGATATGGGGTTAGAAGATACTAATCGAGGTAGTTTATGGAAAATTGTTGGTGATTACGGTGCTGCCTTTGACAAAGGAGAGTTCTACTCATTTTACGAGTACAACCGTTTTGACCATCCAACCGATACTCGCAATGTGTCATTGATGGCGAGCGGTCATTATCGTATCAATCAATCAGATTATACAGTTTTTGGTAAGGTTTATGGCTCGATTGAAAACAAATGGGGCGATGAACTCAATACTATGTTGGGGTTTGGCTACTTAGGTTGGCAAGGTCAACAAGGTTTCTTTAAGCCATTTCTAGCCATGCATGAGCTATCTTCTGATTACACTTCTGCGACTCATGGTTCAGCAAATGGAAACAATGGTGTCGTATTAGGCTGGACCGCTGCATATAACTTTAAAGTTGCAGGTGAAAATTTTGCACTATCGAACTGGAACGAGTTTGAAATAGGACGAAATGACGCTTATGCAGAGCAGCAATATTCTGATTTCGGCATCAATGGTGGTTTGACTTTAACTTGGAAAATGGCTCCGCATTTCAGCACCAATGTGACCTACCGATACTTCCAAGACAAACTTGGTTATGAAGGTTGGGGCGACCAGTTGATCTTTTTAGCTGGCTATCACTTCTAAGCGTCTTTAAGGAAATATTATGAGCAATAAAACGTTATTAGCTACGGCTATTTGCGCTTCATTTTTGGCTGCACCAGTAGTTCAAGCGGCACAAGAGCCTAACTTAGTTATTTTTTATGTTGATGATTTAGGATATGGCGACTTGGGTAGCTATCAGCACCCAATCGTTAAGACCCCAAATATTGATAGACTCGCTAGCGAAGGCATTCGTTATACTCAATATTACGCACCAGCACCGCTATGTTCACCGTCTCGCGCAGGTATGCTAACAGGGCGTACACCTTACCGAACCGGTGTTCGTTCTTGGATTCCTGAAGGGGGTAAAGAACACATTGGTGGTAACGAAATTACATTGGCGAATCTGCTAAAAGATAAAGGCTACGATACTGCGATTATGGGTAAGCAACACCTTAATGGCGGCATTGACATGAAAGATCATCCACAGTCGAAAGACATGGGGTTTGACTATAGCTTTGTTATTCCTGGTGGTTGGGCTGACAACGACGAAGTCAAATTTTCTAAGCCGACCAAAAACGGTTTCAGAGAAGGTAAAGTTTATCCTGATAACTTCTGGCGCAATGGCAAACGTGTAGATGCCATGAACAAGTTCAGCGCTGAGATGGTATCTGATGAAGTTATTTCTTACCTTGATGAACGCAAAGGTAGTAAGAAACCATTTTTCTTGTATGTACCATATTCTGAAGTTCATAGTCCATTGGCAGCGCCAGACCGATTCCTATCAATGTATTCTGATTACATTACACCATTCGCTCAGAAGTATCCTGATGCGTGGTACTTTGACTGGGCTAATCAACCATATCGTGGTCAGGGCGAGTACTACGCCAACATTTCATTTATGGATGAGCAGTTAGGTCGTGTGGTAGATAAAATCAAAGCATTAGGTGAAGAAGATAACACAATTATTATTTTCACCAGTGATAACGGACCAGTAACCCGTGAAGCTCGTAAAGCTTATGAGTTAAATGCTGCTGGTGAAACTAACGGGTTACGTGGTCGTAAAGACAACCTGTTTGAAGGCGGAATTCGTGTACCTAGTATCATTAAATACGACGGCATTAAAGCTGGTCAGGTATCAAATGTTCCTGTTACTGGACTTGATTGGCTACCAACGCTGGCAGAGATGATGAATTTTGCTGTACCGACAGACCGCGAAATAGATGGTCAATCAATTACCGCAACTTTCAATGGTAAAGATGTGAAGCGTAACAAACCGCTTATTTGGACCATCGACATGCCAGGGCAAGACGATCCAATCAATGAATGGGCAATTCGCGATGGTGATTGGAAACTCATTCTTGACCGAGATGAACAACCTAAGTATTTGTTCAATATTAGCAATGATCCATATGAAATGTGGAACCAACTTGGTAAGAATCAAGTTGTATTGGATAAGTTGATGAAGGAGTTTGTTCAATACAAACACAGTATTGATAACGACAAAATTAAAGCACAGCGCAAAGGCTAATTAGTCATCATAAAGCTCCCTGTTTTTGCTCAGGGAGCTTTGTTTATTCAATCTTTTAATTACGCTCACGCGAATAAGGCTAGAAAATGTCACAACAAAGTAGCTGTCATGTCATGGTTAAACCAACGGGTTCGGTGTGTAACCTCGACTGTGATTACTGTTTCTATCTTGAAAAAGAGCATCTATATCCTGAAAGAAATAAAGATTACAAGATGAGCTTAGAAATGCTAGATATGTATATAAAACAGTATATTGAAGCGCAGGATGCTCCGGAGGTTGTTTTTGCTTGGCAAGGAGGTGAACCGACTTTAATGGGTGTCGACTTTTTTAGGCGCGCCGTTGAACTCGTCAAAAAGTACAATGTTGATGACAAAAAAGTTATTCATACCTTACAGACCAATGGTTTACTTATTAACGATGAATGGTGTCAGTTTTTCAAAGAAAATGAGTTTTTAATCGGCATTTCTATCGATGGACCGCAAGAACTGCATGACGCATACAGAGTTACACGTTCAGGAAAGCCGACACACCACAAAGTAATGACAGCCATTGAATGTTTGAAAGCATTTCGAGTTGAGTTTAATACCTTAACCGTTATCAATAATATCAATGTGGAAAAACCTCTCGAAGTCTATCGATTCCTCAAAGATATTGGCAGTCGTAATATGCAATTTATTCCTTTAGTTGAAAGGAAGAGTAAGCAACCAAACAAAGATGGCTTATATCTAATTGATCCTGACTATGACCAAGCTGCGGATATGACTCCTCATTCAGTGGATTCCGACAAGTTCGGTTTGTTCTTAAATGCGGTGTTTGGTGATTGGCTGATTAACGATGTTGGTGATATATACATCCAGTTTTTTGAACATACTTTGGCTAAGTGGGCTGGTGAAATCTCCAACTTATGTCATTTCGCTGAAGAGTGCGGCAGTGCCTTTGCAATGGAGAGTAATGGTGATGTATATAGTTGTGACCACTATGTTTATTCAGAGCATATGTTAGGAAATATCCATGCTCAAACAATAAAAGATATTAATTTGAGTGAAAAAAATAAAAAATTTGGTTCTAATAAAGCTAAATTATGTTTGGATTGCAGTAGTTGTGATTACAAATTTCTGTGTAATGGTGGCTGCCCTAAATATAGAATTTTGCAAACTAATAATGTTGATTTAAAAAAGAATTACTTATGTTCCTCGTACAAAATGTTTTTCAAACACTCTGAACCATATATGGTTGCAATGCATGAGTTGATTAAAAGAGGGCTACCTGTAGAAACCATAAAAAATTTATTGTAAGTTCTTATTATAATGTGCGGAAACAATATCAAGTAATAGGGTTGCATTCTGAGCACTCATCTTGGTCAATTGATTGTAAAATGGGTGCGAATAAATATAATTAGTGAATTTTGTTTTAGTTAATAGATTGATAGGTCTAGTTATGTTTGATGATGAGGTAAGGTTACATGTTGCATAAGTGATACTGTTTATGATTGATATATTCCAAATGTCTTTCCAATAATTTTTTAGTATTAATTTGTTATTTGTATGGTTGTTTTGTTTTTTACCCATTCTTAGGTATAATATTTGGCAGCTTTTGTTTTTAACCTTATCTTTAAATGAAGATAGGCAAGAGGCGTAAATAAAACTTTCATGCTCGATGAAATGATTAATGGAATTTATACCAGTTAACTTTTTACTAAGTATATCGAAATGTCGGTAAGAAGAATAAGCTGGTTTTACAATATGACCTAATTCATTTTTCTTTAACTTTGATGTTCCATAATCAATCTCAAAAAATTTCCTTCTCAAACTAATCTCGTACTCTTTGTTTGAAATTTCATATGCAACATCACTACATGCATTTCTCTGTGGAATATTACCATTGTAGACCATTTCGTTTGTTAGTGGTGCACTCGAAAAATAATTGGTAGTGATTTGTAGTACTCGTCCTGTTTTCATACAGTATGAAACAATGACATACAATTTGTTATTTGATGAATTGTAGGGTATGAAAATGACTTCTGTTGCGACATCTAGGTGGTCGATAGCTTCTTTGTTGATAGTATTATTTTCTCTACCAAGTAACATCGCGAGTTTTTTTAGTTTCTGACTAATAATTTTTGCGCTAGTTTTATTTGATATTTTATAATCACTAATATTTCCACCAAAAAAAATGATGTCATTTATTTCTCTAAGATTATCAGGTATATCAGAAAAATCAGAATAATGTGTAAATACAGCGCCACAATTTAGACATTTTTTTCTTGATTTTTCTGACGAAGATTTTCCATAATCAATTAAGTTATTATTACAACCACATTTTCTACAATGACCAATTGACTTATATATGTTTTTGTTACTTTCTTGATTATATTGATAGAATTCTGATTCATGAAGTAAATAAAATGAATATCCACATTCAATGCAGAAAACTTCATCGTTATTCAATAATCGGTAAGAATTACTGTTTTTTATCCCAAAGCTAGGGCAACCAATGGTTTTACACGTGTTTAACATTATATTTAGATATATATATGACGTTTAAGATTTCAAATTTTATTTAATCTAGATATAATATTTTATCACATAGTGGTTATTTAAAAAAACAAAATGTTGAGTTTCAGGTATAGTAATTAACCCCTATAAACCAGTTCAGTATTTTAATCATGCTTCAATCTAAGGATTGTAATTACTTCGGCTTATTATTCATTATTCCACATTCTGCAACAGTAAGTTTTCACCTTTATCTTTTGGTTTACGCTTCAGTAGCAGAGTGAACAACACGCCACTGATAAAGCTCATGATAACCATCAGGTACATGTAGCGATCACTTTTTCGATAGTGATGATCGGAAATCGCTGTCACTTTACCTGTCTCAAACGTAATGCGCACAAAACCGATTAGGTTGCCATCATGCATCACTGGCTCTACAAGTTGCTGACGGCCAATACTTGCCGTTTGCAAAGGTGTATCCAAACCAAGCACTTCTCTTACGCTCATGGCTGAGTCGCTTGAAGCCAGTTTTACACCTTCAGAATCATAAATCGTGGCATCAAATACCAAGCGCTCTTGAGCTAATTGATTGGTGAGATTTAACAGACGTTCCTGATCTTGCTCAGCGATACCTCTGCCAGCAGAGAGTGAAGCTTGAGTAATTAATACCTTAGTAAGGGTTTCTAGCTGGTTAGCTTGAATCCTTTCGTTACCTTTACTGATCACCACACTATTTTTAATCGTGATGACGAACATGCCGATCAGCAACAGTAAGGTTAATAGGCGAATAACCATACGAAAGGAGAACAAAGAACCGTCCATAAGCGTTTTAATCCAAAGAAAATCAGACTTTGCACATATTGAGACTTGCGTTTTCAAATTGCAATAGGGTAACGTCTGCTTATACCAAGACATGGATGCCTTATAATATGCTAGCAATTAAAAAACATACCTCGCTTATCAATCGACTGCCTGAAACTCGTTTATCTTTGCAACTGGAAAAAAGCAAAGCAAGCTGGATTGTGTTTGGGGATTTCTTAACGGCACAGCAGTTTGAAGATATTGATTTTTTTACTGGTTATTACAACGCTATCGTTGATGTGTGGAAAGTCGGGCCTTATGAAGTGGCGCTGATGGACGGAGAATTAACGGTCGAACATGAGAAAATCTTACAAGGTTTAGGTTTAGATTACGCCTGCATCAATGAAGTGCCTGATTTATCAAAACCAGGTTTGATTGTAATGGATATGGACTCTACAGCAATCAAAATTGAATGTATTGATGAAATCGCCAAGCTTGCGGGGGTGGGTGATGAAGTCGCCGAAGTGACAGAACGTGCGATGCAAGGCGAACTTGACTTCGAACAGAGCCTGCGTCAGCGTGTCGGAAAACTGAGTGGTGCCGATGAATCGATTTTAGAATCTGTACGTTCAACACTGCCTTTGATGGAAGAGTTGCAAGAACTGGTAGAGACGCTGCAAGCATTTGGCTGGAAAACAGCGATTGCCTCTGGTGGCTTTACCTACTTCTCTGATCATCTAAAAGCGATGCTCAATTTGGATCATGCGCAGTCAAACACATTGGAGATCATCAATGGCAAGCTGAGCGGTAAAGTGCTTGGCGATGTGGTGACGGCGCAAACTAAAGCTGACATCGTTGAAGAGCTTGCAACTCAGTTTGATATTGAAATGCATAACACGGTTGCGGTTGGTGACGGCGCGAATGACTTAGTGATGATGGAAGCTGCGGGGCTTGGTGTTGCATTCCACGCCAAACCCAAAGTCGAAGCCAAAGCACAGACGGCCGTTCGTTTTGCAGGACTTGTCGGTGTGCTGTGTATTCTGTCTGCCGGTTTAGTAAAGCATCAGAAAATTAGCTGGCAATCTAAACCTTAACGGCAGAATTAAGTTAAAGAAAAAGCGAGCTTGAAACCTCGCTTTTTTTTAATGTCACTCAACTAGTAGATGTTTTTTACTGCCAGTCCCGCCAGTTGATGCCAGTAACCATTACATTGCTGGCTCTCTAACTTGGTTGGATGACCACCGTGTTCGTTTTGCCTGAAGTTGTTTAAGTGCTGGAAGGTTTCAACACCTAATGGACTTAAACGCACTACATCTACTAAACCGCCCATACTCGGTAAGTCGTTTATCAGGTTATAACAATAACCAGACTGAGTTTGAATACCGTTTAAGTTGAAAACGGATTGACCTTCCTGACTGCTGACTTGAATACCGGTTGGATACTTAATACAGCAGGTTTCGCATTCATCTTTCGCTCTGTTCTCTGCGCGAGCAGTAAAACAGCGAGCTGAATAGGCGAGAGGGAGATAGCCGTGACTAAAGACTTCCACTTCAAATTGATTGCGAATACCGATTTTTTCACACTGAAGCAAAACGTTGTTAAGCCAATCGCGTGACAGTTCAACCGGCATGCACCAGCGAGTCATCCCTTGTTTTAGGAATATTTGCAGCGCATAAGCGTTGTAAGTATTGACTGCTGGTCCTACAACGAAAGATAAACCTTTTTCGTGCGCCATTTGAATAGCAGAAACATCATTCGCTTCAATCGCGAAATCGCCATTATCAATGTACTTCTTTAGTACGTTGATTTCGCTTTGCGCTTCGAACAACGCCATGGTAGAAAGAACCACTTGTTTACCAGCCGAAGAAAGTTCTTTTGCGATATCAAACCAGTGCTGCGGTTTCATCTCACGACGCTTGGAACAAACGGTTTCACCAAGGTAAATAATATCGGCGCAGCTCTCTTTTGCTTGTTGATAGAAGCTTTCTACATCTTGTTTTGGCCAGAAGTACAGTAGCGGGCCCAGTGCGTATTTCATATTTCCCCCTTACTACTATTGCCATTTTCGGTGGTACGCACCGAGTGTGGTTTGTGTGCCTTCTGACACGTTAGCTAGCGTGGCATCCCAAGCACTTTCTACTTGGTAGCTATCAGGGTTAGCAAGATAGCTATCAATTGCCGCACGCCATGTACGAGTCACTTGTTCTACGTAAGCTGGGCTACGCTGACGCCCTTCAATTTTTACTGAAGCGACATTGGCTGCAAAAAGCTCTGGTAACAGTGAAAGAGTATTGAGGCTGGTGGGTTCTTCTAATGCATGGTAGCGTTTTTGTTCACCATCGATATTAGCAATAAAGCGACCTTTACATAGGGTTGGATAACCCGCATTTTCGCCCGTTGCGTACTTGTCGATAAGAATTTCATTCAGTCGCGACTCCAGGCCTGATTCAGTTTCTTGCCAGCGTACGTATTTTGCTGGAGAACAGGCGCCAACTGTGTTTGGTGATTCCCCTGTCATATAAGAAGAGAGGTAGCAGCGACCTTCCGACATAATGCATAAGCTACCAAAGGCAAACACTTCAAGATTGACGCCTTCAGGAATGTTACGTGATAGCTGTTTTACCTGATGGATAGAGAGTACGCGTGGCAATACTACGCGTTTCACGTTGAAGTTATTGTGGTAAAATTCCACTGCTTTGACGTTGGTTGCTGACGCTTGAACGGAAAGGTGTAATTCTAAATTTGGGTATTTGTTCGCAGCGTAATCAAGAATCGCAACGTCAGCGACGATTAATGCATCAATGTCGAGATCGGCAGCCTGATCGACAGCGTTAGTCCAGCGTTCAAAACCGTCAGGGTGCGCGAAAGTGTTTAATGCGACATGGATTTTTTTACCATGATCGTGAGTATACTGAACGGCTTTGTTTAGTTTGTTGCCTGTGAAATTCAACCCTGCAAAGTGGCGGGCATTGGTGTCGTCTTTGAAGCCGATATAAACGGCATCTGCACCACAATCAATGGCTGTTTTTAGCGCGGGCAAATTACCCGCGGGGCAGAGAAGTTCCATTGCTCGGTTACTTATTTTTTATGAAAAAGTGACCATATTCTATGAATAAACAAGGATTTTCGATTTGATGTAAGGCAGGTTTCAGCAAATAAGAATTAATTTACTCATTTAGAGTGATGTCTTTCAATTTTCAGGCTCTTTGCTTGATAACTAGATAGCTTTGCTTAAAAACTAAATAGCTTTGCGATGACGGCGGTGTTTGGCGAACAACTCTTCAACTTCATGTTTTGGCTGCGGGCGATGGAAGTGGAAACCTTGAATTGCATGACAATTCAAATTAGATAACAAGGTCGCTTGTTGTTGTGTTTCAACACCTTCTGCCACTACAGATAAGTTAAGGGACTTTCCAAGGTTAATGATGTTTTCGATGACAGTGATCTGCTTTGGCAAGGTATCGATGTCTGTGATGAACGCTCGGTCGATTTTAAGCTCATCAATTGGGAAGCGCGCCAGATACGCTAGCGATGAATAACCCGTACCGAAATCGTCGATAGAAAGGTTAAAGCCAAGTTTCTTAATCGCGTTGAGCATTTGCAACGTGTGTTCGCTATCGCTCATTACGGCACTTTCCGTCAGTTCAAAAGTGATACAGCTAGGATCGAGCGAAGTGGTGCGTAGCAGTTTTTCCAGATAGTCGATTAACTGTGGGTTACCAAATTGTTCAGGAGAGATGTTAATGGCCACTCGTCCCGGCAGAATACCTTGTTGCTTCCAACGTTTTACTGTGGCGAAAACATCACGCATCACCACACGACCAAGGTGTTCAATCAAACCGGCTTTTTCTGCCACTGGAATGAATGCCGCAGGGCTAATGTAACCTTCAACCGGGTGTTTCCAACGCACCAGAGCTTCAGCACCATTGACACTGAAATCACGGGCATTCACTTTTGGTTGATACCACACTTCTAAGCCATTTTGCTGAAGCGCTTTTTGCAGTTCGATCTCCAGCCATAAGCGCATGCGTGCTTCTTTGTTCATCTGATCATGGAATTTGATCAGGCGGTTACGACCGCGATCTTTCGCTTCATACATCGCGGTATCGGCATTTTGTAGCAAAATACGTGCGTCGTTACCGTCGCCCGGATATTGCACACTACCAATTGAACACGCTAAGCGCTTACTGAAGTGATGTAAATCAAATGGTTGGTTGATCAGCGAAATAATACGCTCTGCCAGCATTTCTGCCGAGCGATTGTGTTCCGGCTCTGGAAGAATCAGACCAAATTCGTCACCACCTAAATGCCCTAAAATGGCTTGTTGCGGTAGTAAACGCTTGAGGCGTGACGAAACTTCCTGAATCACTTTGTCACCAATATGGTGACCTAGCGAGTCGTTAATATTCTTAAAGTTATCGATATCCAGATACAACATTACCAGTGGCGTGTCGTTGTGAATTAAATGCTCCAGGCGCTTGGTAAAACCTAAGCGGTTGTACAAGCCCGTTAATGGATCAACGTGGAGATCGGTTTGGCTAGTGGCGGATAGCTGCTTGGTGGCTTGTGACGCATCCTGAATCAAAATCAGTTGCGAATTGTTGCCTAAAATTTGGGTTGTCCCAGCATGTAGCTGAACTCGACGCTCAAAACCACAGCGAGGACCCGTCAAACACTCTAGTGGATTTTCAGTTAATAGCTCGCCAAGTTTAGCGCTAAACACGCCTTTGGTTTTTTCATCAACAAATAAGCGTGACAGCTCTTCATCCAACAACTCGGAAGTATCTTCAAAACCTAGTAAGCGTGCAGCCGAAGGATTGGCTGAAATAATGAAATCATCTTCGACCAAAAGTAAGCCATCAGGTAATAAGGTTGTGAGGGTCGAAAATTTGTTTTCAGAGTCTTCTAACGAGCGGATAAGTATCTGTTTTTCAGACGTATCAATAGCATGGAAGACTATGTGATCCACATTTTTCTTGTCGTTGAAAATTGGCGAGAGCGAAAAATGAAGGCTCATGTCCATGTCGATATCATGGAGCGTCACTTCTGCTTCGAGAGTTTCGCCGCTGAATGCTCTTTGGTAATAACTTTTTAGATGGTTATAAAATTGTTCGCCAAGCACTTGCGAATCATTCATCCCAACCAATTCACTGGCTGTCAAGCCAGCAACATCGCAATACCTCTCATTGACCATAACATAATTATGTTGGTCATCTAATACGGCAAAAAAGAACGGACTGTTAGACGTTATTTTTGCGAACCAGTGCTGTAAGTGTTGCGAAGGCATTTGCGACGGCATTAAGAAACTACCAACTGTGTTTAAGCGCTTATTTGTTCAATAAGAATGAGTTAAGAGCGATACGTACTAACTATAACGTTGATTTCACGGTTAGAAAAGCTTCGCTGTGTTGTTCAATTTCTTGATGCATAACAGGGTTAACCACAATCACATCCCGTATGATGAGTGTTCCAAACACCAAGGTAACGGATAAAGGTCGTGATTAACAATATTCGTATTCAACTAGTTCAAAACGCAGCATCAATTTTGAGATCTCCAGTCCACTTATTGCCTAAATTTGTGCAAAAAAAAGCCTTACTTGATGGTATGACGATGGTGTTTCATGAAGCTCTTGATGATGGTGATTTTGAATTTCTGCAAGGCAAATGGCTTAAAGTTGAAATTCGCGATATGAACTTGTGTTGGTACATCAGTTATGAAGATGACAAACTGGTCGTTGCGGACAACATCAAAGATGAAGATGTGAGCTTTAGTAGCAACTTAAATGATTTGGTTTTGATTGCTGGTCGTAAAGAGGATCCGGACACTTTGTTCTTCCAACGCAGATTATCAATTGAAGGCGATACAGAGCTTGGTCTGGAAGTCAAAAATTTGATGGACAGTGTGGATTTGCAACAATTACCGAAAGCTTTGCAAATTTTACTTCACCAACTGGCGGAATTTGTGCATAAAGGCATGCAAGCACCTAACGCACATAAAGAGGTAGTGAATGCTTATTAGAAGTGAAGCGCCTGCTGATATTCTGGTTGTTGACCAATTGCTGAAATCGGTCTTTGAAACTGACGCTGAAGCCAACCTGGTGATGGCACTGCGCGAGAATGGCAATCGCACACTGTCACTGGTTGCCTGTGAAGATGACGGTGAAGTGGTCGGTTTCGCGATGTTTAGCCCTGTTTCCCTGGAAGGTGAGCATCTTAACTGGCAAGGTCTGGCCCCTTTGGCTGTGAAAGCTGAATACCGTAAACAAGGTATCGGTGCTGAAATGGTGAAAGAAGGTTTAAGCTCTTTGGGTGAGCTTGGCTATCCTGTCTGTGTGGTTCTTGGCGATGCAAATTACTACCAGCGTTTTGGTTTTGAATCTGCAAGTCAGTACGGTTTTAAATGCCAGTGGGACGTGCCTGCTGAAGCGTTTCAAATTGTCGCATTGTGGGAAAACGAGCTGGATAACCGCCAAGGGTTGATTGAATATTGCCCAGAGTTTAATGAACTCGCGTAAATCACCAATCTAAATAGTAATGCGATCATATTGAACTCTGGTGTATCAGCCAGGAATCGAACACAAACACGCATGAATCCATCCGTGGAGCTTCAATTTGCCATCCATGGCAAATAGAGTTTGTTTATCGACACCTGTTTACTGAACAGTTAGTTTTCCAGATGGCTATCAATCGTCTTTTAAGAACAAGCATTCGCTTCTTCTTACCTTTATCGAAGCGACTTGTTAAACAAGTCGCTTCGGCTTATTTGCTTAACAGACTTTGCGCTCTCTACGAACGGTGGTGATTCCGTAGGAAGTTTGTTAGCATTCCTTTCTCGGTCATCCTGCATTACTGATTGTTCATTATGCCTAATCAAGAGCAACAATATTTACAAGCTATGGGAATTCAAAGTTGGGACTTGATTCATCCAGAGCGTTTACAAGGTTATCAGCCAGAAAAAACGGCCTTGGATAATAACTGTAAATTGCTATTGGTGAGTGAATCGTACCCAACATCCAGTGAAGTTGTGCTATTTGAAAAAGTACTGAAGAGCTTCAATGTTGAGTTACAGCAAGCTCAGCATGT
Source organism: Vibrio sp. (assembly GCF_047973365.1). Lineage (GTDB taxonomy): Bacteria > Pseudomonadota > Gammaproteobacteria > Enterobacterales > Vibrionaceae > Vibrio. Next base: position 5,165 of record NZ_JBKEBW010000157.1, on the reverse strand, counting down.
TAATTTGCATAATTTAGCAAATATAGAACTCTCAACACTCGAGTGGATCTGGTTTGCAGGATGTGATGACCAAAGCATTTCTGACATCAAAATACTTCGCACACCGTTTTTATCTGAAGTGGATGGTAACACTCAACATCGCCGTAATTTATGGCAACAAATTTGTTCTTACCAGGCAGATTAATCTTATGTCGATTCAGTTTTTACCTTTAGCAGAGCAACATTTGCATCAAGTATGGCAAATAGAGCAGCAAGCCCATAGCCACCCTTGGAAAGAATCAATGATTCGTCAACTTGATAGCCGTGGCGCATGCCATTTTTGTATGTTGTTAGATGATAAAGTCATTGGCTACTTCTATGCGCAAAATATTGTTGGTGAAGTTTCTTTGTTGAATATCGCGATTGATCCTGCAGTGCAGGGCAAAGGCTATGGCAAGCAACTGGCTGAGTTTTTCCTCACTCATTGTGAACAAATTAAAGCGGAGAGTGCATGGCTTGAAGTGCGAGAAAGTAATATCCGTGCGTTTGATCTTTACCAAAATCTCGGTTTCAACGAGATAGATCGTCGGGTTAACTACTATCCGACAGAAAAAGGTAAAGAAGACGCCATTATCATGAGCTATTACTTCTTCTTATAATTGGTGGTTCTTATGGCTGGTAGATCTTATAACTGATAGTTCTTGCCACTGCTAGCTCTTGTAACTGACAGTCGCCGTGGCTGGAGGTTATTTGTTACCGAGACGAATCACGTCACTGTGGTTGGTTATCTCTTTATAGTTATTACTTTGAAAACGCTGCTCAATGTCGTTCACTGGTAGTGGTTTATCAAACAGATACCCTTGGAACTGCTCACATCCTAGTTCTTTTAACGCGTTAAGCTCATCTACATTTTCTACTCCTTCCGCGATCACTTCTAAATTGAGTCTGCGAGTCATCATCACAATCGTATCGACAATGGCTTGATCGCTTTCGTCTAGATGCAGTTGAGTAACGAAAGAGCGGTCAATCTTTAGCATATCGACAGAAAGGTGTTTTAGATATCGCAATGAAGAGTAGCCGGTACCAAAATCATCAATCGAGATATTGATGTGGTTCTCTTTGAGTTTCGTCATTTTCTCTATCGAATTTTCCACATTCTCTAACAGTAAGCCTTCGGTTATTTCAAGCTCTATATGCTCGCCTGAAATTTCGGCTTGTTGCAAGGTGTCGTTAATAAACTCGACAAAACTATCCTGAGCAAACTGAAGTGGACTGATATTGATGGCCAAACGGCGAAAATGAGGTGGTAGTACGCCGGCTTTTTTCCACTGTGCATATTGATAACAAGCTTGCTCGATTATCCAACTACCAATTTGCAGAATTTGCCCCGTTTCCTCGGCAATCGGCATGAACAACCCTGGTGGTAATACCCCTTTTCTTGGATGATTCCAGCGAATAAGCGCTTCGACACCAATAATATTGTGGTGGATATCGACTTGCGGTTGGTAATAAAGCTCAAGTTGATTGTTTGACAGCGCCTCATGCAAACCTTTTTCTATGGCGAGGAAAGATTCAATTTGTGCCTGCATTTCCGGCTTATAAAACACGTAATTGTTTCGACCACCGACTTTTGCTCTGTATAGGGCGGTATCAGCTTGTCGAAGCAGATCAATATTGGTAGTGATATTCTCTGGAAAAGTGGTAATACCGAGACTAACGGTGCAATAGAGCTGGTGACCATCAATGGAGTAAGGGTTTGAAATCAATGCCAGTAGCTGTTTGGCTGCTTGCTCTATATCGTGGGCCGCCACGTTGGAATTCAGTATCGCAAATTCGTCACCGCCGATTCGTGCAGGGATATACCCCGTCTTTGCCCAAGCTTCCATTCTCAGCGCAATCGCCTTAATCAGCTTGTCGCCAATGGTGTGACCTAACGAATCATTGATGGTTTTAAAACGGTCAATATCAATATAGAACAACACGCCACTGGTTTTGTTTAGTCGAGCTTCATCAATAGCTTCGGACAATTTTTGTAGTAACAAACTGCGATTGGCTAGCCCGGTTAAACTGTCGTAATAGGCGAGTTGGTTAAGCTTAATCTCCGCTTCTTCTCGTTGTTTCCATAATTTGTGGAATGTAAACGCTAATTCACTGATCTCATCTCGATGCTCAGCAATCGGTGGTGGCGTTAAGTGCTGCTTTCCTTGTAAAGAACGAACCCATTTGTTGAGCCGAATAATCGGTCGCGACAATTTTCGATAGAAAAATATCAGTAAGATGCTGGTTAGTAGGACGTTCCTAAGCAGATCAAACAACAGAACCTGTGTCATTTTGCTGATGAATTCAGTCGCCAGTGACGTTCCGTCAATGGCAAAACTCAAGCTTCCGACTAACACACTGGAGTCAGGTTTGTGTAGATCGGTCGTGAATGTAGGGATCTGTGGAGTGAAATAGCCGGAAAGCAGTTTGATGAACGGATTCATTTTCGTGATAGGGCGCTGCTTAACGATTAAAGTGTCACCAAAATCATCAATGATTTCTACTTTATAAATGGCAGGGTCAGCCATCAAACTGTCGGCGACTTGTCCGGCAAGAAGATTGTTTAAGTGATAAGCGGCAAGACTGGCATTGTCATAACTTTGCATCAACTTGACGTGATAACCTTCTGCTACTTTTTTTTGCTCTTGATGAAGGTCAACGAGAATATGGTAAAAGCTAAAGCAAATTCCCAGTATCACTGATACCAGAAATACAGTTTTGGCTTGTTTGAATGCCAATGAGTGTCGTTGCTTTGATTTAGCCATAGCGCTCCAAAGTCCTGATATCCTCTTAAAGTTATAGCTCATATTGGCAGATAAATTAATGCTCAATAATGACTATACATTTAACTTTCGAATGATGATATACCCTTATTGCTTGAAGCGGTTGCACTTTATCTTTTTCTATTAAGTTAACCTAATTGTATGAAATTATTGGGGTTTGCTCGTTGATTTTAGGGTTGGTTATTGAGTTAACATCACTTTATATAAGCTTTGATTGTTTATGACGGCAGAATCAGCGAAAATACCCGCCAATCACGATTAACTAACGGATTTGTGCCAGTAACACCTCGCAGGTCAGACTGATGACAAACCCAACATCGTCATTCCAGAATTTCGGAACGAAATATCTGGAATCTAATAAAAGCGCATGCTGTAAGTAGATTCCTGCTTGCGCAGGAATGACGGAAAGGGACTTTGTCAACAAACTCACCTTGCAGGTGGCTGTTTGTACTCTGAATCCGTGCTCAAACGAAAAGAATGATCAAATGGCAGACCCGATTTTTCTAAGCGAAGTCAATAAACGTAGGACTTTCGCGATTATCTCGCACCCGGATGCTGGTAAAACAACCATCACTGAAAAGGTGTTGTTATTCGGACACGCAATCCAAACCGCAGGCTCAGTAAAAGGACGTGGTTCATCTCAGCACGCTAAATCTGACTGGATGGAGATGGAAAAAGAGCGTGGTATCTCGGTTACAACTTCTGTAATGCAGTTCCCATACCGTGATGCGTTGGTGAACCTACTGGATACTCCGGGGCACGAAGACTTCTCTGAAGATACTTACCGTACACTTACTGCAGTTGACTCATGTTTGATGGTTATTGATGCCGCAAAAGGTGTAGAAGACCGTACGCGTAAACTGATGGAAGTGACTCGTTTGCGTGATACTCCCATCGTCACTTTCATGAACAAATTGGACCGTGATATTCGCGACCCAATGGAACTGCTAGATGAAGTTGAGAATGAGCTAAAGATTGCTTGTGCGCCGATTACCTGGCCAATTGGTTGTGGTAAAGAGTTCAAGGGTGTTTACCATATTCACCGTGATGAAACGATTCTCTACGCAACCGGTCATGGTCACACGATTCAAGAAGAGCGCATTATTAAAGGCCTGGATAACTCAGCATTAGATGCTGAAATTGGTGAAGACTTGGCAATGCAACTGCGTGAAGAGTTAGAACTTGTTCTCGGCGCTTCGCACGAGTTTGATAGTGAGTTGTTCCTCAAGGGCGAATTAACACCAGTATTCTTCGGTACAGCATTAGGTAACTTTGGTGTTGACCATATGCTTGATGGTTTGACGGAGTGGGCTCCTGCGCCACAACCTCGTCAATCAAACGAACGTATCGTAGAAGCAACAGAAGATTCATTTACCGGTTTCGTATTTAAGATCCAAGCGAACATGGATCCTAAACACCGTGACCGTATCGCGTTTATGCGTATTGTCTCTGGTACTTATAATCAAGGTATGAAGATGAACCATGTACGCATCGGTAAGCAGGTGAATATCTCTGATGCGGTGACGTTTATGGCTGGTGACCGTTCACGTGCGGAAGAAGCATATGCTGGCGACATCATTGGTCTTCACAACCACGGTACGATTCAAATCGGGGATACTTTCACTCAAGGTGAAAAACTCAAGTTCTCTGGTATTCCCAACTTTGCGCCTGAGTTGTTCCGTCGCATTCGTTTGCGAGATCCATTGAAGCAGAAACAGTTGCTTAAAGGTCTTGTTCAGTTATCTGAGGAAGGTGCAGTTCAGGTGTTCCGTCCATTGCAGAACAACGATCTGATCGTTGGTGCGGTGGGTGTGCTTCAGTTTGATGTGGTTGTTGCGCGTTTGAAATCTGAATACAACGTAGAAGCGATTTATGAAGGCGTCAACGTGGCAACAGCGCGTTGGGTTGAATGTTCAGATGCGAAGAAGTTTGAAGAATTCAAACGTAAGAACCAAAGCAACTTGGCACTAGACGGCGGCGATAACCTAGCGTACATCGCACCGACCATGGTTAACCTGAACCTGGCTCAAGAGCGTTCACCAGAGGTTGAGTTCCGCGCAACCCGCGAGCATTAAACAATCTTTCGTCATCCTGAAAAATGCGTAGCATTTCCATCGTTCCCACGGTCTGAAGTGACCCCATAAAGTTGGACATTTCTGTTAAGCGGCTTGCAAGGCCTGATTTCGATATTCTATCGGAGTCAGGCCTTTAAATTTCACCTTAATCCGTTTTGTATTGTAATACTCTATATATTCTTCGATATTTGCAATCAGTTCATCAGCATCAGTGAAGCTTTGACCGTGATACATCTCTGTTTTGAGTAAAGCGAAGAAGTTTTCAGCCACTGCATTATCTAAACAGTTT
>NZ_JBKEBW010000026.1:0-52769 GCF_047973365.1 Vibrio sp. | reverse complement strand
TGCCACAATTCCTGCTCACGAGTAAGCTCTGGTTCTGGCTCAGTCAACTGAATACGATGTTTATTCAAATCAATTAGTTTGCAAATTGCTTGCATATCGCCCTGATTAGCCTTTTCTTTAAGCTTCTCGATGTACTCGCGTAGCTCTTTCACTGTTGGCTGAAGTTGCTTTCCTCGCATAACAAAACCCCTGTGTAAATAAACATGATTTATTGTATGTAAGCAGCAGATTTTGTCTAATTCAAGCTAATTCTTATTGATGAAATTCAATGAAATTAAATGAAACAACTATCATGTAAAATTAGTGATTTAAGTCAAATTCACGATAACAGTGGACTATCAATATATTTTTCAAAGAACCTCATCGTTCCTTGTGGATGCGCTTTAGCAGCCATTTGAAGCCTCATGATTGGATTAAACACTTTGTCTGGCTCACCAAGTTCCTGATGTACAAATTCGCATAGACTCAAACAGTCATCCTTCGAGTTTGTATCAATAGCGAACTCATCCATCCCCCATCGAATTGCATCACAATCAGCCTCGTTTGGTGTGGCACTCAACTTACGGTTGTATTTCCGCTTTACAAATCCCTTGATGTAAGTCCAGAAGTTGAGAACGTCCGTTTCTGAAATATCAAAAACAAAATTATTAGGCTGCTTGTCGATAAGCGTGTTTTCGCTTTCGACCCCCGTATTTATATTCTTATTTATATTTACTTTATATTTGTCGGTCACTGTGACCGCATCTCGTGGACTGTGTGACCGTATCTCAGGGGACTGTGTGACCGTATCTCCGATTTTTTTAGCTTCATTTTTTGAAAGTTGTCCACAGGCTTCGGTCATAGTGACCGCATCAAAACCGTTAGTTGTGGTCATAGTGACCGTATCTAACGACTGAGTATCGGTCACAGTGACCGCATGGAGTTGTTCATTTTCCATGTTTAGGACATAAACATTAGGGTGTGATCTTCCCTCTCGGGTTCGCTTTCGAATAACGACTATGAGGTCTAAATCTTCTAAATACTTAATAGCCCTCCGCACAGTTTTCTCACCTATTCCCATCTCATAGGAAAGTGTTTCTACTGTGCGCCAGCACGAATTTTCATTATTGGCATATCGAACCAACGTCTGAAGAAAGTAGCGGTTATTCCCACCATTGATCATAAGCTTAGCTTTATCAAAAAAGTCCCATTGAGCCGCCTTGAAACTATGTGTAGGTTCATTCATAGCCGTTCCTTAGCTTCAAACAATACAAAGCTATCGTCTTCCATCTTCACTACTGAATCATCGTCAAACCAAACCTCAATAGACTCACACTCTTGGCTCTTATTACCTGACCAGAATTGCAGATAGATATCAGGGCGTGACTCGTTCATTGCTTGGCAATAACTTTCCCTAAGAGATTTCCACTTATCGATGTTTTCAGCGGTATGGTGGCTAGTCGGCAACTGATCACAAACCAAATTAACAAAGCCGATGAATTGATTACCTTTACTTGGTTTCATGCTGTCACCCCCATAGAACGGCTAGGAGTACGGGAAACAAAGACCAAAGGCATGCCAGATAATTGCTTACGGGCTAGTGGCTCAGATTGAGCTACTAAAGATACGGTACGAATACGTTTGAAATCAGACAGCGCACGAACGCCACCAGCGATAATGAATGTGTAGATCATTGCTGTGGTTACAGCTTGGGTAGGGGTAGTAGTCATGATGACCGCCTCCTTATGATGATTTTTATAACCACCACCTAAGAGGCTAATCTTATTGGTGGTGGACTGATCAAGGTTAGCCTTACCGCTCATAAGGAAACGGCGCGCCGAAGCGCCCTCAACCAGCCCACCATAATTTTGATGTAACTCCCCCAAGGAATTACAAAAATGTGTGCAGATTGTACGCATAAAAAAACCAGCTACATCAAAGTGCTGGCGACTATGCGCCTTATGATAAAACAGGAGGCTAATCCCGGCTACGGATTTTGCCGCAGCAAGGAGAGAATAAACGTATTCAATAACTACTGTCAATCTGCTTAGGCTGAATTTGGGCAAGCCGAACCCCTGCGAATGAATCGCATATATTGTATTTGTCATCATATTTGGCCTGTTAAGTACCTCAAATTGAGGAACTATCTCATTGCGAGAGTTAACTAAAGGGGTCTCCTAAAATTTAGGCAGCCCATTGCTAGATATCCGGTTTAGGCTGGTGGGCTGTGATCTGCTCTTTAGTTAGCTGGCTGGTGGTGTAGCTCCCGTTCCAGTCCTTACGCATGGGTAACTTGCCGTTTCTGTACAGCTTGTACAGCAAAAAAGCGCCACTTGGTGTAACGAGTGATGTGTAATTTCTTTTGCCCGGTGCGTATTCGTATGAAGTACATTCAAAGGCTTTGTTTCGGTATGGCGCCGATGGACGAAACCCGTGTCTTTCACGGATAAGTATTCCCAAGCGAACTAAAGCACCTTGAACTTCCTGAGTGTTAACTCCGTTCAACTGCATACAAAACGCTGGTGGTGTGATACCTGAGGCTAATTGAGTAGAAAGGTCAGATAAAGCCGAATTTAAGCGCTTATTCTCAAGCTCTTGCTCTTGTATCCGACTTTCAGCCACCAGTACAGCTTTAGCCATGAGTTCTTCTGGGCTAAGTTCTTCCTGTCCTGCTGTATAACCACCATGTTTACGAATAGATGGTAGAACTTCACCAGTTACCCATTCCTGAAACTCTTCTGCCTTTGCCAGCTTAGAGCGCATGATCAACGAATACAGACCAGATTCATTGATGGTTGTCACTTCCTGTGTTCCACCAGGGGAGCGCCAATTCACCGCCCCCTTGTTTTTATCTTTAACTAACTTACGTATTGCGTCTCTTGGACGTTTATAACCAAGTGCCTGAGCAACTTCATTTGCAATGAACCATATCTGGCCATCTTCACCAGGTAAAACATTCAACTGACCAAATTCAGAGTTAGTAAAAGGGATATGCTCAATTTTGACCGCCCCACTACCGATACAATTAAGCGGTTGTATTTGAGCCGGTAACGATTCATTAGACATGTTTCCACTCTCCACGAATCCATAGATCAACATCGCTCTTTCTCCAACCAACAGCACGACCGTTAACTAACAAAGGGGATGGAAATATCTTATGTTTCTTCCACCAGCGCCAAATCGTTATACGGTTGCGATCAAGTAGTTGTTCAAGTTGGGGAACGGAATAGAGCTCTTCATGTTGGTTAGCTTCGCTCATGCACTAACCTCATCACGTTGAGCGATTTGATTTTCAACCCATTCCATAACCTCGGATTCAACCCAAGCCACAGAACGGCAACCAAGAGATACAGATTTAGGGAATAGACCGGCATTCATGCGGTCATAGATGGAGCTACGGGATAAGCCTGTCATGCGAATTACTTCAATCATGCGCATTAGGCGTCGTTTGGTGTTTGCTTGTTCTGTCATGTTGCCCTCGTCTATTTCGTTATATTCGACAAGGGCAAGGCTAACGGACTGTATATAAAAACAGTGGGTAATCCCCAATAAAATTTGGGTAATCCCCAAAAGTTATTGTTCTGTCTCTTTATAAACTTCTTTCATAAAATAATCGTAACCAGTTGATATATCTTTACGAATTTCAGAAGTAATGCTGTTATCAAAAGACTTCAATATCTCTTGAATTTTATTACCTATTGAACTGGCATTAGGCTTACCACCTTTCCTATAAGCCGCTTTTTCATCTGCAAGAATAAAGGCTAATGCTCCAATTGCTTTTAATTTTGCTTCATCTCCAGACTTAGACAACTTTGAGTCACTGGTTTTATTTTGGTTAGCTTGATGTCTCAACTTCTCATTGTTGTGAACATTCTGTAGTTCGCCACTATCACCATACAAAGATCCATATAACTTGCGTAAATCGGAGCCGATTATTCGAATACACGATTTATCTAGATTAGGTGCATTAAATCCATATACAAAAATAGTATCCTCTCCAATTTTAGAAATTGGTTGTTCGTAGATAAGTTCCCCATCTCGTGAAGCTGGTCGCAACCGTGAGTCTTTATCTTCATTTCCATGAATTAAATTTGCCGTCGTCGATAAATCTACAATGCGCCAAAGCCCCTCAAGATAAGCTGATACATGAGCAGTTGCACTAGAATGGGAATAATCTAAAGACTTTATATCGGCATATGACATTTCAGTGCTGATAGCTTCATCTAAATAGTTGCTAATATTCTCACTGTCCATGAACATGAACTTAGAGCCAAATATTAAATCTGAGTTGCTTTCCTGTCCCATCATGAAGACATAGGCACCAATAGCGCCAATAGTTAAGAAATGCTCTATATCTTCACTTTCGCATTCCAATAACTTAGCCGCACGATCTATGCTGCAGTACTCAATATTATTAATTAGCTTTTTATTCACGATGTCACATCCTCTTAAATTGAATGATTAAGCTATTCTCAAACCTCGAATACCAACCTTTAATGTTTCGCCTTTGCTGGCTTGTTCAATACGATCACTCCACCAGCACATAACCGGCTTTCTTCGTTCCAAATAGTCGGAATGGTTATACGCTCGCCTGATCTTGTTTGGTTCTTGGTGTGATAATGCGCTCTCGATAACATCACCATCAAAACCCTGAGCATTTAATGTCGTACTCGCAAGACCACGTAAACCATGAGCTGTAGTCCTGTCTTTAAAGCCCATACGCTTAAGAGCTGCGTTCGCAGTCTGGGTGTTGGCATGAGTCTTAGGGTTACGGTCTGCAGGGAAAATATATTCTCTATGGCCAGAAATTGGCTTCATGTTTTCAATAATGCTCAAAGCCTGAGGAGTAATAGGTACCGTGTGAGTAGTGTGCATCTTAGGTACCGGAACAACCCAAACCATTTCATCAAAATCAATCTGTGACCATTTAGCTGTTGCCGCTTCACTAGGTCTAACCATGGTATGAAGTTGCCACAAAATAAGGTTTCTGGTCGTAGTTGATAGGTTGGCATTATCGATGGAGGCAACGAGTTCGGGGAGTTCTTCGGGACTAAGGGCAGGATTATGTTTCACTTTCTGGGATGGATAGAGCTTAGTGAGTTCAACCAGGGGATTAAATTCAATGGCGCCATTAACCACAGCAATACGCATGATCTCATTTGCAATGATACAAATACGTTTGACCGTTTCTATCTTGCCTTGCTTAGCAATCGGGTCGAGAACACCTTTCATCAACATTGGCTTAATATCTATCACCGGCACATGGCCAACTGCAGGTCTTAAATATTTCTCCACCATTCGAGCACGTTTGTTATATGTCGTGATAACGGTAGTTTCTTTCTTGATAGCTAGGTATTCATCAGCGAACGCTGCAAAAGTGTTAGTGAGCTCATTAAGTTTAGATTGCTCTAATGCCAACTTGTGAGCTTTTGGGTCGATACCTTCGGCAAGTAACTTTCTAGCATCATCTCTCGATTTTCTCGCTTGGGATAAAGTCACCTCGGGATAAGATCCCAGTGAAATGTTGGTACGAGTCTTAGTTACAGGGACTTGGTATTTTAAAACCCATTTTTTCTTACCATTGGTAAAAACTCTCAGTTGCAAACCTTTTCCATCAGACAAGGAATAATCTTTCTCTTTAGACTTGGCTTGTTGTACTTGAGTATTAGTTAAAGGGGTTACGATTTTTGCCATCGATTCAAGTCCCATAGGAAACTGTGGTACATCCTATGGTACATAAATTACTGGCTGCAACAATACCTCTTCGACACTCTCGAAACTAAGGTATTGATTTTTCAAGGGGCTATAAAACGAAAAAAGACGTCTTAGGACGTCTTCATCTTAAATATGGTACCGGTAGGCGGACTTGAACCGCCACGCCCGAAGGCAACGGATTTTGAATCCGTCGTGTATACCAATTTCACCATACCGGCATCTAGGCTATTGCCTTTGATGTTTGGCATTATACGTAAGAAACTAACCGGCGCAATAGCAATATATTGAAAACAAAATCGTTTGCTGAATATTTAGCCATAAAAACCGAACCTGTGCACTTGCTCTCTTTTCAGCACTGATTGCAAGCTATATCCTTGCGGCCATCTAATTAGGAATACACGCTCGTTATGAATACAACTACTTTGCCAACCGCTGGCTTCTTTCGCCGTTTAGGTGCTTTAATTTATGATTCATTGATTGTTATGGCCATACTGATGATTGCAGGTGGTATTGTGGTAGCCATTATGGAAGCATTTGTGGCGGCGGGATTAATGAATTATGCACCCTATAAAGATGCTAGCGATTTATTAACCGGTCACCCAATTTGGAGCTCTGTTTATACTATTTATCTAGCATTCGCCTGGATTTATTTTTTCGTCTATTTCTGGACGCGAGCTGGACAAACTTTAGGGATGAGAGCGTGGAAGATTGTTGTCCGCAATACCGACGGGAACAGTATTACCATTACACAAGCACTGATTCGACTTGCAACTTCATGTTTTGGCTTAGGCAACCTAACGGTTTTGATTGATCCTCAAAAGCGCAGTTTCCAAGATATGTGGGCAAAGACAGAAGTTGTTGTATTACCGAAAGTCCGTTAACACTGCTTCTCAAGATTTAAACCGTAAAAAGAAGGCTAAGCCTTCTTTTTTATTTAGAGTTTTCGTCTTAACAGCAATAAGGCCACAGTTAAGAAAACTAAGCTTGGCGCAATGGCACCAAAAACGGGCGGAATGCGATAGACCAAACTGAGTGGACCAAAGAACTCACTAGAGATATAGAAAGTGAAACCGGCAATTACACCAGACAAAATTCTAGCCCCCATAGTGACACTTCGCAGCGGACCAAATATGAATGATAGAGCCATTAGCATCATTACTGCGATAGAGAATGGTTGAGAAATTTTGCGCCAAAAAGCTAATTCATAACGAGATGCGTCTTGTTCCGAAGCCTTTAGGTAGTGCACATAATCATAAAGACCACTTAACGCAAGCTCTTCCGGCTTCACCGTTACTACCGCTAATTTATCCGGAGCCAAAGCCGTTTGCCACCGATATTCAGGCAGAGACTGTTTTGAAATCACAATATCATCGTTCATATCGGTAACTTGAACATCTTTCATTACCCAATCATTTTCACCGATATAGTCAGCTTGCTTAGCAAAATACACCTGACGCAATTGCTTACTCTCATCAAAACGCCACATATTCATGCCGTATAAATGGTTGTCATCTATCTTAGCAATGAAAATAAAATCGTTCGCATCTCTAGCCCATACACCGGTGCGAACAGATAGAATTTTACCGCCGGAAGTCGCGAATGAACGCAGATCTCGCGCCATTTTCTGAGCCTGTGGAGCACCCCATTCCCCTAAAAGAGTAACGATAATCATGAGAGGAACAGCCGTTTTTAAAACCGATAATCCAATGTCTAGTTTGGAAAACCCTGCGGCTTGCATAACAACCAGCTCAGAGCTAGCAGCTAATGCGCCTAAACCGATAAGTGCACCTAATAAAGCCGCCATTGGGAAAAACATTTCAATATCGCGAGGAGCACTGAGTAACACAAACAGTAGCGCTTGAACCAAGTCGTAGGTACCACTGCCCACCTTACGCAGTTGTTCTACGTATTTGATAATTCCAGACAAACCGACAAAAGTAACCAGAACCAAGGTGCTCGTGGCTATGATTGTTCGTCCGATATACCAATCCAAAATTTTAAACACGGCCTAGGCTACCTTTTTCTTCTGTTTAAATTTGTCTTTCACTCTTCTCACCGTAACACTATCCATTAAGTTGGCAGCAATCGCGGCTAGTAACAGCAGCGCATTTATCGGCCACATACCAATAATCGAAGGAATACTACCATCTTCAATCGCCGATTTAGTCGCACTAATTGCTAAGAAATAAGTAAGGTAAATGAGTATTGCTGGCCCCATCTTGGCAAAACGCCCCTGCCGTGGATTAACTGCCGATAAAGGCACCACCAACATAGTTAATAGCGGGATACAGACCACCAATGAAGCTCGCCATTGAAGCTCTGCCTGAGCTTCCGGACTGCTATTTTTAAGCAGTTCTAAAGTTGACATAGCCTCCCAATCTCGACCTTTTTGCTTTACTTCGCGTTGACCAATCAAACCTTCGTATTCATCAAACTTAGTCACCATGTAATCAACACGTGTCGGCACACCTTCATAACGAGTCCCTTCATACATAGTGATCATTTGTCGACCATCACTTAACTCTTTTACGTTGCCGTAGTTAGAAAACATCACACTTGGAAGAATTGATTCACGTGGTGCTAGCTGTGCTACAAACACATTAGATAATTTACGATTTTCAATATTATCGATGAAAACGACTGAAGAGCCATCAGGAGAACGTTGAAACTGTCCTTTTTGCAACAAGTCGACACTGTTCTCTGAAGCCAATTGTTCCATCATGGATTCAACTTTGTCCTGACTCCATGGTGAAAGCCACATAGAGTTAAAGGCAGCGACGCTCGCGGTAATCACAGCCAGATAAAGCGCAGCGCGGACTAAGAATTTGTTACCGATGCCTGTTGCATTCATAACGGTAATCTCACTTTCAGCATATAATCGACCAAAAGTAAGCAGAATCCCAATATAGAGACTTAAAGGCAGCATGAGTAACCCCATTGCAGGCATGTTTAAGCCAACAATGGATAAAATCATTCGAGCTGGAATTTCACCGTCGGAAGCATCAGCCAAAACGCGAATAAATTTTTGGCTTAAAAACACTAAAAATAGTACGAAAAATATCGCAAATTGACTCTTTAGTGTTTCGCGGATCAAATATCTAACAATAATCACGCTGAAATTACCTATACAAAACTTGTTTTTTTGATGGAATCACTATAATTTCTCGTTGAATCTTTTATTTTTTTAATTTTTGACTAACTGTTAGTACACTTAACAAAGAGGTAATCCTGATAAGGATTCAACAAGTGTAGATGCATTATCTAACATTTAGTTCTATTTGTCTTCAAGATGTAGGAGTACGCATGGAGTTCAGTGTTAAAAGTGGTAGCCCTGAAAAACAACGCAGTGCATGTATTGTTGTTGGGGTATTCGAACCACGTCGCCTTTCTCCAGTCGCAGAACAGCTCGATAAGATCAGCGACGGCTATATTAGTTCACTACTTCGCCGTGGTGACCTAGAAGGTAAACCGGGCCAGATGCTACTTCTGCATCAAGTTCCAGGTGTTCTTTCTGAGCGCGTATTACTAGTTGGTTGCGGTAAAGAGCGCGAACTAGGTGAGCGACAATACAAAGAAATCATCCAAAAAACCATCAGTACTTTGAACGAAACAGGTTCAATGGAAGCGGTGTGCTTTTTGACTGAGTTACATGTAAAAGGTCGCGATACTTACTGGAAAGTTCGTCAAGCAGTTGAAGCCACCAAAGACGGTCTCTACACTTTTGACCAATTCAAAACTATCAAGCCTGAAACTCGTCGTCCATTGCGCAAGCTGGTATTCAACGTACCCACCCGCCGTGAGTTAAGTCTAGGTGAGCGTGCAATTGCACACGGTTTGGCAGTTTCATCAGGTGTGAAAGCTTGTAAAGATTTGGGTAACATGCCACCAAACGTAGCAAACCCAGCTTACTTGGCTTCTCAGGCCCGTCGCCTTGCAGACGATTACCAAACCGTAACAACAAAAATTATCGGCGAAGAAGAGATGGAAAAACTGGGTATGAGTTCATACCTAGCGGTTGGTCGTGGTTCGAAAAACGAATCTATGATGTCTATCATTGAGTACAAGGGCAATCCTGACCCAGAAGCAAAACCGATTGTTCTTGTGGGTAAAGGCTTAACATTCGATTCAGGCGGTATTTCTCTTAAACCAGGCGAAGGCATGGATGAGATGAAGTACGACATGTGTGGTGCCGCATCTGTATTTGGCACAATGAAGGCACTAGCGAAACTCAATCTACCCATCAACGTCATTGGTGTTCTGGCAGGCTGTGAAAACATGCCGGGGGGTAATGCTTACCGTCCAGGTGACATCTTAACCACTATGTCAGGTCAAACGGTTGAAGTGTTAAATACCGATGCGGAAGGCCGTTTGGTGCTTTGTGATGCACTGACTTACGTTGAGCGCTTCGAGCCAGACTGCGTTGTTGATGTAGCAACGCTGACTGGTGCGTGTGTTATCGCATTGGGCCACCACATCAGTGGCGTGGTATCAAACCACAACCCTCTAGCTCACGAACTTGTCAATGCTTCCGAGCAAGCCAGTGATCGCGCATGGCGTCTGCCAATGGCTGACGAATACCACGAACAACTAAAGAGTCCATTTGCTGACATGGCCAACATCGGTGGTCGCCCGGGTGGTGCTATTACCGCGGGTTGTTTCCTGTCTAAGTTCGCCAAAAAATACAACTGGGCACACTTAGATATTGCAGGTACTGCTTGGAAATCAGGCGCAGCGAAAGGGTCTACCGGTCGTCCGGTCTCAATGCTTGTCCAGTTCTTGCTCAATCGCAGTGGTCAGGAGATCGAGGAATAATCCTCCTTGATAAAAAGGGCCGCAAGGCCCTTTTTTAGTAATACGGTTCGATACACATGCCTACAGCAACTTTTTACATCATCAAACAAGATAGTCCTCAAAGCTCTGCACAAGGGTTTAATAACTATGTGGTTTATCTCTGCCAACATTTTTCACGTCAGGGAGCTAAGGTGTACGTACAATGTGGGGATAAATCCCATGCTGAAAGCATTGCTGAATGTTTTTGGCAAGTGGCACCGGGCGATTTTGTTGCCCATAATCTAGTGGGAGAAGGACCGAAATACGGCACTCATATCGAAATTGGCCATGTAGGCGTAAAACCTTCCTGGAATCGCCAGCTGGCAATAAATTTGGCCGATAATCATACAACCTTTGCGAACGCCTTCACAGAGGTGGTAGACTTCGTCCCCTGCGAAGAAAAAGCAAAACAATTGGCGCGTGAACGTTATAAGTTGTATCGCCAGGCTGGTTATCAATTGCAGACCATTGAAATCCAGTATCCCTAAATCTAACGGGATAACAATAAAGGTTCATCCTTATAGTTAAGCTCTCTTACTCAAGAGAACTCACTTATAGCGATTTACCCAAATATAGAACTTAAATTAACCATCAAAGTATCCATTTAAGAGCACTATGGAAAAGACATACAACCCAACATCAATCGAACAAGATCTGTATAAGACTTGGGAAGAAAAAGGCTACTTTAAGCCTCACGGTGACACATCAAAAGACGCATACAGCATCATGATCCCACCACCGAACGTCACTGGTAGCCTTCACATGGGTCACGCATTCCAAGATACCATTATGGATACCTTGATTCGTTGCCAACGCATGAAGGGTAAAAACACCCTTTGGCAAGTGGGTACAGACCACGCTGGTATCGCAACTCAAATGGTTGTTGAGCGTAAGATCGCAGCAGAAGAAGACAAAACCAAGCACGATTACGGCCGTGACGCATTCATCGATAAAATTTGGCAATGGAAAAACGAGTCTGGTGGCACAATCACTAAACAGCTTCGTCGCTTAGGTGCATCGGTTGACTGGGATCGTGAACGTTTCACTATGGATGACGGCTTCTACAAAGCGGTTCAGGAAGTGTTCGTTCGTCTATACAAAGATGATCTTATCTATCGTGGTAAACGTCTGGTTAACTGGGATCCAAAGCTACACACAGCAATTTCTGATCTTGAAGTTGAAAACAAAGACGTTAAAGGCAACATGTGGCACTTCCGTTACCCTCTAGCTGATGGTGTTAAGACTGCTGACGGTAAAGACTACATTGTTGTTGCAACCACTCGTCCAGAAACCATGCTTGGTGATACAGGTGTTGCAGTAAACCCAGAAGACCCTCGTTACAAAGATCTTATCGGTAAAGAAATTATTCTTCCTATCGTTGGTCGTCGCATCCCTATCGTGGGTGACGAGCACGCCGATATGGAAAAAGGTACCGGTTGTGTGAAAATCACACCTGCGCACGACTTCAACGACTATGAAGTCGGTAAGCGCCACCAGCTTCCAATGATCAACATCTTCACTTTTAATGCTAACGTGCGTAGTGCTGCGGAAGTATTCAACTCAAACGGTGAAGCGAGCGACGCATACAGCACTGAACTTCCAGCTAAATACCAAGGTATGGAGCGTTTTGCTGCACGTAAAGCTATCGTTGCTGAATTTGAAGAGCTTGGCTTACTAGACGAAATCAAAGATCACGATCTAACCGTTCCTTACGGTGACCGTGGTGGCGTAGTTATCGAGCCAATGCTAACTGACCAATGGTATGTGCGCGCAGCTATTCTTGCCAAGCCAGCTGTTGAAGCGGTTGAAAACGGCGACATTCAGTTCGTACCTAAGCAATACGAAAACATGTACTTCTCTTGGATGCGTGATATTCAAGACTGGTGTATCTCTCGCCAACTATGGTGGGGTCACCGTATTCCAGCTTGGTATGATGCAGAAGGCAACGTATACGTTGGTCGTACAGAAGAAGAAGTTCGCGCAGACAACAATATCCCAGCGGATGTTGCACTAAACCAAGACGAAGACGTTCTGGATACTTGGTTCTCTTCTGCGCTTTGGACGTTCGGCACTCTTGGCTGGCCAGAGAAAACAGACGCACTGAAAGTATTCCACCCATCAGAAGTATTGGTGACAGGTTTTGACATCATCTTCTTCTGGGTTGCTCGTATGATCATGATGACCATGCACTTCATCAAAGATGAAGACGGCAAACCTCAAGTTCCATTTAAGACCGTTTACGTGACAGGTCTTATCCGTGACGAAAACGGCGACAAGATGTCGAAATCGAAAGGTAACGTGCTGGATCCTATCGATATGATCGATGGTATTGATCTTGAGTCACTAGTAACTAAGCGTACTGGTAACATGATGCAACCGCAACTTGCTGCGAAGATCGAGAAAAATACACGCAAAACATTCGAAAACGGTATCGAACCATACGGTACTGACGCACTACGCTTTACTCTAGCAGCAATGGCTTCAACAGGTCGCGATATCAACTGGGATATGAAGCGTCTTGAAGGTTACCGCAACTTCTGTAACAAACTATGGAACGCAAGCCGTTACGTAATGATGAATACAGAAGAGCAAGATTGTGGTTTCGCAGCAGGTGCAGAGCTTGAATACTCTCTAGCGGATAAGTGGATCGAGTCTCAATTTGAACTAGCAGCAAAAGCGTTCAACGAGCACATCGACAACTACCGTCTGGATATGGCAGCAAACACGCTGTACGAATTCATCTGGAACCAATTCTGTGACTGGTACCTAGAGCTGACTAAACCAGTATTGTGGAAAGGCATCGAAGCGCAGCAACGCGCAACACGTCGCACGCTAATCACAGTACTAGAGAAAACTCTGCGTCTGGCTCACCCAGTATTGCCGTACATCACTGAAACTATCTGGCAAAGCATCAAGCCGCTAGTAGACGGTGTTGAAGGCGACACTATAATGCTACAGGCTCTACCTCAGTACGATGCTGCGAACTTCAACCAAGAAGCGCTAGATGACATCGAATGGGTGAAAACCTTTATTACTGCGATTCGTAACCTACGCGCAGAGTACGACATCAACCCAGGTAAACCGCTTGAAGTGATGTTGAAAGTTGCCAACGAGCAAGATGCTGCACGTCTTGAAGCGAACAAACAAGTACTGGTTTCTTTAGCGAAACTGGAAAGTGTTCGCGTGCTTGCCGCGGGTGAAACCACACCGGCATGTGCAACGGCACTGGTAGCAAAATCTGAGCTGATGATCCCAATGGCTGGTCTGATCGATAAAGATGCAGAATTGGCTCGTCTAGCGAAAGAAGTGGCGAAAACCGAAGGCGAAATCAAACGCATCGAGGGTAAGCTAGGTAACGAAGGCTTCGTTGCGAAAGCGCCTGAAGCGGTTATCACCAAAGAGCGTGAAAAGCTGGAAGGTTACAAAGACACTCTAGCGAAGTTAGCAGAGCAGAAAGCGACGATTGCTGCGCTTTAATCTAAGCTAACAACCAAACCCAAAAGGCAGCCTAGGCTGCCTTTTGTTATCTGTTGAGGAAATCATACCACTCGATTTTGCTCTGTCCCGGCCACAAACGCTTCAATATTATTGATTAGAATCTTTACTAACTGACTGATGGCAGAATCACTGCCCCACGCGACATGAGGTGTCAGTAATAAGTTGGGCAGATCCATATTCGCTAACAGTGGGTTATCAATATCCGCTGGCTCTTGGGTAAAGACATCCACACCAGCCCCTGCAATTTGACGTTTCTTCAGCGCATCCACCAGCGCGAGTTCATCAACTAATCCACCACGACCGGTATTAATCAGAATCGCATTAGGCTTCATCTGGGCAAACTCTGGCTGCGAAATAATATTTCGAGTGGCTTCGCTTAGAGGGCAATGCAAAGAAATTACATCGGCTTGTTGCAACACTTGTTCAAAGGGCAGGTAGCCCTCACGGCATTCAACAGCGCCTTTGCGCTCGGCGTACACGACATTCATAGCCAAAGCTTTCGCCAGCTCAGCCGTTGCCTTACCTAATGCCCCACTGCCAATAATACCCATTGTTGAACCGGCAATATCACCGATCGGATGAGTAAAGAAGCAGAACTGTTTATTACGCTGCCATTCTCCCGCTGCGATGTCATGATGATAGCCCATCAGATTGCGGCGCAGGGCGAACATCATTCCAATGACGTGCTCTGGTACAGAACGTGTCGCGTATCCTTGAACATTACAAACGGCAATCTTGTGGCTACGACAATACTCAATATCCACGTTATTTACGCCCGTAGCAGAAACTGCAATCAGCTTAATCTGTGGTAGCTGCGCCAAGATGTCGCCGCTAATCACCACTTTATTGGTTATCACGATATCTGCGTTATAAATGCGCTCAAATATCTGTTCAGGATTGGTAAAGTCGTATTCTTGCCATTGATGCTCAATGGCAAGAGACGGTAACTCGATATGCTTGGGGATGGTCGCTCGATCAAGGAAGACGATTTTAGGGACTGACATGTATACTCCTTTCTAGCCACCTAATGAGCATTACGATTTAGGCAGCGTTTTATAATCTGGCAATTTTCTCTCAGGATCGAAGTGCTGCAAAATTTCTTCCTGCGCTTCGGGATAAAAGTCACAAGGTACAAAAATACTTCGTAGCCAGTGGCTGCGAGGGTGATAAAAACTCAATTCGGCAGCGTGCAACTGCAAACGATCTGTAAAATCAATCGCTTCCTGTGACGCATAAAATTCATCGCCAACAATGGGATGCCCCAATGCCATCATATGAACACGTAATTGATGAGAACGTCCAGTCACTGGAAGCAAACGAACGACCGTGGTTTTCTCTTCACGCTTAACCACCTGGAACATAGTTTGCGATGGTTTACCGTTTTCAAAGCAAACCATCTGTTTTGGACGGTTTGGCCAATCGCAAATCAATGGAAGGTCAATCATGCCCTCGTCCTGCTCAACAATACCCCACACGCGAGCGTAATAGATTTTATGTGTCAGGCGATATTGGAACTGCTTTTTCAATGCCGATTCCATATAGGTATTTTTGCCAAACAGCATTAAGCCGGACGTCGACATATCTAAACGATGCACGACTTTCACGTCTGGGTATTGTTCAACCAGGCGACTCCACATGCTGTCATAGTGCTCTTCCAGTCTACCGGGAACAGACAGCAATCCAGACGGTTTATTAACCGCAATAATGTAGTCATCCTCATAGACCACATCAATCCACGGATCCGTTGGTGGGTGGTATTCAGTCATCGCCATGAAAGTCATCTCAAATAAAAAAATCGGCGCATTATAGCAGCTAAAAAGCCCACTGTTATCTGCAAAATCAAGTAACGATTACAGCAACAAATGCTTCAATCATACGGAATACGAAAAAAGTTCCCAATACATTGTAAATATAAATTGACACAAAAAGCATCTGTGATATTGATGTGTAGTATTGACATTATAGTCAACCTGACTAGCAAAGCTAGCGGGCTATAAAAAATATATCAAACACAACATCACAATTCTAAGGAATAACAAGAATGGAAAATGCCGTATCATATCCATCAGAACAACGGCTATCTTTGTCTCAACTATTACGCTCTTTAGGGCCTGGGATAATGATGGCTGCCGCTGCTGTTGGTGGCTCACATCTCGTTGCATCAACCAAAGCTGGCGCTATTTATGGCTGGCAGTTAGCGGTACTGATTCTGCTGGTAAATCTATTTAAATACCCATTTTTTAAAGCCGGAGTTCAGTACACCATGGGCACGGGTGACAGTCTGGTTGAGGGCTATGCCAAACTGGGAAAATCTTATTTATGGGTTTTCACTGTGCTGGCTGTCTTTTCCGCCATCGTCAACACTGCTGCACTATTGATGTTCAGCGCCAGCTTACTTGGCTATTTCATCCCCTTCGAACTATCACTACCCGTGCTATGTGGCATCGTATTGGTTACCTGTCTGGTGATTCTATTCGCCGGTCACTACAAAGCGTTAGATACACTATCTAAAGTCATCATGGCCGTATTAACCATTGCTACATTACTGGCTGTTGCGATTGCGGCAGCAAACCCAGCACCAGTAAGTGCAGTCGCAGCGGAAACGCCATGGACTTTGGCTGCCATTGGTTTCCTAGTGGTAACCATGGGTTGGATGCCAGCACCAATTGAAATTTCAAGCCTGACTTCTGTATGGCTAAAATCTCAATGTCGCCAGCAAAAAGTCACCGCTCAATCAGCACTGTTTGACTTCAACGTTGGTTATATCGGAACTGCCATTCTGGCGGTCGTGTTCCTAGCTCTTGGGGCGTTGGTACTCAATGGCACCGGTGTGGAACTGTCTAAATCGGGTGTGGGCTTCTCGCATCAGCTTGTGGGTCTTTACGCATCAACTATCGGTGAGTGGTCTCGTTACCTAATCGCTGTTATCGCCTTCTTCTGTATCTTCGGCAGTACCATTACCGTAATTGATGGTTACTCACGTGTTATCGCCGAATCACAACGCCTAATTAAAGAAGACAAAGAGCAAAGCCCTAAAGTACTTCAAGCATGGATGATCGTCGTTTCCGCAGCGGCACTGGCGATTATTTTGTTCTATGCCTCAGCACTGATCCCTATGCTTGATTTCGCTATGATCATGGCATTTATGACCACACCAGTATTTGCCTTGCTAAACTACATCCTAGTAACCAAAACAGCACTGCCAAAAGAGTTAGCAGTTGGTCCAAAACTAAAAGCACTGTCTATTCTTGGCCTAGTGTACTTATTTGGTTTCCTTGCGCTATTCATCTGGTGGAAGTGGATGATGTGATCCGGATAAGCACCTATTGCAGATAAGACAAAGGCCTTCAGATGAAGGCCTTAACTTTAATAACAAACTTATCGTATAACGAACTTATCGTGTCACAAACTAATTGCGTCACAAACTAATTGTGCGCCACCACAATCAGACGCAGGGAATCTAGCTGATATTGCGCCTGGCTGATATAGCCAGAAAGCTCGTTAACCTGCTGTTCAATCACGTCAATCTCTTCATCACGAATGTTTGGATTGACCGCTTTCAACGCCTGTAAACGCTCCAGTTCAGAGTTTAAGCTATACTCCATCTCTTTCTGCGCTTGTTCACGAATCGCTTGCACCTCTTCCACAGCGAAGGCTTCACTTGCTGTGATTAAACGATGTACATCATTTTGTACACTGCCAACCAATTTGCTGGCTAAATGACGATTCACAGGACTGAGCTGACGGTTAAAGCCTTCAAACTCAACTTGGCTTGAAAGGTTATTACCACGAGCATCCAATAAAATACGAATCGGTGTTTGCGGTAAGAAACGGGAAATACCACTGCGTTTTGGCGCTTGAGCATCCACTAAGTACACCAACTCCAACAGAATCGTCCCTACGGGCAACGATTTGTTTTTCAGTAGCGATACTGCTGATGTCCCGACACCTTCACTCATCAACAAATCAATACCACCTTGGATCATTGGGTGTTCCCAACTGATAAAGTGCATGTCTTCACGCGACAGAGCAGTATCACGATCAAAGGTGATCGTCGCACCTTCATAAGGCAAACCCGGGTAGCTTGGCACCATCATATGTTCGGATGGCGTTACAATAAGCGCATTTTCACCGTGGTCGTCTTGATTCAAACCTATGGTATCAAACAGACTTAATGCGAAAGTGACCAGATTGGTATCTCCATCTGTCGCCGCGATTTTTTCGGCAATCTCCAACGCTTTGTCACCGCCATTCGAATGCATCTCTAACAGGCGATCGCGCCCATGCTCTAACTGAGATTTCAGCGTTTTGTTCATCTTTGCTGACTCTTCGATGATCTCATCCAGATCATCGCTACCACCAGCAGCCAAAGCAGGGACTAAACGTGATACAAACGCATCATAAACTGCGCGCCCCGTCGGGCAAGTTTCGGCAAAAGCATTCAAACCTTCATCGTACCAACGAGCCAATATGCCTTGCGATGTGCCTTCAAGGTAAGGAACAAAAATATCAATGTCGCGCTGCTGACCGATACGATCCAAACGACCGATACGCTGCTCAAGCAAGTCCGGGTTAAACGGCAGGTCAAACATCACTAATTGGTTCGCAAACTGGAAGTTACGACCTTCTGAGCCGATTTCACTACAGATAAGCACCTGAGCGCCGCCTTCTTCTTGCGCAAAATACGCCGCCGCTTTATCGCGCTCGATGATTGACATTCCTTCATGAAATACCGTTGCGCGAATACCTTCACGCTCGCGAAGCGCTTGCTCAAGTTGCAATGCCGTGTTGGCACGCGATGCAATGACTAGGATCTTATCGCTACGTTTTGCTTTTACTTTTTCAATCAGCCAGTTCACACGTGAATCAAACTGCCACCAGCTTGAATTTTCACCTTCAAATTCCTGGAAGATCTCTTCTGGGTAGAGCATCTTCATCGCACGAGCTTCAGCCGTGATCTTGCCGCCAATCAACCCAGACACACGCATGGATGTCTCATACTGAGATGGAATTGGCATCGGCATCAAATGCACATTACGCGTTGGGAAACCTTTCACCGCTGCACGTGTATTTCTAAACAGAACGCGACCCGTTCCGTGACGATCCATTAAATTATCGACTAATTCTTGACTGGCAGAAGCTTTCTCTTCATCGCTTGCCTGACTTTCCAGCACGCGGAAGAGCGGTTCTACGTCTTGTTCAGAGAGCAGTTCGGTGATTTGGTTTTTCGCTTCATCACTGAGCTTCTGCCCTGAAAGCAGTGCGCTTACCGCATCGGCCACTGGTGCATACTGCTCTTCTTCCTGCACAAAGGCGTCATAGTCGTAGAAACGATCAGAGTCTAGCAAACGTAGACGCGCAAAGTGACTCTCGCGGCCAAGCTGCTCAGGTGTAGCAGTCAGAAGAAGTACACCCGGTGTACGTTCCGCTAAACCTTCAATCACCTGATATTCACGGCTCGGATTATCTTTAGACCATTCAAGGTGGTGCGCTTCATCGACAACCAATAGATCCCATTCAGCTTCTAATGCTTGTTCAAAACGCTGACGACTCTTGCGTAAGAAGCCTAGCGAGCACAATACATATTGCTGCGTCTCAAATGGGTTGTCGGCTTCAGAAAACGCCTCGACACAGCGCTCTTCATCAAAGATAGAGAAGTGCAGGTTAAAGCGACGCATCATCTCCACCAGCCATTGGTGTTGCAGTGTTTCAGGCACCACAATCAGAATGCGCTCGGCACGACCAGAAAGCACCTGTTGGTGGATGATCATGCCCGCTTCGATGGTTTTACCCAAACCCACTTCATCAGCCAGCAGAACACGTGGTGCATAGCGACGCCCCACTTCATGAGCAATATAGAGCTGATGAGGAATCAAACCTGCGCGCATACCACACAAGCCACGCATTGGGCTCTTGTGTTGCTGGAATTGGTTAGTCAGAGAACGGTAACGCAAGACAAAATTGTCCATACGATCAATCTGACCTGCGAACAGCTTATCTTGCGGCTTGTTGAAGCGAATTTGATTGCTGAGGAAGATTTCACGCAGAGCTACACCGGACTCTTGCGTATCTTCACGAGTGCCGAGGTAGGTTAGCAAGCCTTGATCTTCAACCACTTGCTCTACTTTAAGTGACCAGCCTTGTTGGCTATCAATAACGTCGCCGACATTAAAGGTCACTCGCGTTACCGGAGCATCATTGCGAGCGTACACTCGGTTCTCTTCTGACGCTGCAAACATAAGAGTAACAGTTCGCGCATCCATGGCTACGACTGTACCTAAACCTAAATCGCTTTCCGTATCGCTAATCCAGCGTTGCCCCAAAGCAAAAGTCATTAATCGACTACCTCATCAATTTGGATTGGATAATTATAAATAGAAATCTGCCGCATAAAGAATTCAGCTCCTAATTATGATCGCTTTAGAAGAGTGCAACAGAAAAAGGTCGCTAATCTTACTTGATGGCGTGATGCAGGTCACGTTGATTCCCAGCATTTTTTCTACAAATGCCAGATGACATCAAACTGTAAGAAACCAGTGGCATTTGTTAGATAAGACGTTGCTATACTCAATACAGGTAAACAGATAACACCGAATGAAATTTGGCACAAAGTCTGCTTATCATGACAGTGAGTATCAACTCGGGTTTGCAGTAAGTCGCAATAGATCGAAAGCCTACCCAAAGCGTACGATTCATTGCGACCTCTGGATGCGGACATCCTATGAAAGCAAGCTATACGATAGCAAGGAGACGCTTATGGGCGATACCGATCGGAAACTGTTTGTACTGGATACCAATATCCTACTTCATGAACCTCTAGCCATTTACTCCTTCCAAGAACATGATGTGGTCATTCCCATGACCGTCCTCGAAGAACTCGACCGAATCAAAGATAGCAAACGCGATGTTGCACGCGATGCTCGTGTAGCGATTCGAGCGTTGGAGAATTTGTTCCACGATGCAACACCAGATGAGATATCAGAAGGGATCCCTTTTACCAAACAAAGCAGTGCGACCGGCACCATTTCAATCTTAGCCGACTATGATGTCCACGAGAGCGTAAAAGCATTCACCGACAAAGAAGGCGATAACCGTATACTTAACGCTGTACTCCATTTACAGAACAAACGCGCTCCGCGCTCGGTTGTGCTGATCACCAAAGACATTAACATGCGACTGCGAGCTAAGGGAGCAGGAGTACGTTACGTTGAAGACTATCGTACTGACCAACTCATTGACGATGTTCAGTACTTAACCAAAGGCTTCCAAACCAGAGCGGGAAATTTTTGGGATCAGGTTGAGAATGTAGATAGTTATGCATTGGAAGGCAAAACCTACCACAAGCTTGATCGTGAGCCGTTTGAACCCACTTACATCAACCAATATGTGATTGACGAAGAGAGTGATTTTGCTGCGCGGGTTGAGACCATCTCAGAAGACAAAATTACTCTGCGTGACATGAGCCGAGAACGCATGATGCACCGCAAAGCCTGGGATATCGTGCCAAAGAATATCTATCAAGCCATGGCGTTAGATGCCCTGCTCGACCCAGAAATTGATTTAGTGATTCTCACAGGAGCTGCCGGTAGTGGTAAAACGCTGCTTGCGATGGCAGCAGCATTAGAGCAGACCGTTGAGAAGAAGATGTTCGATAAGATCATCGTTACGCGCAACACCCCTGATATTGGTGAGTCTATCGGTTTTCTTCCGGGTACGGAAGAAGAAAAAATGATGCCTTGGTTGGCGGCCGTTACCGATACACTGGAAGCTCTACATAAGAACGACCACTGCACTGAAGGCTCTTTGAAATACATTGTTGATAAAGCCAACATTCAGTTCAAATCAATTAACTTTATGCGTGGACGCTCTATTCAAGACGCCTTTGTATTGCTTGATGAGTGTCAAAACCTCACCGCTTCACAAATCAAAACCATCATCACTCGTTGTGGTGAAGGTACCAAAATCGTCTGTTCTGGTAACCTTGCACAGATCGATTCTCCATACCTAACCCCTGTTACCTCTGGTTTAACCTATATGGTTGAACGTTTCAAAAACTTTGAAGGTAGTGCCAACATTCACCTTAACGGTGTGGTTCGCAGCCGTCTAGCAGAGTTCGCCGAAGAGAATTTATAAGCATTTTTAGCGAGATGTTAAACGCATCTCGCCTTTTATTTAAAATAATTATTCACTTTCATAGCATTTCTATGTTTAACTAGCCTTACTCGTTATTTGTATTTAAGGACTGAGTCATGGCTTTCAATTTACGTCACCGCAATTATCTTAAACTGCTTGATTTTACGCAGAAAGAAATCCAATTCCTGTTGGATCTCTCTGCTGATTTAAAACGAGCAAAAAAAGCGGGCACTGAGCAAAAGAAACTTATCGGTAAAAACATCGCGCTCAT
Organism: Vibrio sp.; assembly: GCF_047973365.1. Lineage (GTDB taxonomy): Bacteria > Pseudomonadota > Gammaproteobacteria > Enterobacterales > Vibrionaceae > Vibrio. Next base: position 30,343 of record NZ_JBKEBW010000026.1, on the reverse strand, counting down.
TTTTGAAAAAGCCTCTACTCGTACCCGTTGTGCCTTTGAAGTCGCCGCTTTTGATCAAGGTGCACAAGTCAGTTATTTAGGTCCTTCAGGCTCGCAAATTGGCGACAAAGAATCGATGAAAGATACCGCTCGCGTATTAGGTCGTATGTACGATGGTATTCAATACCGCGGTTTCGGTCAGGAGATCGTCGAACAATTGGGTAAATATGCAGGTGTACCCGTATGGAATGGCTTAACCGATGAGTTTCACCCAACGCAGATTCTGGCAGATTTCTTAACCATGCAAGAATACTCGCGCGGTAAACCACTCAGCGATGTGAAGTTCGCTTATCTCGGCGATGCCCGTAATAACATGGGTAATTCTCTCATGGTGGGGGCGGCAAAAATGGGCATGGATATCCGTTTGGTTGCACCAAAAGCGTACTGGCCTGACGCCGAGTTGGTGCAAACTTGCCAACAATTAGCTAAAGAGAGTGGCGCAAAAATTACCCTCACTGAAAATGTTGCGCAGGGTGTCACAGGTTGTGATTTTCTTTACACCGACGTATGGGTCTCTATGGGAGAAGCACCGCAAGCGTGGGATGAACGCGTTGCGCTAATGAAGCCTTATCAGGTCAATATGGATGTGATTAAAGCCACAGATAACCCACATGTGAAATTCATGCACTGCTTACCCGCTTTCCACAACGATGAGACCACTATAGGTAAGCAAGTGGCTGAAAAATTCGGCATGAAAGGCTTGGAAGTGACAGAAGACGTATTTGAGTCAGATTACTCAATTGTGTTTGATGAAGCAGAAAATCGCATGCACACTATTAAAGCGGTGATGGTGGCAACACTAGGAGATTAAACGCGAGACGATTATACCCTTCCTACTTGAAGCTGCAGCGCTTTATGTTTTTAAATATGGGGGCTACGTTCGTTCACCCCAATCACGCATGGTAATCTGTGGTCATGGGGATTCACTCACTTGCCGCCTACCTGCAACTTCAAGTAGTTTGGGTATAGATAGGTAATTAATTGCGTAATCGCTTGCGTCACCAGAAACAAAGCGTATAATGCCCAACAATTTGTCTAGGGGGCCCAATGAAATTGATGCATATTGACGTTCGTGCAGCCAAAAATTTCGGTAAGCAATTACGCTTACAGGGCAAATTGTTTTCCCCCGTTGTTGAATTTTAAAGCCTCCCTTATTGGGGGGCTTTTTTGTACCCATACCGATGATAATTGTTGGTATGGGTACCGTCACTTTAAGAAAATGATAGGGAAGAAGATCATGGCTAACTCGCTTTATAAAAAGCACATCATCTCCATTTCTGAGCTTTCAAGACAAGAATTGGAATTGATTGTTCAAACTGCAGGCCAGCTTAAAGCTGAACCCAAACCAGAACTGATTAAAAACAAAGTCGTTGCAAGCTGTTTCTTTGAGCCGTCTACTCGTACGCGCTTATCTTTTGAAACCGCCATTCAGCGCATCGGTGGCAGCGTTATCGGTTTTGATAACGGCGGTAATACCTCTTTGGCCAATAAAGGGGAAACTCTGTCAGATTCCGTACAAATTATCTCTTCGTATGTGGATGCTTTTGTTATGCGTCATCCACAAGAAGGGGCGGCACGTCTGGCTTCTGAGTTTTCAAACGGTGTTCCGGTTATCAACGCCGGTGATGGTTCAAACCAACACCCAACGCAAACGCTACTCGATTTGTTTACGCTATATGAAACCCAAGGTCGACTAGACAACCTGAATGTGGCTTTTGTTGGTGACTTAAAATACGGACGCACCGTGCATTCACTTGCTCAGGCTTTGGCGAAATTTGATAACAACCGCTTCTTCTTTGTGGCACCCGATGCTTTAGCAATGCCTGATTACATCTGTGAAGAACTGGATGAAGCTGGCGTGGAATACAGCTTACACAGCGATATGGAAAGCGTCATTCCAGAACTCGATATCCTGTACATGACTCGCGTACAAAAAGAACGTTTTGATCCATCTGAATACTTACATATTAAGTCAGCTTTCGTTTTAACAGCTGCAATGCTTGAAAATGCCCGTGAAAATATGAAGGTTCTGCACCCGCTTCCTCGCGTTGACGAAATCACCACCGACGTAGATAAAACACCTCACGCTTATTTCTTCCAACAAGCGAGCAACGGTGTTTATGCACGTGAAGCCCTGTTAGCTCTTGTTTTGAACGAATCACTGTAATCGGAGACTGTCATGAGTAAAGAAACCAAACTACAAGTCGAAGCCATCAAAAACGGCACAGTGATTGACCATATTCCGGCAAAAGTAGGCATCAAAGTTCTAAAACTGTTTGATATGCATAACAGCCAGCAAAAAGTCACTATCGGTTTGAACTTACCCTCTTCCGCTTTGGGGCTAAAAGATCTGCTTAAGATAGAAAATGTATTCATCAGCGAAAGTCAGGCCAACAAACTGGCTCTTTACGCACCACATGCCACGGTCAACCAAATCGAAAACTACCAAGTAGTGAAGAAGCTTGCGCTAGAATTGCCTGAGAAAATCAACAACGTGTTTGCCTGCCCAAACAGCAACTGTATTTCGCACAATGAACCGGTCGAAAGTAGCTTCCGTATTTTCGAAAAAAATAACGATATTCGTTTGAAATGTAAGTACTGTGAAAAGGTATTCTCTCGCGAAATCGTCACTGAGCGCGCAGGTTAATCAAGCCTTTACCTATTAAGGTATAAAAGGCAAACTGCTAGGGTCTGTTATTTGATTGGTGTTCACACCGCAAGTAGACAGACCTTTTTAATTCGAATAATGAATGGAATAAGAACCATGACAAAAGTTTTGCACACAGAATCAGCTCCAGCGGCAATTGGTCCATACATTCAAGGTGTTGACCTTGGCAATATGGTGTTAACTTCTGGCCAAATCCCAGTAAACCCAGTAACGGGCGAAGTTTCTGACGATATCGCAGTCCAAGCACGTCAATCTCTGGACAACGTAAAAGCTGTGGTTGAAGCTTCTGGCTTAACGGTTGGTGATATCGTAAAAATGACTGTATTCGTCAAAGATCTCAACGACTTCGGCACAGTTAACCAAGTTTACGGTCAGTTCTTTGACGAGCACAACGTCGCTCACTACCCTGCTCGTTCATGTGTGGAAGTGGCTCGCCTGCCAAAAGATGTCGGTATCGAAATTGAAGCGATTGCCGTTCGTAAATAATTTTAGTTGAGCAGCCAGTACCGCTCTGTGTGGTGCGACTAAACAAACAAAAAGGGTTGCCGAAGCAACCCTTTATATTCGCCTATAAAAAGGCTATTTTTTCGCGTTAAGCTGAGCGACTTCTTTATCAAGCTCTTCCAGCTTCACTTTCATTGCTTCATAGCACTGATTTGAAAGATCGCGCACCGACTTGTCTTTGTATTCTTCGACCGTCACAGGTGGCAGCATTTCAACAATCACATGACCATTATTCCAACGGTTTAACTTCAACTTATGCGTTGAACTACAGACAATCGGAATGACAGGCACTTCCGCTCCCATTGCTGCATGGAACGCGCCAGTTTTAAATGGCAATAAGCCTCGACCGCGAGAACGAGTGCCTTCAGGGAACATCCACACGGATACATCACTGTTTTTAATACTGTCAACTACTTGGTTAATGGTACCTTTCGCTTTTGTTTTGTTTGCACGATCAATCAAGATATTACCTGTTAGCCAGTATAGCTGACCAAACAGTGGCATCCACGCTAAACTTTTCTTACCGACAGTAACTACTTTTGGCGTTACTGCAGAAGAAATGGTGAAAAGGTCCCAGTTGTTTTGGTGGTTAGCGATATAAACCGCTTGGCCACGCTTGTAGGCATCTTCAGGAATACGCAGTTCCAACGTGATACCGAATACTTTAGACATCGCAGCAAACATGCGACCAAAAGTAAAAACATGCTTAGGGTTACGCGGGCTTAATAAGCAGTAACCACATCCAAATATAAACATCACCACCGCAAAGATAGCGACCGCAATGATACGAAGTAATGCAATCATCCATTTTCTCCAAAGGAGCTTAATAAGCTAAGTTTGTGTACCAATAAAATTCAGGTACAAATAAAGTTCAGGCAAAAATAAAGCTCAGGGCAAAAATAAAAAGCCGAAATCATGAGACTTCGGCCTATAGACTCAGTTGAAAATTAGCTTGCTGCACGCACGCGCTGAATATTAGCACCCAGCGCTGAAAGCTTATCTTCAATACGCTCATAACCACGGTCGATGTGATAAATACGATCGACGATGGTTTCACCGTGGGCGATACAACCCGCGATCACTAAGCTTGCTGATGCACGAAGGTCAGTTGCCATCACTTGTGCACCGCTTAACGACTCCACGTCACCGCAAATAACGGTGTTACCTTCGATTTCCGCTTTGGCACCCATACGCTTCAGTTCAGGTACATGCATAAAACGGTTTTCAAAAATGGTTTCCGTAATCACGCCGCCACCTTTTGCCATCATATTCAACAAGGTGAACTGTGCTTGCATGTCGGTTGGGAAACCTGGATGCGGAGCCGTGCGAATAGAGACCGCTTTCAGTTGGCGACCCGTCATGTCTAAGCTAATCCAATCATCGCCCGTTTCGATGCTCGCGCCAGCTTCCTCAAGCTTGGCAATCACCGCTTCCAGCAATTTAGCGTTGGTTTTACGACAAACAATCTTGCCTTTAGACACGGCTGCAGCGACGAGGAATGTACCGGTTTCAATCCGATCAGCAACGACCGTATGTTTACCACCACCAAGAGATTCTACGCCTTCAATGGTAATTGTGTCAGTACCGGCACCAGAGATTTTCGCACCAAGTTGGTTTAAAAACTTTGCGGTATCGACAATTTCAGGTTCACGAGCTGCGTTATCTAAAATCGTTTTGCCTTCGGCTAATGTTGCAGCACACATAATAGTGATTGTTGCACCAACACTCACTTTATCCATCACAATGTGCGCGCCTTTCAGACGACCATCAACGCTGGCTTTAACGTAACCATCTTCTAAAACAATCGTTGCACCCAATTGCTCTAAGCCGTGGATATGAAGATCCACAGGACGAGCACCAATAGCACAACCGCCAGGTAGAGAGACCTGACCTTCACCAAAACGAGCAACCAGAGGACCTAAAGCCCAGATAGATGCGCGCATGGTTTTGACTAAATCGTAGGGAGCGCAGAATTGATTAATCTGGCTCGGGTCCACGTGAACAGAACCGTTACGTTCTACTTTTGCACCTAAGCGTTTAAGCAGTTCCATGGTGGTATCAATATCACGTAAGTGAGGAACATTGCCCACCTCTACTGGCTCACTGGCCAGAATCGACGCAAATAAAATGGGTAGTGCTGCGTTTTTAGCACCAGAAATGGTCACTTCGCCTTGTAGCGGCTTATCTGACCCAATAACTCGAAACTTATCCATTCACTAACCTTAAAGTGACATCAATTTTTTATCGCGAGCCCACTCTGCTGGCGTGAACGCTTTAATAGAAACGGCATGAACATCGTTGCGCTTAATATATTCCATTAATGGGCCGTATATTAGCTGCTGTTTCTTCACACGGCTCATTGATTCAAAGCGATCATCCACCGCGATCACTTCATAGTGACTGCCTTCACCTTTACAGTGAATCTCTTGCAGGTTGAGTGCTTGATCTAAGATTTCTTTAAGTTGTGTGCTATCCACAGTTCACCCCGTTGGAAATTTGTATATGTTGAGCCATCAACTTATCGACATTGCTCAACTGAAACAGTGTGCTCAGCTGCTCTGGCACAAAGCTGAGCATTATATGGCAATTTCGTTTTTTTGCATGCTCTATTAGGTGAATCAACATCACCATGCCAGCGGAATCAATACGTTCAACGTCCTGTAAAGAGACCTCAAACCGTTCAGTTTGCGGCTGCCATTGCTGCAATATTTGCCATAAATGCGGAACCTTATCACGATCCAAAGCTCCGGTCAGCTTCGCATTAGCGGAATCCATCACCTGCCATTGCGGATGCATCATTGCGTTTTGCTCTCAAATCGGATCGGTTGCTGAGCCAGGCTCTGCAACTCTTTAGCCACGGCTAAAATGCCATCCTGACGAATCTTACCATTCCATTCAGACTGCTTGCTTGATAGTAAACTAATACCTTCAGCAATCATGTCAAACGCTTTCCAATCGCCCGACTTTTCTTTACGTAGCTTGAATTCCAACTTAATGTTGGGTCGCGGTGCATCAACAATGTCCAACTTAATACTTGAAATGCGACGATCATCTTCAAGTTGAGGCTCAGGATCGAATTCGATCTCTTGGTTGGTATATTGAGTCAACACCTGCGCATAGTTTGTCACCAAATACGCTCTAAATGCGGCGACAAACTCACCCACATCTTCTCTTTTGGCCCCTTTCAAATTAGGGCCAAGCAGTTTTAAAGCCGCATATTGATCGTTGACGTAAGGCATCAACTCTTCTTCAATAATCACTTTTAAATACTCAGGATCCTCATGAATCTTAGGTTGCTCCGCTTTCAAACGGTTAAATGCTTGCTCTGCAACTTGCTTCATCATTTTATAGGGATCGGTCCGGTCAATTTCCTGTGCATTCACCGTCCATGACAACAGTACTAGCAACAATGCAGCGATATAGCGTTTCAACATGGGTTACTCCTCACTTGCCTTATTATCTGACCCGCCGACGCTATACAGAACTTGTCCAATCAAATCCTCTAAAACTAGCGCTGATTTGGTATCTTCAATAAGATCGCCATCTTTCAACATCTCTTCATCTTCAAATACAAAGCCCGGGATCAGGCTAATGTACTGCTCACCAATCAATCCTGACGTCAAAATATGCAAGCTGGAATTCTCCGGAAACTGATCATATTGACTATCAATTGCCATAGTCACAACAGGAAGCAGGCTGTTCTTGTTCAGTACAATTGATGAAACGCGACCAACAACGACCCCTCCAACCTTAACTGGCGCTCGTACTTTTAAGCTACCAATGTTGTCAAACTCTGCTCGGAGTGAGTAAGTATCGTTTGTTCCCAAACCTTTCACGTCAGCGACTTGAAAAATCATTACCAGAATTGCGCAAATCCCCGCTAGCACAAAACTGCCTACCCAAAATTCTAGTTTACGTGTCTGTTGCATGATCAGTTCCCAAACATCAATGCAGTCAATACAAAGTCTAGCCCCAATACGGCTAAAGACGAATGCACAACAGTTCTGGTCGTTGCTCGACTGATCCCTTCCGAAGTCGGAATCGCGTCATAACCATTAAACAGCGAGATCCAAGTGACTGTGATGGCAAACACCACACACTTAATCAAGCTGTTACCAATATCTTCCCCAATCTCGACCGATGCCTGCATCGTTGCCCAAAAGCTTCCGTGATCAATGCCTTTCCATTCAACACCAACCAACTGTCCGCCCCAGATGCCTACAGCCATAAAAATCATCGCCAGCAACGGCATGGAAATCAAACCAGCCCACAGCCTTGGTGCTATCACTCGTTTCAGCGGGTCAACGGCCATCATTTCTAAACTGGAAATCTGCTCAGTGGCTTTCATTAAGCCGATTTCAGCCGTTAATGCAGAGCCAGCGCGCCCGGCAAATAAAAGAGCCGTCACCACAGGGCCGAGCTCTCGCAGCAATGAAAGAGCAACCATTTGACCTAAGCTGGTTTCAGCACCGTAATCAACAAGAATGACGTAACCTTGCAGGCTTAACACCATGCCAATAAACAGCCCTGACACAATGATGATGGCTAATGATTGAACACCAATGCTGTAAAGCTGTTTAACAAGCAGGGGAAAATTTTTGATCGGATGGGGTCGCCCGAATAAAGCACCAAAGACCATTAAACTTGCACGACCAAATGATTCGCAGACGGCAAAAGAACGTCTTCCTAATCGGCTAACCCATTGTAAAAAATCAGCCAACATGGAACAGATCCTTCTCAATTGGTTGAACAGGATAACGAAATGGCACAGGACCATCCGCGTCCCCATTTAAAAATTGTTGAACACGAGGATCTTCAGACTTGTACAAATCTTGCGGAGCACCTTGCGCAATCACTTTACCTTCCGCTAATAAATACACCCAATCGGCAATACTCATGACTTCCGGCACATCATGGGAAACAACCACCGAGGTGACACCCAGAGCTTGGTTTAAGTTGCGTATTAATTCAACCAAGACGCCCATAGTGATTGGGTCCTGACCGACGAAAGGTTCATCATACATGATGAGTTCCGGGTCAAGAGCAATAGCTCGCGCTAAAGCCGCACGCCGAGCCATACCACCAGACAGTTCGCTGAGCATTAACTGCGCAGCGCCACGGAGACCAACCGCCTCAAGTTTCAAAAGGACTAAGGTACGAATTAATGATTCATCGAGTTCAGTATGTTCTCGGATAGGAAAAGCAACGTTGTCAAACACGTTAAGATCGGTAAACAAAGCTCCAGACTGAAACAGCATGCTCATTTTCTTTCGTGCTTTATATAATTTGTTACGATTCAAGGTAGGAATGTTACTTCCGTCAAACCAAATCTCGCCTTTCTCAGGTAACAACTGACCACCGATAAGTCGTAAAAGTGTTGTTTTGCCGATCCCCGAAGGTCCCATAATGGCGGTAATTTTACCTTTAGGCACATGAAGACTGATGTCATCAAAGATGATTCGCTTAGAGCGAGAAAAGGTTAGATTGTTTATGGTGACTAAGTCAGTGTCAGACATACTGGCTCTTCGCTGTTGTGGGGTTCTCATCCGTATGATAGGCCATATTAAGCATATTCAGCCTAAATTAAAAGCGCTGTTCAATTACCTTATATAGATATCACAATATGACTTTTGTTCCCGTTTTGTCGAACATTTATTGATAAAACACTAACACCCAGCGTAGGCACCCATTTTCCATACCTCGACATTTGTATACAAATTTGCCCAGAGATAAAAACAATAAATTGGAACTTCGGCTTCCCTTTTCCACCCCAAAGCGTCAAAATCGACGGTTAAACATTTTAGTCGTTGATTAAGTATAGGATTCACCATGATCGAAGCTGTTGCGTTCCTTATTGTAGGTCTAATCATTTTAGTTTGGAGTGCCGATAAATTGGTCTTCGGTTCTGCAGCATTAGCACGCAACTTCGGAATTTCACCACTTGTCATCGGTATGACCATTCTGGCTATGGGTTCTTCCGCTCCAGAGATGATGGTTTCAGCGACAGCCGCTCTTGATGGCAAAACAGATACCGCCGTAGGTAACGTACTCGGTTCTAACATCGCCAATATCGCCTTGATTCTCGGTATTACTGCGTTAATCAAACCACTTTCAATTAGCTCTCCAGTGTTACGCAGAGAATTCCCATTAATGATAGCCGTTACCCTATTAGCTGGCGCTATCATGTGGAATCACCATTTAGGCTTTTATGAAGGTGTATTGTTGTTCGCTCTATTCGGCGTATTTATCTTAGCTATGCTAAAAATCAGTCGTAACGAACAAAAAAATGGTGATGTTCTGTTAGAAGAACAAGAATCCGAAATTCCAGAAGGCGTAAGCAATCCAAAAGCGGCAATGTGGATCGTCATTGGCTTGATCCTTCTGCCAATCTCAGCCGGCTTGTTGGTTGATAATGCCGTGATTATCGCCAAATATTTTGGTATGAGTGATTTGGTCATCGGTTTAACTATCATTGCTGTAGGTACGAGTCTTCCAGAGCTTGCCGCTTCAGTGGCTGGCGTTCTAAAAGGCGAAGACGACATGGCGGTAGGCAATATTGTTGGCTCAAACGTGTTCAATATTTTGGCTGTTATGGGTATCCCGGGAATCCTCAATCCTTCGATGCTCAGTGAACATGCTATGGACAGAGACTTTTGGGTCATGCTTGGTGTCTCACTGCTACTGGTGGTCATGGCATTAGGAAAATCACGCAGTATTAATCGCATCGAAGGTACGATTCTTTGTCTGACCTTCTTGGCGTACCAAACTTATCTATTTATGAACATGGCAGCGTAATTGGAGCTTAATATGTCTAACAACTTTGACTACCGTAGTGTTGCTCAACAAGTACTGGCAACGGAAATCGAAGCCTTACAACAGCTTAACCAATACATAAATGAAGATTTTAGCCGCGCTTGCGACATGATTCTGGCAAACAAAAATGGCAAAGTGGTTGTGATGGGGATGGGTAAATCCGGTCACATTGGCAAAAAAATAGCGGCGACATTAGCAAGTACAGGCACTTCGGCGTTCTTTGTTCATCCGGGAGAGGCCTCGCATGGCGATCTAGGCATGATTGAACAAGGTGACATCGTTATCGCTATCTCTAATTCCGGAGAATCGCATGAAATCCTCTCTTTATTCCCGGTATTAAAAAGACTGAATAACCGTATCATCAGCATGACAGGTAACCCGCAGTCAAATATGGCCAAGCTGTCAGACATTCATTTACAGATCACAGTTCCAAAAGAAGCATGTCCACTAGGGTTAGCGCCGACATCAAGCACCACCGCGACTCTAGTCATGGGTGATGCATTAGCGGTCGCCTTGTTGCAAGCTCGTGGATTTACCGCAGAGGACTTCGCACTTTCGCATCCAGGCGGAGCTTTAGGTCGTAAACTATTGCTGAAACTCTCTGACATTATGCATTTCGGCGAAGCGTTACCAAAAGTTAAACCAAGTGCATTAATCAGAGAAGCATTGCTAGAAATCAGCCAAAAAGGGTTGGGAATGACAGCGGTGACTGACGAAGAAGATCACTTGATTGGCATTTTCACCGACGGTGATTTACGTCGAATCCTCGACAAGCGTATTGATATCCATACCGCAACTATCAGCGAAGTGATGACCCAAAACCCGACGGTAGCATCGCCACACTTATTAGCGGTGGAAGGGTTAAACTTAATGCAAGAGAAAAGAATTAACGGTTTAATTCTTGTCGAAGAAGGAAAAGTCATCGGTGCACTGAATATGCATGATCTACTGAAAGCTGGAGTGATGTAATGTCCAATATGGTTGAAACCCTCTATGGCGATGTCGAAGCTTCTATTCTTGCTATCGCAAAAGAAATAAAACTGCTAATTTGCGATGTCGACGGTGTATTCTCGGATGGCCTGGTTTATATGGGAAATGACGGTGAAGAGCTGAAGACTTTCCATACCCGTGATGGCTACGGGGTAAAATCACTCATGAATGCGGGAATTGAAGTCGCGATCATCACAGGCCGTCAGTCAAAAATCGTCGAAAACCGCATGAATGCTCTTGGTATAAAACTTATCTATCAAGGTCAAGATGATAAAGTTAAGGCTTATCACGATATTTGCCAAAAATTGGCGATCACGCCTGAGCATACAGGCTATATTGGTGATGACTTAATTGATTGGCCAGTAATGGAAAAAGTAGCGCTCAAAGTCTGTGTGGCTGATGGACATCCACTGCTTGCCAAACGCGCTAACTATGTAACAACAATTAATGGTGGACGTGGCGCAGTACGTGAAGTTTGCGATTTAATTCTGCAAGCACGTAATGAGCTAGACGTACATAAAGGCTTAAGTATATGAGTTTGTCTCGTATTCTTTATACGATACTTTTTTTTGTCGCTTCATGGTCTGCTTATTACCTGCTCGACAAAGAACAAATGGCTGATATCCAAGTAGCTCCCAACATGGAGCTACCAATGTTTAGTGGCATAAATTTAGATAATGTCTCTTACAACGAAAGCGGTGTAAGAAGTTATGTGATCACCTCGACACATTTGGATCATTACGCCAAGAGCGGCAATACCATTTTTGATGCTCCGATATTAAAAATCTATCACGAAGGTACAGATCAAGAGTGGGAGATCACAGCAAAGCGCGGTATTTTAGCTAAAGATAACGTCTTAACGCTGTATGATGATGTCATCGCAAATAATTTACTCGACGATTCTGGTTTTGATAAGCTCTCTACCTCAAGAATGAGCATTCATCTCAAGAGCCGTGATTTTTGGGCTGACAATCCAGTAGACTTGAACGGCCCACAATTTGAAACAAATGGACAGGCGATGAAAGGTAACTTTGGTGACCATTCGGCTGTTCTTTATAACCATGTACAAGGTAGATATGAAACTCTCACACCTTAGTCTTATTGCATGCTTACTGACTTCTGGTCAGGCTCTGGCTCTAGCGACTGATAGCCAGCAACCTGTGTACATTGATTCTGATAGTCAACAGTTAGATATGAAGAGTAACCGTGTTACTTTCGTTGGCGATGTGAAGCTAAAACAGGGCAGTATTAGTATTAATGCTGATAAGTTGATCGTTATTCGTGATGCAAAGACCGGACAAATTGACGAAATAGAAGGTTATGGTGATGTAGCCACTTTTTCTCAGCTTACCGACGATGGCAAAACACTGTATGGTGAAGCAAAAGAACTGTATTACAAAATGGCTGCGGATGAGCTAACCATGGTCGATAAAGCCTTGCTGTCTCAAGATGACAGTGAGATTCGTGGTAATAAAATTCGTTACCAAATTTCATCACAAAAACTTATTGCTGACAGCAATGGTGGCGGACGCGTATCCACGGTTCTTCAGCCGCAAGCAGCATCAAAAGAATAACTATGGCGATACTAAAAGCAGAACATTTAGCGAAAAGCTACAAGAAACGAAAAGTGGTTTCTGACGTAAGCCTCAAAGTTGAATCGGGTCAAATCGTCGGATTATTAGGACCAAACGGAGCAGGAAAAACAACCTCCTTCTATATGATTGTAGGTTTAGTTGCCCGTGATGAAGGTACTATTAGTATCGATGACAAAGACATCAGTATTTTGCCTATGCACAGCCGTTCTCGAATGGGGATTGGCTATTTGCCACAAGAAGCGTCGATCTTCCGCAAACTTTCGGTGGAAGATAACATCATGGCAGTATTGCAAACTCGTGACGAATTAAGCAGAGAAGAGCGACAAGATAAACTTGAAGACCTGCTCGACGAGTTCCACATTCAACATATCCGTAGCAGCGCTGGTATGGCGCTGTCTGGTGGTGAACGTCGCCGAGTTGAGATTGCACGCGCCTTGGCTGCGAATCCACAATTTATTTTGTTGGATGAACCCTTCGCTGGTGTTGACCCCATTTCGGTTATCGATATTAAGAAAATCATTGAGCATTTAAGAGATCGAGGACTAGGAGTCCTGATCACTGACCACAACGTTCGAGAAACCTTGGATGTATGTGAAAAGGCTTATATTGTAAGTCAAGGGCAGCTCATCGCTGAAGGGACACCGCAGGAAGTACTGAACAACGAACAAGTTAAGCAGGTATATCTCGGTGAGCAATTCCGTCTATGATTAAACATCATGGGCAATTCTAACAACAAGGTAGTCGTTACTGAATGAAACCCTCATTACAGCTAAAGTTAGGTCAACAATTAGCTATGACACCACAGTTGCAGCAAGCGATTCGCTTATTGCAACTGTCAACACTCGATCTGCAACAAGAGATCCAAGAGGCATTGGATTCTAACCCTCTGTTGGATGTTGAAGAGCCAGGGGATGATTTGTCATCAGCGGAAAGCTTAACCAATAGTCATGAGGAAAAAGACCACAGTGCCGATAGCTTAGAAATCGAGCCACAAGACAGTTCCGAACTCATTGAAAAATCTGAAATCAGTGCTGAACTGGAAATCGATACCACGTGGGAAGATGTTTACAGCGCCAATACGGGCAGCACCGGCATCGCGTTAGATGATGACATGCCTATCTATCAGGGCGAAACAACCCAAACGCTGCAAGACTACCTGTTATGGCAACTTGACCTCACGCCGTTCAGTGATAATGACCGCTCAATTGCACTCGCGTTAATTGATGCGATTGACGACTACGGCTATCTCACCGTTTCTTTAGAAGATATCCAAGAAAACTTCCACAGCGAAGAAATTGAATTAGACGAAATTGAAGCGGTACGAAAGCGCATTCAACAGTTTGATCCTCTTGGTGTTGCTTCCCTAAACCTCCAGGATTGCCTGTTATTACAATTAGCAACCTACCCGGCAGAGACTCCGTGGTTAGATAGTGCGAAACAGATCCTTGCCAATCATATTGATCAACTTGGTAATCGCGATTACAAAGTCATATTGAAAGAGGCTAAACTCAAAGAAGAAGAGTTACGCGAAGTGCTGCAACTGATTCAACAGTTGGATCCAAGACCAGGTAGCCGTATTGCCTCAGAGCAAGCAGAGTATGTCATTCCTGACGTTTCGGTATACAAAGAGCATGGCAAATGGATCGTTACCATCAATCCAGACAGCGTTCCAAAACTGAAAGTAAACCAACAGTATGCCAATCTAGGTCGCGGGAATAGTGCTGAAAGCAACTATATCCGCACTAATTTGCAAGAGGCGAAATGGTTAATCAAAAGCTTAGAAAGTCGAAACGAGACTTTGCTCAAAGTTGCCAAATGCATAGTTGAACATCAACGTGATTTCTTCGAATATGGCGAAGAAGCCATGAAGCCGATGGTCTTGAATGACGTCGCTCTAGCCGTGGAGATGCATGAGTCAACGATTTCACGTGTGACAACACAGAAATACATGCATACCCCACGAGGAATATTTGAACTGAAGTACTTTTTCTCTAGTCACGTCAGCACTGACAATGGTGGAGAATGTTCATCTACCGCGATTCGTGCACTGATCAAAAAACTGGTTGCTGCGGAAACCCCGGCAAAACCGTTAAGTGACAGTAAAATCGCGGCTCTACTTGCTGATCAGGGGATTCAGGTCGCAAGACGAACGATTGCGAAATACCGAGAATCTTTAGGGATTGCCCCCTCTAGTCAGCGTAAACGCCTGCTTTAAGGCCAAACAGAGAAGGAAAGTCTATGCAAATCAATATCCAAGGCCATCACATTGATCTTACCGATTCAATGCAAGACTATGTTCACTCCAAATTCGAAAAACTAGAACGCTTTTTTGATCATATAAACAGCATTCAGGTGATTTTACGTGTTGAAAAATTACACCAGATAGCCGAAGCTACGCTCCACATAAACCAAGGAGAGATCCACGCCACTGCGGATGATGAAAACATGTACGCAGCAATTGATGGCCTGGTGGATAAACTCGTTAGACAACTCAACAAGCATAAAGAAAAGCTAAGTAGCCATTAATCATGCAATTAAGCGAAGTACTTTCATTGAGCTGCACAAAGAGTGCAGTTCAATGCTCTAGTAAGAAAAGAGCCCTCGAAATCATCAGCGAAATCGCTGCAGAATACACCGGTCAAAATGCCACAGAACTCTTCGAATGCATGCTCAGTCGTGAAAAGATGGGCAGTACAGGTATTGGTAATGGTATCGCCATCCCACATGCACGAATGACATCAAGTGACAACGCTGTCGCGGTGCTAATTCAATGTGAAGAGCCAATAGAATTTGATTCTATCGATAACCGCCCTGTTGACCTTCTATTTGCCCTCCTCGTTCCAGAAGAACAATGTAAAGAGCATTTGAAAACGCTGTCTTGCATGGCGGAACGCTTGAACGACAAACAGACACTAAAGCAGCTTCGCAATGCACAAAGCGACCAAGAGCTATACGACATCATGGTTCAACCGCCAATAGCTCAAGAGTCAATAGTCCAAGAACCACAATAAGATACACCTTATGCGTTTAATCGTTGTTAGTGGTCAATCTGGTGCGGGTAAAAGTGTTGCGCTAAGAGTTTTGGAAGACTTAGGTTACTACTGTGTTGATAACTTGCCCGTAGTACTGCTGGATTCATTTGTCCAGTCAGTGCAAGGTAGCAAGCAAAACGTTGCGGTAAGTATTGATATTCGAAATCTGCCAAAGGAACCGACGCTGGTTGAAGATATCCTTCAACAGCTCAAACAAAACAACGATGTGAGTGTGCTGTTTCTTGATGCAAGTAAAGAAACGCTGCTCAAGCGCTATAGCGAAACCCGCCGTATTCATCCTCTTTCGCTCAGTGACAAAAAGCCAACCTTAGAACAAGCTATTGAGTTGGAAAAACGCTTGTTGGAACCACTAAAAGAACAAGCAGACCTGTTGCTCGACAGTACAGGAAAGTCACTGCATGATTTGAGCGAAACGGTGAGGATGCGCATCGAAGGCCGGGAGCGTAAAAACTTAGTGATGGTATTTGAATCCTTTGGCTTCAAATATGGCTTACCAAGCGATGCAGACTACGTATTTGATGTGCGCTTTTTACCTAATCCACATTGGCAACCTGAACTGCGTCCTCTAACAGGGTTAGATGCACCGATTAAATCTTTTTTAGAGAGCCATAATGAAGTGATTGAGCTAAAACAGCAGATCCAGCACTTTTTTGAACAATGGTTGCCGCTACTGGAGAAGAATAATCGTAGCTATCTCACTATCGCTATCGGTTGCACTGGTGGCAAACACCGTTCGGTTTATCTCACCCAACAGTTAGGTGAGTACTTTGCGTTATTGGGCCACCAAGTACAAATTCGCCATACTTCACTAGAAAAAAATCACTCGTAGAGGATGCCCTATGCCGCAAGCTAGTCGTACTGTACTTATCCAAAATCGCCTTGGTCTGCATGCACGAGCGGCAGTGAAACTGGTGGAATTAGCTCAATCGTTTGATGCTGTGCTGACGATTCAAAGTCAGGAAGGCAAAGAAGCCACTGCAGATAGCGTCATGGGGTTACTGATGCTGGAATCGGCACAGGGTCAAAATGTAACTATTTCAGCGCAAGGCTCCCAAGCCGAGCAGGCTCTAGATGCCGCCTGTCATCTTATTGAAGATAAATTCGACGAAGACGAATAACCCTCATAGATAAAAATAAATAATTAACGTTTACTCGCAAGTTACTATTAAACAGGACTTAAAATTACGTTACTATTCTGCGCATTGTAAGTATTCACTCATGAGGAGGAAGCCATGGCCGAGCAAATCGAGTTTGACCAAGCACATAACACCCTCCAGGAAATCACAGAAGCATTAGAAAATGGTCGCTTCGTCCATGTCCGCAGACAACTGCAAGACATGGAGCCGGAAGACATTGCTCACCTACTTGAAGCCTCGCCTCGCAAAGCACGTAATGTATTGTGGCAACTGACCGATCCTGAAGATTACGGTGAGATTCTTGATGAACTAAACGAAGACGTCAAAGATGCTTTAGTGTCAAAAATGGCACCAGAGAAATTGGCAGAAGCGACAGAAGGTATGGACACAGACGATGTGGCCTACGTTCTACGTAGCTTACCTGACGATCTTTCCCGTGAAGTTTTGGCGCAAATGGATGCGGCGGATCGTCACCGCGTCGAAACCGCGCTCTCCTATCCCGAAGATACTGCGGGCGGCTTAATGAATACCGACGTTATCACCATTCGTGGTGATGTCGACGTCGATGTTGTTTTGCGTTATTTGAGAATGAAAGGCGAGTTACCAGAAGCAACGGACGCGCTTTATGTTATTGATGAAGAGAGCCGTTTGATTGGTCATTTGTCATTAACGGCACTGATAACAGCCCAAGTGGATGTGTCTGTCAGCGATATTATGGACGATGCTGACGAAGCCATTAAAGTGGATGCCAAAGATTCCGACGTCGCGAGCCTATTCGAACGTCGTAACTGGATTTCTGCCCCTGTCGTCGATGAAAACCAACACTTGGTCGGCCGTATCACTATCGATGACGTGGTTGATGTTATCCGTGAAGACGCTGAGCACTCAATGATGAGCATGGCGGGTATGGACGACGATGAAGATACCTTCGCACCTGTGGTTAAATCAGCACGTAAACGCAGTATTTGGCTAGGTGCAAACGTGTTGGCTGCTCTCGCCGCTGCATCGGTATCCAACATGTTCGAGGCAACTCTTGATCAAATGGCAGCGATTGCTGTCTTGATGACGATTGTCCCTTCTATGGGTGGTGTAGCAGGAAACCAGACAGTAGCACTGGTTATCCGCGGTTTAGCTTTAGGTCACATCGGTGACAGTAACAAACGCGAATTGCTACTCAAAGAAGCGGCGATTGGCTTTTTAAACGGTATTCTCTGGGCGCTGATCATCGGTGCGATTGTTGTTGTATGGAAAGGCGAATGGATGTTAGGCGGCATTATCTCTGCCGCTATGATGACCAACCTCTTCGTAGCGGGGGTTGCCGGTGTAATGATTCCGGTTATTTTAAAGAAAATGAATATTGACCCAGCTCTGGCTGGCGGTATGGCACTAACAACTATTACTGATGTGGTGGGCTTATCGGTCTTTTTAGGTTTAGCTACCCTGTTTATTTAAATAAGTACAACTTAAGGTAAGAAATAAAGAAAAAATATGTAGTAAAAATAAAAGACAAACCCGTAAGGCAATTCTGATAATGTTAATGGTATATTGTACCCTAATCTAACAATACGTTAGATTAGGGTATATAATTACAACCAGAGGCGTTCCAGTAATGTCATCGCTACTTACCCGCTTAAGTGTCCAGAAAAAACTATTCACTCCTGTGATACTGTTAATTACACTATTAGTTATCATCGCAAGCTTTTATATTCAAATAAAAGGGACAATGGAAGTCACTCAAGCTGAATTAAAACAAAATCAAGAAATTGTTGATGACATTTCTCAGCTTAGATTTAATACCGAACACTTTATTACATCAAAATCCGAAATTGGTGATTTAGTCCAACGATATGAATCACTGATTGAAAAATCCAATTCATCTAAAGAAATTAAACAAGATAATTTATCTGATACTATTAATGAAACTAAAAATCTAGTGATCAATATTGATGCTTTATTTAAAATGAATAATACTATTTTAAATAAATCTGAAGCGCTATTTTCTAGTTCAATCAAACATTCTAACGAATTTCTTTTTGCACTTTTTTCCCGCCTAGCAAAAAATGAAGATATTTATGATATCTCTGATTATGAATTGCAAGTAATGGGCAGCGCATTAACCAATACAAATAATAATTATCAAGTTTGGGTTTTGTTTCTAAATCTTACTAAAGATTTAAAACATGAAAAAGAAATCATGAATTTCTTAAATGTGCTAGAACAAGAAAGTGATAAGGCTATCCAAAAGCTACAGGGTTCACCGGCACTAAAGTTGGCACAAGCAGCCAAAGAGGCGAATACTACCCTAAAAAATCTTTCTGTCGAATTTATTAATAACCAAAAGAAAGTTATAGCATTAAATGAGAAAATTACTAACAACTTAAATTTATTATCTAAAGATATTAAGAAAAGTAATAGTGATAATTTATTGAGTTCTTTTATTTTTATTGATAAAAGTGTACTTAATATTATTTTATTAACGGCTGCTTTCATTTTTATTATTATTCTGCTTACCGTTATCTTTGCTTCATCAATTTCAAAACCGATTAAAGCTCTCGGAAGCCATGTGGGTGAACTGGGTGAAAAAGGCGGTGACCTGACATTCAGAATTAACATGCAGCGAGAAGATGAGATTGGCACGTTGGCACAAGGGATCAATGGTTTTATTGGCTCACTACACAGCATTTTTAAAACCATAGTCGAAAATAGCGATACGGTTGAACAACAAGCACAACATTCAGCACAGTTGAATGAAAAGGCCAGTACCGCGCTTGTCTCTCAGCTAGAAGAAAACGAACGAGTGGTCGAATCGTTAAGCCAAATGGAGTTAGCCATCAGCGAAATTGCCGATAACGCTAGTCAGGCGGCTCAATTAGTCAACAAAACGGTGACACACACGGATACCGTACACGATGTACTGGAAACCATGCTCACCAATATCAACTCGGTCACCGATGATTTAGATCATGCCACCAGTGAAATGTCGTCATTGGTACAAGATTCGCAGGATATCGGTTCGATTTTGGAGGTTATCCGCGGAATTTCCGAACAAACGAATCTCTTAGCACTCAATGCTGCCATTGAAGCCGCCCGAGCAGGTGAGCAGGGACGAGGTTTTGCGGTTGTTGCCGACGAAGTCCGTTCACTAGCGCAAAGAACGCAAAATTCAACCGAAGAGATCGATAGGATGATCACCAACCTACAGGCATCTTCTCACCGCGTCTCTGATGTCATTGTTCGCGGTAATAACCGGGTGCAAAAAACCAATGAACAAAGCCAGGAAGTCAAAGCCTGTATCAATGATATTTCACAATTGATCAGTGATATTTCGGCACTCAATATGACCATTGCCAGCGCCGTTGAAGAACAGAGCAGCGTAGCACAAGTCGTTAATGGTTCAATGAACGATATCAACAAGATTTCCATGGAAAGTCATGAGGTCGCAAAATCTGCCCATGAAATGGCGCTGATCCAATTGGAATCATTGCAGAAGTTGCAGGTGCTAATCAGTCGATTTAAGGTGTGATAAGCCTGCTGAATTAATCGCAAAAAAAGGCGAAACACGGGTTACCGTTTTCGCCTTTTTTATTTCGGCTTATTCACCGGCCACTTTCATCGACTCAAGCAAAATAGAACCCGTCTGGATTTGCGAACGCGTTTCTACATCGCTACCCACCGCAACAATTTGCTTGAACATCTCTTGCAGATTGCCAGCAATAGTAATTTCAGAAACAGGGTATTGAATCACGCCGTTTTCAACCCAGAAACCAGCAGCACCACGAGAATAGTCGCCCGTAACAATATTCACGCCTTGCCCCATCACTTCTGTCACTAGCAGACCGGTACCAAGCTCTTTCAGCATTTGCGCAAAATTCTGCCCGGTCGATTTGACAAAGCAGTTGTGAATGCCACCGGCATGACCTGTGGGTGTCATACCCATTTTTCTCGCCGCATAGCTGGTGAGAAGGTAAGTTGAAAGTACACCATCAGTAATGATTTCGGTATCAACGGTTCTCACCCCTTCACTGTCAAACGGACTCGACGCAAGGCCGCGTAAGATATGAGGGCGCTCTGAAACGTTAAACCAACTTGGTAAAATCTGTTTGCCGAGATGGTCCAGTAAAAATGATGACTTACGGTATAAGTTACCGCCACTGATTGCCATAACTAGGTGTCCTAACAAACCTGTTGCGACATCGGCGGCAAACATGACAGGAAATTTGCCCGTTTTTAGTTTTTGCGCATCCAGTCGGCTTACGGTTTTCTCTGCCGCTTCTTTGCCCACTAATTCAGGCGCCCATAAGTCATCACAATGACGCGCGACCGTGTAGCTATAATCGCGTTCCATCTCGCCATTTTTGCCTTCACCAATCACGCAACAACTGATGCTGTGACGGCTGGAGGCATAGCTGGCTAATAAACCGTGGCTGTTGCCATACACTTTCACGCCGTAGTGGCTGTCATAACTTGCGCCATCACTTTGTTTAATTCGAACACTGGCATTGAGTGCGGCTTGTTCAGCAGCAATCGCAATTTGAGCGGCGCTGTCAGGATCAATCGCATTTGGATGGAATAGATCCAAATCGGGGATCTCTTTGACCATCATCTCTTTAGGTGCAGGTCCGGCAAATGGGTCTTCTGACGTGTATTTCGCGATATCCAATGCGGCTAATACCGTTTGTTGAATCGCTGTCTCACTTAGGTCTGAGGTAGAAGCACTACCTTTGCGCTGCCCACGATAGACTGTGATGCCTAAAGCACCATCACTATTAAATTCAACGTTCTCTACTTCACACATACGCGTAGAGACACTTAAGCCGGTGCTCTTTGTAATGGCAACTTCAGCAGCATCTGCACTGGCTGCTGCCATGTCTAACGCTTTAGCAACGGCGGCTTCAAGTTCGGTGCGCTGCATAGCGACTTGCTGTTTTACATCCATATCTCATCCAACTATTGAGCTTTTGAAATAATTACTTAGCTATAGAGTAACAAGAATTTCGCTTTCTCCCCACGATTCTTGCTAAAATAGCTGACATATACACCTCAATAGTTGAAGAAAATGGCACGTAAAAACCAAAAAGCTCCTTGGGAAGAAGAAGAGGAGATCATTTGGGTTAGTAAAACCGAAATGAAAAATGACATGACAGCGCTGCAAAAGCTCGGTGAAGAACTGGTTGGTTTGAAATCATCACAGTTAGCAAAAATCCCGATGCCTGAAGATCTGCTATTAGCGATCAAAGATGCGCAACGTTTCAACATGGAAGCTAGACGTCGTCAACTGCAATACATAGGTAAAATGATGCGGACCATTGATCCTGAGCCAATCCAGGCGGCACTAGACAAGTTACGCAACAAGCACTCACAAAATACGGCGGTATTACACAAACTTGAACAGATGCGTGACCGTATCGTTGAGCAAGGTGATGACGCGATTAACGACGCAATGGAGCTCTATCCAGAGATGGATCGCCAGCGTCTACGTCAACTCGCTCGTCAGGCAAAGAAAGAGAAAGAAAGCAACAAACCACCAAAAGCTTCTCGTGAAATCTTCCAGGTATTAAAAGAGAATAACGACGCTTCTATCTTATAACTTTGTTTACCAAATGAAAGCTTAGCGAATAAAAACCTCACTTTAATATGCCAAATATCCAAGTGAGGTTTTTTTATTATTCACCGGCTCTAACGAAACCACTCAGCAGGGGATGTGGATGTGATGATGACAGTGCCGTAACTTCGTCAAAAACCTGTACTTTCCCCTCTGCCACAAATGCAACATGTGAAGCAATGGCCTTTGCATCACTCAGATGGTGAGTCACCATCACCACCGTAATATGCCGTTCTGTAGCTAAGCGCTTTACCAAACTGAGCATTTCTTCACGTAATAAAGGATCCAACGCAGAGAAAGGCTCATCGAGCAGCCAAATAGGATGAGGTTGCACAAAGCAGCGAGCAAGAGCCACTCTTTGGCGTTGCCCGCCTGAAAGACTTTGTGGCAGACGAGTTAAATACTCATCGACACCCACTTGTTTTGCCGCCACTTCTACCTGTTCTTTTTGCTGAGTGGTCAATTTCAAGCCTGGGTTTAACCCCAATCCTATGTTCTCTCGCACCGTTAAATGGGCAAATAAGTTGTGCTCTTGAAACAACATCGAGAATGGGCGCTGATATGGTTCTTTACCGAGCAGTGACTCTCCTGAAACTTGTATGTCTCCGCTACTAGGTTCGATAAATCCTGCCACTAAACTGAGCAGGGTCGATTTGCCCGCACCACTGGGTCCCATCAAAGAAACAATCGCACCTTGCGGCACATTCAAACAAAATTCAAACCACTCATTTTGGTATTCATAACGTACGTTTTGTAAAACTAACATTCACGACCTCGGGTAGCATGAGTGATAAACAATTTTTCAATCACAGCAAAGCAGCCAACACTGATGACCAGCAATGTCAATGACACAACTGCTGCAGATTCCATTTGATAGCTGCCAAGCAACTGGAACAGATACAGCGGCAGCGTTCGGAAATCCTGGCTGCCAAACAGTGCTATTGCGCTAAGATCGCCCATTGAAAGCAGGAAACTGATAGCAAAAGCATGCGCTATTGGTTTACTCAACGCTTTTCCTTCAATCAAGGTTATGCGATGCCATCCGCGAATGCCTAACGAGGCACAAAGAAACTGATATTGCTGTTCAATGTGCAGCATAGGTTGAGCTAACGTTTTGAGTACATAAGGCAGAGCCATCAAAGCATTGACTGCCACAACGACCCAGAATGCAAAACTGAACGCATCGCTAAAACTACGTAGCAGCAAGAAGAGCCCAGTACTCACCACTACCCCCGGCGTCACCAAAATGATGGTTGCGGTGAGTTCGAGCGTGGTTGCTTTTGTTGTTTGGTAGCGGATGCGCCAAAAACGCGTTGTCGTGAGAATGGCCATCCCAGCCAGCAAAGCAAACAATGAAGTGAGCATCGCCACTTGTACGGATGCTGAAAATGCGTACCAGAATTTGCTATCGGTCAATACGGCATAAGCCTGTGAATTAATGCCGCTCAGCACCACCATCATCAGCGGAGGGACGACAAGCGCAATCACAAACAGTATCCATGCCCAATCCCAGCAACGAACTTTGCATGAATCACGACGAATAAAACCAGAAGTCGCGACATTGCCTGCCGTTACCGCAACAGGCTTCGCCAGTTTCTGAATCGACAAATACAAAATGCTACACAGAATAATCTGCCACAGTGCCAACAGCGCTCCTGCTTGCAGATCGAAATCAAATTTAATCGCTTGGTAAATAGCCAGTTCAATGGTGGTGGATTTCGGTCCGCCCCCCAGAGCCATCACAGTCGCAAAACTGGTGAAACAGAGCATAAACACTAAGCCACAAACGTGTGGCAACTGTTGGCGAATGCGTGGCCATTCTACCCAACGAAATTTATGCCAGTGATTCATACCTAAATGAGCACAAAGCTTATGCTGCTCTTGAGGAATGGATTCCAATGCTTGCAGTAATAAGCGACTCGCATAAGGTAAATTGAAGAAAAAGTGCGCGAGCAATATGCCGTTTAATCCGTAAATGGAAAATGGCAATTTCAGTTCGAACCACCCCAGAACTTCTGCCAATATCCCACTGTTGCCGTATATTGCCAATAGTCCAAACACACCAACTAACACAGGTAGCACAAGTGTGGTTGCGAAGAGTTTAATAAGCAGGTTTCGCCCCCAAAAACGTCTTCGGTATAACGCATGAGCAACCGGAATCGCAAAACCGACGCTCAGCAACATAGAAAGGCTCGCTTGGTAGAAACTAAACTGAGTCACATGACGATAGAACGGATCTTGCCAGATCTGCGCAACGTTCAGGCTCGGTGCATGCAAAAGCAGAGCACAAAGTGCAGAAATGACAAAGGTCGCGACGGCTATCGCGACCCCAATGCCCATTTTAGGAACCGTGTTCAAACTCAATTAGACCTTCAAACTTATCGCTTAGAATGTTAATGCATTTTGCCATTCACGAATCCAGGCTTTACGCTGTTTAGCGACTTCAGTTGCGCTAAAGCTTAACGATTTTTGTGGTACAGATAGAGATTCAAAACCCTCTGGCAATTCAGTATTGATTACTGGGTACATCCAGTTGCCTGTCGCAATTACCGATTGGAAATCATTACTGAGGATAAAACTCATGAATTCATCGGCAAGTTTTTGATGCTGACTGGTTTTCACCTTAGCGGCGATCTCAACCTGCATATAATGGCCTTCTGAGAAGTCAGCCGTTGCAAAACGAGCATCATTTTCCGCAATCAGGTGGTAGGCAGGAGAAGTGGTGTAGGAAAGAACTAAGTCCGACTCGCCTTTCAAGAACATAGAATAAGACTCAGACCAACCTTTAGTCACTGTTACCGTTTTCTTCGCTAAGCTCTTCCAAGCCTCTGTGGCATTATCGCCATAGACAGATTTCATCCACAGCAACAGACCTTGTCCCGGTGTTGAAGTGCGCGGATCTTGATAAATAACTTTCAAATCATCACGGTTTTCAACCAACTCTTTTAGGCTTTTGGGCGGATTCGTCAGTTTCTCTTTGTTGTAGACGAAAGCGAAATAACCATAGTCATATGGCACAAAAGTATCATCGTTCCAGCCATTTGGCACTTGAAGTGATTGGGTATCGACCGAATGTGACGCTAACAAACCGGTTTGTTTCGCCTCAACCAGCAGGTTGTTATCTAAACCCAACACGATGTCTGCTTTGGTTTTATCGCCCTCTAAACGCAGACGGTTCAAAATAGAAACGCCATCCTCCAGCGCAACAAAATTCAAATCGCAGCCACATTGAGCTTCAAAGGCTTTTTCTATCGCAGGTCCGGGGCCCCACTCGGCAGCGAATGAGTCATAGGTGTAGACAGTCAGAGTGTTATCGGCAGCAAAAACTGCACTCGATGATGTGATACTTAATGATAGAGTTGCCAAAGTAATGGCAGAAAATTTGATGTTCAAGGCTCGCTCTCCTCAGAGCTGACAGGCTTGAGGGAGGAGACGAATAATCCGTAATTCGATTAGGCATTCCCAACTCAATTCCTACGCCAGCATTATCTGGTTCAGGTAACTACCATTATTAAAATAATAATGGACTCGGGTCCCAAGCTCAGCTTGATCTCAGCGCTACTCATATGATGAATAGTTAGCCCCCCGTGAGTAAAGAGGATTGTAAATGCAAACGAGTCGATATGCTACTTATATGCGTTGATCATATCCCCAACATGGCACTAAAGTTTGTTCAATAGCTAAATGATCCAAAATACGCGCAACCATGAAATCAATCAGCTCATCGATCGAGAGAGGTTGATGATAGAAACCCGGTGCAGCCGGCATAATGGTGACCCCCATTTGCGACAACTTATGCATGTTTTCCAGATGCAGGGTCGAAAATGGCGTTTCTCGCACCACGAGCAGCAACTGTCCACGCTCTTTCATTACCACATCAGCCGCTCGCTCAATAAGATTATCAGACATGCCGTGCGCAATAGCCGCAACACTGCCGGTTGAACAAGGGCAAACAACCATCTGTTTGGGCGCCGCTGAACCTGATGCCACCGGAGAGAACCAATCCTCTTTGCCACAAACAATCAATTTATCGGCATTACATTGTAGATGTTCAACCAATACGGCTTTCGCAGCGTCAGGGCCGCTAGGCAATTTTAGATATTGCTCAGTGGCCAGCACCACACGCGCAGCAGAGGAGATCAGCAAATACACTGTGTAGTCTGCCGCAAGCAAGCACTGCAACAGGCGTAGACCATAGGGTGCACCTGATGCGCCTGTCCAAGCTAAGGTAATGGTTTTGGTTGGCTTCATATCGTTCAACCTCTTGACTGTTTTGCTTTTAGTGCGCTAAGTAGCTTATCGTGAATACCATTAAATCCACCGTTACTCATCACCAGAATTTGATCTCCGGCTTGTGCTTCAACGCATATCATCGCCACCAAATCATCAATATTATCGCTAACCTGAGCCGGTTGTGCACACTGCTCTGCCACATCGGTCACCGACCAGGGAATGGTCGCGGGTTGGAACAGATAAACCGAATCTGCTGTATGCAGTGATTGAGCGAGCGTTTCTTTGTGTACACCCAGTTTCATTGTCGCTGAACGAGGTTCCAATACTGCAATAATCTTCTTGTCACCCACTTTATTGCGCAGCCCCTCTAAGGTCAGCGCAATGGCTGTTGGATGATGAGCAAAATCATCATACACCGTCACCCCCGCTTCTTCGCCTTTTAGCTCTAAGCGGCGTTTGGTGTTAATAAAATGGCCTAACGCTTCGCACGCCAGATCGGCAGTCACGCCCACATGGCGCGCCGCAGCGACCGCCATCAATGCGTTGCTAACGTTATGATCACCCACTAAATCCCATTTAACGGAACCAACACGTGTGTTTTTAAACAAAACATGGAATTGAGAGCCATCTTTGCTGATTTTTTCTGCTTGCCAGTCCGCATTGTCACCTCTGAACTCAGTTTCACTCCAACAACCACGCTGTAAAACATCTTGTAGAGCTTCATCTTGCAGGGGAGCAAAGATACGACCGTTGCCCGGTACGGTTCTCACTAAATGATGGAATTGACGTTTGATCGCTTCAAGATTATCGAAGATGTCAGCATGATCGAACTCCAGATTATTCATGACCAATGTTCTGGGATGGTAATGAACAAACTTAGAACGCTTATCGAAAAAAGCACTGTCATATTCATCGGCTTCTACAACAAAAAACATGCTGTCGCCTAAACGTGCAGAAATGCCAAAGTTACCCAGCACGCCCCCCACAAGGAAGCCCGGTTGATATCCGCAGTGCTCAAGTATCCAGGTCAACATACTGGATGTGGTGGTTTTGCCGTGTGTCCCTGATACCGCCAGCACCCAACGGTCATGCAGCAAAAATTCTTGTAGCCACTGAGGTCCGGAAACATAGCGCAGGTTGTTGTTTAGTACATATTCAACACATGGGTTTCCTCGGCTCATCGCGTTGCCAACCACCACCAAATCAGGTTTTGGCTCAAATTGAGCGGTATCAAAACCTTCAATAATTTCGATACCTTGTGATTCAAGCATGGTGCTCATTGGTGGATAGACATTGGCATCGCTACCGGTCACTTTGTGACCTAATTGACGCGCTAACATCGCGACGCCACCCATGAAAGTGCCACAAATTCCTAAGATATGAATATGCATAGAGCTCAATCTCTTCACGCTGTACTGTATTGGCTCCCATTATGCTTATTCGTGTGCTAAAAGCGAGCTTCGCAGATCAGAGCAATGTAATTTGTAATAAGTTGACATAAAAAATGAGAACTCAATCAGTTACTTCAGTACCCGTAAAAAGATTAAACACCTAAACTCTTGGCGGGCGCATGTGTCAATGAAGTTCCGTAAGAGAACACCTCACTGCCCCCCTAAAATCCCCCCGAAAATAGAGTGTTAAGGAAATTACATGTCTGAGATGCGCACCCTTGGTGAATTCATTGTTGAGAAACAACATGATTTCCCCCATGCAAGCGGTGAATTATCCTCCTTACTGGCTTCCATTCGTCTTGCCGCGAAGATTGTCAACCGAGAAATCAACAAGGCAGGCCTTGCTGATATTACGGGTGCATCTGGTCAAGATAATGTGCAAGGTGAAGAGCAGCAAAAGCTAGATGTTTACGCTAACGACAAATTTAAAGCAGCGTTAGAAGCGCGTGATCAAGTTTGTGGCGTAGCCAGTGAAGAGGAAGATGAAGCTGTAGCCTTCAATAAGGACCTCAATAAAAATGCGAAATACGTGGTGTTGATGGATCCGTTAGACGGTTCATCAAACATTGATGTTAATGTATCGGTCGGTACGATATTTTCGATTTACCGCCGCATCTCTCCGGTTGGTGGACCTCCAACGGCGGAAGACTTCCTACAACCGGGACATAAGCAAGTGGCCGCAGGTTATGTGATTTACGGTTCTTCAACCATGTTGGTTTACACCACAGGTAACGGTGTCAACGGCTTTACCTACGATCCTTCCATCGGTTCTTTCTGTTTGTCGCACGAGAACATGCGCATTCCTGAAAGCGGTAAGATTTATTCAATTAACGAAGGCAATTACATTCGTTTCCCAACAGGTGTGAAGAAATATATTAAGTTCTGTCAGGAGAATGTGCCTGAAGACTGTCGCCCATACACATCGCGTTATATCGGTTCTCTGGTGTCTGATTTCCACCGTAACCTGTTGAAGGGCGGTATTTACATGTACCCAAGTACCGAGAGCCACCCGAATGGCAAACTGCGCCTTCTATACGAGTGTAACCCAATTGCATTGCTGATGGAGCAGGCTGGCGGTATTGACTCTGATGGTAAGAATCGAATTCTGGATATCAAACCAACCGAGTTACACCAACGTGTACCTTTCTTCTGTGGTAGTCCAAATATGGTTAATAAAGTGGAAGAATTTCTGGCTAACTTCCCAGACTAAAACTGCAAAGCGCCGAATATGGCGCTTTTTAACGTTTGTCTATTTTTAACCTTTATCTCTTTTTAACATTTATCGTTCGCTAAATTTTCGTTCCTTTGCTTGGGAATCGCTGCATTTACGGGTAAACTTTAGCTTTGCTATGCCATGCACCCTGAATACCCATGCCTAGCACCTATAATAATAAATTCTGATTTTTGAAGTCTAGCTAACGAAAAGGAAACCTTTAATGAGCTTAAACAATGTGCCAGCAGGCAAATCTCTTCCAGACGATATCTACGTTATCATCGAAATCCCAGCCAACGCAGATCCAATCAAATACGAAGTAGACAAAGATTCTGGTGCTGTATTCGTAGACCGTTTCATGTCCGCACCAATGTTCTACCCATGTAACTACGGTTACGTGAACCACACTCTATCTCTGGATGGTGATCCAGTAGATGTATTGGTACCAACACCATTCCCTCTCATGCCTGGTTCAGTCATTCGCTGCCGCCCAGTTGGCGTGCTAAAAATGAGCGATGAATCTGGTGAAGACGCAAAAGTGATTGCGGTACCGCATGAGAAGTTGTCTAAAGAATACAACCACATTCAAGATGTGAACGATCTACCTGAGCTTCTAAAAGCACAAATCACTCACTTCTTCGAGCGTTACAAAGATCTTGAGGCAGGCAAATGGGTGAAAGTTGAAGGTTGGGAAGACGCAGCTTCCGCTCGTGAAGAGATCAAAACTTCTTACCAACGCGCTCAACAAAAATAAGCCAATCACACCGATAATAAAAAGCCAGCACTGCTGTCATACCAATCAGTTAAGAGAATCCTCGTTCCCATGCTCTGAAGTGACCCCATAAAGTTGGACATTTCTGTTAAGCGGCTTGCAAGGCCTGATTTCGATATTCTATCGGAGTCAGGCCTTTAAATTTCACCTTAATCCGTTTTGTATTGTAATACTCTATATATTCTTCGATATTTGCAATCAGTTCATCAGCATCAGTGAAGCTTTGACCGTGATACATCTCTGTTTTGAGTAAAGCGAAGAAGTTTTCAGCCAC
>NZ_JBKEBW010000091.1:0-43481 GCF_047973365.1 Vibrio sp. | reverse complement strand
CAACGCTTCCAGCTTAGCTTCCGCACTAAGAGAATGGCCATCAATTAAAAATGAATTTGAACCATGCATAGTGAAAACATGAGCCCAATAACGAACATGTTTTGTTGGGACAGAATATTTTTCAGCGAGCTCTCGAGGAGTGGAGCCATCAAGATACTTTTTAGCTACTTTGAACTTTAACTCGCGACTGTATTTGGACATAAATAAAAGACCCCCAATAATTGGTTGTCCAACTATTGGGGGTCACTTCAAAGCATGGGAACGAGAGAAAACTTTCTGCTCAGCGAATGGCCAATTTGATCATATTTTTACCTAGGACGGTATTACAGTTCAACACCCGGGCTTAGTGTCGCTGGAAGCTCGGTTGCCGAACCTTCCATTGATGCCATAGGGTAAGCACAGTAGTCCGCAGCGTAGAATGCGCTTGGACGCAGGTTACCTGAAGCGCCCGGTCCACCAAATGGTGCATCACCACTCGCTCCCGTTAGCTGACGGTTGCGATTAACAATACCGGCACGAATGTGGTCTACGAAGTATTCCCACTCTGCATCATCGGTAGTCACAAGACCAGCCGACAGACCAAAACGAGTATTGTTAGCCAATTCAACGGCTTGCTCTAGAGTTTGATAACGCACTAATTGCAGCAGCGGACCAAAGTACTCTTCATCAGGAAGTTGCGCGATAGCCGTAACATCAATAATACCCGGCGAGACAAACGCAGCACCTTTACTTTGCGCTTCAACAAGGCTGTTACCGCCCAGTGATTGAAGATTCGCTTGTGCATGCAAAATAAAGTCGGCAGCCGCTTTAGAGATTTGTGGCCCCATAAATGGCGCAGGCTCAGCAAATGGTTGATCCATACGCAGCTTCTTAGTTGCTTCGATTAAGCGAGCCACGAGTTCATCACCTTTCGCCCCCATCGGAACGTACAGGCGACGCGCACAGGTACAACGTTGACCAGCACTGATAAATGCAGACTGAATGATGGTATAAACCGTTGCGTTTAACTCACCGAACTGCTCAGAAATCAGCATGGGATTATTCCCGCCCATTTCTAGCGCGAGCATCTTATCTGGTTGACCCGCAAATTGGCGATGCAGGATGTGCCCCGTATTAGCACTACCGGTAAACAGTAGACCATCAATACCTTTGGACTGAGCGAGCGCGATGCCGGTTTCTTTACCGCCTTGTATCAGGTTGATAACACCGGCTGGCAGACCGGCGGCTTGCCAAAGCTTCATCGTGACTTCAGCCGTCCATGGCGTTTGCTCTGAAGGCTTAAACACCACAGTGTTACCTGCCAGTAACGCAGGAACAATATGACCATTTGGCAAATGACCCGGGAAATTGTACGGGCCAAATACTGCCATAACACCTAGCGGGCGGTGGCGCAGTACAATTTGGTTACCCGCCGCTTCACGTACCGTTTCACCAGTACGCTCATGGTATGCACGAATGGAGATAGCAATTTTACCCGCCATTGCAGCCGCTTCAGTGCGAGTCTCCCAAATGGGTTTCCCCGTTTCTTTCGCGATCACTTCGGCAATTTGTTCGCTACTTTGTTTAATTTTTTCCGCAAAAGCGAGCAGAACTTTTTCACGCTCTGCGACAGGCAGTTTTTTCCAGCGAACAAAGGCATTACGAGCAGAAGCGACCGCTTGTTCGACTTGCTGTTGTGTTGCACTTTGACCTTGCCAAATGATTTCATCATTATAAGGGCTTAAAGATGAAAGCATTTCACCTTTACCTTCTAACCACTGCCCGGCGATCCACTGTTGCCCTGCTATCCTCGGTTGTTCTGCTGCCCACTGAGTCATGCTCTATTCCTTGTCGCTTAGCTTTACACAAGTGATGCGATTGCTTTATCCAAACGCGCTAAGCCTTGTTCAATTTCTTCTTTTTCGATGACTAACGATGGCGTCAAACGAACTACGTTGGCACCCGCCATCAGAATCATTAGACCTTGTTTACCGGCGGCAACAAGAATGTCGCGAGCCCGACCTTGCCACTCTTCGTTTAACGCAGCACCGATCAACAGACCTTTACCGCGAACTTCAGAAAACACCTTGTACTTAGCATTAATCTTCTCTAAACCTGCACGGAATAGCGCTTCTCGCTCAAGCACACCTGCCAGAGTTTCAGGTTGGCTAATGATGTCCACGACCGCTTCTGCTACCGCACAGGCTAGTGGGTTGCCGCCGTAGGTAGAACCGTGTGTACCGGGCTTAAAGTGCTGTGCAAGCTCAGTTGTGGTTAGCATGGCACCGATAGGGAAACCACCGCCAAGAGATTTAGCTGTGCTGAGAATATCAGGAGTAATACCTAGACCTTGGTATGCGAAGAAGTGACCAGTACGACCGTTACCCGTTTGAACTTCATCGAAAATCAATAACGCATTGTATTTGTCACACAGCTCACGAACCGTTTGGATGAACTCTGGCGTTGGCGAGACAATACCACCTTCACCTTGCAGTGGTTCGATCATCACCGCGCAAGTGCGATCCGAGATGTGTGCACGCAGCGCTTCAACGTTGTTGTACTCAAGGTGAGTAATGTCACCCGGTTTTGGACCAAAACCGTC
Source organism: Vibrio sp. (assembly GCF_047973365.1). Taxonomy (GTDB): domain Bacteria; phylum Pseudomonadota; class Gammaproteobacteria; order Enterobacterales; family Vibrionaceae; genus Vibrio. The sequence goes on along the minus strand of NZ_JBKEBW010000091.1, from coordinate 40,900 downwards.
TGAGTAAGCGGCTTGACCACCAACGGTGACAGTGAAAAAAGTACGACCGTGGAAACCTTGTTTAAAGGCAATGATTTCAGATTTATCAGGGCCGAACTCATCTGCGGCATAGCGGCGCGCAAGCTTAAGTGCTGCTTCGTTTGCTTCTGCACCTGAGTTTGAGAAAAATACTTTTTCCGCAAAGCTGATTTCGGTCAGTTTCTTCGCCAGACGAAGTGCTGGCTCGTTTGTCATCACGTTACTGAGATGCCAAAGCTTGTTGCCTTGCTCGGTCAACGCGTTAACCATCGCTGGGTGACAATGACCTAAACCACTCACCGCGATACCGCCAGCAAAATCAATGTACTCATTGCCTTGTTGATCCCATACGCGTGAGCCTTGTCCCTTAACCGGGATGAATTCCATTGGGTTATAACAAGGTACCATCACCTCATCAAACAGACCGCGTTCTACATTCATTTCAGTTGTCATTGCTCGTCCCTTTTTAATACTGCACGCCTTGTAGATCGTCGACCTAACTACAAAAATATAAGCTTGATATTTTGTATATTATTTTAGTGAGCGCAGCATTGTATTTACAAAATATTGACCATTTCAATAGTGATTTATCCCTTCACAGTCTTTTCCCGACTAATAAATGACACTACTGTTGAGTATTTATGCAACAAGCCAAGACTTTTATGAAGCAATTTCTACGTTTCATCACAAAATAATTAGCAGAACCCCATAAGAAATGAGCTATTCGGTAAAAAGCAGATGAAATATCACGAATAAAATTTCACCAGAGACAAATCATGGCATTGAGATAAGGAAAATAATGAATAGTGATCTCTGTCAGGGAATGATGACTTAGTACAAGTCAATCAACGACGTAGGAAATTTGCTAACAACTCATGCCCTTGTTCTGTTTTGATCGACTCAGGATGAAACTGAACGGCATCAATCGCTAGGCTTTTATGTTGATAACCCATAATTTCATCCATGCTGCCATCTGGGAGCTCAGTCCATGCCGTTAATTCAAAACAATCAGGAAAGGAGTCTGTTTTCACCACTAAAGAGTGGTAACGAGTCACAGTGAGGGGATTATTCAAACCAGCAAAAACACTCTTGCCATTGTGCTTAATTGGCGATGTTTTGCCATGCATCACTTGGCGGGCTCTCACCACTTCGCCGCCAAAGACCTGCGCTATGGCTTGATGTCCGAGACAAACACCGAGAATAGGCAATTTCCCGGTAAAATGTTTAATCGCATCCAACGAAATACCCGCATCGTTTGGCGTGCATGGTCCGGGAGAAATAACCAGATGGGAAGGAGCCAATGCTTCAATTTGTTCTAATGTGATCTCATCATTACGCACCACTTTCACTTGTGCGCCCAGCTCGCAAAAATACTGGTACAAGTTATAAGTAAAAGAGTCGTAGTTATCGATGATGAGTAACATAGGCTGAAATATCTATTGCAATGAGAACCACCCGCATTCTACGAATCCACTGCTCAGATTCAATCTATAACATTCAATCTATAACAATGGCACGCCAAAATGATAAATGGTGAAAAGGCTAGCAAAGCTAGCCTTGGAATACGGATTGAATACTAATATGGACGCGCCACAAAACCGACGGCTTGGTATACGTTCTTCAGCGTTTGCAGTGCACGAGCCGATGCTTTTTCAGCACCATCACGCATTACGCTGTTTAAGTATTCGCGATCATTACGGATACGTGCATATTCAGCTTGCACTGGTTCAAGCATCGCAACCAATGCTTCACCAACGTCTTTCTTGAACGGACCGTACATTTCAACCCCGGCATAATCGGCTTCAATCTCAGCAAAAGTTTTGCCTGTTGCTGCTGAGTACAAGCCCATTAGGTTAGAAATACCCGCCTTGTTCTCAACATCGTGAGCGATACGTGGCGGCGTTTCTGTATCGGTTTGCGCTTTATTAATCTTCTTAATGATCGACTTAGGATCTTCTAGCAGAGTGATCACGTTTTTGCGGTTATCGTCTGATTTAGACATCTTCTTGGTCGCATCTTGCAAGCTCATCACCCGTGCGTTTACCGTTGGAATGTACGGCTCTGGAATGGTGAAGATTGGCGCTTCTGGCGCATAGATGTTGTTAAAACGAGTGGCAATGTCGCGCGCCAACTCTAAATGTTGCTTCTGGTCGCTGCCAACTGGTACTTGATGCGCACCATACAACAGAATATCTGCCGCCATTAACACTGGGTAATCAAACAGACCCACGTTGACATCATTCGCATAACGTTCTGATTTGTCTTTAAACTGAGTCATACGGCTCAGTTCACCCATTTGTGTATAACAGTTCAATACCCAACCAAGTTGAGCATGCTCCGGTACGTGAGACTGAACAAAAAGCGTGCTCTTCTTCGGATCAACACCAACGGCCAAACAAATCGCCAAGGCGTCTAGCGTTGCTTCATGCAGGGCTTTAGGCTCTTGGCGAACCGTAATTGCATGTAAATCAACAACACAATATTGGCAATCATAATCGTCTTGCATTTGGTGCCATTGACGTAGAGCACCCAAGTAGTTACCGATACTTAGTTCGCCAGATGGCTGAACACCACTCAATACGATGGGTTTGCTCATGGGTATGATTTCCTTGTTACAGATAAGAATATAAGGTCAAACAGTCTAACGCGCTGAATCGGTTTATAACCTGAACATTTCAGCGCGATTTAGCAGTGTACTCATTAACGAGTATTTTTCTAGTTAAGAATTCTCTCGTTAACCATCTTCTAGTTAAAAAAATAGTTTTTATGCTCAAACCGCCACAACATCGAGCAATTGTGCAATGTCATCAGCAACATAATCTGGGTTTGCATTGGCAATAGGTTCACCGTGGTTGTAACCGTAAGTTAAAGCAAACGAAGCGCAGCCCGCGTTTTTCGCCGCCAGAATGTCGTTTTTGGAATCACCGACCATCAGCATTTGGCTGGCGTCCAACTGATGTTTTTCTAACAGCCAGTTTAAAGCCATAGGATCAGGCTTTTTATTGGGGAAGGTGTCGCCGCCAATCACGTCAGTAAAGTACTGAGCGATATTGTGTTGTTCCAGTACGTGCGGCACAAACTTAGACGGTTTATTGGTCACCAATGTCAGAGTAAAACCCGCCTGATGCAAAGACGCCAACGTCTCTTTGACATTGCGGTATAAGTGACTGAGTTTGTGACCGGTCTTTTGGTAAAAATCATCAAACAGCTCACGAGCTTTTGTCTGCACGTCTTTATCCAACGCAGGGTCAACGACAAGGCTACGACTTAAAGAACGACCAATAAGAATATCGGCACCGTTGCCAACATAATCTCTCACTTCAACTTCTGTCACACCAGGGTAACCTAATGCTTGTACGGCTTGATCTGCTGCGACAGCCAAATCTGGAACGCTATCCAATAACGTACCATCTAAATCAAAAGCGATCAGTTTTATTTGCTTCACTATCAACTTCCCTAACTTTCTCTTTTCTATTAATAATTATTTTTCAACATCAGCCAACTGTGCACGCATATCATCAATCACAGCTTTGTAATCGGGTTGGTCAAAAATCGCTGAACCTGCAACAAACATATCAGCGCCAGCTTCAGCTATTTCACGGATGTTTTCCACTTTAACACCGCCATCCACTTCCAAGCGAATATCGCGACCGCTTTGATCAATCAACTTACGCACCGCGCGCAGTTTATCCAATGTATGTGGAATAAACGATTGACCACCAAAACCTGGGTTTACCGACATCAGCAGAATCATATCCACTTTATCCATCAGGTAATCCAAGTGGCTTAATGATGTCGCAGGGTTTAAAACCACACCCGCTTTACAGCCGTGTTCTTTAATCAGTTGCAATGTACGGTCAACGTGCTCTGACGCTTCCACATGGAAAGTAATCATAGAGGCACCCGCTTTAGCAAAATCAGGGATGATGCGGTCAACAGGTTTAACCATCAAGTGCACATCGATTGGTGCAGTAATGCCATAGTCACGCAGCGCTTTACAAATCGGTGCACCAAAAGTCAGGTTAGGTACGTAGTGATTATCCATCACATCAAAGTGCACAACGTCAGCACCGGCTGCGAGCGCTTTTTCGACATCTTCTCCCAGACGAGCTAAATCTGCGGAAAGAATGGATGGAGCAATGAGAAAATCTTTCATACCTGACCTCTTAGGCTTATTGAATGCAAGCTGAACACAATGTGTGCATCATTCTACCTAAGGGAGGCTGTAGATCCTAGCGTTAAGGGCTTCGGTTTTTCTAAGCAGGGCGATTTAGCGAAGAAGATAGCTAGCAAATCTTCCCAAGCATTAACAGTGTTGAATTTAAGAGCGGGCGTTGAACAGTGCCAGCAATTCATCCACTTTATTACGACCAGAGCCATTGCTACTAATCGTGCGTTTTACCTTGACCACATTTAACTGCGCACCGTTATAGAGGCGGCGGGTTAAAATGGTATCGTGGTTTGAAATCAAGACCGGGATATTGCGTTCGCTTGCGGTTTTCTCTGCGATGTCAGCTAGCGCTGCCTGATCATCAAGCGTAAAACCGGCACCAGCATATGAAGTGAAATTTGCCGTGTTCGACAGTGGCGCATACGGTGGATCGCAATAAATCACACTGCTCTTGCCGGCTTGACGAAATGTCTCTTCGTAACCGGCACAGATAAACGTCGCTTTTTGCGCTTTTTGTGCGAAGAATTCCAGTTCCGATTCTGGGAAATACGGCTTTTTATAGGATCCAAATGGAACGTTGAATCCACCCTTTTTGTTGTAACGGCAAAGGCCGTTAAAACCAAAACGGTTCATGTATAGAAATGCCAGCGAGCGATAGAAAACATCGTCAGAGCGATTGAACTGCGAGCGGACATCGAGATAGAACTCTTTACGGTTGTTGTCGGCCACAAACCAACGTCTAGCTTCGGTAATATACTGCTGTGGATTTTCTTTCAGTAACTTGTAGAGATTAACTAGATCGGGGTTAATATCTGCCAGCAGATAGTGCTCATACTCTGTGTTCAAGAATATGGAACCGGCACCGACAAATGGCTCTACCAATTGTTCAGCAGATGGCAAATGGCGTTGAATATCCTCGACTAGACCATATTTACCACCAGCCCATTTCAGAAAGGCACGCTGCTTTTTCATCTACTGCTCTAATTCTTAACCACAAAAATAAGGCTACGGAATGTAACACATTTTGTCAGCGAGCTCAGGTTTATTTCGCACGTTCAATCTCTCTATGCACTTGGCTTAACGATTTTGCCCAAGGTCCAAGTTGTTGCAAAGGATTTGACAAGGTTTCTACCGCATCTCTCGCTAACTGAATGGTTGGATAGTTGCTGTAGGTAATAATGTACCATTCTGCATCATTTCTGAGTGTCGGGTAGACATTGACCTTACCTTGCAACTGATACTGATTGATGAAACGCTGTGCATCAGCAATGGAATTAAAAGCACCCAATTGTAAGGTATAGCTGCGAGGAGACATGGCTTTCAGCTCTTCTCTCGCAAACGAAAAGGTCACTTTTACTGCCGGCGGAGTTTCGGTTACGGCGGTCACAGGTTTGGCTTGCTCAATATCCACGGTTTGCGCCGCTGTTATAGTTGTTTGAGAGACAGAAGCTTGAGAGACAGAAACTTGCGGTACAGCAGACTCATCCACCAGAGTATCGATCTTAGAGGTATCCGCTTTCTCGGGTTTACCTTCTAACAGAGCATCCACCACATCAGAGGTGATCACCACGCGCTGTTGGTCACTGTCAGACACACCAACACCTTCTTCGCTCTCAACAACATCCGGCGGTAATGCTGCAGAATCGTCAGTGATACTGTTTTCAAGCGGAGATGATGGCGTGGTATTTATCGAGTTGGTATCTGTCGTCGGAGTCGGCTCACTCAGGGTAGGAATCACCGTTTGCTCTTTGACCAGAGTCATCTGTTGCGCTTTGTCGTCTGGAGACGGTTGTGACAACCACCACCAGTAACCACCACCAATCAATAACAGCAGCAACACGACCAACAGAGCCACTTTCACTGGCGAACCAATAATTGAGCGAATCACAATACGTTTTTCCATTTTCTGTTCTCCCAGAGCCATAATTTCTCCTGGTAAGTTTTTCACTTTTTTATAAGCTGCTCTTACGCGGCGTTCATGCTCGTCATCAACATAACGCATAACTCGTTGTTCAAACAAACGATCGGCTTCATCGCGACTCAGCAATTCAATTTCTAAGTCAACTGGTTTGTGTTCTTGTCCGTAGCTTAAACGAGTTAATAACGCATCTAAACCAATAGATTGCGCAAACAGGACTACGTTCACTGTCCAGTGCGGATTTGCCTGAGATTCTAAGATCCACATCCACAATTCAGAGACTAATGTTTCCGACAACAGATGAGCATCATCGATGACCACAACCACATCACATTGGGCTTGCTCAAACAGATGTGAAAAACTTTCCACCAGAGAGTCTTTAGGGTTGAACAGAGATTCAGAGCTGAGCTGAGAAAGAATGGTTAGACGTCGTTGTTCGTCGTTTTGATTAGGATGACACATGAGCAATGACTGATTTTTGTCATTTGCCCACGCTTCAAGGTAACGCTGTGCCAGCCAAGATTTACCGGCTCCTTGGTTACCACAGACATTGATTAAATTTGAGCTAAAACGAGTGAGAAGCTGTAAACGCTCCAATAACTCGGTCTGAGAATCTAATTCCAGTACATGTGCCAAATTCATCGTTCATCCTAAAGGAAAACAGCATTACCCTAAAGTAAGCACCCCGCTATAGGGTGCGACAATAATCGATCGCCTGCTCAATAATGGTTTCCGGTACGCCTTTCACTACCTCTGATGCACCAATACTGGTTGGTAATACCAGGCGTAACTCGCCCGCCAGCACTTTTTTATCGCGCATCATGTGTTTCATGAAATCATCGAAAGACATGCTTTCTGGGGTATGTACCAGCAATTTTGCTCTTTTAAATATAGAAAGGATTCGCTCAACTTGTTGCTCGGTAATAAAACCTTGCAGTTGCGCTGTTTTCGCCGCCATCATGGTTCCTGCGGAAACCGCTTCACCATGTAGCCAATTGCCATATCCAAGTTCAGCTTCAATCGCATGACCAAATGTATGACCTAAATTCAACAAGGCACGAATGCCCGATTCCTTTTCATCTTGAGCAACAACTTCCGCTTTAATCTGGCAACAACGCGCGATTGCGTACGTCAGAGCTTGTTCATCCAACGCATACAGTTCATCCATATGTTGTTCTAACCAAACGAAAAAAGCTTCGTCGTAGATAATACCATACTTGATAACTTCAGCCATGCCTGCCGCGAATTCTCGCTCTGGAAGAGTATTCAGGCAGTTGGTATCAATAATGACTGCTTTCGGCTGGTAAAAGGCACCAATCATGTTTTTACCCAGAGGATGGTTTACTGCGGTTTTACCACCAACAGAAGAGTCCACTTGAGAAAGCAGTGTTGTGGGTATCTGAATAAAGTCCACACCACGTTGATAACATGAGGCAGCAAAACCAACCAAGTCACCGATAACACCACCACCTAAAGCGATGATGACCACATCTCGGCTGTGATTGTGCTCAAGCAGGAAGCTCAAAACGGTATTGAATGTTTCTAAGGTTTTGTATTTCTCGCCATCAGGCAGTTCCAGAACCGAACTGATGCAACCTTTTTGCTCAAGTAACGTTGTGATTTTACTCGCATACAATGGAGCCACGGTATGGTTTGTAATGACTACGACTTTTTGTTTTGCGGAAAGAGAAAGAAGAGCCGGATCATTAAATAATCCGGCACCAATTGAGATAGGGTAGCTACGTTCACCTAAGCTGACCGTGATCCGTTCCATGGTCTGCACTCCAATAAAAAGAACAAATTAGTTATGTTCTTCTAGCATTTTTACGATCTGATTGGCTACCACTTTTGCACTTTGGTCATCTGTACGTACGGTAATGTCCGCGATTTCTTCGTACAGAGGGTTACGACCATCAGCTAAACTCTCTAAAACTTCTCGCGGGCTGTCCGTTTGTAGTAATGGACGCTTTTTGTCGCGGTTGGTGCGAGCAAGTTGCTTTTCGATGGTGGTTTCTAAATATACGACAATACCACGTGCAGATAGGCGGTTACGGTTTTCTTTGCTCAATACAGAGCCACCACCAGTCGCTAGAACAATACCTTGCTGTTCAGTGAGGTCATTAATGACCGTTTCTTCGCGTTTGCGGAAACCTTCTTCACCTTCAACATCGAATACCCATGCGATATCAGCACCAGTGCGCTCTTCGATAACTGTATCAGAGTCTACAAACTCCATATGCAGTTGTTGAGCCAGGTGTCGACCAATTGTACTTTTGCCGGCGCCCATAGGACCGACAAGAAAAATATTGCGTTTCTCAGCCATGTTTAGCAGTAATTTACAACGTTAATTCAATGACATCGCCACAAAATTCGCCGGACATAAGTCAACGATAGGAATGCTTGTGGCACCTATTCCTCACAGATATTTCGTGATAAGACCCGAAATTATCTAGATCTGGTGGCACTAATGCAACTTTAATTTTCCTTCATAATGAATAATAGCGATAAGTTATTGAATAACCACTTTAGGTGTAACAAATATTAATAGCTCACTTTTACCCATTTTTTCGTAGCTTCGACGAAATAACGCCCCTAATAACGGAAGATCGCCTAATAAAGGCACTTTCTCGACTGAGCTGTTTACGCTGTGTTGAAAAATCCCGCCTAACACCACTGTCTCACCGTTGTTTACTAATACCTGCGTTCCTATTCTCTGCGTGTTAATCGCGACAGCTTCACCGGTGCCTGTTTTTACCACATCACCGACACGGTCTTGAGTCACGCTAAGATCAAGCACTAAACGGTTGTCGGGGGTGATTTGCGGAGTCACCATTAGACTCAATACCGCTTTTCTAAACGAGACCGAGGAAGCACCACTGGAAGACGCTTCCAAATAAGGCAGCTCTGTACCTTGTTCTATATAGGCCGGTTTTTTATTGGTAGTAATCAACCTCGGGCTAGAAATAACCTCGGCCTTTGATTCTCTTTGTAGAGCAGAAAGTTCTAAGTCCAACAGTGTATCTGCCCCCAGCTTTGCCACCTGAAACGCAATGCTTGAGGCTCCTGTGGTTGTCGCAGCTAAATTCACATTCAGGAAATCATCGATGGATACCATCTTTTTCCCCTCTGGCCCCTCTCCTTGCTCTCCGGCACCATAAAGACCTGCTGCAAACAAGTTACTCTCGATACTGCTTCCTGAACTATGGCTGCCATTGGTTGTGGTATGCCCCCAACGCACTCCCAGCTCTTCTATATCGCCTTCGTTCACGGTAACAATACGTGCTTCAATCTGCACTTGTTTTACCGGAACATCTAACGATTTGACAATATCCCGGATAACCGTAACGTTCTCTGGTAATTCACGAATTAACAGTGCATTGGTTCTTTCATCAATACTGATTGAGCCTCGCTCGGATAGCATGCTGAGCGGCCCTTCACCATTAATCATCTTGGCGATATCTGAAGCTTTAGCAAAACTGACGCTAATAATGTCGGATTGCAAATCACCCAACGTTTCTTCCATGCGTGCTTGTTCTAGCTTTTGTTGTTCTCGTAGATCAAACTCGCTCTTGGTCGCCACTAAAATCACATTACCATCAATTCGCTTATCCAACCCTCGCGCCTCAAGGATGATGTTGAGCGCCTTTTGCCAAGGAACCTCATCAAGGCGTAGCGTCATATTGCCGGTCACAGAATCAGACACCACGAGGTTGAACTCGTTATAATCAGCAATAAGCTGCAGCACGCTCCGCACCGGAATATCCTGAAAGTTAATGGATATCGGCTTGCTGTCCTGTTCTGTCAGCAATTGCTGTTTCGCTTTGGCAGTCACCCCTCGGATCACCACTTCCAACACATTGTGATTGAGCTGGTAATGGTATTGGTAATCGCCTGTCACTTTCACCTCAAGAAGACCATCTGGTTGCTGACGGAATACTTCAATAGACTCAACAAGGGTAGCGAAATCAGACACATCTAGCACAAAAAGTTTATCGTCTGGAACTTGTGTATTGAGGAGTTTAATGTTCAAACCGTTAGTCGTTTTTGCCACATCGACAATGGACGAAGTGGAAGCTAAGTCAACCAGGATAACCGCCGCTTTATCGGCATTAATGTTGAAATCAATGTTGTTCAGCTTATTTAAGATATTTTGCTCGGCACTGGCGGTTTGACACGCAACCACCAATAAGCAAGTGATTAGAAAAAAATGCCTAAGGATTTTATGCCCCATAGAAAGCCAATCATTCATGATAATTTTCTCCACTATCTACTTACTTCACCAACAATCTACTTACTTCAAAACCAACTTGACGTTACGCTGATTCCAACACCCTAAGCCATCGGGCAAGGTTTCTTTTATTAGCAAATACTCTTTGGCTACAGCCGAGACGCGCCCGTGATTGATACCGATATATTGCCCTTTTGCTATGTATGCCAACTTCCCGTCGGGAGTCTGGATCAGTGCTGATGTACTTTTGCCGTTACTCATAACGCCCTTAAATTTCAGTTGCTTTAAGGCAAAACGTTCTAGGGGACCCTTGCTGGTGCGCTTGGCTGGCTGCCAACAATCTCTGTTCGCAATGGGTTGGTTTTGTGTCACGGCTTCTCTTGGCAGTTCGAAAGGCTCTCTTGCTTCGGTATTGGCATAAATAAACACGTCAAATGGCACAATAGGCTGTTGCGGAATGAGCTCCTTACGAGCCTGCAAAGTTACCTGCTCGACATAATCGACCAGAGAATCTTCATTTGCCTGACAGCCGAGCAAACCAATATACATCCAGAGCCAATAACAGCGTTTGTTATTCATTGCTAACCTCCGGCAAAGACTCATCTGGCTGATACTGATAGGTGAATGCACGCACTTTCAGATTCAAACGTTGGCTGTTTTGACTGATTCGTTGCCAGTCAACATGTTCGAAATAAATGATCCTTGGTAGCTGTGCGATAGCTTGTGAAAACTGACCGATGTGGTGGTACTCGCCAGTGAGCTCAAGATCGAGAGGCAAACGAGACAAAAATGCCTGTTGTTGTTTTTCACCCCAATCCATGCGAGTGAAATTAAGTTGATGCTTGATCCCGAGTTCATTGACTGCCGCCAGCATGGTTGCAAGCTCTTTCTGCTCCGGTAATTGCTGCAATAGATAGTCATAACGATCTGATAAGTGATCAAGTTGAGCTTTGAGTTGCGGCAGAGTTGCAGCTTGATGCGCTTTAACACGCAGCGCAGATTTTAATAATTGCTCTTCTTCTAACAGGGCATCTAAGGTGCTTTGCTTAGGCACTAAATAAAACCAGTATCCAGCAACTTGAATCAACAACGCGACAAGTAACAGCAGCGCGAGCTGAGGTATAAGAGGCCAATCTAAGATCTCATCCAGTTCCAGGTCATTAAAATCACTCATTGCTTCCTCCTTGCAATGATGGAATATCACGCCTCGCCATATGGAACGAAAAAGAGGTCTGGAAGCTTTGAAATTGCTTGCCAAAGCGATGATTGCCAGCAACGATGGAATGCATTTCAACATCCGAGATAAAAGAAGAATTTTCCAGCAGATCCAGCATAGTGGCTAATCGAGCGGTACTGTCACTGATTCCCCGCAGCTTGACACCATTACCATTCATACTCATTTGATCGACATAAACCCCTTCAGGAATGAGCCGGGGAATGAGGTCCATCAGTTGTGTGGTTTTATTGCGTTTTTTTTGCAGTGCTTCAACCATATCAAAACGAGCCATGAGATCCTGATACTCGTTTTCAACTTGTTTTAACGCATTGATCTGCCGATCCAATTCGCTGATATGTTGATTCAAAAATTCAACACGACCACGTTGTTTGTCGGCTTGCCGGTCGACATACCACCCGCCACCCCATTGCATTGCCATCGCCAATCCGACAGTCAGTAGCGAAACATAGATAAAGCGTCTTCTGTTGGACTGTTTTTGCGCTTCTCGCCAAGGTAGTAAGTTGATGTTATACAGCATGACCACCCCCTAACCAGTTGATACCAGATAATGCCAACCCTGCTGCTGTAGCAAAGGTTGACACAGGTACTTCGCAGCGATGGCGTTGACTCGATTTATAGTTAAAAAAGCTAGGTTTATAGTTAAAAAAGCTAGGTTTATGGCTAAAAAGACTAAAGGGATCCAACACGTCGCACATAAGCGCTGTTTTCTGTATCAATGCATTCTGTAGCGCTTCAATATTAGCCCCACCACCCGTGAGCCAAATGCCCGTTAAACTTGCCGGGCCATTAACCGAGATAAACAACTGAATTTGCTTTGCGATTTTTTCTGCCAACCCATCAACATCATCCTTTATTGGCAAAGCAGACTCTGACCGCGCTTGAATTGATATGCTGGCTACTCCTGCGGCTATTTGCTTATAGAACGGAGGTTTATTGACAAAATCTAAGCACAAGGTTGTTTGGCTATGGCCGATGTCCACCAGCAACCAATCCGCTTTCGCATACTTTTGGCTGGACAATTGCCACAGTCTGACCAAGGCATGGCTTTGAACTTCGGCCAGAACAGGTTTCAGCCCTGCTTTTTCTACAGCAAGAACTCGGCTTTCCACCACTTCCCTTTTAGTGGCATACACTTGGTAGGCTGCTATATTGTTTTTACTAAGACTTCCATCGGCTGATGGCTGTTTAATGATCGGCACAAAATCGAGATTCACGTCTTCCATCGCAAAAGGTGATTGATGTGAAAATGCTTGATGTATAGCAAACTCGCGTTCGTTCGCTTCAAGTTCGCTATCTATTTGTAATATTTTGCTAATTACCGTGTTGTCTGGGATGGCAATAACAACCTTTTGACTAAATAAAGGTAAACCCTTTTTTAGTTCTTTGAGTTTCTTTACAATTTTCTGATAAACCACAGCATGGTTATCAGCGAAAATATCGTCGGTAACACGTATTTCCTTATAACCGAACAGCGTATACTTACCAGCTGAAGGTTTTAGGACCACTGCTTTAATACTATGGTGACCGATATCGACACCCATAATTAATGATTGAACCATATAGCTCTACTCCAATAAGAAAGCTCCGCTAAAGCGCCTATTCGATCGGTAAATAAGCGGTAACTACTTTTGAGAGCTAAATTTTTAGCTTAGAGTACTCGGGTTTGCATTAAGGCAGCCTCTACTAAACAGGGATTCTCCGGTGAAGTTCATAAAGCGTTTAATAATTTTTTCATTGATTTGCATAACTCTTGGAGTCAGTACAATTTTTGGCTTCTATTTTTATGTAAAACCTGAGCTACCAGACGTCGCCACATTACGCGATGTTAAGCTTCAAACGCCAATGCAAGTCTTTAGTAAAGATGGCAAGCTCATCGCTCAGTTCGGTGAAAAGCGTCGTATTCCTCTCAGGCTGGAAGAGATGCCGAAAGAGCTGATAGAAGCGATCGTCGCAACAGAAGACTCTCGTTTCTATGACCATTATGGTTTTGACCCGATTGGTATTACCCGCGCAGCCTTTGCGGTTGTCGCATCAGGCAGTGCTTCTCAAGGTGCAAGTACCATCACTCAGCAGTTGGCTCGTAACTTCTTCTTGTCTAACGAGAAGAAAATCATGCGTAAAATCAAAGAGATTTTTATCGCCATTCACATTGAACAACTGCTTTCAAAAGAAGAAATCCTTGAGCTATACCTAAACAAAATTTACTTAGGTTACCGTTCATATGGGGTTGGTGCGGCAGCACAATCTTACTTTGGTAAAGAGGTCAAAGACCTAAGCTTAGGTGAAATCGCACTTATTGCGGGTTTGCCAAAAGCACCTTCAACAATGAACCCGATTTACTCTTTGGAAAGAGCAACTAACCGTCGTAATGTGGTATTGGCTCGAATGCTGTCCGAAAACTACATCACCCAAGCACAGTATGAACAGGCGCGCGCAGAAGTTTTACCGACCAATTATCATGGCGCTGAAATCGAGCTGAATGCGCCTTATGTCGCAGAGATTGCCCGTGCGTGGATGATTGAACGCTACGGCGAAGATGCTTATACCTCAGGCATGAACATTTACACCACGGTAGATTCTAAACGCCAACAAGCAGCTAACTTAGCGGCTATTCATAACCTGATTGCCTACGATGAACGCCACGGCTATCGTGGCGCAGAAAAAGAGTTGTGGAAATCGGGCCAAGCCGCTTGGTCGGAGGAACAAATTGTTGAACATCTAAAAAATGAACCTACCTATGGTGAACTTTCACCCGCGGTTGTCCTGAGCACGGAAGACAAAGCAGCCACGGTTTGGATTAAAAATCAAGGCGAGTTCACCATTGATTGGAATAATCTCAACTGGGCACGCCGCTTTATTACTGACGAACGCCAGGGTCCATTACCAACGAGCACCAAAGAAATCTTAGCAACAGGTCAACAGATCTGGGTACGTAATGTCGCTGAAGATGAATCTGAACAACCGGTTTGGCAATTAAGTCAAGTACCCAATGCCAATACTGCATTTGTTGCCATGGATCCAGAAGATGGCTCAATTGAAGCTCTTGTCGGCGGTTTCAACTTTGTACACAACAAATTTAACCGTGCAACGCAATCAGTACGCCAAGTAGGTTCAAGTATTAAACCATTTATCTATGCCGCGGGTTTAGACAAAGGGTTAACACTGGCTACGCTCATCAACGATGCACCAATCAATCAGTGGGATGAAAGCCAAGGTACAGCATGGCGGCCGAAGAACTCACCACCGACCTACACCGGTCCAACTCGTGTTCGTATTGGTTTAGCACAATCTAAAAACGTAATGGCCGTGCGCGTACTGCGTGAAGTCGGGTTGGAAGATACGCGTCAATATCTGACTCGCTTTGGGTTTGATCTTGACCAACTGCCAAAGTCAGAAACGATTGCACTTGGGGCAGGCAGCTTAACGCCAGTGAAAATGGCACAAGGCTATTCGGTATTTGCCAATGGTGGTTATTACGTTGAACCCTATTACATCCAAAAAGTAACAGGTCCATTCGGTGATTTGGAATTTGAAGCTGACCCGACAATAGTTTGCCGACAAAACTGCCCTAAAGTTGAAAACGAGTTTGATGAGCAAGATGCTGAACACCATTATGCGAAACAAGTACTTTCTGAACAAACGGCATTCCTTGTTCGTGAAATGATGTACAGCAACATTTGGGGGGGCGGTAACTGGGCTGAAAAAACCGGCTGGAATGGTACAGGGTGGCGCGCTCAAGCTCTCAAACGCCGAGATGTGGGCGGTAAAACCGGTACAACCAACGATTCAAAAGATGCCTGGTATAATGGTTATGCTCCGGGTGTGGTTGCTATCGCTTGGGTTGGCTTTGATGAACACAGCCGTAATCTAGGTAAAACGATACCCAATCCAAACATCGAAGACGATGTTTCAGGTGCGGAAGCGGGGGCAAAAACAGCTCAGCCGGCATGGATTGAGTTTATGAGCCTCGCTCTTGACGGTGTACCAGAACAAGAAAAAGCGCTGCCAAACGACATTGTGCGCGTTCGTATTGACCGGGACACAGGCCTGTTAACCAACAAGCAAGATGCCACATCTATGTTTGAATATTTCTTAAAAGGCACTGAACCCAAAGAGTATGTTCAGGAAAGTCTTTCCGGAGATATCTATTCAACCAGTAGTAGTGACGAACTGTTCTAGTCAACTCTACGGCATCAGTCGGAATAACGAGATCCCGGATAAATACTACGTATTTTCCGGGATGACAGGTATAAATCGAATACCGAGTTTGTTGTTCTGTCAGACTTGAGATTCAAGAGTGTCTTTCATCATCTTAGCTAACGTTTCAAAACGCTGACGTAATGGAGAGCCGGGACGATATGCGACCACTAAGCGACGTGATGGTTCAGGATTGACCGCTTTGATATAGCACACACCGTCTTTCACTTTTTCTTTTGGTAGCGATAGCTTAGGTAATAAAGTAATGCCCGCCCCTGCAGCCACCATATTGCGCAGCGTTTCTAAGCTGGTAGCTTTGAAACGATCATCATCTTTTGCGCCCGCTGCAAAACAGAATCCAAGAGCCTGATCCCTTAGGCAGTGCCCATCGCCTAGTGCCAATACCGTTTTGCCATTCAGTTCCAGCATATCCACTTGATCATGATCAGCCCACGGGTGATCACAGGGAACCGCAATGCTCATCGGTTCGTTATAAACTTCTATCTCTTTGAATTGCGCTGTTTCATCCACTGAGGCTAAAACCAGACAGTCCAACTTACCGTCTTCCAATTGCTGAACCAGTTGATGAGTTTGAGCTTCATGCAGGAACAACTCTAATTCAGGAAAATGTACTTTTAAGGATGGCACAATCTTAGGCAGCAAATAAGGCCCCAAAGTGGGAATAAACCCAATATGCATGGGGCCGGTCATCGCACCAGTCTGCTTACTCGCCATATCCTTAAAGGTTTTCACTTCACTTAAAATTCGCTTTGCTTGCTCAACAAGTTGTAAGCCTGACTCGGTAAATAAAACGCGCCGGCTACTGCGCTCCAGTAATACCGTACCTAACTCGTCTTCCAGTTTACGGATCTGGCCACTTAATGTTGGCTGGCTAACAAAGCATGCCTCGGCGGCTTTGCGAAAATGTTTATGCTCGGCCAACGAAACCAAATATTCAAAGTCCCGAATATTCATTATTTACTCCGATAGAATTGAACTATCAAAACCATAACATCAACTGATTGGAACTATCAAAGATTTTATGACTAATTTGCTGAACATAACGATAATGGCAGTTATACCAATTTCACTATTTATTTGTTCAGTATTAGACAATGAGCACCGAACGCAAACACGCCCTTATTTTTATAAGAGCGGTCGTCCATGAAGCTCCGCCGAGCCATCCATGGCTCGGAGGGTTTGCTTATCGGTACTCAATGTCTACTTGATCAGGAAATTAATGTGTTTGGTATTAAACTCAGTGTAGATATTTGATTAGGGTGAGTGAAATGGCTTGCGATGACTGCCAGCAAAATTGGTTTTGGAACAAGATAGGTCGGTGTCAACGTTGCATGGATCAACTGACTGTATTGTCGGTTGTGTGTTGGTTGGTATGGTTTTTCTTCTTTAAGCAGGATCCTCGCAGCATTGAGTCGATCGCTTTAATCATTGCGGGGTTCGCTTTTAATACACTGCTGTTTTTACACTTGTGGATGAAGTACGTCATCCTTCCTTGGCGCAAACGTCAGGGAAAAGAAGAAGCATCGCCTAAAAATGAAAGCTCCAAAAATGAAAAGCCTTAAAAAAGAAAAAGCCCTAAAAACAATATCGGTTTTAGGGCTTTCTTAGATTCTTCTAAGAAAAAGCAGTGGTATTACAGTAGACCGTACTTTTTCTTTTTGGTTCAGGAAAATTTCGATCTTTTTTCGATCTTTTTTTCCTTACTTTAAATTCAATAAGTTATGCAACTTTCATCTTAGTAATTAATTGCTCAGAGACGCTTACCTCTAACGCAACTTCATCACAAGCATGTTGACGAGGGCATTTCTCACAGTCTTTAAGAACTTTCTCTGGCAACAAGGTTTTTGATGTTGGGATAAAGTCCAGCTTCATAAAGAACTCAGGCGTACGGGTCAGTACAAACACTTTCTTTATTGCCATTTGACGCGCTTTGTTCACCAAATACTGAACAATAGCCGTACCTTGACCTTGCCCCTGCCAACCGGCTTCAACACCTAGTGAGCGAATTTCCGCTAAGCCCGAGTCATAAACATAGAGAGAAGCACAGCCTGTGATTTCTCCATTATGTTCAGCGACAGCAAATGAGCCAATATCACGCACGATTTCATTACGCGAACGAGGTAGGTTTTCACCCATATTTGCCCAGTAGGTCACCATACCTTCCAGTGCTTCAATATCCGTTAAACGAGCGGGACGCACTTTAACTGACGTCGCATCACGTTTAGATAACCGCGCTTCCGCTTGTTCGACCGCATAAGCGACCTGATGAGGCGCTACACCGCCAAGAGCACTGCGTTTCTCTAAGCAAGACTCAATAGTCAGAATCGCATAAACATCATCTTCGATCACTGGCGAAAAGACTTTTAATTCCTCTAGCGTTAATTCTTCCAACGCACAGCCTTTGGCAATAGCAGCAACCACAGTGACACCGACGATATGGTGCGCTTCACGGAATGGAATGCCTTTCGCTACCAGGTAGTCAGCCAACTCGGTAGAGTTGGCATAGCCTTGCTTCGCCGCTTCCAGTGTACGTTCACCGTTGACTTTAATGCCTTCAAAGCACAGTGCCGCCATCTCCATGCAATCATTCCAAGTATCCAAAGCGTCAAACAGACCTTCTTTGTCTTCTTGCATGTCTTTGTTGTATGCCAGCGGTAGCGCTTTAACCGTCATCATCATGCCCGCTAACGAACCGTAAACACGACCGGTTTTACCACGAATAAGCTCTAGCGCATCTGGGTTTTTCTTTTGTGGCATCAGTGATGAGCCGGAAGTGACGGTATCAGCTAACTCCATGAAACCAGACTCACCTGAGTTATAGAAAATCATATCTTCAGCCAGACGAGAAAGGTGCAGCATAGATATAGAGGCGACAGACATCAGCTCCATCACGTGATCTCGGTCTGATACCGAATCAAGCGAGTTACGTGTCGCACGCCGGAAACCAAGGTTGTGCGCCAGTTTGTCACGATCCATGGGATAGGCAGTACCAGCCAGAGCGCCAGAGCCAAGCGGGCAAGTATCAAGGCGTCTAATCGCATCACTGACACGTGAATAGTCACGCTCAAACATCTCAACATAAGCCAAGCACCAGTGTGCAAATGTCACCGGCTGAGCACGTTGCAAGTGGGTGTAACCCGGCAGCACAGTGCCTTGATGCTCTCTTGCTACTGCAACCATTTTGCTTTGTAGACGATCAAGCGCAATCAGCAATTGTTGACCTTGCTGACGACACCAAAGTTTGAGGTCGGTCGCGACTTGGTCGTTACGAGAACGGCCAGTATGAAGTTTTTTACCTAAGTCACCGACTTTACCGATCAGTTGCTGCTCTACCCATGAGTGGATATCTTCAGCGTCTGAACGCAGAATTTGTTCTGGGTCTTCCATGACTTCCAACTTAAGTTCATTCAATGCTAACTCAAGTCTTTGCTGTTCGTCTTCACTCAATACGTTTACAGAAAGTAAAGCTTTAGACCACGCAATGGAACCCACAATGTCTTGTTCAGCCAATCGGTAGTCAAAGCGTAATGAATCATTAAACTCTTTGAATCTCGTATCTGCTGCTTGGGTAAATCTTCCGCCCCATAATGCCATTGTGCTTCTCCTGCATCTAATCCCTTGGCTACTGCGCCAAAGGATACTTCATTTCTGCCAGTGTTTGGTGTTTTTTAATTGCAAATAAGGATCGCGCATTCGCGATCCTCATCGTTTTTATTATTGTTAAGTTTGGCTTCCTTTAGGAGAGCCTTCAAATTACTTTTTCGCTTCGTTTAGTGCTCTGATACGGCTAGCCAAAGAGTAAAGACGAATGAAGCCGCCTGCATGGCTTTGGTCGTAAACTTCGTCTGCACCGAAGGTTGCGAACTCTTCTGAGTACAAGCTGTTTTCAGAACGTTTTTGCGTGGCTGTTGCTTGGCCTTTGTAAAGCTTGATCACCACTTCACCGTTGATGTCTTCTGCTAGTGCATCTGCCGCAGCAAATACGGATTTACGTAGCGGGGTGAACCAACGACCATCATAAACGAGGTGAGAAGCTTTGATGCCGATTTCTTCACGGAATTCAAATGACGCTTTATCTAGTACAAGTTGTTCAACAGCACGTAGCGCTTCCATCATGATAGTGCCCCCCGGAGTTTCGTAACAACCACGAGACTTCATACCTACTAGACGGTTTTCAACGATATCGATACGACCAACGCCATGTTTCACGCCTTTCTCATTGAGTGCAACAAGTGCTTGGTATGGCGAGAGCTCTTTGCCATCGACAGCAACCACTTCGCCTTTTTTCACTTTTAGCGTCACGTATTCAGCTTCATTTGGTGCTTGCTCTGGGTCAACAGTCCACGCCCAGCAATCTGCGTTAGGTGCATTCCAAGTGCTTTCCAACACGCCACCTTCTGTTGAGATGTGCCATGCGTTGGCATCACGAGAGTAAATTTTAGTCAGCGATGCCGCACACGGAATGTTACGTGCAGCCAGGTAGTCCAGACACTCTTCACGGCTCACAAGATCCCATTCACGCCACGGCGCGATAACATGTAGATCGGGTGCTAGCGCTGCAAATGCGCCTTCAAAACGAACTTGGTCGTTACCTTTACCAGTACAGCCGTGAGCCAGTGCGTCAGCACCCACTTTACGAGCGATTTCTACTTGTGCTTTTGCAATCACAGGACGAGCCATCGAAGTACCTAGCAGGTATTTACCTTCGTAGTACGCACCGGTTTTTAGCGTAGGGTAGATATAGTCTTTTACCAATTCTTCTTTCAGGTCAACCACGTAACACTCTGAAGCACCAGAAGCGATCGCTTTTTCTTCAATACCCACAAGCTCTTCTGCGCCTTGACCTACATCAGCCACAAATGCCACAACCTCACACTCGTAGTTCTCTTTCAACCATGGAATGATGACCGATGTATCTAGACCGCCAGAGTAGGCTACGACAACTTTTTTGACTTGAACTTTGCTCATTTTATATCTCCAAATATCTGGCTCTGTACTTGGCGGTCAGGGCTCAGAATTCCTTTAAATTCGTTTGGGTAATTGTTTTAAAATTGGCTGTTTGCCACAACCATTTCTCATTCACTATTTCTTTCTAATTCGTTATTGAGGTAAGAATTGCGTACCTATGCTTTGACCGGCAAATAACTTGGCAAGCTTCTCAGGATAGCGCCATGTCGCGACTTCAATCGGACGACCAAGCTCTTTCGCGGCATCCAATGCCGCATTGACTTTTACGATCATACCGTCGGTAATCACTTTACCTTCAATCAGGCTTTTTGCTTTTGCTTCATCAAGCGTCGAAATCAGATGACCTTTACCATCCAGTACGCCACTTACGTCAGATAAAAGAACTAACTCGGCATCTAACGCACTAGCCACAGAAACTGCCGCTTGGTCGGCATTAACATTCATCATTTGACCATTTTTAGTCAAGCCTATCGAGCTAATAATGGGCACTACGCCAGCTTCAAGTAGAAGCTTAGTGACGGTTCCGTCACCCGCAGTTGATTTACCTACCGCACCCAATTCTGGGTCAAGCTCTTCTACCTCACATAAACCGCCATCAGCCAAGCATAAACCGACGGCGTTTAAGCCATCTTTGATTGCCTGACCTTGCAGCATTTTATTGGCTGTACCTGCAAGCGCTCCGGCAATCACACCGATTTGGTCGTAAGGCGTGACGCGCAGACCATCTTTTTTAACCGTTGGTAACTGCAACTTCGCCATTAAGTCATCCACAAGGTAACCGCCACCGTGAACGATAACAATTCGTCGCTGAGCTTGGGCTTGATACTGTGCGATTGCGCTAAAAAGCTTACTTAGCGTCTCTGAACAAGACAGAGCTGCGCCGCCTAACTTAATCACCAATGGATCTAGTTTTGTATCCGTCATATGTAACCCTTACACCAGAGCTGTTAGCTCATCGAAACCGTAGTGAATGTTTAAACACTGCATCGCTTGACTCGATGCACCTTTTAATAAATTGTCGATTGCTGAAACAACAATCACATGTTCGCCCTGCACTTTCCAACCGATATCGCAGAACGGAGTAAATTCAACATCTTGGATACGCGGTAATGAATCCAAGCATAGACGCACAGCAGGTTTGTCTTGGTAAGCTTGAGTGAATGCCTGCTTCACTTGCTCAGCGGTTACACCTTGTGCCAGCTTCATGGTAATCGTGGCTAAAATACCGCGTTTGAAATTACCTAAATGTGGTGTGAATATCACCTCACGACCTAAGTGAGTCGCTATTTCAGGTTGATGACGATGGGTAAACACACCATAAGGCTGCAAGCTCACTTCACAGAAACTGTTGGTCAATGTCGCTTTACGACCAGCACCTGATACACCGCTGGTCGCATTGATCACAGGCCACTGTTGTACATCTAATAAATCACTTTCAATCAGAGGTTTAATCGCTAGTTGAGAAGCAGTTGGATAACAACCAGCTACAGCAACCAATTGACTCTGTTTGATGTTTTCTAAATTCCACTCGGCTAAACCATAAGCGGCTTTTTTCAGCCACTCAGCATGCTGATGCTCAAAACCATAGTATTGAGTATAGAAACTCTCACCATCGACACGGTAAGCACCAGAAAGATCGAAAACTTGGCAGTTGTTAGCCAGAAAAACAGGTGCAATATCGTGGCTCACTTCATGTGCCGTTGCCAGAAATACTACGTCACACTCTTGTGCGACTTTCTCAACATCAACAAGAGGTTGAACGGGTAAGTCGAGTAAGCCTGCTAACTTGCCGTGTAACTGACCAATTGACTTTCCTGCATCAGCGCTGTTGGCTGAAACGTATAAACCTGATAGCGTGAGCTCAGGGTGTTTATGCACCATAAGAGCAAGTTCTGCTCCGGTATAGCCGCTTGCGCCGATGATGGTGGTTTTTAACATTTCAAAACGTCCTAAATCGAGTAAAAAACCGACAATTAAAAGTGATTATAAATATTTAAATTTGGCACTTTTATCGGTTTTTTATTCACTAAAAGTGATTTAATATGTGTTTTACAGTTTCAGCGTAATTCTGTCAATAGTAGGAACAAATAATATATGCAATTGCCAAGTTTCCTTGAGGTTTATGAAGGTCTTATTTCAACCTCATCCATCAGCTCCACCGATAGTCGTTGGGATGAAGGTAACGAACAAGTCATTTCCAAATTAGCCGACTGGTGCAGCGCTTTGGGCTTTCAAGTGGACGTGGTTCAAGTCGCTCCTGGCAAACAAAACCTGATCGCTAAAAAAGGCGAAGGGGAAGGTGGCTTATTGCTATCAGGCCACAGCGATACCGTTCCTTTTGATGAGGGGCGTTGGAACTACAATCCGTATGCGTTGACCGAAGCCAATAACCGTTTTTACGGTTTAGGCACTGCTGATATGAAAGGCTTCTTTGCTTTTATTTTAGAAGCAGTGAAGAAAGTGGACTGGAGCAAACAGAAAAAGCCTCTGTATATATTGGCGACCTGTGATGAAGAGACCACCATGCTCGGCGCGCGTCACTTCACACAGAACACACCATTCAAACCTGATTACTGCATTATTGGTGAGCCAACCAGCTTAGTGCCTGTACGTGGCCATAAAGGCCATGTGGCAAATGCCATTCGAGTGACGGGGAAATCGGGTCACTCTTCAAACCCGGCACTAGGCGTGAACGCCATTGAGATCATGCACGAAGTGCTCTACGCACTGATGCAACTGCGCGACAAGTTAGTCAAAGAGTATCACCACCCCGGTTTTGATATTCCAAGCCCAACGTTAAACTTAGGGCATATCCACGGCGGCGATAGTCCGAACCGAATCTGTGGCTGCTGTGAACTGCACTATGATGTTCGCCCTCTCCCCGGCATTAGCCTTGATGGGTTGGACAACATGCTGCGTAGCGCACTGACTCAAGTACAAGAGAAATGGCCGGGACGGATAGAAATAGAGCCGTTACACGATGCTATTCCTGGTTACGAATGTCAGCATGACCATCCGTTCATTGCAGGGATCAGCGAAATTACTGGCGTTGAAGCTCAAACAGTTAATTACTGTACTGAAGCGCCCTTCCTACAAGAGTTATGTCCAACACTGGTCATGGGACCGGGCTCTATCGACCAAGCTCACCAGCCAGATGAATTTTTAGCCTTCGAGTTTATCGATCCAACCATCAATATTCTTTCCAAAGCCATGTACAAATATTGCTGCTAATTTGCAGCCTTTCTCTATTTATTAACAACAAAACAACATGACGTACTACATTAATAACAATGTGATGAGCGTCGTGTTGTTTTGTAAGAAATTTCCAACAAACACCCTGAATTGGGCAAACTTACATTGCACACCATAACGAAAAAACTGGCAAAGAAATCACCAGCATCATTTGACTACACTGGGCAAACTTAGATAAATTGTCCTTCTAACAAAAAACACAGGATGTAATTTTTTTACAAGGCAGGATGACAATGAACGAGAAATACTCTGCACTCAAAAGTAACGTAAGCATGCTTGGACATCTTCTGGGTAAAACCATTCAAGATGCCGACGGCGACGTTATTTTAGAGAAAGTAGAAACCATCCGTAAGCTTTCAAAATCTGCAATGGCAGGTAATCAAGCGGAACGGAATCTACTTATTGAAGAGATAAAAAGCCTTCCAAACGAACAACTGACACCAGTTGCTCGCGCTTTTAACCAATTTTTGAATTTGACCAATATTGCTGAGCAATACCACACTATTTCACGTCATTGTGAAGACAACGTGTGTGAACCCGATACGATTCATGCACTATTTGCCAAACTCAGCCAGAACTCGATTAGCAAACTCGATACCGCACAGGCACTACGCGAACTCAACATTGAGCTAGTATTGACCGCTCACCCGACTGAAATCACCCGTCGTACCATGATTAACAAGTTGGTTAAAATCAATGAGTGCCTGTCTCGCCTAGAGTTAACCGAACTTTCGTCTAAAGAACGTCGTAAAACCGAGCGCCGTCTAGAACAGTTGATTGCGCAAAGCTGGCATTCAGACGTTATTCGTCAGCAGCGTCCAACACCATTGGATGAAGCGAAATGGGGCTTCGCCGTGGTAGAGAACTCACTGTGGCAAGCGGTTCCTGAGTTCTTACGTGACCTGAATGAACGCGCCAAAGAGTACTTAGGTGAAGGTCTACCATTAGACGCCCGCCCGGTACATTTCTCATCATGGATGGGTGGTGACCGTGACGGTAACCCATTTGTTACTCACACTATCACTCGTGAAGTATTACTGCTTTCTCGCTGGAAAGCGGCAGATCTCTACTTAGCTGACATTAACGAACTAGTCAGCGAGCTATCAATGACCAAATGCAGTGCAGAGCTGCGTCAGCTTGCGGGTGAAAACGAACACGAACCATACCGTGCAATTCTTAAAGGTATTCGCTCACTACTGCAAGAAACGCTAGAAATTCTTGATGCTAAAATTCATGGTCAGAAGCTAGCGGTTAAAGCACCGCTACGTGATATCAGCCAACTTTGGGATCCATTGTTCGCTTGTTATCAATCGTTGCATGAATGTGGTATGGGTGTCATCGCTGATGGTTCACTGTTAGATACGCTACGCCGTATCAAAGCATTCGGTGTACACTTAGTTCGCCTTGATATCCGCCAAGAAAGCACTCGCCATGCGGATGTGTTGTCGGAACTGACTCGCTACCTCGGCATCGGTGATTACAATCACTGGAGCGAACAAGACAAGATTTCATTCTTAACCAATGAGTTAAGTTCTAAGCGCCCTCTTCTTCCTCGCGATTGGCAGCCTTCTGAACAAGTCAAAGAAGTTCTTGATACCTGTAATATCATGGCTGCGCAACCTCGTGCAGCGTTTGGTGCTTATGTCATCTCTATGGCTCGAACAGCGTCTGATGTACTGGCGGTACACCTGCTGCTTCAAGAAGCAGGCTGTCCTTACCGTATGGATGTATGTCCACTGTTCGAAACATTAGATGACTTGAACAACGCAGAAGACGTGATTAAGCAACTGATGAGCATCGACCTATACCGTGGTTTCATCCAAAACCATCAAATGGTGATGATCGGTTATTCAGACTCAGCAAAAGATGCCGGTGTCATGTCTGCCGGTTGGGCTCAATATCGAGCCATGGATTCACTGGTGAAAGTGTGTGAACAAGAAGGTATCGAACTGACCCTGTTCCACGGCCGTGGGGGGACGATTGGCCGTGGTGGCGCGCCTGCGCATGCTGCGCTACTTTCTCAGCCACCGAAGAGCCTGAAAGGCGGTCTTCGTGTTACTGAACAAGGTGAAATGATCCGCTTTAAGCTCGGTTTACCAGAAATCGCGGTAAACAGTTTTGATATGTACGCAAGTGCCATTCTGGAAGCGAACCTGTTACCACCACCGGAGCCAAAACAAGAATGGCGCGAGCTGATGGATGCACTATCAGAAGTTTCTTGTGAAGCTTATCGTCATGTGGTTCGTGGCGAGCCTGATTTTGTTCCTTACTTCCGTCAAGCGACACCAGAACTTGAATTAGGCAAATTGCCTCTGGGTTCTCGTCCAGCCAAACGCAACCCGAATGGCGGCGTTGAAAGCTTACGTGCCATCCCCTGGATTTTCTCCTGGAGCCAAAACCGCTTGATGCTTCCGGCATGGTTAGGCGCAGGTGAAGCGATTCAATACTCGATTGACAAAGGTCATCAGGCGCTACTTGAAGAGATGTGTCGCGAATGGCCGTTCTTCTCAACTCGTCTTGGTATGCTTGAAATGGTGTACACCAAGTGTAGTGTTGATCTGGCTCGCTACTACGATGAGCGTCTGGTTGACGAAAAATTACGTCCGTTGGGTCAGCGTCTACGCGATCAGCTACTGAAAGATATCAAAACCGTTCTGAATGTAGAGAACAACGAGAACCTGATGCAAAGTGATCCTTGGGGTCAGGAATCTATTCGCCTACGTAATATCTACGTAGAGCCGTTGAACATGCTACAGGCAGAGTTATTGCACCGTACTCGTAAGTCTGAGACCCCAACGACTGAGCTGGAAGAAGCACTAATGGTAACCATTGCCGGTATTGCCGCAGGCATGCGTAACACAGGCTAATTAACAGCATAATATACCAAGCTTACAGCCAAAGACCGCGATTACGCGGTCTTTTGTTTTGCACTGAATTTAAATCAAGAATAATATTAGTTTTTGGAGTGAAATCACTCTTGTATTCTACTTTATGCTTATTATTTAGATATACTACTGCACCTTTACGATACCAACACTTATAAAAAGAGATCGTAGTGAAGTATGCATACGCATAACACCCCTAGGTGATAAACGGCTTTAAGGTGACATGAAAAGCACATTTGTGCTGAATTTGCTTAAGTTTTCTAGCTATTCGTTTTTAACTATTCGGTTTTAATGATTCGGTTTTAACTATTAGTTAAAAAACAGTTTAAAAAAATACGTGCCATTAGAAGCACAAAATGAAAACGGTAGATAAGCAATTTTTAACTGACTTAACCAATTTGGATAATAAAGACATGTCATTACCACACGTAATTCTCACTGTTTTAAGCACGCGTGATGCGACGGGATACGACATCACTAAAGAGTTTTCAGCAAGTATTGGATACTTCTGGAAAGCCAGCCATCAACAAGTTTACCGCGAACTAAACAAAATGGGCCAACAAGGTTTGGTTACTTGTGTTTTGGAACCGCAAGAGGGTAAACCGGATAGAAAAGTCTATTCTATTACAGATTCAGGCCGT
This sequence comes from Vibrio sp., assembly GCF_047973365.1. Lineage (GTDB taxonomy): Bacteria > Pseudomonadota > Gammaproteobacteria > Enterobacterales > Vibrionaceae > Vibrio. The sequence goes on along the minus strand of NZ_JBKEBW010000091.1, from coordinate 13,364 downwards.
AGTGCATTGGGTGAATGGTTCGATCAACCCACAGCACATCCAACGGTACGCGATGAATTTAGTGCAAAATTGATTGCTTGTTCTGTTCAACCATCAGCGCCTTATAGAACTCAACTTGGAGAGCTGATTGGAGAGTCTCGCAAGCTAGTTGCACACTATCAGGAAATTGAAGCGGCGTACTACGCGACACCATCAATATTAGATAAGCAGCAACGTTTAGAGCGTTTAACTCTGCGTCGCAACTTACTGCTTCGTCAAGCTTGGATTGACTGGGCAGAAGAAGTACTGACTGAGCTGGATGCTATTGGCTAATACCATTCTAGCTAAAAATATGATCAGGTTGAACATCGGTGGCACAGCGAATGAGCGTCGAACGCAAACACGCCCTCATTTTTTTTATAAGAGAGGCCTTCCATGGGGCTCCGCCGAGCCATCCATGGCTCGGAGGGTTTGCTTATCGACACCCATTCACTGATCAGAAATTTTTCTATAACGGTATAATACGCCAAGGTCATACTTAGCTTTACGAGATAAAGAAAAGGGATAATGCACAGCATTATCCCTTTTTGTTTTTCTGTTTAGTTTACACGGCGCGCTAAATACCATCGCCACCAGTAAAGGTCTGAACTCGACCATTAAACTGCTGATCCATATCAAAGGATGGTTTTTCAGACTTAGGACGGCCGACAATACGAGCCGGAACACCAGCAACGGTTGTGTGTGGAGGAACCGCCTGAAGCACTACCGAACAAGAGCCAATTTTCGCCCCTTCGCCCACTTCAATGTTGCCCAAAATTTTCGCACCGGCACCGATCATCACCCCTTCACGGATTTTCGGATGGCGATCACCACACTCTTTACCTGTACCACCTAGCGTAACATCTTGCAGGATAGACACATCATTCTCTACCACAGCGGTTTCACCGATAACAATACCCGTTGCATGGTCAAGCATGATGCCACGACCGATGCGTGCTGCCGGGTGAATATCCACCTGGCAAGCGACAGAAATTTGGTTTTGTAAATAAACCGCTAAAGCTCTGCGGCCCTGTTTCCATAACCAGTTTGCCACCCGGTAACCTTGTAATGCATGGTAGCCTTTCAGATACAATAGCGGTACCGAGTACATAGAAACCGCGGCATCACGGTTTACCGTCGCACAAATATCACATGCCGCCGATTCGGTAATACCAGAGTCGGCCGCAAAGGCTTCTTCAACCACTTCACGCACCGCCATGGCAGGCATAGATGCGGTATTCAATTTGTTTGCCAGAATATAGCTCAATGCTGAAGACAAACTATCATGCTTAATAATGGTCGCATGATAGAAACTGGCGAGCATCGGTTCTTGTTCTGACTGCTCACGAGCTTCCTTAACGATGGTCTGCCAGACTTTCTCTTTTTCGCAAAATTTCATGGTGTTATGTGTCCCGGACGTTGAGTCAAAGTCAGGCCTGTATTTATAGTAATATTGAGTGAGAACCTGACCCATGCAACAAGGTTAACGTTCCGCTTTTTTGTCTCGCGCAAGCAAATCTTGTGCGGCTAAGCGTGCATCCTTTCCTTGATACAATACTTGATAAATTTGTTCAACTATAGGCATTTCAATACCAATACGTTGAGCAAGCGCCCAAACTTCTTGAGTATTGCGATAACCTTCAACCACTTGACCGATTTCCTTCTGCGCGCTATCGACATCTTTACCTTGGCCTAAAGCCAAACCAAAGCGGCGGTTACGGGATTGGTTATCGGTGCAAGTCAGCACTAAATCCCCCAAACCAGCCATTCCCATAAAGGTTTCAGCTTCAGCGCCTAATGCAATACCTAAACGAGTCATTTCTGCCAGACCGCGGGTGATCAGCGCGGTTCTGGCGTTGGCACCAAAGCCAATACCATCTGACATACCGGCACCAATCGCGATAACGTTTTTAACCGCACCACCAAGCTGCATACCAATAAAATCACTATTCGCATACACGCGGAAGGTTTTACTACAGTGGATTTTTTCTTGTAAGTCTTTAACAAACTGCTCATCTGGCGAGGCTACCGAAATTGCGGTTGGCATACCCATCGCAAGTTCTTTAGCAAAGGTAGGGCCAGACAGCACAGCCAACGAATGACAATCACCAATCACATCATGAGCAACATCCTGTAATAGTCGACCGGTTTCTGGCTCTAAACCTTTGGTTGCCCAGCAAAGACGAGTATCTGGACGCAGATATGGTTTGAGACTTTTCAGTACAATACCAAACACATGGCTCGGAACAACCACCAGCAGATCACGGCAGGCTTCTACGGCCTTTTTCAAATCAGATTCAACAATCAATGAGTCTGGGAAATCGATGCCTGGTAAAAATTCTTGGTTAGCGCGCTCAGCCTGTAATTTAGCCATGTGCTCTTGCTCGTGCCCCCAAAGAACAACGTTAGCGCCATTACGTGCTAATGAAATTGCCAATGAGGTTCCGTAAGAGCCGGCACCGATAACTGTCATGGATACCGTTTTACCGTAGGCATTATTTACTTGTGCTTCTGTCATTGTTCCGCCCGATGGATAATCGTTTGTTAACACTAATTTTATACCCAAAGTTCAATATGCCAATCCTATTTAGGAGTGAGTGAATAGCAATATGCTTGGGTAAAAATAAAAATGCACATCGTACTCATCAAGTACTCTGTGCATTCATTGCCACGAATGGCTACATATTTAAATCGCTATCGCATTAAGCGTCAGCGCTTGCTGCACTTTGACCAGCAGCTTGCTGTTGCAGGTAATTCATGAACAATGCATCAAAGTTAACTGGTGCTAGGTTCAGTTGTGGGAATGTACCTTTAACCACTAAGCTAGAGATAGTTTCACGAGCGTATGGGAAAATGATGTTCGGGCAGAATGCACCTAGACAATGCGCTAGTTGACCCGCTTCCATGTTCTCAACGGTGAAGATACCGCCTTGTTGAACTTCACATAAAAAAGCAGTTTCTTCTGCATTTTTAACTGTTACAGTCAGACGTAGAATCACTTCGTAAACACCTTCACCTAGCTCACGGCTTTGAGTATCCAGATCCAGTTTCACATCTGGGTTCCACTCTTTTTGGAACATTACTGGAGAATTAGGTGCTTCGAAAGAAACATCTTTTAGGAAAATACGTTGGATTGCGAAGTTTTGTTGTGCTTCTTGAGTTGCTGCTTCAGCCATTTTCAAGTCCTTAATACTGATAAATTCCGGTCAAGGTTGATACCCTGAGACGAACCGAGAACGTTCTGATTTACGAGGCTGAGACATCATTGAAATGTGTTCCAGAAAAATACGAGTAAAACATCACATCTCTTTCAATCAAATGCTGCCCATTTAAGCAGCATCTCAAATCAATTGTGGGCGTTATTTTTTACCACGAACAAGCGGAAGTTTTGCATCAACCCAGCCTGTAATGCCGTTTTTCAGAACGCTTACGTTCTCAAAACCAGCTTTGGTTAGTAAATCTGCACTTTCACGAGCAGTTTGTCCCATCTTACATACCACAATGATTGGGTCAGATTTATGACTTTCAAGCACAGCAAAGTTATTCGCTTTGATATCAGTCGGCAAAATGTGAAGTGCGTCAGTAATGTGACCACGTTTGAATTCGTCTTTGGCACGAATATCGACAACAACACCATTCTCGCGGTTTAAAAGCTGAGTCACTTCTGGTGCAGTGAGCTCTTTGTATGTTGCTGTTGCAGATTTATAAATATTGAAAATCAATGCAACTAAAATACCGACCCAAGCTAGTGATAGGATCATATTTTGTTGGAAAAACTGAATGTATTCTTGCATGTCCTGCGCTCTTACCGTTGTGTATCAAATAATGGTGATTCAAAATCAGACAAGGAGTATAACGAGGTTAAACGCCTGAGGCGAGCAGTTACCACCTATAATCCTTGGCATGTGTCATGGTTTCAGCTTCTTTCCGCCACATTTAAGACCTTTCCACCACATTTAAGACAATGTGAAGCTATTTATTACTTTACTTATTACTTTACTTATTACTTTACGCACGAGAGAACGTTACGCGCGTGGGAATGGGAAAGCGGTCACTTTATCAATATGCTCTTCACCGAGCGCCAACATGATCAAACGATCGATCCCTAGTGCGACTCCTGCACACTCCGGTAAACCGGATTCCAGTGCCGCGATCAGATGATAGTCTATCGGCTGCTCTTCAAGCCCCATTGCTAAGCGTTTTCGATTGTCTTCTTTAAAGCGAGCCAGTTGCTCTTTAGCGTTATCCAGCTCATGAAAACCATTCGCCAATTCAATGCCTTTAAAATAGACTTCAAAGCGATCTGCCACCCTTGGGTCTTGCGGATTGATTTTCGCCAGCGCTGCCTGAGAAGCCGGAAAATCATAAACAAAGGCCGGAACCCGCTGCCCGATATGCGGTTCAACACCAATGCTAAAGAGAAGCTGCAATAAAGTATCTCTGTCTTCTTCTGGCTCAGCGATATCACTTAAGCCGAGTGTTGCCGCAGCTTTCTTCAGCTCATGCATCGAACCTTCTAGCGGACAAACATGCAGCACAGATAAAAATGCATTTTGGTAAGTCATGCGCTCTGCTGCCGCCACTTTTAATATTAATTGCAACAATTCGTCCATTTCATCCATCAGATCATGGTGGTCAAAACCAACGCGATACCACTCGAGCATAGTGAACTCTGGGTTGTGATAACGACCATTCTCTTCGTTACGAAATGCCTTATTGATCTGATAAATAGAGCCACTTCCAGCCGCGAGCAGTCGTTTCATATGAAACTCAGGGCTAGTCATCAAATGCAAACGGCTACCTTTGGCATAGTCAGGGCCAACAAATTCCGTTTGGAAAGTATGTAAATGGATATCGGTCACTGTAGCGTGACTCATAGCGGGAGTATCGACTTCCAGTACATCTCTAATGGCAAAGAAGTGACGAATTGTCGTCAGTAGTTGCGCGCGTTGCTGTAGTTGTTCTATTGATGCGCTAGGCATCCAGTCGGACTTGTTCATTTGGCTATTCATATAATCAGGATTGAACCAATTTTACCTCTTCAACGCAAAATGCAAAACCCAAACGTGATTCAAATCACACATGATAAAAATTGTATGCTTATGTGTGCACTACATAAGCAAAAGCCCAACAAAATCAATTTTTTCATCTCAGACCTCTCCTAAACTTGATCTACCACTTTATAAGTGGATTTGGCTTGATTCGGAGACTTCAGATTTTTTGCTGCTCACCGGACAACCACCCAATATAAATAACGAGGAATGAGCATCTCAGCTCATCACCAACAGACATTACACTGGAGGATAACTGTGCAGACAATTACCACAGATATCGCAGTCATCGGCGCAGGTGGTGCGGGTCTTCGTACTGCAATTGCAGCAGCTGAAGCGAACCCAAACCTAGAAGTTGCCCTGATATCTAAAGTTTATCCGATGCGTTCTCACACGGTAGCCGCTGAAGGCGGTTCCGCAGCAGTTATCAAGGAAGAAGACAGCCTGGACAACCACTTCAACGACACGGTTGGCGGTGGAGACTGGCTATGTGAGCAGGATGTTGTGGAATATTTTGTAAAAAATTCCACCCGAGAAATGATTCAAATGGAACAATGGGGTTGCCCATGGAGCCGTAAAGAAAATGGCGAAGTTAACGTTCGTCGTTTCGGCGGTATGAAAGTCGAACGCACATGGTTTGCCGCCGACAAAACTGGCTTCCACATGCTACATACTCTCTTCCAAACTTCAATTAAGTACCCTCAAATCAAACGGTTTGACGAGTATTTTGTTGTCGATCTATTGGTTGTTGATGGCGAAGTACAAGGCTTAGTCGCTATCCATATGTCTGAGGGCGAATTAGTTGTTATCAAAGCGAAATCGGTGGTATTAGCAACCGGTGGCGCGGGTCGCGTATATCACTGTAATACCAACGGCGGCATCGTAACCGGTGACGGTATGGCGATGGCTTATCGCCATGGTGTTCCTCTACGTGACATGGAGTTTGTTCAATACCACCCAACAGGTCTGCCGGGTACTGGTATCCTGATGACTGAAGGTTGTCGTGGTGAGGGCGGTATCATAGTCAATAAAGACGGCTACCGTTATCTGCAAGATTACGGCATGGGACCAGAAACCCCTGTTGGTCAACCAAAAAACAAATACATGGAATTAGGTCCTCGCGACAAAGTTTCACAAGCTTTCTGGCATGAACAGCAAAAAGGCAACACCATCAAACACCCACTGGGTGATGTCGTTATGCTAGACCTACGTCACTTAGGCGAAGAATATCTGCAAGAGCGTCTACCGTTTATCTGCGAGCTTGCTAAAGCATACGTTAACGTTGACCCGGCGAAAGAGCCAATTCCAATTCGCCCGACCGTTCACTACACCATGGGTGGTATTGAAACCAATACTCAATGTGAAACTCGCATTAGTGGTCTATTCGCGGTTGGGGAATGTGCATCTGTTGGTCTTCACGGTGCAAACCGTCTCGGTTCAAACTCACTGGCTGAGTTCGTGGTATTCGGTCGCGTTGCTGGTGAACACGCGGTAGAACGCGCTGAAGCGTTCAAAGGCTGGGACGACCAAGCGATTGATGAGCAAGTTAAAGCGGTTGAAGCACGCATCCAGGCACTGCTTGATCAGCAAGGCGATGAGAACTGGGCGACGATCCGTACGGAAATGGGTCACACCATGGAAGCCGGTTGTGGTATCTACCGTCAAGAAGATTTGATGCAACAAACCATCGATAAACTGGCTGAGCTTAAAGAGCGCTACAAAAAAATTGGCATTAAAGATAAAGGTAAAGTGTTCAACACTGACCTGCTTTATGCCATTGAAGTGGGTTACGGTTTAGAAGTGGCTGAAGCTATGGTTCATTCTGCACTGCTACGTAAAGAATCTCGTGGTGCTCACCAGCGTTTAGACAAAGGCTGTACCGAGCGTGATGACGAGAACTACCTAAAACACTCACTTGCGTTCTATCAAAATGGTGATGCACCGAAGATTGATTACAGCCCGGTCACCATCACTAAGTCTCAACCTAAAGCTCGACTTTACGGTGAAGCTGCTGAAAAAGCCGCAGCAGCAGAAGCGGCTAAAGAAGCAGGTGTCAGTGCGGAGGATCAAAAGTAATGGCCAATCGTATTCAAAAAGTAGAGATCTTGCGCTACGACCCAGCAAAAGATACGCAGCCTCATCTGCAAAGCTTTGAAGTGCCTTTTGATGAAACCATGTCGGTACTCGATGCCATCGGTTATGTGAAAGATCACTTAGATAAAGAGCTTTCATACCGCTGGTCTTGTCGTATGGCGATTTGTGGTTCATGCGGCATTATGGTGAATGGCGTGCCTAAACTGGCATGTAAGAGCTTCCTGCGTGATTATCCGAATGGTTTGAAAATCGAACCATTAGCGAACTTCCCGATTGAGAAAGATTTGATTGTTGATATGACGCCGTTTATCGAACGTCTTGAAGCCATCAAACCTTACATCATTGGTAATGACCGTACACCTGAAGATGGTCCAAATAACCAGATGCCAGAACAGATGGCACGCTACAAACAGTTCGCTGGCTGTATCAACTGTGGTTTGTGTTATGCGGCGTGTCCTCAGTTCGGTCTTAACCCTGAGTTCATCGGCCCAGCAGCGCTAACACTGGCTCATCGTTACAATCTTGACTCTCGTGACCATGGTAAAGCAGAGCGTATGAAGCTGATCAACGGTGACAATGGCGCATGGGGTTGTACTTTTGTTGGTTACTGTTCTGAAGTTTGTCCAAAACATGTCGACCCAGCAGCGGCGGTAAACCAAGGTAAAGTGGAATCGTCAATGGACTTCGTGATTGCAATGTTGAAACCAGACGGTTCAACAAACAAAGTGGAGGGCTAAGGATGAGTAACCGTAAACCTTATGTTCGTCAGATGAAACGTACTTGGTGGAAAGATCATCCTTTCTATCGTTTTTACATGGTGCGCGAAGCGACGGTTCTGCCGCTCATTCTTTTTACCTTGTTCCTGACTGTCGGTTTGGGAGCGTTGGTAAAAGGTCCTGAAGCATGGAACACATGGCTTGGATTTATGGCAAACCCTGTCGTTATCGCCATTAACATTGTTGCGCTCGCGGGAAGTCTATTTCACGCTCAAACCTTTTTCAGCATGATGCCGCAAGTGATGCCCATCCGCATAAAAGGCAAGTTGCTGGATAAGAAAATCGTTGTATTGAGCCAGTGGGCAGCCGTTGCCTTCATCTCGCTTATTGTTCTCATTGTGGTGTAAGGAGCTTATTGTGATTAATACCAATCCAAAACGTTCAGATGAACCGGTATGGTGGGGACTGTTTGGTGCAGGCGGTACATGGTTCGCTATGATCACCCCTGTCACTGTATTCGTATTAGGTATTTTGATACCACTAGGCATTATTGATGCGGATACGCTTAGTTATGAGCGTGTCGTTAGTTTTGCTACCAACATTATCGGTGCGCTGTTTATCATTGCTACGCTTGCACTGCCAATGTGGCACGCAATGCACCGAATTCACCATGGTATGCATGATCTGAAATTCCATACCGGCGTGGTCGGCAAAATTGCTTGTTATGCGTTTGCAGGTGCAATCTCAGTTCTTGCTGTGGTATTCATTGTCATGCTTATGATTTAAGTCATCAGCACTCATACCATCCTAGGTAAGAATATGATCAGATTGAACATAGGTGGAACAGCGAATGAGCGTCGAACACAAACACGCATAAACCCGTCCATGGGGCTCCGCCGAGCCATCCATGGCTCAGAGGGTTTGCTTATCGACACCCATTCACTGATCAGATATTTTTCTAGAACGGTATAATGTCGCTTAAACGCTTCATTTAAGTACATAAATAAAAACCCGATAAACACTGCTTATCGGGTTTTCTCTTTTCGGTTAAGACCACATTAAGACGAGATGGTCAGTTTGCCGAAATGGTCGTTGCTAATAGGTACTGCTCACCCGGTTGCAACGTTTGGCCGGCAGACAGGCATGGAGCATGGATGGTTGACTCAACACAGAACATAGTTTTGTAACCATCATCTGGCATATCAGCCATTGCCTTAGAACCTTGTGACCAAGGGTTCCAAAGTACCGCGGAATTGTGACCGCTATTTTCAATAGATAGCGCACGTTTCAGTACAGGGTCTGATACTTTGATGATCTGCTCTGGCATGGTATAGATTCGGTCAATGGTATCCGTTAGAACTAACGATGCCTCACCTTGACAGATCTTAGAATCTTGCAGTTTGTCGATGTACTCAGCGCCCATACCTGATGTGGAAACTTGAGCAATATCGCCGACATTAAGATAAGTGTGAAGCGCACTGGAGAAAGTCCAAGCTTTTTCATCAGTATTGTTTACTTCCAAAGTGACTTTCAATTGATCGCCAATTTCAACGAACAAACGGGTCTTAAATTTATAAGGCCAAATAGCGAATGTCTGTTCTGTTTGTTCAAGCTCTAGTACGACAACAACGCCTTGTTCGTTTTCTCTGTGCTCTGCCAGTTTCCATTCACAGATTCGAGCAAAACCGTGGCCAGGTTCCGCGATTTTGCCAAACCATGGCCAACAAACTGGAATACCGCCACGGAGAGCTGCTTTACCATCAAAAGGTGTGTTGCTGCTCATCCAAATAAGGTCTTCTTTGCCTGCTGGAATATACGAAAGCACATGAGCACCGTGTAATGCGATAGCTGCCGTCGCTTTGTCGTGGATAACACGTACAATTTTTACATCATCTTTTTCAACAATAGTGACATTGTCAGAAAGGTAAGTCAGGGTAGGGAGAGATTTTAGATCCATAAATATCGTTCCTCATTCAGCTTCTGTTTGGCTGGTTGTCATTGAAACACTAAAGTTTACAAAACTAAAAAAGGCGACACATCGGCCGCCTTTTCATCATTCTCAACGAATTTCTTCGCTAATGCTTACATTACTTAGAGATGTGAGCGATTAGGTCTAGAACTTTGTTTGAGTAACCGATTTCGTTGTCGTACCAAGATACAACTTTAACGAATTTGTCAGTTAGAGCGATACCAGCTTTAGCATCGAATACTGAAGTGCATTTTTCGCCGATGAAGTCTTGAGATACTACTGCATCTTCAGTGTAGCCAAGAACGCCAGCCATTTCGCCTTCAGAAGCTTCTTTCATTGCTTTACAAATTTCTTCGTAAGAAGCAGCGTTTTTCAGGTTAACAGTTAAGTCAACAACAGAAACGTTAGCTGTTGGTACGCGGAAAGCCATACCAGTTAGAAGACCTTTAACTGCTGGAAGTACAACGCCTACTGCTTTAGCAGCACCAGTTGAAGATGGAATGATGTTTTGAGAAGCACCACGACCACCGCGCCAGTCTTTAGCAGAAGGACCATCTACAGTTTTTTGAGTTGCTGTAGTTGCGTGAACTGTAGTCATAAGACCAGATTCGATACCGAATTTGTCGTTAAGAACTTTAGCGATAGGCGCTAGACAGTTAGTAGTACAAGAAGCGTTAGAAACGATGTCTTGACCAGCGTAAGTAGCGTGGTTAACGCCCATTACGAACATTGGAGTAGCGTCTTTTGAAGGACCAGTTAGAACAACTTTCTTCGCACCAGCAGTGATGTGCTTACGTGCAGTCTCGTCAGTTAGGAAAAGACCAGTTGCTTCAGCTACTACGTCAACACCGATTGCGTCCCATTTTAGGTCTTCTGGGTTGCGCTCTGCAGTTACACGTACAGTTTTACCGTTAACGATTAGGTTACCGCCTTCAACTTCAACAGTACCGTTGAAACGGCCGTGAGTTGAGTCGTACTTAAGCATGTATGCCATGTAATCTACGTCGATAAGGTCGTTAATACCTACAACTTCGATGTCGTTGCGCTCTTGCGCTGCACGGAATACGAAACGACCGATACGGCCAAAACCGTTAATACCTACTTTGATAGTCATTATAGTTGCTCCACAACTTAATTTCTGATTAAAGATAACTGGTAGTAAAATTACAAAATCCAGTAAACATCTGCAACAGATAATCGGACTTAACTTGTTTAAAGTCAAAAAAAAGCGACGCTTTTTTTAACAATTCTTCGCAAATGCTCGTTTTTTAAACTTTTAACTGGTTATTCTACATTCCAGTTGGCGTAATATAACTTTCGAGATAAGAACTCGTATCAAATTAATTACACATGGTGTCCTGGTGAGAAAGTATGTGCTACAACTGTTACGAGAAGCAAGTTTTTTGCTAAAAAAGTCATTGCCAAAAATAAGAAATAAGGAACAGAAATTGGTAGAACAAAGCGGAAGAAAAGTAACGAAGTCCGATGAACAGTGGCGCGAGCAGCTCTCTGAGGAAGAGTTTCGCGTCTGTCGCGAGCAAGGCACAGAGCCTCCGTTCTCCGGTAAACTGCTTCATAATAAAGAGACAGGTGTGTATGCCTGTACCTGTTGCAACACCCCTCTATTTGTCTCCGATAACAAGTATGACTCTGGCTGTGGTTGGCCGAGTTTCGATGCCCCGATTAACGACTCTGCGGTGCGTTATCTTAAGGATTTGAGTCACGGAATGGTCCGAACTGAGATTCGATGTGCCACTTGTGACAGCCATTTAGGTCACGTTTTTGAAGATGGACCGCAAACAACGGGTGAGCGTTTTTGTGTCAACTCGGTGTCGTTAATTTTCAACAAATCCGATCAATAACGCCAGTTTTGGTAGAAAGAATGTTTCATCCTTTCAATTAATAAAATACTGAACCGTTACTGTAGAAATAAAAAACTCCCGACATGAACGGGAGTTTTTTATTTTATAAATCGCTAGGGATCATCCTTGGTGAATAATTCCCTTTATCTATTGTCTTAGATATAGATTTAGCCAGATCATCTAATTGCTCATATTTCTCTGGGTCGGCAAAGTTAAACATGCGTTGCAATTGTTGCTCGTCAGCAAGCGGGACATCATAGCGCTTTGCAACCATGGCCCATAAGTAAGCCTGCTCTTTATTACCTAGACCTTGGTTAATACTGGCCAATGACTTCAAAATTTCTGGTTTTAGATTGTCTTCGTTCGACATCGATAGCGAATTATGAAGTAATGTTAATGTCTTTTGTGGATCGCGGTTGGTATAGAAGGTGGCGAGTGCGTACTGCATTTCTGCGGTATTGAGCTCTGGTTTGCCTTCCATTTGTAAAAACTGACGACGTGCTTGGTCGTCACCCGTTTGAGACCACAAGAAGTAAAGTGTTGCTGGGTCGTTAGAGCCTTTTAAGTTATTGACGATACGATCCAGCTCATCAATGCTGTGCACCAAGGCATCAAATCTTTTACGTTTTAGCGCGCTTTGATCAATCGGAGTGATCTGTGACGCGAGTTCTAAACATTTGCGATACTCAGCAACTAACCCGTATTCGATGACTTGATTAGCTTCTGATGGATCTTTAAGTAGCTCAAAGCGATGCCAAACCAAATTGGTACGAGGTATGCGACATTGACCATCGTCCATATTTAAGTTTTCACAGCGAAGTTGTGGATTATTTTGGCACAATTCTTCAGTGGTGACGTTGCCTTCGAAGCAACCTGTTAATGTCAGGCTGGCAAGGCCTGCGAGTAACCAGTCTGTTCGTTGCATGGTTTGGCTTGTGATCCGTTACACCAATTCATTTTCGAGCTCTTGACTCTGCTTTCTATACCGTTATGTTCTGTAAATAGAATGTAATAAGAAGGTACATTATGGACGCAGAACAATTATTAAATGCGATAACTCCAGAAGTCTATGAGCGATTGGTTTACGCAGTAGAGACAGGAAGATGGCCTGAGGGTACACCACTTTCCCAAGAGCAGCGAGACTCATGTATGCAAGCTGTGATGTTGTATCAATCAAAACATAACACCGAGGCGCAGCACATGACGGTCGCCGCTGGTGGTGAAATCAGCTTTAAATCTAAGCAAGAATTGAAGAAACAATTCAGTGGAGAAGAGCAAGACATCGTTCGAGTGAACCCAAACTTGAACTAAACAACACACCTCTTTCAAAGCAAAAAGCCCAATTTTGTAAATTGGGCTTTTTCGTATTTCGGATGTTGAAGATAACCGTTTACAGGCTCATTTCGCCACGTAACACTTCTTGCATCTTTTGCTTGATTTCTTCGTACGACAAATCTTGGCTCAAAAGGTAGTGAAGATTTGCTAGTGCCGCTACTGGTGTCATATCAAAACCTCTGATCACGCCGGAATCTGCCAAAGCACAGCCTGTTGCGTAACCACCCATATTAACTTTGCCAGCCAAACACTGAGTTAGGTTCACGACGATAACGCCACGCTCAGACGCTTCTTTTAGATGACCAAGTAGCTCTGGATT
>NZ_JBKEBW010000107.1:0-9114 GCF_047973365.1 Vibrio sp. | reverse complement strand
GAAAACTTCTTCGCTTTACTCAAAACAGAGATGTATCACGGTCAAAGCTTCACTGATGCTGATGAACTGATTGCAAATATCGAAGAATATATAGAGTATTACAATACAAAACGGATTAAGGTGAAATTTAAAGGCCTGACTCCGATAGAATATCGAAATCAGGCCTTGCAAGCCGCTTAACAGAAATGTCCAACTTTATGGGGTCACTTCAGAGCATGGGAACGAGAGATTTTCTTAACTGATTGGCATTGCTCCTTTGGGAGCCTTTCTTGATTATAGGAACAAATAATGTCGAATTCACTTTGGATGGCATTGGGATTAGTGCTAGTGGTTGAAGGACTTGGTCCTTTAATTGCCCCAAATGGTTGGCGGCAAATGGTTGCTCAGTTAAGTGAACAACCGGATAACCAGCTTCGTCGTATCGGCGGATGCTTAGTGGTAGCAGGCGCTGTTATCGCTTATTACTTTGCTTAAAACCCATGTTTACCAGAGAGTGTTAGTAATGTGGTGGTGGCGGCTCTTTGTTTGGATCCGCCATGTTGGACGTTTCCATATTTTTCATTTTTCCTACCACGTATTTCATTTGATCTTTCATTTTGTTGATCAACAACTGTTGCTGAGCGAGCGCTTCATTGAGCTCATCAATCGTCTGCTCTTGAAACGCGACTTTGCATTCCAAATCTTCAATACGTTGCTCTAACTGTACTGTGTGCTGTTCTGTCATCGTCATACCCAGATATGCTCTAGCGGCTTATTCGTCTCTTTGCCAGGCTTGTGCAATGCCGGCAGAAGTGCTTGAAATGATCCGCTGTTTTGAATCGAAGGCGGCATCATACACTACTGCTCGTGGTGGACGTGCATCTTTTCTTGGTTCCGCGTCGAAGCTCTCCAGTTTGTCGCCGCTCTTGCTATCCCAAACTTCAATTCGACTTGACGGCGTGCCTGTGACTAAAAATGCCCCATCGTCAGAAAAACGCGCGCTGGAAAAGATCAATTGTCTTGAGAAACTGTGCAGTTGAGTTTGCTTTAGTCCGCTTGGTAATTGCCAAATAAAAGCTTCATCGCCACCATCTGAGGTAAAGGCCAGTTTACCGTCGCGCTGCAAGGCAACACGGTTGACTCTCTGCTTATGTTCAAAGGTATGGATGATTTGCCCGGTTTTGGTATCCCAAAAGTAAGCTTTGTAGTCGTTGCCACCGGTGAGGGCATAGCGGCCGTTTGGTGAAAGAGCAACGGAATTGACTTTTTCCTGGTGCGCAAGGAACTCCATGCGACGTCCGTTGACTAAATCGACGTAAATGGCTTTACCATTCGATAGACCGAGCAAGACTTGCTGTCCATCACTGCTGATATCTATGTCGCGGATGAGTCCATCTGAAATGGACCATAAGCCTTTCGCTTGTGACCAAGCAAGGTTCCAAACGGCAAAGTTAATTTGGCTAGCGGTAACGGCAAATTGCCCACTATCGGCAATGCGAATACGCGATACCGTATTTTGTTGTGGGTCTTGGGCGCCGAGTTCGGCGAGTTTCTCGCGTGAGTTTAAATCCCACAGAACCAATTGGTGTTGTTGGGAATAAATAAGCGCAAATCGTCCATCGCGGCTTAAGCCAAAACTGGCAGAGCCGTTGGGCTCTAAATCCCAACGTTCGAGCTCTTTTCCAGAGAAAAAGCAGCCGTTTAACGCAACCATGACAGTAAAACAGAGTGTGAGATGGTAAATTATCCGCATGAGGTCTAATTATCCGTAGAGACAATCTCAAAACATACCGCTATATTGGTACAACTTTTTGTGATGTACCAGAGAGATAACTGATTTTGTGCATCATAACTGAAGCTTTTCCAACAGGATCCGCTTTATCAACAGAATCAGCTTTGCCAACAAAATGAGCTTTGCCAACAAATTGGAGAATTTAATGAAATCACTATTTAAAGTGTCACTGCTAGCTGCAACGGTAATGCTTGCAGTCGGTTGCCAAAAAGATGAAGCACCGAAAGTGGAAGCGACTCCGGCAGCACAAGAGCAACAGGCAGTCACTTTTAAAACTGACGATGAGAAAGCTGCATACGCTATTGGTGTCTCGTTCGCCAACTACCTAAACACCAGCCTAGATAAGCCTCGTGAAATTGGTATCGAACTAAATAAAGATCTTGTCCTTCAGGGTATTGAGCACGTCTTTGCTGGCAAAGCAGAACTTTCTGAAGAAGATACTCGCGCGGCATTAGAGTCTCTGGACAAGCGAGTGGCTGAAACCATGCAAGCGAAAACGGCTGAGAAAGCCGCAGCAAACAAAGCAGCGGGTGACAAATTCCGTTCTGAGTTTGAAGCTCAGGAAGGCGTGAAGAAAACGGAGTCTGGTCTGCTTTACCAAGTGATCACACCAGCAGAAGGTGAGCAACCAAAAGAGACCGACACGGTTCAGGTCCATTACAAAGGCACTCTGACTGACGGTACTCAGTTTGATAGCTCTTACGATCGTGGTGAACCTGCAACCTTCCCTCTAAACCGTGTTATCCCGGGTTGGACCGAAGGCGTTCAGTTGATGACTGTCGGTTCTAAATTCAAGTTTGTGATTCCGCCAGAGCTAGCATACGGCGAGCAAGACACACCAACCATTCCTACTAACTCAACCTTGGTATTCGAAGTTGAATTGCTCAAAATCGATAACAGCGAAGCTGCAGCGCAGTAAGCTATCGGTCTATTAAGTATCTAGCTAATCTTCTCATTCCCACGCGGAGCATGGGAATGAGAGAGCAGTCTAAAAGGTCTGACAGCTTCAGGCCTTTTTTTATTTCAGTGAGCTTCAGCACATAATTTGTTTCAAATCACTTGTTGGTGAGATAGCTAAGCATTCAAATAAAATTTTCTGATAGACTTACAACAATTTGTTGATTTTGCGTTTTAAGGTCAAAGTACAGTGACAACAACAGAAACATTTAATAATGCAGACATGCTGCTAGAAATGGAATCCGTTCACGTGAAACCATTCACTGAGCATGACAAAGTGATTTTGCGCTCTTATGAGGCGGTTGTAGATGGTATCGCCAGCTTGATTGGTCCTTTTTGTGAGATTGTGTTGCACTCATTAGAAGATCTGAATACCTCTGCAATTAAAATCGCTAATGGTGAAAACACGGGTCGTCAGGTAGGTTCGCCTATTACCGATCTTGCGTTAAAAATGTTGCGCGACATCGAAGGCTCAGAACGCAACTTCTCTCGTTCTTATTTCACCCGTGCCAAAGGCGGAGTGTTGATGAAGTCGATTACGGTAGCTATCCGTAATGGCGACAACCGTGTGATTGGTTTGCTGTGTATTAACGTCAACCTCGATGCACCTTTCTCTCAGGTTCTTCAATCGTTTATGCCAACGCAGGAAGCGCAAGATGCGGCTTCTTCAGTGAACTTCGCCAGTGATGTCGAAGAGCTGGTAGACCAAACCGTTGAACGTACGATTGAAGAGATCAATACCGACAAAACGGTATCGAACAATACCAAGAACCGGCAAATCGTTATGGCGCTGTTCGACAAAGGTATCTTTGATATTAAAGATGCGATTAACCGCGTGGCGGATCGTCTGAATATTTCTAAGCACACGGTTTACCTGTATATCCGTCAGCGTAAAACTGAGGATGATGAAGCGTGAGTTTAAGCCCCGCTTCGTTGACTTACTCTTTAGTGGTCAATGGGTCTGTATACGGAACTCAGTCTGCGCGTAACGCGTATCTGTTTGCACAAGCTTTGATAGAAAAAGGACACCAGTTGAAAAGTGTCTTTTTCTATCAAGATGGTGTGTTTAATGCCTCCAAACTGACCGTACCTGCCAACGATGAGTTTGATCTGGTGAAGGCTTGGCAATCACTGGCAATTCAGCATCAAGTGCGATTGGAAACTTGTGTCGCAGCAGCGTTGCGTCGCGGCGTGGTTGGACAAGATGAAGCCAGCCAGCATCAATTGCCTGTTGATAATCTTGCCGAACACTTTGAGCAGTCAGGATTAGGAAGTTTAGCCGAAGCTCTGTTGAGTCAAGATAGAGTGGTTCAATTTTGAAAAAAGTCGCTTTCATTTTTCATACACCTCCCCATGGTTCTTCTTCTGCTCGTGAAGGGCTGGACGCCATTTTAGCTGCTTCTGCCTATTCGGAAGAGCTAGCTGTTTTCTTTGTTGGTGAAGGGGTGTTGCAATTGTTAAAGGGTCAGGATCCGTCCCAAGTACTGAGCCGAGACTATATCAGCGCGTTTAAGTTGCTCGATTTGTATGATATTGAGCAGCGTTATATTTGCACGCAGAGTTTACAGCAGTGGGGACTAGCGCCGAGCGAACTCATTATCGAGGGTGAAATTGTCTCTCCACAGCAAATCGCTGAGCGGTGGGATGAGTTCGACCAACTGCTTACTTTCTGAGGTACACAAGTGCTACATATCGTAAAATCTTTGGAAAAACTGAAGCTTGTGTCTCGCTACCTGCAGCCGACAGATACCCTTTTGCTGGTGGAAAATGCTATTTACGCCTCTAGTCCACAAGCTGGATATGATGCGCATATTGTGCGGGCTGGTCAGGTCTTTGTCTTGCAAGAGGATCTCCAAGCCCGTGGTTGGTCAGAAAAAGTCGCACCAAACATGCAAATTATCAATAGATTTGAGTTTGTTGAATTGACAATAAATCATTCAAAATCAATATCTTGGTAAGTCGTCTCTGGTCATGAATATTCAGTTCATTTTTATGTCCAGCAACGGGCTAAAAAAAGATCTGTATATTTCTTGACACACATCCCACTGCTGCATAGAATTTTGCGTCCCTATTTACGCATTGTGAATAGGGATAGATTTTTCACCAAGCTAATTTCAGCAAATCAGGAGCTAGTTAATGGCAACTATTAACCAGTTGGTTCGCAAGCCACGTGCAAAGCAAGTTGTTAAAAGCAACGTGCCAGCACTAGAAGCGTGCCCACAAAAACGTGGTGTATGTACTCGTGTTTACACTACTACACCTAAAAAACCTAACTCAGCACTACGTAAAGTATGTCGTGTACGTCTAACTAACGGTTTTGAAGTTACTTCATACATCGGTGGTGAAGGTCACAACCTACAAGAGCACAGTGTAGTACTTATCCGTGGCGGTCGTGTAAAAGACCTTCCGGGTGTACGTTACCACACCGTTCGCGGCGCACTAGACTGTGCTGGCGTGAACGACCGTAAACAAGCTCGTTCTAAGTACGGTGTGAAGCGTCCTAAGTCTTAATGCGTCTTTTCTAATAAAGAAAGCGTTAAGTAAGGCCAAACACTTATTTTCAATTTTTAATTTTTGAAAAAACTGAAAAGTTTTGGATAAAACCTGAATTAAGACAACGGAGAAAATCCATGCCACGTCGTCGCGTTATTGGTCAGCGTAAGATCCTTCCAGATCCAAAGTTCAAATCTGAACTGCTGGCAAAATTCGTTAACATCCTTATGGTTGACGGTAAAAAATCTACTGCAGAAAAAATCGTTTACACTGCACTAGACACTATGGCTGAGAAATCTGGTAAAGATCACTTAGCAGTATTTGAAGAAGCTCTTGAAAATGTACGCCCAGCGGTAGAAGTTAAATCTCGCCGTGTGGGTGGTTCAACTTACCAAGTTCCAGTAGAAGTACGTCCGGTTCGCCGTAACGCACTTGCTATGCGTTGGTTAGTTGAAGCTGCGCGTAAGCGTGGTGAAAAATCTATGGCTGCTCGCCTAGCTGCTGAAATGCTAGACGCGTCAGAAAACAAAGGTACAGCTGTTAAGAAACGTGAAGACGTTCACCGTATGGCTGAAGCGAACAAAGCGTTTGCTCATTACCGTTGGTAATACCTTTTCAGTGCTGCAAGGTTCCTTGCAGCACTTCTTTAGTTCCTATGCTTATGCTAGGAACTATTGCTATATCTAGAGGCCTGTATTTTCTCAAAGTGAGAACAGTTGGTAGCTATAGCAATAGTCCCTATCTCTAATAAGAGGATTCAATCGTGGCTCGCAAAACTCCTATTGAGCGCTACCGTAACATCGGTATCTGTGCTCACGTAGATGCAGGTAAAACAACGACGACTGAACGTATTCTGTTCTACACTGGTCTTTCTCACAAAATCGGTGAAGTTCACGATGGCGCCGCAACCATGGACTGGATGGAGCAGGAGCAGGAACGTGGTATCACTATCACTTCGGCTGCGACGACGACTTTCTGGCGTGGTATGGAAGCACAATTCCAAGATCACCGCATCAACATCATTGATACTCCTGGACACGTTGACTTTACTATCGAAGTCGAACGTTCACTGCGCGTGCTAGATGGTGCTGTAGTTGTATTCTGTGGCGCATCAGGTGTTGAACCTCAGTCTGAAACGGTATGGCGTCAAGCAAATAAGTACCACGTACCACGTATCGTATTTGTCAACAAAATGGACCGTGCAGGCGCAGATTTCCTACGCGTTGTAGACCAAATTAAAAATCGTCTTGGTGCTACTCCGGTTCCCATCCAATTAAACATTGGTGCGGAAGAAGAGTTTAGAGGTGTTATCGACCTTATTAAGATGAAAGCCATCAACTGGAATGAAGCCGATCAAGGCATGACGTTTACCTACGAAGACATTCCAGCTGACATGATCGAACTTGCTGAAGAGTGGCGCAACCATTTGGTTGAGGCTGCGGCTGAAGCCAGTGAAGAATTGATGGAAAAATACCTTGATGATGGTGAGCTGACTGAAGCTGAAATCAAGCAAGCGTTACGTCAACGTACACTGAACAACGAAATCGTATTGGCCACTTGTGGTAGTGCGTTTAAAAACAAAGGTGTGCAAGCCGTTTTGGATGCGGTGATTGAATATCTACCAGCGCCAATAGATGTACCTTCAATCAAAGGTGTTGATGAACGTGAAAACGAAGTTGAACGTCATGCAGACGACAACGAACCGTTTTCAGCGTTAGCATTCAAGATTGCGACAGACCCATTTGTCGGAACGCTCACTTTCATGCGTGTTTATTCCGGTGTGGTAAATTCAGGCGATGCCGTTTACAACTCAGTGAAAGACAAAAAAGAGCGTTTTGGTCGTATCGTGCAAATGCACGCCAACAAGCGTGAAGAAATTAAAGAAGTTCGTGCTGGCGATATCGCCGCAGCGATCGGTCTGAAAGATGTAACGACAGGTGACACTCTATGTGACCAGAACCACAAAGTGATTTTGGAACGTATGGAATTCCCTACGCCAGTGATTCAGATCGCCGTAGAACCCCGTTCTACCGCTGACCAAGAGAAAATGGCCATTGCGCTAGGTAAACTAGCCGCAGAAGACCCATCATTCCGTGTTGAAACAGACCAAGAAACGGGTCAAACACTGATCTCTGGTATGGGCGAGCTTCATCTGGACATCATCGTTGATCGTATGAAACGCGAATTCAGCGTTGACTGCAACGTGGGTAAACCTCAGGTTGCTTACCGTGAAACCATTCGTGGTAAATCGGAAGTAGAAGGCAAATTTGTTCGTCAGTCTGGTGGTCGTGGTCAATATGGTCACGTTTGGCTGAAGATTGAACCTGCTGAAGTAGGTCAGGGCTTTGTCTTCGTTGACGAGATCGTTGGTGGTGCAATTCCTAAGGAATTCATCGCTCCGGTAGCGAAAGGTATCGAGGAGCAAATGAACAACGGTGTGTTGGCTGGCTACCCAGTATTGGATGTTAAAGCCACACTCTTTGATGGTTCATTCCACGATGTCGACTCAAGTGAGATGGCGTTTAAAATCGCTGGCTCAATGGCATTCAAGAAAGGTGCGCTTGAAGCAAACCCAGTTATTCTTGAACCGCTAATGAAAGTTGAAGTAACCACTCCGGAAGATTGGATGGGTGATGTTGTTGGTGACTTAAACCGTCGTCGCGGCATGATCGAAGGTATGGATGATGGCCTTGCTGGTCTGAAAATTATCCATGCCAAAGTACCTCTCTCTGAGATGTTTGGTTATGCAACCGACCTACGTTCTGCGACCCAAGGTCGTGCTTCTTACTCTATGGAGTTTAGTGAGTACGCTGAGGTTCCTAAAAATATTGCGGAAGCAATTATTGCGGAACGCGGTTAACGTTATTTGATTAATAACGAATCTATTGCGCTGACGAGCGTTGGCGCATAAAATAGCAAATTCTGGCGCGCCTTGAGTGAACGTTACTTGGGGTGAATCATAACTAGGAAGGAACACGAACGTGTCTAAAGAAAAATTTGAACGTACGAAACCGCACGTAAACGTTGGTACTATCGGCCACGTTGACCACGGTAAAACAACTCTAACAGCAGCAATCTGTACTACTCTTTCAAAAGTATACGGCGGTGCAGCTCGTGACTTCGCATCAATCGATAACGCTCCAGAAGAGCGTGAGCGCGGTATCACAATCTCTACTTCACACGTAGAATACGATACTCCAAGCCGTCACTACGCACACGTAGACTGCCCAGGACACGCTGACTATGTTAAAAACATGATCACTGGTGCTGCGCAAATGGACGGTGGTATCCTAGTTGTAGCTGCAACAGATGGTCCAATGCCACAAACTCGTGAGCACATCCTACTAGGCCGTCAGGTTGGTATTCCTTACATCATCGTATTCATGAACAAATGTGACATGGTTGACGATGAAGAGCTGCTAGAACTAGTAGAAATGGAAGTTCGTGAACTTCTGTCTGAATACGACTTCCCAGGTGATGACCTGCCAGTAATCCAAGGTTCTGCACTAGGCGCGCTAAACGGCGAAGCACAGTGGGAAGAGAAAATCCTTGAGCTGGCTAAAGCACTGGACGAGTACATCCCAGAGCCAGAGCGTGCAGTAGACATGCCGTTCCTGATGCCAATCGAAGACGTATTCTCAATCCAAGGTCGTGGTACAGTAGTAACTGGCCGTATCGAGCGCGGTATCCTACGTGTAGGTGATGAAGTAGCAATCGTTGGTATCCACGAGACTACAACCACTACATGTACTGGTGTAGAAATGTTCCGTAAACTGCTGGACGAAGGTCGTGCAGGTGAGAACGTTGGTGCGCTACTACGTGGTACTAAGCGTGATGAAGTAGAACGTGGTCAAGTACTGGCTAAACCAGGTTCAATCACTCCTCACACCAAG
>NZ_JBKEBW010000106.1:0-11662 GCF_047973365.1 Vibrio sp. | reverse complement strand
GCTTCCGCACTAAGAGAATGGCCATCAATTAAAAATGAATTTGAACCATGCATAGTGAAAACATGAGCCCAATAACGAACATGTTTTGTTGGGACAGAATATTTTTCAGCGAGCTCTCGAGGAGTGGAGCCATCAAGATACTTTTTAGCTACTTTGAACTTTAACTCGCGACTGTATTTGGACATAAATAAAAGACCCCCAATAATTGGTTGTCCAACTATTGGGGGTCACTTCAGAGCATGGGAACGAGGATTCTCTTAACTGATTGGCATTAACTCAACAGCCGCTCTTATCTATTTATTTATCGATTTATCTATCTATTTGAAATAGTTAATCTTTGATGACGCCACGAGCACGAAGCAGTGCGGTTTTAAAGTCATCTTGATAATCTTTTTTGATGCCGGGGATCACTTCATCTTTGGCGCTGTTGCGCATTTTCAGATGATAAATAAGGACATCGTCAGTGAGCTGTTCCAGTTGCCCTTTATAGCCCGCTTCACCTGCCAATTTGACGATAAATTGCAGTAGGTTACATTCAGAATCCTTTTGCCATTCTGGTTCGAGTAACTCAAGCAGTTCTTCAATACGGTGACATTTCATGGCCATAGCTTTCTCCACAATTCGCTTTTTCGATAACCTAGATTTTTAGATAGTCTTGTAATGGTTTTCGCTTAAGGTATCAAATGTAGGAAAGAGTAGAAAAGAAAAGTAGAAAAGAAAAAAGCGCAGAGTGCTTTCTTGTGTTAACCAATCGTTTGTATAAACGAGTCGTCTAAATAAACAAATCGCTCTGCGCTTTTCTATATCAAGCAGCCTGGTTAACTTTTGTCTCTGGCGATGCAGTCAGTGCATTGCTCTCAACAAGAGTTTTTGCAGGTGCAATTTTTTTCGCAACCGGAGCAGCAACGAAGCCACTACGACGACGCATTGCACTACGGTTTGTGTGCGAAAACCTGACAGTTGTTGGGCGCATTCATTTACCTAACAGTCAGGCATATCCATTGCCGATGTAATGGACCTAGGCAACTATGAGCTGCTCTTCTGGCACCGAAGTGTTTGAAGGATGGCTCCTTCTGGCAATCGCCAATCCACTTAAATTGTCTAGGAATAACGATATAAATCATATCAAGATTAGATTAGCACCAAGTTTTCAAATGATCGATAGTTAACCAATCAATATGTTAAAAAAAATGAATTGGTTATGTGAGGACGGTAATTGAGTTTTGAAAGTCATGCGCTTTACTATAAATAGACATTGATGGAGGTGTGTATGTCGTTTCTTAAGAAAACCCTCGCCAGTTTTGGAATTGGCTCTGCTAAGGTCGATTCCGTTCTTCAGCAAGAAGTACTTTACCCTGGTCAAGCGGTAAAATTTACCGTTCATGTCTATGGCGGATCAAGCGCACAGGATATTGATAATATTGAATTAAAATTGTGCTGCCGTTATATGGAAGAAGTTGTACAAGACAGATCGAAACAGCACGGTTCTCGCAAACGCAAAGTGCATCAAACTTATGTGTTAGCTGATTGGTCCTTGCCGTATTCATTTACCATACAACCGGGTGAAACGCGTGATTTTGACGTTGATCTCGCCGTGCCCTGGAATACGCCTGTCACTATTGGCGATGCCAAAGTCTGGTTAGAAACCGGGCTCGATATTGCAATGGCTTTAGATCCAACCGACAAAGATATTTTGACGGTTCGCCCTGATCCTTTGATGGATGGCATTTTTTCTGAACTGGAGGAGCAAGGATTGCGCCTTCGTCAGGTTGAGTGTGAAGCCGCACAAGGCTTTGCATTGCCTTTTGTGCAAGAGTTTGAATTTGTGCCCACCACTGGACCTTTTCACGGTCGCTGGCGTGAACTGGAAATTGTCGCTTATCGAGATAAAGATTCTCTGCAGATGTGGTTTGAAGTCGATCGCTATCAAAGAGGCGCAACCGGTATGCTTGCTAGCCTGTTAGGGCTCGGAGAGCTCAAACGTCAAATGACCATCACCAGTGACGAATCACCGCAAAAAGCTGGGGTAAAAGTGCTGGAATATCTCGATTCTCACTGTGAGTAGTTTAACGCAAAATTAACAGTTTCAGCTTACGGTTGTAAGTTGAGTATGTCATACTTTGCCAAACTGTCCAGTTTGGTATGGGTGTGGTATGTCAGTCAGCGAATACAGCGTAAAAGAAGAAGTCGCTAATGTCATCAGCCATGGCATTGGTTTGCTATTGGGTATTGTCGGCTTAGTGTTATTGCTCATAAAAGCCGTCGACCATAGTGCCGACGTTCTGACCATTGTCAGTATGAGTGTTTATGGCGGCAGTATGATTGCACTGTTTCTCGCGTCAACGCTCTACCATGCTATTCCACACCAGAGCACTAAACGCTGGTTGAAAACCTTTGACCATTGCGCAATTTACTTATTGATTGCAGGTAGCTACACCCCTTTTCTGCTGGTTGAATTGCGCACACCGCTCGCTTTTGGTTTGATGATAGTGATCTGGTCGATTGCTTTACTCGGAATCGTGATGAAAATTGCGTTTGTCTATCGATTTAAGCGCTTTTCATTGATTTCGTATTTGGCGATGGGGTGGTTATCTCTGGTGGTGATTTACCAACTGGCGTTGAATCTTGATGTGGGTGGGCTAACATTATTAGCCGCGGGTGGTGTGGTTTATTCGTTGGGGGTTATTTTCTACGTAGCCAAACGCATCCCATACAACCATGCTATCTGGCACGGATTTGTTCTTGCAGGCTGCGCTTGCCACTTCTTGGCGATTTATCTGTATGTGAATCCGATCTAGCGTCTCCAGAATGCCGGGAAGAACAGCACCAGAATGGTCAAAATTTCTAAGCGCCCCATCAGCATGCCAAAACTCAGTACCCACTTTGCCGCATCTGGAAGGCTGGCAAAGTTACCTGTAGGACCAATCACGGTTCCCATGCCAGGACCTACGTTAGCAACGGCTGTAATTGAACCGGAAATACTGGTCACCGGATCTAGCCCCATTGCCGATAGACAACCTGCAATCAAAATAATGGTGATGGCAAAGGTCAGACCGAAAGCGACCACTGAACGGACAATATCTTCATTTACTGGGCGTTGGTTATAACGTTGCACGAAAACACCATTTGGGTGGATCAGTCGCATCATCTGGTTTTTCAATAAGGCAAAACAAATCTGAAAACGGAAGATTTTGATGCCACCCGCTGTCGAGCCAGAGCAGGCTCCAACCATCATGATAAAACCAAATAGAGTGGTTGGCAGTGCGCCCCATGCGCTGAAATCATCAAGTCCATAACCTGTGGTGGTGACAACCGAAACAATGTTGAACATTGCAATGCGCAAAGCGTCTAAAACAGAGTAACCATTGTGTAGGTTGAGCCACGCTGCGATGATTAAACTTGCGACAATAAACAGCAGAAAAAAGCCCTGCACTTGAGCATCTTTCAACAGCACCATAGGGTTACGTTTTCTCAAGGTAGCAACAAACAGTAAGAATGGTAATCCACCAAGGAACATAAATAGCGTTGCGACCCAATGAGCCCCATTGGAGAAGTGGTTCATCGAGCTATCTGAGGTTGAGTATCCGCCTGTCGATAATGTCGTAAAGGCATGGTTGATTGCGTCAAATAAACCCATGCCCGTCAACATGTAGCTGATAATGCATAGCAGAGTTAACACCAAATAAACCACCACGATGTTTTTTGCCACCGTTTTGGCTCTCGGACTACTTTTATCCGACCAGTCGGAAGATTCCGTCTGGAACAGCTTCATACCACCCACGTTGAGCATGGGCAGCACTGCTACTGCCATCACGATAAAGCCGACGCCACCAAGCCATTGCAAAATGGAACGCCACAGCAAAATGCTTAATGCCATGTTATCAAGCCCGCTGAGCACAGTAGAACCTGTAGTGGTCAAGCCTGACATGGTCTCAAAGTAAGCGTCGGTAAAGCTGATGTGGGTGATAAACACGAAGGGCAGTGCGGCAAAGGCGCTGGCAATGGTCCACACTAAGCTGGTGATAAGGAACATATCTCGCACATTTAAGCGAAAATCGGATGTTCGCCCAAGGGTCAGACAAATGAATGCCACAATGTGGGTGATAATCACCGCTTGCGCAAATTCGAGAAAGCCACCTGTACCGGTTACAAATGCAACTATGGTTGGCAGATACATAAACAGGGCTAGTTTGGAGAGCACTAACCCAATAACAAATAAAATGGGGCGTAAATTCAGCATAGTGACGCCAATAACCTATAAGAAGAAAGGACTTGGCTGGAACAACGCTTCGACATCCGGCACATATTTTTTGTTCACCAGGAACATCACTACGTGGTCATCCTGCTCAATCACTGTGCGGTCATGGGCAATCAGAACTTCTTCGCCACGGACAATTGCACCAATCGTCGTACCCGGTGGAAGTTTGATATCACCGACGGCGCGTCCAACCACTTTTGAGGTCGTTTCATCGCCGTGGGCAATCGCTTCAATTGCTTCTGCGGCACCACGACGCAGTGAAGATACGTTGACAATATCAGCGCGACGTACGTGCGTGAGCAACGCTGAAATGGTCGCTTGCTGCGGAGAAATTGCGACGTCAATCACGCCACCCTGAACAAGGTCGACGTAAGCACCGCGTTGGATAAGCACCATCACTTTTTTCGCACCGAGACGCTTTGCCAGCATTGCCGACATGATATTGGTCTCATCTTCGTTGGTTAACGCGATGAATACATCTACTTGGTCGATGTTTTCTTCGGTGAGCAGTTCCTGATCTGCCGCATCACCACAGAAAACGATACTGTTTTCTAACTCTTCGGAAAGTTGCTCTGCTCGGTCGTAATTGCGTTCAATCAGTTTGACGCTATACATATGCTCTAAGCGTTTGGCCAAGCTTGAGCCTATGTTGCCACCACCGACAATCATAATGCGACGATATGGTTTTTCTAAGCGCTGCAACTCGCTCATTACCGAACGGATATGGTTACTTGCGGCGACGAAAAACACTTCGTCATCGGCTTCAATGATGGTGGTGCCTTGTGGACGGATTGGACGACCTTGACGGAAGATTGCCGCAACACGGGTATCGATATGCGGCATATGTTCACGCAGTGCAGAAAGTGCGTTACCCACCAAAGGTCCGCCATAGTAAGCTTTTACTGCGACCAGGCTCACTTTCTCATCGGCAAAGCTCACTACTTGCAGTGCGCCCGGGTATTGAACCAAGCGTTCGATGTAGCTTGTCACCAGTTCTTCCGGTGCGATTAAATGGTCGACAGGCACTGCGCCTGACTGGAATAACGCTTCTTTTTCAGCAAGATATTGTGGAGAACGAATTCGAGCAATACGGTTTGGTGTGTTAAACAGAGTAAAAGCCACCTGACAAGCGGCCATATTGGTCTCGTCGGTATTGGTGACAGCAACCAGCATGTCGGCATCTTGTGCGCCCGCTTCTCTCAGTACGTCAGGGTGACTGGCATGGCCATTCACAACGCGTAAATCATATTTATCTTGCAGCTCTCTGAGGCGGTCACCGTTTTTATCAACAACCGTAATATCGTTGTTTTCGCCAACCAGGTTCTCGGCTAATGTGCCGCCTACTTGTCCTGCACCAAGAATGATGATTTTCATACCTGTTCTCTTATTATCTACTTACATCAAAGGCAGCCTCGGGCTGCCTTTGATTCAATTCGTTACGCGTTTTTAACCATCACAGCGTAGTAGAAGCCGTCCATATCTTGCTCGCCAGGAAGAATTTGACGACCTGGTTGCTCTGGATCTGAACCAATCAGTTGCGCGTCAGATGTGCGCGCCAAAAAGTCTTTGACCTGCAGGACGTTTTCCTGAGGTGTGATTGAGCATGTAGCGTAAACTAACCTACCACCAGGTTTCAATTGTTGCCACATTGCCTGCAAAATTTCAGCTTGTAGTGCCGCTAATGCATCAATATCGTTCGCGCGGCGTAACCACTTAATATCAGGGTGACGACGAATGACACCTGTTGCCGAACAGGGTGCATCAAGCAAAATACGATCAAATTGTTCGCCTTGCCACCACTGTTGTGGATAACGTGCATCACCACAAATAACATCGGCCTTGAGATTTAAACGTTCTAGGTTGTCGTGTACACGGTTTAATCGTGTCGCATCGCTATCGAGCGCCACCACTTCTGTATCTTCAGTGTGTTCCAGAATGTGTGCGGTTTTGCCACCCGGCGCGGCACAGCAATCCAGAATCAGCTCGCCTTCTTGCGGCTGAAGGTAGTTAATCGCTAACTGAGCCGCAGCATCTTGCACTGAAACCCAACCTTTTTCAAAGCCCGGAAGTAAGGTGACATCGCAAGGCGTAACCAGTTTGATCGCATCATTGGCTTCAGGGTGAAGGGTGTATTCGATTTCCGCTTCATCGAGCAAGATTTGGTACTCGTCACGCGTGTGATGCTGGTGGTTTACGCGCAGCCACATCGGCGCTTTGCTGTTGTTTGCTGCTACGACCGCTTCCCATTGCTCTGGGTAGCTCTCTTGTAGCATTTTAAGAATCCAGTTTGGGTGACCATATTTCCCCGCGTTGTGACTAACCGCCATTTCATCCAATTGTTCTTGATTACGCAGGTAGTTACGTAGCACAGCGTTGATCAGTCCACTTAGGTTCTCTCCGCGTAGCGTTTTGGTACCTTCAACGGTATCGGCTACCGCAGCATGCGATGGAATACGCATGAAACTGAGCTGATAGATACCCACCAAAATCAGATGGTGAAAGACCCGCTTTTTGCCTTTGAGTGGATTCTCCATTAATTCATTGGCAATAGACTCTAAACGAGGAAGATAACGTAGCGCGCCGTAGCAAATTTCTTGCAGCAGAGCGTGATCTCTTGGACGAATGGTTTTTTGAGCGGCTGGAAGAGCGTGAGAAAGTGAATGACCTTTGTCGACCACTTGGAAAAGGACGTTAGCAGCGGCTGCGCGAACATTCATGGTGAAACCCTTAAAATTCAATAGGGACATCTCTGCCCCTGTGATTAATGTACTTTTCCCATCCGGTTAACCGAAGCGGGAGATATTGCCACCAGTCAATATAGAGGCTTATCAATATGATGGCTTGATTAGTTGAGCTGTGTGCCCACTTCAAACCAGCTAGCGCGTGCATTGAGGATATCTTGTACTGACATCGCTTTTTTGCCCGGTACTTGAAGTTGCTCTAATACTAATACGCCATTGCCTGTTGCCACATAGATGCCGGTTTTGTCGGCTTGTATTATGCTGCCAGCAGGCTTGTTGGAGCTTTGATCCACAACACGGCTTTGCCAAACTTTGATGCTATTTTCAGCAACTTCAAAGTGACTCATGGGCCATGGGTTGAAAGCACGCACACAACGTTCAATGTGCGCAGCATCATCGTTCCAGTTAATCCGCGCTTCTTCTTTGCTGAGCTTTTTCGCGTAGTTTGCTTGCTCATCATCTTGTTTTTCTGCTTTAGCTGTACCGTTTGCAATATTGGCTAAACATTCAACTAACGCTTGTGGACCAAGTACAGCAAGCTTGTCGTACATGGAGGCACTGGTATCTGTCGCTTCAATTGGCAAAGTCGCAATGCTCAGCATGTCGCCAGTATCCAGACCGATATCCATCTGCATAATGGTTACGCCCGTTTGTGCATCGCCAGCCCAGATAGAACGCTGAATTGGAGCCGCACCACGCCAACGAGGCAGGATAGAGCCATGAACATTGATACAACCCAATCTCGGGGTATCTAATACCATTTGTGGTAGTAATAGGCCGTAAGCCACCACCACCATCAGATCTGCGTTGAGTTCAGGAAGCGCTTGTTTTGCTTGATCAGATTTGAAGTTTTCTGGTTGATAAACCGGGATGTTATGTTCAAGGGCTAACTCTTTTACCGGACTTGCGGTCAGTTTCTTACCACGACCTGCCGGGCGATCTGGCTGTGTATAAACAGCAATGACTTCGTGCTCCGAAGACAATAACGCCGCCAAGTGACGGGCGGCGAAATCCGGAGTACCTGCAAAGACAATTCGTAATGATTGGCTCAAGGTAACCTCTCTATTCTTTATTGATTCTTTTCGTTGAAGCGTTTTGCTTTTTCTAGCTTCTCTTTGATACGCTTACGTTTTAGTGGTGAAAGATAATCAACAAATAACTTGCCTTCCAGGTGGTCCAACTCGTGTTGCACACAAATAGCCAAAAGGTCATCCGCTTCAAAAGAAAATTCTTCACCATCACGGTTAAGTGCTTTCACCGTCACTTCGGCTGCGCGTGGCACAAGAGCACGAGCGCCAGGGACAGATAAACAGCCCTCTTCAATACCATCTTCGCCGCGTTTCTCAATAATTTCCGGGTTAATCAATACCATTGGCTGATCACGGCTGTCAGAAATATCAATCACCACGATGCGCTGGTGAATGTCGACTTGTGTCGCAGCTAGACCAATACCTTCTTCGTCGTACATGGTCTCAATCATGTTATCTACGATGGTTTGGATCTCTGGTGTGACTTTTTCAACCGGCTTGGCAATGGTGCGAAGACGATCATCTGGGAATGTTAATACTTGTAATACAGACATATACACTCGAATTATTGAACTAGGTCGAAACAGGAGAAAGCTTGTTGGCTCAATTCTAGACATTTTATCAGTCAAATGACAGCATCTAGCGTGATTTAGCAAAATCATTCTCATTCATTTAACGCGGGATATACGGTTATGGCGTGGTTATACAGGCATTTTTATATGCTTGTTGTGGTGTTTAGTGCTGATGTGTTTGCTGCTGGTGATGAGATATCGAACGTCGCTCAATCAGCACCAACGATCACAACGTCTACATATTTTGTAGATCAGATACACTATGCTCATAGCCCACGAGTCGTAGCGAGTAGTGGAGATCGTCAATATATTACCCAGCAAGAGCTGATTTATTTTGATGGTAAGCAGAGCCGTCATCGTGACTGGGGTGTCTATCGCTCTGAAGTTGAATTCCAGCATGGCAATCAGTCGACGTTAGTATTGCGGCTTTTAGCTACAGGCGAGTTAGTGGAAAGCAGTGAAAATATTTCGATATTGCACATCTCCAAACAATATCAAGAGGTTAAAAAGGGCGATTATTTGTTGCCACTACGGATAGCAACTGCTAGTGACAGGGAACGTTTTCCCCGAAGTCTTGTTGTTCGAGACCGCGGAGAGTAACAATGGAAGAGCACAAATTGGCCGCATGGTTGGCTCTTGCATTTACTCCCAAGTTGAGTAAAAAGGCGATCACGCTGTTACTAAGCCGAGATTCGTTATCTAACTTCGCTAACTATACCGCTAAGCAATGGCAGATTTTGGGTCTGTCTTCCGAACAGGTTCATTATTTAGTTCATGATGCACAAAAAGAAGTGGATGAGTCACTCGATTGGTTAAGCAATGCTCAATGTCGGCATATTATTACGCCATTTTGCGATACTTATCCAGCGCTACTGCAACAGATATCTGCACAGCCCAATGTACTGTTTGTTGAAGGCCAAATAGAAACATTGAGTTTGCCTCAGATTGCGATTGTCGGTAGTCGCAACGCCAGTATCGATAGTCAGAAAATGTCCCACCAGTTTGCGGCACAACTGGTTGAACACGATTTAGTGGTTACCAGTGGCTTGGCAGTCGGCGTCGATGGTTATGCCCATGATGGGGCATTAAAAGCGGAGGGTAAAACTATCGCAGTATTGGGTTCCGGACTTGCCTCTATTTATCCAACAAGGCATCAACACCTTGCCCAGCGGATCTGTGAACGTGGAGCGCTTGTTTCAGAGTTTCGCCCCAATGCAAAACCTCGCCCTGCTCACTTTCCTCGTCGCAACCGA
The DNA here is from genome assembly GCF_047973365.1 of Vibrio sp. Classification (GTDB taxonomy): domain Bacteria; phylum Pseudomonadota; class Gammaproteobacteria; order Enterobacterales; family Vibrionaceae; genus Vibrio. Next base: position 1,810 of record NZ_JBKEBW010000106.1, on the reverse strand, counting down.
ATTATCAGTGGCTTATCTATGGGGGTATTGGTTGTTGAGGCGGCAGAAAAGAGCGGTTCTTTGATTACCGCTCGTTATGCGATGGAACAAAACCGGGAGGTATTTGTTGTGCCGGGCTCGATTCTTAATCCCAATAGTGTCGGCAGTAACGGTTTGATTCGACAGGGAGCTTGTTTAGTTCAACATGTACAGCACATACTCGATGAAATCGAATCAATGTTGGATTTCAATCGATTACAACCGCAACCATGTCAGCAAACACTTTTTTTATCTTTAAATGATGAAGATGAATTGCCATTTCCTGAGCTGTTAGCTAACGTAGGAGAAGAAGCTACACCAGTTGATATTCTGGCAAACAGGACCCATATACCTGTCCAAGAAGTCATGATGCAGCTCCTAGAGCTTGAGCTTTCAGGGCATGTTGTTGCAGTTTCCGGTGGCTATATTCGTAAGGGGAGGGGCTAGCTATGATGATGGATATTCTGATGTATCTGTTTGAAACTTATATCCATAGCGATGCAGAGTTGCAAGTGGATCAAGACGAGCTTGAAGATGAATTGCTTCGGGCAGGGTTTCACCAAAAAGATATCTACAAAGCCCTAAACTGGTTAGAAGATCTAGCGGCTTTGCAGCAGACGGACGCTCAGTCAAAAATTTCAACCAGTGCGGCAACATCTATGCGTATTTTTACTGCGCAAGAGATGGTACGTCTGAATATCGAGTCTCGTGGATTCATTCTATTTCTGGAGCAAATCAAGGTACTAACGCCTGAAACTCGTGAAATGGTCATTGATCGAGTGATGGGGCTTGAGACCAATGAGTTAGAGTTAGATGATCTGAAATGGATCATCCTCATGGTGCTGTTCAATGTTCCGGGAAATGAGAACGCGTATACGCTGATGGAAGAGCTCTTGTACAGCAAAGAGCAGGGCATTCTTCATTAAGCTAATAAACGGATTATGAGCAGTAAAATTGATAGCGAGCTGTTTTCAGCTCATGAGCAAGCACTGAACGAACCTTGTCCACAATGTGGCGGAGCATTACAGCTTCGCCATGGCAAACATGGTCCATTTGTTGGCTGTACCCAATATCCTAAGTGTGACTACATTAAACCACTGCACCAGAATGACGGGCACATAGTGAAAGAACTCGGTGTGCCTTGCCCTGAATGCGGTAGTGAACTTGTACTTCGCCAAGGGCGCTATGGCATGTTTATCGGTTGCAGTGCTTACCCTCAGTGCCACCATATCGAATCGCAAGATACGCCTGCCGATGAAGCGAAACCTAGTCAGTTATACGCATGTCCTGAATGCGGAAAAGGTCATTTAGTCGAGCGAAAAACCCGTTTTGGTAAAACGTTCTATGCTTGTGATACTTATCCTAAGTGTAAGTTTGCCGTGAACTTGCCGCCAATAGCGGGGAAGTGTGAAAAGTGTGGCTTTTCATTGCTGGTTGAGAAAAAACTCGCCAGTGGGACTAAGCAGCAGTGTGCGGATCGCAAGTGTGGGCATGTTCAGGAGCAATAGAGAAACAGCTCTATAGAACAAGGCGCTTAAAGCGCCTTTTTGTTTGCCCAGCAAAGCTGGCAAACCCGTCCACTTGAAAGAAAGTGGAGTCACCCTGACTAAGGGGAAGACAATCCGAATGGCAAGGGCGTCACGGGCTAACGGTGGGGTCTGAAGGAAGCCATAGGAAGTTAGATGTACACAACTAACCGTAATCTGTTTCGGCGGTACTGGTGGGTAAGCGTCCAAAATAGCGCAAAGCCCAATACTTAGTCAGACCAATACTGTGATTGAGGGTGGGATAT
>NZ_JBKEBW010000124.1:0-5351 GCF_047973365.1 Vibrio sp. | reverse complement strand
TGCGTCAACAACCAGCGTACCTATCGTGGCACCAATCAGCGTCATGATAAATGCACGTAGCCAATACTGCGGCTCAAACAATCTTTTTCGGTAATAGGTAAACGCTGCGGTAGACGAAGCAAAGGTCGCTGCAAGTTTGTTGGTGCCCAGCGCAATATGTGGCGGTAATCCCAAAGAGAGCAATGTCGGGACGGTTAACATGCCGCCGCCGCCAGCAACGGCATCGATAAATCCAGCAATAAACGCCACCAGAGCTAACACGACCAACATGGTTGGTTCGACTAATTCCATCAAAAATACGGTCCCAAATTTTCTGTTTTTTTATTCTTTATTTCTCGTTCCCCACGGTCCTCCGTGGGAATGCATACCGAAGCCAAATAAGCTGTATATCTGTCTCTCGGTTAGCTAAATATGCATTCCCACGCAAAGCATGGGAGCGAGATCTCTTAACTGTTCTGTATTGGCTCGCCCCTAATATTCAATGGTTCGCTTGAAAGGTGGCAGCGAATCTAGCAAAGCCTTTCCATATCGTTTCGATACTACTCTGCGATCGAGTATCACGACTCTACCAGAGTCCTGCTCTTTACGCAGCAAACGACCGACAGATTGGATGAGCTTTTTACTTGCTTCAGGTACCGATATTTGCAAAAACGGATTACCACCACGGTGTTCAATGTATTCGGCATGCGCTTGCTCAACTGGTGAGGTTGGGACAGCAAAAGGTATCTTGGTAATAATGAGATTTTCTAATAAATCTCCCGGTAAATCTAAACCTTCGGAAAAACTGCCTGTACCAAATAGCACGCTTGTTTTACCACATTGCACCAGCATTTTATGTTTTTTTAGAATTTCACCACGAGACTTTTCGCCTTGTATTTGCAGTATCCAGCCCATTTTTGACAAGTTTGGTGACAGCTTTTCTGCCACTTCTCTCATTTGCCAGTAGGAAGCAAAAAGAACCAGATTGGCTTTATCTGCGACCAGATACTGCTTCACTTTATCGGCCAGATAGGGGGTGAAATCTTTACTTGGTGGTTCGAGTTTCATCGAAGGCACCAACAGTTCGCCTCGCTCAACATAGTTAAACGGTGAAGCGAGAGAAAGAAACTGCACGCCATCTTCCGCTTTCTCACTGATCCCCGCCTGGCGGCAGAAAAAGCTAAAGGAATTCAGTGCGCGTAACGTGGCAGAGACCAAAATCGCACCAATACAGCGGCTCCAAATTTGTTGGTCGAGCTGCCAGCCTATTTCAAGAGGTGAAACGTGAACGGTAAAATCACCTTCTCGTTCGCTGTGTGTTTGTAGCCAACGGGCTAGTGGCGCGCCTTTTTCACGTTTAGGTTCTGCCATTAAATGCCACACCTGATACAAATTCTCCAGGCGTTGGATGTAAGTACCAAGTTCGGTGAGTGCCGGTTCGGCTAAGCGTGCGGCGAGCTCTCCTTCCTTGACCTTTTCAGCAATTAAATCGGCAATTTTAGACACGCTTTGATTGGCTTTTTGACTTTGTCGTTTGAGCTGTTTTGATTCTTCTTCAAGCCACTGCGGCAGTTCGCCATGTTCAAAGCGATAGATGTTGTCTGCAAAATGAGCCGGATCAAACTGCTGTGGAAGTTTGTTCAGGCTTGGTATCAGCTCTTGGATAGCGGTTTGAGCCTCATCGACAAATCGAGAAGCGCGTTTTGCATCGGCAAGGCTGCTCAGTTTAGTCAAAGAACGGTTAAGTGTTTCCAACCAAGATGCCGCACCTTTTAGGGAAGTTGCGGCTGATGCGTGATCACGGGCAACATGCGGCAAGTGGTGCGCTTCATCAAAAATATAAATGGTATTTTCAGGCTCGGGAAGGATAATGCCGCCACCTAAGTCGGCATCCGCCATCACTAAACTGTGGTTAGCGATAATCACGTCCGCTTTATCGAGTTCAGAACGCGCTTTCTGGAATGGACAATCTCGATGGGCAGGGAAACTGCCATTGCAAGTGTGTTTATCGCTGACAATCGAGTTCCAGATGTCGTCGCTGATGGTCGCTGGCCATGAGTCTCGGTCGCCATCCCACTTATTGGTATTCAAAGCGTGATACATGGCTTCGAGCATTTCGATATCTGCCGCTTTTGGCTTGCTTTCAAACATCGCCAGTTGGGCCCCATCAGCCCCAGAGGCTGACGCGAGCTTTTCTGTGCAGCAATAGCGTTGGCGACCTTTAGCAATAATAAAAGTAAAAGGTTGCTCAGTAATTCTTCTATATAAAGGTAAATCTTTATCAACCAACTGCTCTTGTAACGCCACGGTAGCGGTGGATATCACCACTTTACGGTTATTGGACACCGCGACAGGAATCACGCCCATTAAATAGGCGAGAGACTTGCCAATTCCTGTACCTGCTTCGGCGACCATCATGCGAGTTGACTTGTGATAACTACCACATAATGTTTTTGCAATTTCTGCAACGAGAAAATTTTGTGCCCGACGAGGAACGAAATTATCGAGCTGATTTTGCAGGTTTTGGTAACTGCTGCGGATCGATTGTTGAATTTTTTTTGTAAGCATAGCGAGACCTGCATGACCGGAAACGCATATTAACACAGTTTGCAAATCCTACGTAGCTCACGAATTTGCATCATTTTAAAAAGAATGTAGATCTCCTTCACAAAAAAAAACTGAACCATCAGGGACTTAAAATTAATTCACCAAATAAAAAATATAAAACTTAACAATATTGCTGGTTTGTTTATTTAATCCTGCAGGGCTTTAATTTTAATTACTAATTTAGAATTAAAAACTGTTTTTGTTACTTGTGAAACGTTTACATTTTTATGAATATTTCGGTTGTAACTGGTCGATAAATGTGCATATTTACGATTAAGTTCATGTTTTTATTTATTTTTATTTGTTTTTATGCGAGCAATTTAGAGTATTTGACACGCAGGATATTCTTTTGCAATCTAAACCTCGAAATTTAGTGGCGGTAGGAACTAACCGCAGAGTTAGTCACTATCATCAAAAATAAAGGGAACCGGATAAGGATTTCCCACACTTAAGAAAAGGCAGTGGATTATTATGAAAAAAACTCTATTAGCATTAGCAGTGGCAGCAGTATCTACTTCTGCGCTTGCAGCAGGCAACATTTACGATGACGGTACTACTTCGTTCAACGTGAAAGGTGAAATCGATACTTACTTAAGTACTGCTGAAGTAAAAACAACTGAAGCTGGTGTAGCGACTAAACTCAGTGCTGATCCTGATGTCAACCTATGGGCAAAAATCCAAATCGATGCAACACATAAGCTAAGCGACAGCGTAACTGCATTCGGTTCTTTCGAAATCGAAAACGGTAACGGTTTCGATAGTTGGGCAGGCTTGACTTCTGACTCAAATACTACGAAGACAGATGACCTTTACTTTGGTTTCAACTTTGGTGAAAACTTCGGTATCGCTATGGGTGAAATCGGTGACTTCGGTGATTCACTAGACGCAGTTACAATCGATAACACTAACGAAGGTATTGGTTACATGGATGACTTCGTAAACTCTCTTGAGTCTGCTGGTCATGCAGTTTCAGCGAAGTACACTGTTGGCGGTCTTAAACTGATTGCTGATGCTTACCTTTCTTCTGATGAAAATGAAGATGAAGCATACGGTGTATCCGCTCAGTACGCATTTAACGATATGTTCACTCTAGGTGCGACTTACCAAGATCAAGGTAACCGCGGTTCTGAAATCATGGGTGTAGCAGCGCGTATGAGCGTGGCTGGCTTCGGTGCAGCAGTGAACTACGTATTAGAAGACAAAGTCAATGGTGAAGAGTTGGATGTCATTTCAGCTGCTCTGGATTACCAAATCGAAAAAGTACGTCTTTACACTTCATTTGGCTTCGCTGAAGATGACAACAGCGACAAAGAAATCACTTACTACACTGTAGGTGCAGACTACGCAGTTTCTAGCAACATCGCAGCGTTCCTTGAATACTCTAATGCAGAAACAGAAACAGACAGCAACAACAAAGTTGAAGGTGACGGCGTTGTAGCAGGTTTCTACTACACATTCTAATCACTTGATATCAAGTTGAATATAATTCAAAGGTCGCATTTATGCGGCCTTTTTGATTGTATAGATAAGTGGTAAGTGTTATATCCAAATGAGCTTAAATGGCATAGAGATATCAAGGCTTCGAGGTTATTTGGCTATAAAACTTAATGATGAAAAGGGTTAAATCATGAAACGTACAATTTGGACTTCGATCGTAATGGCACTATCTGCGCTGAGTTTGAGCTCTGCTTATGCGAATGCGCTGACCACAAAACTGGATGCTGCCCAAGGCGTCGAGGTTCTCTTTATTAATAGTCAAGATGCCAAGCAGATGGAGGAACCATTTATGCTTGCGGCGGGGACGAATCAACTTGTATTGCGTATGAATACGATGTTAGGTCGAGGTGAAAAGCGTGCTAACTTCACTTCCGCGCCCTACATTGTTACCTTGGATGTCAATGGTGGCGAATTAGACATTGATGGCCCGCAACTGAATGGTGAACTACAAGCTAAAAAAGTGTTTGAGGAAGATAAGATTGATTGGAATATTAGCCTCAATAACAGCGATATAGACTACCAGCAAGTCAAAATGGTGGGTGAAAAGGGTATGTTCCCTTATGCCAACCTTGACGAGCAGCTTGCGACTTATAACGTAGCCAACGGTATTGCTTTTGCGGGCAATGCCATTGCACCCGTTACCGATACGAGCGTTGTAAACGGTACGCAGCAGGCAACGAATTCTGCTAGTCAAGATAGCCTAGAAATGCAAAGAGCAAAAATGCAGTATCTGAAACTGCCAGCAAACGAGCGTAAAGCCTTCCGTAAGTGGTTGGTTGATCAACAATAAACAGAACAAAACGGTTTTATCGTCACTCCTGTGAAGTCAGGAATACTTCTCGTTCCCACGCTCCTGTGAAGTGACCCCCAATAGTTGGACAACCAATTATTGGGGGTCTTTTATTTATGTCCAAATACAGTCGCGAGTTAAAGTTCAAAGTAGCTAAAAAGTATCTTGATGGCTCCACTCCTCGAGAGCTCGCTGAAAAATATTCTGTCCCAACAAAACATGTTCGTTATTGGGCTCTTGTTTTCACTATGCATGGTTCAAATTCATTTTTAATTGATGGCCATTCTCTTAGTGCGGAAGCTAAGCTGGAAGCGTTGCAATTATTGTGGACAAAGGGCTGGTCTGTCAGACACACTAGCGCGGTGTTAAACCTCTCTTTCCCTACGACGTTAACGAGTTGGCTCCGAAAATATGAAAAGCAAGGCATTATTGGGTTGGAGAAACATAAAAGAGCGATTATTCCAATGAAGAACTCCCC
>NZ_JBKEBW010000115.1:0-9950 GCF_047973365.1 Vibrio sp. | reverse complement strand
CAGCTTGGATATAAGCCGCCGTTTAGATTTATCCGAATGAGTAGTTGGAGAAATGCGCAAAGTCCTCTAGCCAGTTATGCGATGCCAAACCAATGGTTCAACGAACTGGGGTTGGTAAATCTTGAGCAAGTAGGAACAGGGTATGTGTTTAGCAATTATGCTGAATGGAAGTATGCATGAGCCGTATACGAGGTCCGTACGTACGGTTCTGTGAGAGGGATGAGGCGGTAACGCCTCACCCTACTCGATTATACCGAGAGCTGAGAGTGATGATATTTTGTACTTTAGTGGCAATTAATTGCCGATTATTTACAGCTTTGAGCTAAAGAGATCCGCTTAATCGCCGATAAAAAATCAAACCAGTCATGATGCGTAATAACGCTATACTCAAAATACTTGAGTAGTATGGCTATCGGAATTAAGTAAGAGTGCATGTATGAAGCTACGAACGGTAGCAGCTTCTCTCATATTGGCATTGCATTCCTCGTTTAGTCACGCAGCCGTGGCCGATGTGGGGGAGCCTGTACCAATTTATACAGAAGCTGAACTCATAAAATTGATTGAAGAAAACAAGCATTTGGAACGAGTCAAAGCCGACAATTGTCAGTTGGTGGAAGATATCGTTGCACGTGCCACTCGCATCAGTTTGCCGGCATACGAATTTTTGTATGGCGACATGTTGGCGTGGGGGGTCTGTGTCGATCAGGATGTCGAGCTAGGTTTGTACTACATGGAAAATGCTGCCCATCAAGGGTTGCCAACGGCACTCGAGCAGCTTGGTCGTTATTATTCTCGAGGAACCTTAGTTCAGCAGGATAAAGAACGCGCTATACCGTATTTGCGTGAAGCGGCGTCTATGGGTAACTTGAATGCTCGTATTCAGTTAGCGGAACTGCTGCTGCGGGATTACGGCAGTCCACTCGATTACGAAGATGCCTATCGTTGGTTGTATAACTCGGCAACGGCGGATCAACGAGTGCATAATCGCATTAACATCCTCCGTCAGGGATTGGAAATGCGTATGCCTGAAAATGTTATCGCACGCGCTAAGCGTCGTGAAACCTTCTGGTAAACGTTCTTACCACTATACAGTACACAAAGCTATGTATACAAAAAGCTATATATACAAAAGCTACGTATACAAAAATCTAATCGGTTCATGCTCAAATTCGATAATTGGGCGTGAACTTCATTCCTTTCTGCACTGAATTTCGCCTTTATTACTTCAAAGATTGTTGATAGCAACTATCTTATTAGTATTACTCACTTTTTATCCTTAAGCTTGGCTGCGCAGTAGGATATACTTTAACTCCCTCTTACATTAAGTAGGTCTGCCTATGTCTGATTCCATCTATATTGATCCGTTTGCGGATCGCGAAGCCGATAATTACGAAAATCCGATCCCGAGTCGTGAGTTCATCATCGAATTTTTAACTCAAGCTAATGTGCCAATGAATCGTAATGATTTGTTTGAAGCATTAAATCTCTCCGGTGAAGATCAGTATGAAGGTCTGCGTCGCCGCCTGCGCGCGATGGAACGAGACGGTCAGTTAGTCTTTACCCGCCGCCAATGTTACGCACTGCCTGAAAAACTCGAATTAATTAAAGGTTATGTGATTGGTCATAAGGATGGCTATGGCTGGGTTCGCCCAGATGGCAACACCAATAAAGATAACGATATTCTTTTGCCTCACCATCAAATGAGAACCATCATCCATGGTGATTATGTATTAGTGCAACCTGCAGGCACGGATAAACGCGGCAGAAAAGAGGGGCGCTTAGTTCGCGTATTGGAAGAACGTAAAACACAAATTGTCGGTCGTTTCTTCTTTGAGCATGGTTATTCCTATGTTGTGCCTGATGACTCACGAATTCATCAGGACATTTTAATTCCCAACGAGCAGCGTAGCGGTGCTCGTATGGGTAATGTGGTGGTCATCGAACTGACCGATCGTGGCTCGCGTAATCGTGGCATGATGGGCAATGTTGTGGAAGTGCTGGGCGAGAACATGGCACCGGGCATGGAAACGCAAATAGCCATTCGTACTCATCAAATTCCTCATGTATGGCCAGATGAAGTGGAAAAACAGGTGGCGGGTTTAGGCGAAGAAGTACCAGAAGAATCCAAGCAGGGGCGAGTTGATTTACGCGCTTTGCCGCTAGTGACCATCGATGGTGAAGATGCCCGTGACTTTGATGATGCGGTATTCTGTGAAGCGAAAAAAGGTGGTGGTTGGCGTTTATGGGTCGCGATTGCCGATGTGAGCTACTATGTGCGTCCGGACACTGCTTTAGATAAAGAAGCAATTAACCGTGGTAACTCGGTATACTTCCCATCACAAGTGGTTCCTATGCTGCCAGAAGTGCTTTCAAATGGCCTATGCTCACTCAACCCGCAAGTGGATCGCTTGTGTATGGTGTGTGAAATGACCATTTCGGAAAGCGGTAAGCTATCTGGTTACAAACACTATGAAGCGGTGATGAACTCACATGCCCGCTTAACCTACACTAAGGTTCATGACATTCTCGAAGGGGATGAAGAACTGCGCGAACGTTATAGTGATCTCGTGCCACACCTTGAACAGCTACATAAAATGTATCAAGTTCTCAAAGTGGCGCGTGAACAGCGTGGCGCGATTGAATTTGAAACGGTTGAAACCAAATTTATTTTCACTCCTGAGCGTAAGATAGAAAGCATCGAGCCACTGATCCGCAATGATGCTCATAAGCTGATTGAAGAATGTATGATCATGGCCAACATTGCTTCCGCCTCATTGGTGGAAAAAGCCAAAGAGCCTGCTCTGTACCGTATTCACGAAACTCCGGGCGAAGAACGTCTGATGGGTTTTAGAGATTTTCTTGGTGAATTGGGTTTAGAGTTATCTGGCGGGTTAGAACCATCACCGACCGACTATGCCCATCTCATGCAGCAAATTAGTGAACGCCCAGATAAAGAGCTGATCCAAACTATGTTGCTACGCTCTATGAAGCAGGCAATATATAGCCCTGATAATGCAGGGCACTTTGGTTTGGCGTTGAAGCGTTACGCTCACTTCACCTCACCAATTCGACGTTACCCTGACTTATTGTTGCATCGTGCGATTAAGTATCTGATTGCCAAACATGAAGGACGTAACCAAGATCGCTGGACTCCAACCGGTGGTTTCCACTACTCATTTGACGATATGAATTACTACGGCGAACAGTGTTCGATGACCGAGCGCCGCGCCGATGATGCTACTCGTGAAGTGTCAGATTGGCTCAAATGTGAGTACATGCAAGATCATGTTGGCGAAGAGTTGGAAGGTGTTATTGCTAATGTGACTGGATTCGGTTTCTTTGTGCGTTTAGCAGACCTACATATTGACGGCTTAGTACACATTTCTACCCTAGCCAATGACTACTATCGATTTGATCCAATAGGTCAACGATTGATTGGCGAGTCATTTGGTAATACCTACCGCTTGGGTGATTCGGTCAAAGTGAAGGTGTTATCTGTGAACCTTGACGATAGACAAATTGACTTTGAAATCGTCGAAACAAGTCGTAAGCTACGCGGCGCTGGTAAGACTGCCAAGAAACGAGCGACGGAATCGAAGACCAAAGCCAAAGGTAAAAAGGCAGCCGCCAACCTTGACAGTAAAGCCGTACCCATGATTGAAGCCACTAAACGTCCGGATGATGGTACAGGCAAGGCAAAGAATAAAACGAGTAAATCCGCTAAGGCTCGTAAACAGAAAGCTCGCGCTCAAGCCGGTAAGGCAAGAGCGAAAAAGAACAAATAGGTAACGCATGAGTAACGAACTAATTTATGGCATCCACGCAGTAAAAGCGGTGTTAGAGCGAGATCCTGCTCGCTTTGTGGAAGCTTATGTACTGAAAGGTCGTCAGGATGACCGCTTACTACCTGTGCTTAATGAACTGGCACGGCTGGGTGTGTCGATTCAGGAAATGAACCGCAAAGTTCTTGATGACAAAGCGCAAGGAGCCAATCACCAAGGCGTGATTGTCAAAGTAAAACCAGCAAGACAGCTTAACGAGCATGATTTAGAGCTGATTGTTGACCAAACAGAGCAACCATTATTCTTAGTGCTTGATGGTGTCACTGACCCACACAACTTAGGTGCTTGTCTGCGTAATGCTGATGCGGCAGGTGTGGCAGCGGTTATTGTACCTAAAGATAAGTCAGCACCAATGACGGCCACCGTCAGCAAAGTGGCCTGTGGTGCAGCAGAGACAGTACCATTGGTTCGCGTGACTAACCTTGCTCGCACTATGCGTGCGATGCAGGAAAAAGGCGTTTGGTTTGTTGGCACGGCTGGCGAAGCAACGCATGATATCTACCAAAGCAAACTCGTTGGCCCTTTAGCGATTGTTATGGGAGCCGAGGGAGACGGAATGCGTCGTCTGACCCGAGAAACTTGTGATGACCTGATTAAGATCCCGATGGCGGGCTCGGTATCAAGCCTGAATGTTTCTGTTGCTTCAGGTGTATGTCTATTTGAAGCTGTCCGTCAACGTATTGCGGCAGTGAAATAACGTGACACACTCTCATTCCCACGGTCCCCGTGGGAATGCATACCTCAACTTAAAGCAACGCTCCCACGCAGGAGCATGGGAGCGAGAAGGTTGTTAGTTTTCCCTGTTGTCCAATCCCCACCAACCCAACCGCTCAAACTTTCCCCGTTTAATTTTCAAACAACCCTTGCATGTGAAACTGTGATCTGTATAATGCAGCGCACTGGTTAAGCCAGTTGTGAACCAATGAGCAGCGAGGAGCTGATAAATCCTAGGTTTTTATAAAATTCAGGTTTGTCAGGTAATGTATACTCAGCTTATGTTCGCAGTTAATTAAAATTTAGCTCATGCTTATCTAGTTTAGATAACTGAGGTTAATCACCTATTAGCTGACAATGTGCCCAATCTGGGTACTACGGTTTCACATAAATCAATCGGCATTCTCTCGTTTTAACGAGTTTGAGTGGCGATATTGTTTGTGTAATTTTTAATTATTGGAGCTCTGTCTCATGCAGAACCAACGCATCCGTATCCGCCTAAAAGCATTCGATTACAAACTAATCGACGCTTCTACAGCGGAAATCGTTGAAACAGCTAAGCGTACCGGCGCGCAGGTTCGTGGTCCTATTCCACTACCTACTCGTAAAGAGCGTTTCACTGTTCTTATCTCTCCACACGTAAACAAAGATGCACGTGACCAGTACGAAATCCGTACTCACAAGCGTCTGATCGACATCGTTGAACCAACTGACAAGACTGTAGATGCTCTAATGCGTCTAGACCTTGCTGCTGGTGTTGATGTTCAAATCAGCCTAGGTTAAGGGAGATTAGAAGAATGATTGGTCTAGTCGGACGTAAAGTGGGTATGACCCGCGTATTTACCGAAGAAGGCATTTCTATCCCAGTAACAGTTGTGGAAGTTGAAGCTAACCGTGTTGCTCAAGTGAAAACACTTGAAAACGATGGTTACACAGCAATCCAAGTAACTGCTGGTGCTAAGAAAGCTAGCCGCGTATCAAAACCAGAAGCTGGTCACTTTGCGAAAGCTGGTGTAGAAGCTGGTCGTGGTCTTTGGGAATTCCGCTTAGAAAGCGGCGAAGAGTTTGAAGTTGGTGCTGAACTAACTGTTGAACTTTTCAACGAAATCAAAAAAGTAGACGTTACTGGTACATCTAAAGGTAAAGGTTTCCAAGGCACTGTTAAGCGCTGGAATTTCCGTACTCAAGATATGACTCACGGTAACTCTTTGTCTCACCGTGCTCCTGGTTCTATCGGTCAATGTCAGACTCCAGGTCGCGTGTTTAAAGGCAAAAAAATGTCTGGTCACATGGGTGCAGAGCGTGTAACGACTCAAAACCTTGAGATCGTACGTGTTGATGCTGAGCGCAATCTGCTTCTTATCAAAGGCGCAGTCCCTGGCTCAATTGGCGGTAATGTTATCGTCAAACCAGCAGTTAAAGCATAACGTCTAGGAGTAAGTAATGGAATTGATGGTTAAAGGTGCTAACGCACTAACTGTTTCCGAAACTACTTTCGGACGTGAGTTCAACGAAGCTCTTGTACACCAAGTAGTTGTTGCGTATGCAGCAGGTGCTCGTCAAGGTACTCGTGCTCAAAAAACACGTTCAGAAGTTTCTGGCGGTGGCGCTAAGCCATGGCGTCAAAAAGGTACTGGCCGTGCGCGTGCTGGTACTATCCGTAGTCCACTATGGCGTACAGGTGGTGTTACTTTTGCTGCGAAACCACAAGATCACAGCCAAAAAGTAAACAAAAAAATGTACCGTGGTGCTATGAAGAGCATTTTCTCTGAGCTAGTTCGTCAAGAGCGTTTAATCGTTGTTGAAAGCTTCTCAGTAGATGCACCAAAAACTAAAGAACTAACAGCTAAGCTGAAAGAACTTGAACTTAACGATGTACTAATCGTTACTGGTGAAGTAGACGAGAATCTATTCTTAGCTGCTCGTAACCTATACAAAGTTGACGTGCGTGACGTTACTGGTATCGACCCAGTTAGCCTAATCGCATTTGACAAGGTTCTTATGACTGCTGATGCAGTTAAGCAAGTTGAGGAGATGCTGGCATGATCCGTGAAGAGCGTCTACTAAAAGTTCTACGTGCACCGCACATCTCTGAAAAAGCAACTATGGCAGCTGAGAAAGCGAACACTATCGTTTTCAAAGTATCAATGGATGCAACTAAGAAAGAGATCAAAGCAGCTGTAGAAAAGCTATTTGAAGTTGAAGTTAAGTCTGTAAATACTCTTATCACTAAGGGTAAGACCAAGCGTCAAGGGGTTCGCCAAGGCCGTCGTTCAGACGTGAAAAAAGCGTACGTTACTCTTAACGAAGGTCAAGATCTTGACTTTGTTGGCGGCGCGGAATAACAGGAGTAGTTGAAAAATGGCTATTGTTAAATGTAAGCCGACTTCGGCTGGTCGCCGTCACGTTGTTAAAGTTGTTAATGCTGACCTATACAAAGGTAAGCCTTACGCGCCACTTCTAGAGAAAAACTCTAAGAACGGCGGTCGTAACAACAACGGTCGTATCACAGTACGTCACATCGGTGGTGGTCACAAACAACACTACCGTTTGGTTGACTTTAAACGTACTAAAGATGGTATCCCAGCGAAAGTTGAGCGTCTTGAATACGATCCAAACCGTAGCGCAAACATCGCTCTAGTTCTGTACGCAGACGGTGAGCGTCGTTACATCCTAGCACCTAAAGGTGTTCAAGCTGGTGATGCTATCCAGTCTGGCGTTGATGCGCCAATCAAAGCTGGTAACGCGATGCCAATGCGTAACATCCCAGTAGGTTCAACTGTACACAACGTTGAACTAAAACCTGGTAAAGGTGGTCAGCTAGCTCGTTCGGCTGGTGCATATGCTCAAATCGTTGCTCGCGACGGTGCATACGTAACTATCCGTCTACGTTCTGGCGAGATGCGCAAAGTATTGTCTGAAGGCCGTGCAACAATCGGTGAAGTAGGCAACGCAGAGCACATGCTACGTGAATTAGGTAAAGCTGGTGCAAGCCGTTGGCGTGGTGTTCGTCCTACCGTTCGCGGTGTGGTAATGAACCCGGTTGACCACCCACATGGTGGTGGTGAAGGCCGTACGTCTGGTGGTCGTCACCCAGTTTCTCCTTGGGGTGTGCCAACTAAAGGCTACAAGACTCGTAGCAACAAACGCACTGACAAGTACATCGTACGTCGTCGCAATAAGTAATCTATTTAAGAGGATAAGCCATGCCACGTTCTCTCAAGAAAGGTCCTTTTATTGACCTACACTTGCTGAAGAAGGTAGAGAAAGCGGTGGAAAGCGGAGACAAAAAGCCTATTAAGACTTGGTCCCGTCGTTCAATGATCATTCCTACAATGATCGGTTTGACCATCGCTGTCCATAATGGTCGTCAACACGTTCCAGTTTTCGTAACTGACGAGATGATCGGTCACAAACTTGGTGAATTTGCACCAACTCGCACTTACCGCGGCCATGTCGTGGATAAGAAAGCTAAGAAGCGTTAAGGAGTAGATGATGGAAGCATTAGCTAAACATAACTTTGCTCGCATTTCGCCTCAGAAAGCTCGCTTAGTTGCAGATCAAATTCGCGGTAAGAAAGTTGACCAAGCTCTAGAACTTCTAACATTCAGCAACAAGAAAGCTGCTGAGCTAGTTAAGAAAGTTCTTGAGTCAGCAATCGCTAACGCGGAACACAACGAAGGTGCTGACATTGACGATCTACGTGTCGCTAAAATCTTCGTAGATGAGGGCCCTGTCATGAAGCGTATTATGCCTCGTGCTAAAGGCCGTGCGGATCGTATCTTGAAGCGTTCAAGCCACATTACTGTGGTTGTCGCAGATCGCTAAGAGACTAGGAGAGTAAGCAATGGGTCAAAAAGTACATCCTAATGGTATTCGTCTTGGCATCGTTAAGCCTTGGAATGCTACATGGTTTGCTAATACCAAAGATTTCGCTGACAACCTAGACGGCGACTTCAAGGTACGTCAGTTCCTAACTAAAGAACTGTCAAAAGCGTCTCTTTCACGTATCGTTATCGAGCGTCCAGCGAAGAGCATCCGTGTGACTATTCACACTGCTCGTCCAGGCGTTGTTATCGGTAAGAAAGGCGAAGACGTTGAGAAGCTACGCACAGCTGTAGCTAAAATTGCAGGTGTACCAGCGCAAATTAACATCGCTGAAGTACGTAAGCCTGAGCTAGACGGTCAATTAGTGGCTGATAGCATCGCGTCTCAACTAGAGCGTCGCGTTATGTTCCGTCGTGCTATGAAGCGCGCAGTACAAAACGCTATGCGTCTAGGCGCTAAAGGTATCAAAGTGGAAGTAAGTGGCCGTCTAGGCGGTGCTGAAATTGCACGTTCTGAGTGGTACCGTGAAGGCCGTGTGCCTCTACACACTCTACGTGCTGACATTGATTACGCAACTTCTTCAGCTCACACCACATACGGTGTAATCGGCGTTAAAGTTTGGATCTTCAAGGGCGAAATCCTTGGTGGTATGCCAGCTGCAAACGCTGTTGAGCCTAAGGCTGATAAGCCTGCGAAGAAACCGCGTAAAGGCCGTAAGTAAGGAGTCGACAGATGCTACAACCTACACGTACTAAGTTCCGTAAGATGCATACTGGTCGTAACCGTGGTCTAGCATAAGGTACTGAAGTTAGCTTTGGTTCTTTTGGTTTGAAAGCTGTAGGCCGTGGTCGTCTAACTGCGCGTCAAATCGAAGCGGCACGTCGTGCGATGACACGTCACATTAAGCGTCAAGGTAAAATCTGGATCCGTGTGTTCCCAGACAAACCAATCACAGAAAAACCGCTAGAAGTTCGTCAAGGTAAGGGTAAAGGTAACGTTGAGTACTGGGTAGCCCAAATCCAACCTGGTAAGGTTATGTACGAAGTTGATGGTGTACCTGAAGAATTGGCTCGTGAAGCGTTCCGCCTAGCGGCACGTAAACTGCCATTCAAGACTACATTTGTAACTAAGCAGGTGATGTGATGAAAGCACAAGATCTACGCGACAAAAGCGTTGAAGAGCTTAATACTGAGCTATTAGCATTGCTTAAAGAGCAGTTCAACTTGCGTATGCAAGCTGCAACTGGTCAGCTACAGCAAACTCATACTCTAAAAGCTGTCCGCCGTGATATCGCACGTGTGAAAACTGTTTTGACTGAGAAGGCAGGCGCATAATGAGCGACAAAATTCGTACCCAACAAGGTCGTGTTACTAGCGACAAGATGGACAAGTCTATCACTGTTGCTATCGAGCGTTTCGTAAAGCACCCAATCTACGGTAAATTCGTTAAGCGCACGACTAAAGTACACGCACATGATGAGAACAACGAATGTGGCCTAGGCGACTTAGTTGAAATCAAAGAGTGTCGTCCACTGTCTAAGACTAAGTCTTGGACTTTGGTGAAAGT
>NZ_JBKEBW010000108.1:0-20429 GCF_047973365.1 Vibrio sp. | reverse complement strand
ATTTTGGACGCTTACCCACCAGTACCGCCGAAACAGATTACGGTTAGTTGTGTACATCTAACTTCCTATGGCTTCCTTCAGACCCCACCGTTAGCCCGTGACGCCCTTGCCATTCGGATTGTCTTCCCCTTAGTCAGGGTGACTCCACTTTCTTTCAAGTGGACGGGTTTGCCAGCTTTGCTGGGCAAACAAAAAACCGCTGAATATTCAGCGGTTTTTGTCTATAAAGCGAATTATACCAAATACATTAATTTCATGAACAAGTAGACATTGAGTACCGATAAGCAAACCCTCCGAGCCATGGATGTCTCGGAGGAGCCCCATGGAAGGGTTTATGCGTGTTTGCGTTCGGTGATCATTGTCTAATACTGAACAGATTAACAGTGAAATTGGTATTATTTTTTCTTCTTCGCTTTTGCGTTTGGCAGGTCAGTAATTGTACCTTCAAACACTTCCGCCGCTAGACCTACAGATTCGTGTAGCGTTGGGTGAGCGTGGATAGTTAGAGCGATATCTTCCGCATCACAACCCATCTCGATAGCAAGACCGATTTCGCCTAGTAGTTCACCACCGTTAGTACCAACGATAGCACCACCGATTACGCGGTGAGTTTCTTTATCGAAGATTAGCTTAGTCATACCGTCTGCACAGTCAGACGCGATTGCACGACCTGATGCTGCCCATGGGAATGTTGCCACTTCGTAGTTGATGCCTTCTGCTTTCGCTTCTTTCTCAGTCTTACCAACCCAGGCAACTTCTGGCTCAGTGTAAGCAATTGAAGGAATAACTTTAGGATCGAAGTAGTGCTTCTTACCAGAGATAACTTCTGCAGCAACGTGACCTTCATGCACACCTTTGTGAGCAAGCATTGGTTGACCAACGATGTCACCGATAGCGAAGATGTGAGGAACGTTAGTACGCATTTGCTTGTCTACATTGATGAAGCCACGCTCATCAACTTCAAGACCCGCTTTCTCTGCATCAAGAAGTTTACCATTTGGTACACGACCGATAGCCACAAGAACCGCATCGTAACGCTCAGCTTCTGCTGGTGCTTTTTTGCCTTCCATTGAAACGTAGATACCGTCTTCTTTCGCTTCAACCGCTGTTACTTTAGTTTCCAGCATCAGGTTGAACTTATCTTTGATGCGCTTGGTGTAAACTTTAACGATGTCTTTATCCGCAGCAGGGATCACTTGGTCGAACATTTCAACTACGTCGATTTGTGAACCTAGTGCGTGGTATACCGTACCCATTTCCAGACCGATAATACCGCCACCCATGATCAACAGTTTTCCTGGTACTTCTTTCAGCTCAAGCGCGTCAGTTGAGTCCCAAATACGTGGATCTTCATGTGGAATAAATGGCAGTTTGATTGGGCGAGAACCCGCAGCAACGATAGCGTTGTCGAAGTTTACGGTTGTCTTACCATCTTCACCTTCCACTTCAATCGTGTTAGGACCAGTAAACTTACCAAAGCCGTTAACAACCGTTACTTTACGCATCTTAGCCATTCCGCCAAGACCGCCAGTTAACTGATTAATGACTTTTTCTTTCCATAGACGGATTTTATCGATATCCGTTTGCGGTTCGCCAAATACGATACCGTGTTCTGCAAGTGCTTTTGCTTCTTCGATAACTTTCGCTACGTGTAGCAATGCTTTTGATGGGATACAACCCACGTTCAAACATACACCGCCAAGAGTGCTGTAGCGTTCAACAAGTACAGTTTCCAGACCTAAGTCTGCACAACGGAATGCAGCGGAGTAACCAGCAGGACCTGCACCAAGTACAACAACTTGGGCTTTAATTTCTTTGCTCATTTCGACCTCTTGTAGTCAATATCCCTAACAGGCTGAGTGGGTATGATATCTTTTTTAATTAATACGATTATTTTCAGACCGCAACAGTTTACAGAGATGTTAATGGTGTGAAAAGTAAATCCATTTAGCCTGTGAGCTAGCCAACAATTCAAATGCAGGAAAATTTTCCATTTTCAAGAAAACTGCCTTTTTCAAATCGGTTGGATAAATACTGAATCAAGGCGGCTATTGCCGCCTTGTCTCTTTTTGATTACAGCACTAGACGACGGATGTCGCTTAGGCAGTTATTCAAGTAAGTGATGAAGCGTGCACCTTCAGCACCATCGATCACACGGTGGTCGTATGATAGAGATAGTGGAAGTTGTAGGCGAGCTTCGAACTCTTTACCGTTCCAAACTGGCTTCATTTCAGACTTAGATACCCCAAGGATACCTACTTCTGGCGCATTAACGATTGGCGTAAATGCAGTACCACCAATGCCACCTAGGCTAGAGATAGTAAAACAGCCGCCTTGCATGTCTGCCGCAGTCAGTTTGCCTGCACGAGCTTTCTTAGACACAACAGCCAGTTCATCAGAAAGTTCGTAAATGCCTTTCTTGTTTACGTCTTTGAATACCGGAACAACCAGACCGTTTGGCGTATCAACCGCGATACCTACGTTGACGTATTTCTTCAGAATCAAGCTTTCGCCATCTTCAGAAAGAGATGAGTTAAATGCAGGGAACGCTTCAAGCGCTTTAGCAACCGCTTTCATGATGAACACCAGTGGAGTGATCTTCATGCCAGTGTCTTTCTTCGCTTCAATCGCATTTTGCTCTTTACGGAAGTTTTCTAGTTCCGTGATGTCTGCGTTATCCCACTGTGTAACGTGAGGGATCATTACCCAGTTACGGTGTAGGTTGGCACCAGAGATCTTCTTAATACGCGATAGAGGTTGAACTTCAGTATCACCAAACTTGCTGAAATCAACTTTCGGCCAAGGGAGCAGACCAAGAGCCGCACCATCACCTTTACCAGAAGCCGATGCTGCCGCACCAGATTCAAGACGCTTAAGAGCCTCTTTCACGTAGTTCTGTACGTCTTCTTTTTGGATACGGTTCTTACGGCCTGAGCCCTTTACTTTCGCAAGGTTTACACCAAATTCGCGAGCTAAACGACGAACCACAGGTGAAGCGTGAGCGTAAACGTTGTTCTCTTCAAACTCAGTAGCTGCTGGCGCTGCTGCAGGTTTCGCCGCTTCAGCTTTAGGCGCTGCCGCTGCTGGAGTTGCTGCTTGAGCCGGTGCCGCTGCTGCAACTGGCGCTGCGCCAGCAACTTCGAACACCATGATTAGAGAACCAGTAGAAACTTTGTCACCAGCCGCTACTTTGATTTCTTTAACCGTACCAGCGAAAGGCGCAGGTACTTCCATAGAAGCTTTGTCGCCTTCAACAGTAATCAGAGATTGCTCTTCAGTGACTGTATCGCCAACCGCTACCATGATTTCAGTCACTTCTACTTCGTCGCCGCCGATATCTGGAACGTTAACTTCTTTAACGCCAGATGCTGCTGGTGCCGCCGCCGGAGCTGCTGCTGCAACTGGTGCAGGTGCTGCTGCGCCTGAACCTGCAACTTCGAAGATCATCACCAGTGAGCCAGTTGATACTTTATCGCCTGCTGCAACTTTGATTTCTTTTAGTGTACCTGCGAATGGTGCAGGTACTTCCATTGAAGCTTTGTCACCTTCTACTGTCAGTAGAGATTGCTCTTCAGCGATTGAATCGCCAACAGCAACTAGGATTTCAGTCACTTCAACTTCGTCGCCACCGATATCCGGTACACAAACTTCTTTCAGTTCACTTGCTGCCGCAGCTGCAGGTGCCGCTACGGGAGCCGCTTCTGCCGCTGGAGCAGACGCTTCTGCTTCTGCTTCAAAGATCATGATAAGTGAACCTGTTGTGACTTTATCGCCAGCAACAACTTTGATTTCTTTTACGATACCCGCTGTCGATGCTGGTACTTCCATAGAAGCCTTGTCGCCTTCTACCGTAATCAGAGACTGCTCTTCTTCAACCTTGTCGCCAACGCTGACAAGAATCTCAGTCACTTCAACCTCATCCGCACCGATATCAGGTACATTAATTTCGATTGCCATTATTCTTTCCTACCTTCAATTAAGCGTATAGCGGGTTTGTTTTTTCAGTGTCGATGTTAAATTTCTTAATGGCTTCAACCACCACAGATTTTTCAACATCACCACGTTTCGCTAGTTCGCTTAGCGCTGCAACCACAACGTAACCTGCGTTCACTTCGAAGTGACGACGTAAGTTGTCACGGCTGTCAGAACGACCAAAACCATCCGTACCCAGTACTTTGTATGACTCAGCAGGGATAAACGCACGGACTTGCTCTGCGTAGTTCTTCATGTAGTCAGTTGCTGCGATTGCAGGCTCAGTACCCATTACCGTTTGGATGTAAGGTACTTGTGCCTCAGCTTCTGGGTGAAGCATGTTGTAACGCTCACAAGCTTGACCATCACGAGTCACTTCGTTGAAAGACGTTACCGAGTAAACGTCAGAAGCAATACCGTAGTCATCACTTAGGATTTGCGCCGCTTTGCGTACTTCGTTCATGATAGTACCAGAGCTCATTAGCTGAACTTTCGCCTTATTACCCGCGTATGTCTCTAGCTTGTAGATACCTTTACGGATGCCATCGATAGCGCCTTCTGGCATGGCTGGCATGGCGTAGTTTTCGTTCATCAGAGTTAGGTAGTAGTAAACGTTCTCTTGATCACCATACATACGACGGATACCGTCTTGCATGATCACCGCAACTTCGTAGGCGAATGTTGGGTCGTAAGAGATACAGTTCGGTACAGTACCAGCCATGATGTGTGAGTGACCGTCTTCGTGTTGCAGACCTTCACCGTTTAGCGTTGTACGACCTGCTGTAGCGCCTAATAGGAAACCACGAGCTTGTTGGTCACCCGCCATCCATGCCATGTCACCAACACGTTGGAAACCGAACATAGAGTAGTAGATGTAGAACGGGATCATTGGTAGATCGTTAGTGCTGTATGAAGTTGCCGCAGCAACCCATGAAGACATAGCACCTAGCTCGTTGATACCTTCTTGTAGTACCTGACCAGAGGTTGCTTCTTTGTAGTAAGAAACGATATCACGGTCTTGTGGTGTGTAATTCTGTCCGTGCGGGTTGTAGATACCGATTTGACGGAACAGACCTTCCATACCAAATGTACGAGCTTCGTCAGCAATGATAGGAACGATGTTTGCACCGATATTCTTATCTTTAAGCAGTACATTCAGAGTACGTACAAACGCCATAGTGGTAGAGATTTCACGCTTCTGCTCATCAAGCAGAGGTTGGAACTCTTCAACTGCTGGAATGGTTAACTCTTTAGTGAAGTTAGGCAGACGCTTAGGCGTGTAACCTTTCAGAGCTTTACGACGAGCGTGTAAGTATTCGTATTCTTTCGAACCTTCTTCCAGAGTTAGGTATGGAAGTTCTTTCACTGCTTCGTCAGTTAGGATGTCTTGCAGACCCAGACGATCACGTAGGTGTAGCACGTGAGTCATATCCATCTTCTTAACTTGGTGCGCGATGTTCTTACCTTCTGCCGCTTCACCCATGCCGTAACCTTTCACTGTTTTCGCCAGGATTACAGTTGGACGACCTTTAGTGTCTTGTGCATTCTTGAAGGCTGCGTACAGTTTAGAAGAGTCGTGACCACCACGCTTAAGCGCGAATACTTCATCGTCAGTCATATCTGCAACCAGTGCTGCAGTTTCTGGGTATTTACCAAAGAAGTGCTCACGTACGTATGCGCCATCTTTAGCTTTGAATGTTTGGTAGTCGCCATCGATAGTTTCATTCATCAGTTGAAGAAGCTTACCGCTGGTGTCTTTCGCTAGCAGAGAATCCCAGTTGTTACCCCAGATAACTTTCACTACGTTCCAACCAGCACCTTTGAACAGACCTTCAAGTTCTTGGATGATCTTACCGTTACCCATAACAGGGCCGTCTAGACGCTGTAGGTTACAGTTGATTAGGAAACATAGGTTGTCGAGTTTTTCACGCGCAGCAAAAGAGATAGCACCGCGTGATTCTGGCTCATCCATCTCACCGTCACCTAAGAACGCATATACACGTTGCTCTGTGGTGTCTTTTAGACCACGACCATTTAGGTATTTTAGGAAACGAGCTTGATAAATAGCAGAGATTGGACCAAGACCCATAGATACAGTCGGGAATTGCCAGAACTCAGGCATCAATTTAGGGTGTGGGTATGAAGGGATACCTTTACCGTCTACTTCTTGACGGAAGTTGTCTAGTTGCTCAGCAGTTAGACGACCTTCAACGAATGCACGTGCGTAGATCCCAGGAGAGATGTGACCTTGGTAGTACACCAAATCGCCGCCATCTTTCTCGTTCGCCGCACGGAAGAAATGGTTGAAACAAGTTTCGTAGAATGCAGCCGAAGATTGGAAAGACGCCATATGGCCGCCTAGTTCTAAATCTTTCTTAGATGCACGTAGAACGATCATGATTGCGTTCCAACGGATGATAGAGCGAATACGACGCTCTAGCGTTGTGTCGCCCGGATATGCTGGCTCTTGTGCTGCAGGGATCGTATTGATGTAATTCGTTGTAACGCCTGTAGGCATATCAACGCCATCTAAACGAGCTTTCTCTAGCACTTCTTCTAGAATGAATTGCGCGCGCTCTACACCTTCTTCACGTACAACTGACTCAAGAGCTTCTAACCACTCCTGAGTTTCCAGTGCGTCTACGTCATGCTTCATGTCGGACATGGCGATCTATCCTTCTATTAGTTGGATTCTATTTATAATCGCAATAAACCGCTTAGTACGGCTCATTACCCTGTTGGATACGACGTAAAGAACGCTCTCGACGAGACTGTTCTCTGGTCAGTTCCAACAATGTTTCTTCAATATAAGCTAAATGAGAATGTGACATCTCGCGCGCCATATCAGGCTTACCAGAAACAATCGCATCCACGATGTTAGCTCGGTGCTGGTTTACTTTCTCAACCGCTTCTGGGCGGTGACGGAGTAATTTAAAATTCTGTAAAATGTTTTGCTCAAGCAAAGGCGCAAGACTACGGACGATATGCAAAATCACTACGTTGTGAGTTGCTTCGGTAAGGGCTATAAGAAACTCCATTACCGTTGAAGCTTCTGCTTCAAAATCACGTTTTTTCTGGGCTTCGCTGATCCTCAATATGCTTGATTGAATGCGAGCAAAATCTTCTGCTGTACCACGTAAAGCCGCAAAGTAGGCAGAAATACCTTCTAATGCGTGTCGCGCTTCAAGTAAGTCCAACTGAGTTTCTGAATGATTTGACAATAAATTTAGCAGAGGATCAGAGAAACTTTTCCAAATGTGCTCACTAACGAACGTACCACCGCCTTGGCGACGGGTAAGGAGACGTTTAGCTTCTAAGCGTTGAATGGCTTCACGAACTGATGGACGAGAAACTTCAAACTGTTTTGCTAACTCGCGTTCTGGTGGCAACTGCTGTCCAGGGGACAGCGTTCCTTCAATAATCAACCGTTCCAACTCTTGTTCAATAACATCAGAGAGTTTTGGCTGACGAATCCTTTGATAAGCCATAATTTATTATTCTTCTACTCTTTATGCTTTCTTATGCTTTCGTTGGTAATTGGTAATACCAATTTCAAATTGGAGAAGAAATTAACATAGTAATCCGGTCAGTGTCCAGTTAATTCTTGACCTAAATCATAAAATAAGGGTATTGGAAATACTTTATTAACAATAAAAATTATTTCTCAATACAATATTGGTAAGACCAATTACAAACCAGACACAAAATTAAGGTTATGGGTAAGAAGTGTTACCAATTCATTGCATGAATAGGAATCGAGCTTTTTAGGCGTAAAATCACCAATAATTATCGTACAAAGTGCTGTCTATTAGAGCTTTGTCACATTTACGCCCAATACAAAAAGCGGCTCAAAATAGAGCCGCGATTGGAAGAAGTTATTGGAATGTTACGATTATTTTGCTACTAAATGGTCGATCATTAATTGTAATGACTGATTCCCGCGAAACTCATTGATATCCAACTTGTACGCTAATCGTACGGTTTTTACTGAGGCATCGGGCCAACGGCGCACATCAACGTTGAAGGCAATGCCATCGATCATGATGTTAGTAGGATGACTTTTGTGTAGCGGTTCTAACATTAATTTAAGATGTTTTTCACCGACCAATTTTTGATGCAACACTTTAAACTCGCCATCAAAAATCGGCTCAGGGAATGCCTGCCCCCATGGGCCACCAGCACGTAGTGTCTCTGCGGTATGCATAGAGAACTCTTCAGGCTTGAGTTCTCCATCGCTCAGAATCACACCTTTTAACATCGCGTCATCAAGATCTTGACGAACCACCTCGTCAAACAGCTTACAAAAACGTTCGAAGTCTTTCTCCGCAATGGTCAAGCCAGCCGCCATCGCATGACCACCAAATTTCTTGATAACACCCGGATTTTGAGTATCAATTTTATCTAGTGCATCACGCATGTGCAGCCCAGCAATTGAGCGACAAGATCCTTTAATCAGACCATCGCCACCATCGGCAAAAGCGATCACAGGGCGGTGATATTGTTCTTTAATCCGCGAAGCCAGAATACCGATAACGCCTTGGTGCCAGTCTCTTTGGAACAGCACTAAGCCATAAGGAAGCTCGCTATCTTTACCAAACTCAAGACGCTCACAAAACGCTATTGCCTCTTGCTTCATTCCTTCTTCGATATCTTTACGCGTTTGATTTAAAGCATCTAATTCACTCGCCATACGACGCGCAGCGTGGATGTTGTTACACAGCAGCAGTTCGACGCCAAAAGACATATCGTCTAACCGCCCTGCCGCGTTAATACGGGGGCCAAGTGCAAAACCGAAATCGGATGCCACCAGTTTGCTTGCATCACGCTTAGCAACTTCAATCAACGCCTGAATACCCGGACGGGCAAGTCCGGCACGAATTCTCTGTAAACCTTGGTGCACCAGAATGCGGTTGTTTTCATCCAGAGCAACCACGTCAGCAACCGTACCCAAAGCGACTAAATCGATCAATTCCATCAATTTAGGCTCTTGCATAGCTTGTTCGGTAAAGTAG
The DNA here is from genome assembly GCF_047973365.1 of Vibrio sp. Taxonomy (GTDB): domain Bacteria; phylum Pseudomonadota; class Gammaproteobacteria; order Enterobacterales; family Vibrionaceae; genus Vibrio. The sequence continues at coordinate 11,445 of NZ_JBKEBW010000108.1, read as the reverse complement.
CCCACTTTACGCATATGAACGCACAGCGCCATCATCAGGTAAAAGGCAACCCCCACACCCGCCAATGCTTTTGAAGGAAAAGCACACTGCTGAAGGTTTGGGTTTACCATCGCATCCACTTCTGGCAACTCTTTGCCTGGTAAATGGTGATCCGTGACCAGTACCTGCAAGCCTTTTTGTTTGGCATAGCGAACACCTTCAATCGAGGAAACCCCGTTATCCACCGTCATGATCATCTCAGCGCCTAAGCTTATCGCTTGATCAACCACTTCCGGGCTTAATCCATACCCATCTTCAAAACGGTTGGGAACCAGATAATCCACATTGCGGCTGCCAAGCATGTGCAAAGCCAGTACCGAAAGCGCAGAACTGGTTGCGCCATCGGCATCAAAATCACCAACAATGATAATGCGCTTTTGCTCTAGAATTGCTTGATACAGCAATTCAACCGCTTGTTCGATGCCATGCAGTTTTTGATAAGAGTGCAGTGCTTTAGCGGCTTTGTTTAACTGCTCTAAATCGGTGACACCACGATTTAAATACACACGTTTTAAAATTGGCGCAATAGAATCAGGAAGAAGTGATAAATCAGGTTCTGGTCTGCGTTGAATTTCGATCATAGCGGGATTTCTGTTATGCATAGATGTCCAGACTTGGGTTTCCCCAAGCCTGAACATTGATTAATTATTGCTGTTGAAGACGCTGCTCAAGCTGTGCCGGCGGAAGATATCCGCCCACCATATCACCAGAGGATAAGAATATCGCTGGCGTTCCACTGATACCCAATTCACGCCCCAGTTGGTAATGGTCGGTAATGGTTTGTTTGCACTGCGCTAAATTTTTGCCTTGCGCGACTTCCGCCAAACTACGGCTCACTTTTGTATTGTGCATTGCCGTTGCTGGATCATCCGCACACCAAATTTGCGCCATATTATCGGCAACTTGCCCCTTCGCCCCCTGACGAGGGAAAGCTAAATAACGAATCGTAATACCACGTTTGTTGTATTCCTTCATCTCTTGGTGCAAACGAACACAATAGCCACAGGTGATATCGGTAAACACAGTCACAGCGTATTTTTCGTTGTCGGCTTTGTACTCAATCATACTGTCTCTAAATTGGGCAATTTTCTCAGCATTGATTGGCGCTTGGCGCTTGGCCATGACATCCACATACGAACCGTCTTCACTCAGCTCATAAAGTGTACCGGCAATCAGATATTTTGCGTCAGGAGAGGCGAACAACACCCCACTTTCAGTTTTCACTTCAACCAATCCATCAATAGATGAAGGTACAACATCCATCACTGGCATACCCAGCTTTGCAAATTTGTCGATGAAGGCGTCTTTGTCGATTTCAGTCGCTGCTGATGAGCTCACTGAAAAACAGGTTAAAGCTAAGAATGGAACCAGAAGTAGAGTCAGTCGGCGGAATACGCTCATTAAAATCACCTTTAAGCCCTTGGATGGTGCTCACTATGTATTTGTTTAAGTCGCTCAGTTGCAACATGAGTATAAATTTGCGTGGTCGATAAGTCACTATGCCCTAAAAGCATCTGTACCACACGCAAATCTGCACCATGGTTTAACAAATGAGTGGCAAAAGCATGACGCAAAACGTGCGGAGAAAGCTTCTCGACATCAATACCAGCAATCACAGCGTAATGTTTGATGCGATGCCAAAACGTTTGTCTGGTCATCTGTTGCGCTCGTTTGCTTGGAAAGACGACATCTGAAGTTTGCTGCCCTAGCAATTCAGGCCGACCTTGATGAATAAAAGTTTCAATCCACTCAATTGCGTTCTCTCCCATAGGAACCAAACGTTCTTTGCCACCTTTACCAATCACACGCACAACTCCTTGGCGCAAGCTGATATTTTCTGTGGTCAGTGAGACCAATTCAGTGACACGCAATCCCGTGGCATACAGCAATTCAAGCATCGCTTTATCACGCAACTCCACAGGGTCATTCAAATCCTGAGCATTGAGTAAAGCTTCCACTTGTTCTTCGGTCAAATCTTTGGGTAAGCGTTTTGGCAATTTCGGACTGACCATCAAAGCCGTTGGGTCATCGCTACGCACTTTTTCGCGATGCAGGTATTGAAACAGACGGCGTATCGCAGACAACATTCGTGCACGCGAGGTCTGCTTGTAATCTTGCTCCACCAACCATGTTTGATACTCTTGCAGACCAGACAAACTGATGAAATTCAAACGGTAGTTATTCTTATTCATCCAGCCTAAAAGTTTTGTTAAATCATTACGATATGACACTACCGTATTTTCAGACAAGCCTCTTTCCAGCCAGAGAGTATCTAAGAATTGCTCCATAATGCCTTGGTCAGGCAAAAATAATTCCGACACGTATTCCTCTTTTCTTATCGTTATGCGAGATGCTTTTTCTTATCGTTATGCGAAATGATAGTGAATTGCCACTTAGGCTACGAGATATCACATAGATATGCCATAAAAATCGGGATTGCTCAGGATATTCACTGCACTCTTACTCATTTTATGTTTAGAATCCACCATTCTAGCGTAACAAAGAACGAAATAACGTATGAAAATTGGTCTATTTTACGGCTCAACGACCTGCTATACCGAAATGGCGGCCGAGAAAATGCGCGCTATTATTGGTGATGATCTACTCGACATTCATAATGTAAAAGAGACACCACTCAGCTTAATGGGTGATTATGATCTGTTAATATTAGGCATCTCGACGTGGGACTTTGGAGAGATCCAAGAGGACTGGAACGAATTATGGGATCAAATAGATGGCGTACCGCTAAACGGCAAGTCCGTCGCATTGTTCGGCTTAGGCGATCAAGAAGGCTATGGCGAATGGTATCTGGATGCGATGGGACTGCTACACGACGAGATCAAGAAGACCGGAGCTAGCATCATTGGCTACTGGCCGATTGAAGGCTATACCTTTGAAGCATCGAAAGCGCTGACCAAAGACGGCACGCAATTTGTTGGCTTAGCACTGGATGAAGACTCTCAATACGAACTCAGCGATGAGCGCATTGCGACTTGGGTTGAACAAGTGCTGACGGAGTATCAAGAGTCTCTCTAGAATCTCTTAAGTAAAGCGCGGTACTTTATCCAGTCAAAAACAAGACCGGGGTCGGTTTTACGCATCGGGGCAATACATTGATGCCCCGTGATTCTTGGCACCGTAATTTGCGGATAAGCAACCATCAACGCTTGGCTGAGCTTGGCTAACGCTTGATATTGCTGCTCGGTATAAACAACAAAATCCGTCCCTTCCAGCTCAATACCTATCGAATAATCATTACAACCTTCTCTGCCAGCAAAACAAGACTGCCCGGCATGCCACGCTCTGGCGCTAAACGGTACAAACTGTACCACTTCACCATCTCTTCGGATCAAACAGTGCGCAGACACCCCCATGTTATGGATCACTTTAAAAAATGGATGCTGATCCGGATTCAGTTTTCCGGTAAAAAACTGCTCAATATAATCGCCACCAAATTGTCCCGGCGGCAAACTAATGTTATGCACCACGAGCAATGAGATATCATTAGCGTCGCTGCGCTCGTCAAAATACGGTGACGGCACTTTGCGCGCAGTGTGATACCACCCTTGGTTATCAATCATAAAGAGACCTTTGCTTATTGGTTCAGAGCTTATGATTTTAACTGTCTCACGACGAAATGCGAGATTAAGAGCTGAATTTAAATACGACTCAGCGTATTATTCCTCACTCTGTTAATTCGGAATAAGACTTGCGATGAAGAATACTCACAATAGCCAAGAGCGCCTTGATTACCTAAAACAGCAACTACCATTGGAAATTGCTCGCACCGTTGCAGCGACCCTAAAGGAAGATTTAGGTGGCACGCTCGATCCAGCAGCAGATCTAACCGCAAATCTTATTCCTGCCGAAGTACAAGGCACGGCCACCATTATTACCCGCGAACACGGTGTGTTCTGTGGTAAAGCATGGGCGGATGAAGTTTTCAAACAGCTTGGCGGTGATGTCACTATCGACTGGCATGTCGAAGATGGCGACAAGGTAGAACCCAATCAGACACTTTGTTCGCTTACAGGTCCAGCGCGAATCCTTCTTACAGGCGAGCGCAACGCGATGAACTTTATTCAGACACTTTCTGGTTGCGCAACCACTACAGCGCAGTACGCAAAAGTATTGGAAGGCACCGGCTGTCGCTTGCTCGACACTCGCAAAACCATTCCCGGTTTACGTAGTGCTCTAAAATATGCAGTGGCTTGTGGCGGTGGTTTTAACCACCGTATCGGTGTATTTGATGCTTACCTGATTAAAGAGAACCACATTATTGCTAACGGTGGTATTACTCAAACGATTAAAACCGCCAAAGAACTCAATCCGGGTAAGCCGGTTGAAGTTGAAACGGAGAGCCTAGAAGAACTGCGTGAAGCAATTGAAGCCGGTGCAGATATCATCATGCTCGACAACTTCACCATGGATATGATGCGTGAAGCGGTGGCGATAAATGCAAGTCGTGCGGCATTAGAAAACTCAGGCAACGTTACCTTAGAAACGCTGCGCGAATATGCGAAAACAGGTGTTGATTACATTTCAGTGGGTGCATTAACCAAGCACATCAGAGCCATGGATCTCTCCATGCGTTTCAAATAAGCGCTTTAAATTAACTTCAACAGCGTTACCGTCAAATCTGTTTCAATATTAAGACCCGCTTCGGCGGGTTTTATTTTTTACTACCATCTGCTTTACTGCCATCTTGCTACGCATCCCCCCAACTAATGCGAAGTCAGTCGAAAGCTTTTGTTATCCCGATGAAAATCATTGAGTAAATAAATCTCATCACTCGCGCAACTGAACCACAGTCATTCTCAATAGCAAACCGAGCACATAATCTCTTACTCCGAATAGCCCAAACAAACGGAGAAAGGCAATGAAAACAAATCTGCTTAAAAAACAGCAAGGTTTTACCCTAATTGAATTGATGATAGTTGTCGCTATCATAGGAGTACTGTCTGCGATTGCAGTCCCTGCGTATCAAAACTATGTATCTCGCAGTGAGGCAGCCTCAGGGCTTGCTACCTTAAGAGCACTTCAAACCCCCGCTGAACTTCAATGGCAACAAGAAGGTAAGTTAACGACTGTTGAGTCATTAGGTACAACACCAAATGCCAGCAAGCTAGGCTCAATTTCTGTGACTCCAGCAGGTGAAATCAAATTTGCCTTCACAGATGGCGCACTTAAAGGTAAACACGTTGCAATTACTCGAGGAACCTCAGGTTGGACGTGCGTGAATACCACCGATATCGATTTGAAATCATGTCCACCCGCTAATGTGGCGAATGCGGGTAAGGCAGCCCCTGGCGCACTCTAGCAATGCTGACTTGATAAGCTGTTAACTGATGATAACCAACCTTATTGCGCTCTTGCGTCAAGCTGACTTACTCAGCGCTGAACAACAAGAAAGCGTGGTCGAGCATATCGAAGCTTCTGGTACCAATGTACCAGAAGCTTTAATTGATCTCGGCCTTATCCAGTCATTTGAACTCGCCAATTATCTGCATCAGCAATTGGATATGTCGATTACTCAACTGAGCGAGTTTGAGTATACTCAAGTATGCCAGCAGCTTGGGCTAAGAGAGCTCATTACCCGCTTTAACGCGCTGCCCCTGCAACTGCAAAATAACCAGTTACTTCTGGCTGTGTCTGATCCGACTCACCCTAGCGTTGAAGACGAATTTCGTTTTACCACCGGATTGAATATAGAACTGGCATTAGCCGATCATAAGTCCCTGCAAGCGGCGATTCGTCGCCTTTATGGAAAAACAATCAACAACGAAGCTAAGCAGAACATAGAAATCAGCCAAGATGAGCTGGCTAATCTGGTTGAACTCTCTGACGATGAGTTTCAGTCGATCGAAGATCTCAGTAAAGATGAATCACCCGTCAGCCGATTTATTAATCAGGTATTACTTGATGCGGTACGCAAAGGCGCTTCTGATATTCACTTTGAACCTTATGAAAATGTCTACCGTATCCGTCTGCGTTGTGATGGCATTCTGGTTGAAACTCACCGCCCAGCCAGCCATCTAAGCCGACGACTTGCTGCGCGTATCAAGATCCTGTCTAAACTCGATATTGCCGAGCGCAGACTTCCCCAGGACGGTCGTATCAAGCTTCGCCTGAATCGAGATACCGCAATAGATATGCGCGTATCTTCCCTACCAACATTGTGGGGAGAAAAAATCGTATTACGTCTACTCGATAGCAGCGCAGCCAATCTCGACATCAATAAACTGGGTTACGATGATATCCAGAAACAACACTATTTAGACGCACTGAAAAAGCCGCAAGGCATGATTCTAATGACGGGTCCCACCGGGAGTGGCAAAACGGTTTCTTTGTACACAGGGCTACGCATACTGAATACCGCTGAAATTAATATCTCAACCGCAGAAGATCCGGTGGAAATTAACCTGTCTGGCGTGAATCAGGTACAGGTTCAGCCCAAAATTGGTTTTGGATTTTCTGACGCATTACGGTCATTTCTTCGCCAAGACCCAGATGTGGTTATGGTGGGAGAGATAAGGGACTTAGAAACCGCCGAAATTGCAGTAAAAGCGGCGCAGACCGGACATCTCGTCCTCTCAACCCTTCATACTAACTCAGCGGCAGAGACAGTAATACGTCTGGCGAACATGGGGGTTGAGCCTTTTAACCTCGCTTCGTCTTTGAGTTTAATCATCGCTCAGCGCCTGGCACGAAGACTCTGTTGTCACTGTAAAGTAGCAACAACACCATCGGTTACCTTACAAACTCAGTTCAACTTGGCAGAGGATGAAATTATCTACCAAGCAAACCATTTGGGATGCAACGAATGTACTGGCGGTTATTCAGGGCGAGTGGGTATCTACGAAGTCATGGCTTTCAACGAAGCCTTGGCTGAAGCCATTATGAACAAAGCAAGCGTGACACAAATTGAGGCTATAGCTAAAGCGAACGGCATGAGTACGCTAGTCGAGTCAGGTATCACAAAATTGCGCCAAGGCGTTACTAGTTTTGCGGAATTGCAACGTGTTTTGTATTTCTAATCCGCAGTGAGTTTTTATATGAAAAAGAACCTTGCCCCACAACTGAGTAGCTTTCGCTGGAAAGGAATTAACAGCACAGGTAAGAAAGTTTCAGGTCAACTGCTCGCCATGACTGAAATCGAGGTACGTGGCAAGTTAAGTGAACAGAATATTAAGGTTAAAAAAATCAGCAAAGGAAGTGCGCCACTTCTTACCCGGATGTTTAATAAAGTAAAAGCAAAAGATATTACTTTGCTGACTCGTCAACTCGCGACTATGTTGACCACTGGCGTCCCCATCATTCAGGCCTTAAAACTGGTGGGAGAGAATCATCGTAAACCCGAGATGAAATCCATTTTGACGCAGATATCGAAAGGCGTCGAAGCTGGCACTCCCATTTCCAAAGCAATGCGTAATACCAGTAGCCACTTCGATCCTTTGTATGTCGATTTAATTCAAACCGGTGAACAATCCGGCAACTTAGCCGAAGTTTTTCAACGTTTAGCCATTTATCGTGAAAAAAGTGAAGAGCTAAAAGCCAAAGTGATTAAGGCATTAATCTATCCAGCGATGGTTGTACTGGTGGCTCTCAGCGTTTCTTACTTGATGCTGACTATGGTCATTCCCGAATTTGAATCTATGTTCAGCGGTTTTGGCGCGGAACTGCCATGGTTTACCCAACAAGTGTTAAAACTGTCACATGCTGTTCAGGCTTATAGTTTCATCGCTCTAATCATGGTTAATTTGACCTATCTGGTCTTTCGCACGGCGAGGAAAAAATCCTTTGCTTTTCGCCTTAAGACCAGTCGCTTGGGGCTGAAATGCCCGGTTATCGGAGGCGTGCTGGCAAAAGCAGCAATTGCCAAATTTAGCCGAACTCTGGCGACCAGTTTCAGTGCCGGCATTCCTATACTTTCCAGCCTGAAAACCACAGCCAAAACAGCCGGAAATGTCCATTTTGAGTATGCCGTTAATGAGGTTCATCGAGATACCGCATCAGGTATGCCAATGTATATTGCCATGCGCAATACCGAAGCCTTTCCTGAAATGGTTTTACAAATGGTGATGATTGGCGAAGAGTCAGGAAAACTTGACGACATGCTGAATAAAATTGCGTCAATTTATGAGTTTGAAGTGGACAATACCGTCGATAATCTGGGGAAAATACTCGAACCACTGATTATTGTATTTCTTGGTGTCGTGGTTGGTGGGTTAGTTGTCTCAATGTATTTGCCAATCTTTAACTTAATGAGCGTGTTGGGGTAATATACCCATCATTAACACATTCAATAGCTTAGTTATGTCTAATGAATCCTCTTTTCTTTTACTGTGGTAAATGAGCGAACAAATGGAAATTTTCGAATACTATCCCTGGCTTTTTGTTGCCTTTGCCACGGTTTTGGGCTTAATCATTGGCAGCTTTCTCAACGTCGTGATCTACCGTCTACCGAAAATGATGGAACGTGAATGGCGTCAAGAATGTGCGGACTGCTTTCCAGAAGCCAATATTCAGCCGCCAGAAGGCAAACTGACGCTAAGTACTCCACGTTCAACCTGCCCAAGTTGCCACACGCCGCTGCGCATTATCGACAATGTACCTGTTGTTAGTTGGTTACTATTGCGCGGTAAATGTGCTCATTGTCAATCGCCAATCAGTGCTCGTTATCCCTTAATTGAGCTACTGACTGCCGTTATCAGTTTGGTTGTCGCGCAACACTTTGGCTTTAGTGACTTCACGATTGCCTTACTGTTTTTCAGCTATGTTCTTATTGCGGCAACCTTTATCGACCTAGATACCCTATTGTTGCCTGACCAACTCACCCTACCGCTACTTTGGGCAGGTATGACTCTTTCGCTCGTCGGTGTTAGCCCTGTGTCTCTGCAAGATGCAATTATTGGTGCTATCGCCGGTTACCTAGCGTTATGGTCTGTGTATTGGATCTTTAAGTTAGCAACCGGTAAGGAAGGAATGGGATACGGTGATTTTAAATTGCTTGCTGCATTAGGCGCTTGGTTAGGCTGGCAACATCTGCCATTGATTATTTTGCTCTCCTCTCTGGTTGGATTAGTATTCGGCATCATTCAATTACGATTAAAAAAACAAGGCATCGATAAAGCATTCCCATTTGGACCTTATATTTCGATTGCCGGTTGGATTGCTCTACTGTGGGGACAGCAGATGATTGAAAGCTACTATGCTTATTTACTGGGGTACTAAACTATGGCATTAGTCATCGGGCTCACTGGTGGTATTGCAAGCGGAAAGACGACTGTGGCTAATCTGTTTCATGACCAATTCGGCATTGAGATTGTTGATGCAGACATGATTGCCCGCCAAGTGGTCGAAAAAGGCAGTGACGGTCTGCAAGCCATTCATCAGCATTTCGGCGACGAGATATTAACCACAGAGGGTGAACTTAACCGCTCACAGCTTAGAAAGCGAATCTTTACCAATCGAGAGGAAAAAACGTGGGTAAACCAGTTACTTCATCCGATGATTCGAACGCGCATGGAACACGATCTAAAGCAAGTAACCTCTCCCTATGCTCTGTTGGTGGTTCCACTACTTACTGAGAACAATTTGCAACATATGGTCGATCGGGTTCTCGTTGTTGATGTGGATGAAGACACTCAGATTGAAAGAACTATGACGCGAGATAAAGTGCCGATGGAACAAGCTAAATCGATTCTGGCAGCACAAGCGAGCCGTGAACACCGTTTAGCGATAGCCGATGATGTGATTAAAAATGATGCAAAAAACCAGAAACTTTTGCCTCAAATCACAGAATTACACAAAAAGTACCTAGCCATAAGCCGTACAAATCTGTGAGAATAAGTCTAAAGGACGCAAGGCAAATCTGATGACCACACACAAGTTTGAACACCCTCTGAATGAAAAAACACGTATTTATTTACGAGTGGAAGCGTTACTGCAGCAGATAGAAAAAGCATCTGCCTTTGCCGATAGTATTCAGCACCAACTGTTTTTCCGTTCTCTGTTCGATTTACTGGAAATCTTCGAACAAATACAGCTAAAGAGTGAGTTGGCAAAAGACATCGAAAAACAGCGTCTAATGTATCGTAGTTGGCTTAATGTGGATGGTGTTGATCACAACATGCTGACAACACTGCTTAATGAGATCGACGACGTCCACCGCAACCTAATGGGCGCAGATCGCTTTGGTCAATCTTTAAAGGAAGACCGTTTCCTATCCGCCATTCGACAGCGTTTTAACCTACCAGGCGGCTCATGCTGTTTTGATCTTCCTGCTCTCCACTACTGGCTGCATTTATCGCTGGAGAAAAAATCCCAGGATGCCAATAAGTGGCTGAACACGTTAAAACCACTGTTAGATGCGCTCACTCTTTGGCTCAAACTCACCCGCGAAACCGGTACATTTAAAGCTCGGATTGCTCAATCAGGCTTTTACCAAAGCGATGCTGAAGATGCCAACATCCTACGCCTGTCCATTCCGCTTGAATATGGTGTTTACCCAATGATCTCCGGGCATAAAAATCGCTTTGCGATTAAATTTATCGACTTTAAAACTGGGCAAGCCAGCTCTGAAGAGATACCCTTTGACCTTGCTGTGTGCTGCTAAAGCAACGTTTCTTAACACACCAACCATCATTAATAGGAAATCCAGATGTCGTCCAAAAAGCCTACAGTGGTGAAATGCCCTCAATGCCAGCAAGAAGTCGTATGGAGTGAGCAAAGCCCTCATCGCCCTTTTTGTAGTAAAAAATGCCAGATGATCGATTTTGGCGAATGGGCCGATGAAGAAAATGCCATTGCTGGCGCACCCGATATGTCTGACTCAGACGGATGGTCAGAAGAGTATCCGTCTTAATTCATAGTGAATTTGATCCAAATCGAGTAGGGTGAGGCGTTACCGCCTCATCCCTCTCACAGAACCGTACGTACGGACCTCGTATACGGCTCATGCATACTTCCATTCAGCATAATTGCTAAACACATACCCTGTTCCTACTTGCTCAAGATTTACCATCCCCAGTTCGTTGAACCATTGGTTTGGCATCGCATAACTGGCTAGAGGACTTTGCGCTTTTCTCCAACTTCTCAGTCGGATAAATCTAAACGGCGGCTTATATCCAAGCTGTTTTAGCCTTCTGTGCATCCGCTCCGGTTTCTTCCATAATTTCAGTTGGATACTGCGAAGTCTTCGTCTCAGCCATCCTGCTATCTTTGAGTATTCCCTGCTACTATTGGCGATCCTGAAGTATTGACTGAACCCTCTTAATACAGGATTTAAGTTCTTGATAACTTCACTTATGGGTTTTCCACCATTGCGTTTCGTCATCTGCTTCAACTTCTTTTTGAACTCTACTAATTTCTTGGGCTGTATACGGGTATATTCACTCCCGATCT
>NZ_JBKEBW010000066.1:0-11472 GCF_047973365.1 Vibrio sp. | reverse complement strand
ATAGACATAGTGATCTCCTGAGAAAACTTAGCTACACTGTTTAGTAGCACTACTAACAAGCAACATTTAACCGTGTTACTTAATGACAGAACTAAGTATTGATCGCAATTTATTACAAAGCAGGGATGAATTGCGATCCTTTTCTCGTTTGGTTGTTTTTTATTCAAGTTCGTAAGGGAGTTTAGGTAAATCAATGAGTTGCAGAGAATCGGATCAAGGACGAGCAAATGACATAACCGATCCTTTTGTCGACATGAGAAAAGGATCGATAAAAGATAGGTTGTTAGAACTAAAGAAAGGGAGAAGCAATAGGAAATTAGCTGAGGCTTGGGATATTCCTCTATCAACACTGACTGGATATATCAATAGAGGCTCTATACCACCTGTAGATACAGCGTTCTCAATTGCAATCAAAGAAGGCGTTAGCATTGAGTGGCTTGTCACGGGCGAAGACAACGAGCCAGAATCGACAATTTGCCCTATAACAAATGAACGCATCTATGAAATGCCTAAATACAATGTTGCAGCCTCAGCTGGCGGAGGGGCTTTCATTGATACCGAAGTTCCTATTGAGTACTATCCATTCAGTCATAACTATTTAAAGCGGCATCGATTGCTACATGCGGAACTGTGTATTATTGAGGCATATGGCGACAGTATGGAGCCAACGATTGAGAGCGGTGATGACCTGTTATTAAAGCTTATCAAAACAGAAAGCGATAAGCCTTTTGAAGGCATATACGTTATTGATTTTGATGGTAAACTGCGAGTCAAAAGACTTGAATACAGTGTTTCTCGTGATGGTTATAAAGTGATAAGCGACAATGCAGCCTATTCAGAAGAGTTTATTAGTAGAAGTGAGCTCAAAAGCTTACGAGTAATCGGTGAGGTCGTGTTGGTTATGGGGAAACCGTCTAGAAGTATGATGCAAAACCATTAACGTGTATAATAAGCTTATGTTGAAGGCGTAGTAGTATATCTTTTTATTCTCAAGTTTCGCGCCTTTAACATGGTTATTTTAATTTTTATTCTCAAGTGTCGCGCCAGTCGAATTTTAAAGCTCAAATTTGATGGCAACCTCCAATCCCTTATAACTATTGATGTCAATCCGGTTTAATCCACATATATCCGGTTTAATCCATAGTCCTGTGTTTTCTCAAGTCATACGCCCTCTTACATAACCTCGATAACTTTTATGACGACATCAAAGATAGTCATAAATTGGCAAATACCTCTTCAGCTCTGACTGTCGCCGGAGCCGCTCTTGGCGCTCTTTCACCTTTTGAAGCCGGCATGCAATTATTAGCTCAGCAAGGTTCCAAAATGGGTTACAGTGCCAGTCTCGGTTATCAAATGCTCTATACCATAAAAAAGGTCGATAAATCTCAAGATTTGGATGCCCAAGCCGTCGCGTTAAACCAAATAGCGATAGACACGGTGAAAGCTGCGCTAGGAAGCAGCGCCGTTGAACTCTATCATAACGAAGGGGCCGATAACTTCTACTTGCTTGATTACACTAGAGTTGAAGGTTCAAATGATGAAACTTGTAACGCGGTGTATGCTCCGTGCTATGCCAATACTGACCGAATCCCAATGCTTATCAGAGAAAACGATGGTTATATTCCTCTGGTACCTCAGAATGGGGATTATTTGGCGGCACAAACGTTTTTGCCATTAGGTTTCCCGATTGAAAAACTCAAATTTTCTGGTGGCGACATACAACAAATCCTGTATGTCCCTGCGATGAAATTGAATCAACAGAAAGATTTGTGGAAAAAAGAGAATTTAGGCTATTTCGAAGATTGGTATAAAAAAGAACGTGTCTCGGTTAATCCGTATCTGAAAGATTTGAATCATGGAACCATTATGTACTTCAATTCCAAGATCACTGCAAAGCAGAAAGATGAACGTTCTTTATGCCGGGTATTTGATCTTAATAACTGACTTTTCCACGCCCGAATTGGGCGAGGCTTTACGCGCGAAAATGGTAAGCGATGGCTCAAACACGTAGCCATCGCGTTGGAAATAAAAGTTTATATTAAACAAATAGAGTTCACTCGTATAACTATGAGATATGTATAGCAGATGGAATTATTAGTAATAAAGGGGACAGTAAAATCGTTACGCTCGATTTCCAAGTGCCAGGTACAGATAGAATTAAAAGAAGATAATGGCGTATATGCCCTCTAGTTTGGGTGAATCAAAAAACTCATTTTTCCCATTTTATACACTTGAATCTTCTCAACTGAATTGGCTTCTTGTGCACTTTGTACTAATCGACAAAGCTTAGAAATAGACTTCACATTGTGTGTAGCAATATTGTGTTGGAATCGTCGTAATTCACCGAGTGTACATGCTCGGTAAGCTCTCTCAACAATTTTGTTTTTTTCCAGAAGACGCTTTTTTTCTGGAGATACTAAAGCTAAAAGTTGCAAAGTTTTGTCTATTTTTTCGTGCAAATGTTCAATAGCATCATCTTCAGTAGCCACTCCATATTTTTTCCACACAGGTTCGTGGTGAGATACCCTGTTCCGGAATTCTCTTACGGTCTTGACTAGATCTTTTGTATTGCTTAGTAGTGCTTTGGTCTTGGTTGTGTTCCATTCACCTTTGAACACAGTACCTAGGTGAGTTGGCCAAATCAAACCTGGCCCCATGAACTCTTTACTAAGAATGAACTCCCATGTGGAAAATTCAGTCTTTGCAATTATCTCTTGGTGTTTCGGCGTTGGGTTGTTGATGTTATAACGTTTCTTTTTGTCTTGTTTAACTTGTGATGCAGCCCTAGAGAAGTTAGTCCTTATAGCCTCGACTTCAAATGGAGGCTTCTTATTTGGCTTATCTGGGTTGAAACTTTTAAAATGGAGCTTGTTCTTCCTCCACCAAAAGTAACCCAAATCTTCTGAAGCGGTTAGCGCAGAGTCAATAGCGTTGCGTAATGCCACTTCTGTGGCACTAAGTAAAGGGTAGAGAGCTGAGCAAACGTGGGAGTTCCATAAGTAAGCTCCGAGTAATTCAATATCGTTTTGCGTATTAAATGTAACTTCATAGCTTTTTAGACGTTCTTCTGTGATAAGATCGTCTATAATTTCCTGATAGCAAATTGTATGTGGCATTTATTATTGCTCTCGAACTTCAATGTTGACGCCTGCGTCAGTATTACATACAATCCACCACAAGGTTGACGTTTGGTTCTAAGGATTATGTCCAAGACCTTGCGTAAAGACCTAAAGAATTCGCCCCGGCCTTGAGCTGGGGTTTTCAATTTCTGGAAGCCTATAATTCTCATCTAGCATATCACCCAGCTATCATTGGGTTGCATATAAATATTGTGACTACTCACCGCCCTATCGGGCGATGCTTCTTATTGTGCGCCGAGTATGGCATTGATCTAGGAGCTAAAATGTAATGTAAACTTTCTTTTGGGAGTCGGCTCTAAATTTGAGCTGTTATTTTCATTTGCAAGGTTTTTAGATTGGGTTGGTAACATTATTGTAACTATTTTTATTTAGATTTCGTCATTCATTAATCATCATATGGATGCGATAAAAATATGTTACGTAAAGTGCTTTTTTCAACAACTGCTTGCAGTGCTTTAACATTGTCTCTGCCTGTAGCTGCAGATGTCGAATTTTGGTTTATTCGCCATGCGGAGACAGAAGCCAATATTGGTCTTGCAAATGCGCATAATCCAACGCCAAACTATCTGAATGAGTTAACAGATAATGGGCGTCAACAGGCAACCATTATGGCTCAGAGCTTATCTGAAAAGCCTGTAACTAGCCTATATAGCAGTGATGCTTTACGTACCATTCAAACTGCTTATTATATTTCTGCAGAAACAGATTTACCTGAACCTATTGTTGTTCCTGCTATCAGAGAATGGGATCCTGCGGTACCTGATTCATACTCACAAGAAGAGGTTATGAATGCAATGTATACCGTGCTACCTCAATGGATGAATGGTGAAACATACGTGAAACTTGCCGTGAGTGGGGAAGATGGAGAAGCGCTTGGTGATATGGTGGCTCGTACAGTTCCCGGTTACAAAAAGATTGTTAAAGCTCATGAATGTGATGATGGGATTGTGGCGATCGTTTCACACGGTGCTTCTATTGGGTGGTCTATGCCATTCTTAGCGGATAACGTCGATCTTACTTTTGCCCTGACTACTGGTCTACATAATACGGGCATCGTTAAGGCTGTTCCAAATGGTAATAAGCTGACAGTCACCAGTTGGGAAGGTATCGAGATGGATACGAGTTCGATTAAGAAAGTGAAGCAGTGTAATAAAGATAAAAATGCAGAGCATTAATATAAGGCTTTGCAGATAAAACAAAATACGGTTCACTTTTACCTCGCAAAAATACGACAATTTTTACTTTGATGTTGTCGTGTTTTTGCTGAAGAAAGAGCAGTTGTAGGGGGTAATATGGTTTGATCGATTCTTTCGCTTATCCATTATGCAGAATGTTCGATGTAATCATGGACAGCTTTTTCTATCACTGCATTTAAGCTCATGCTCTTAGAAAGCGCGATTTCATTAAGTTGTGAGTGCATTTCTGGTGAAATTCGCACATTAAATTTGCCAGAGAAATTCTTGTAAGGCTCTATGCCCCGTTCCTGACACATTTCCAAAAAGATACTTAGAGATTTCGCGCCTTCTTCTTCCAGCTTTGCAATGCTTTCTCCGTAGAAATCTGCACCACCGTTTAACCCGACAAATTCACCACGAAAAGTTTCAGCATCGGGGTCGTAATCAATAAGAGCCTTGACTCCGCTAATAACCATTAAATTTTTCATGCTGTTACTCCGTTTCTTTCTAACCATTTCTTGACACTAACAACTGTGCCTTTGTCTGTTTCTTTGTGAGGGTGAGGACGGTGAAAAACTTGAACTTCACCAAACAATACTATGCCAACTCGTGAACCTTCTCGCTCTTCCACCTCTGCACCTAATGCCACAAAGAGAGCTTCTATGTCTGGCCACTTGATAGAACCACTGACAGGGCGGGCAAAAATAGCGGTTAATGTTTTCCTGTGCTTCTTGTTCATGAACTTCCTCAAACTGTTAAAAGTATAGTACTAATATTTAGTACCATTACAACTGTTTTTGATACTATTTTTTAGTACCGCTATAAGAAGTGTTTGTGGTGGTTGTATTGTTCATGAAAGCATAGTTTCATCTTTTGCGAGTGATGTTTCGATAGGAATGTTTTTAATCGGATTAGCTCAAAACGTTCATGCAATTCAAGACAAAAAGGGCCACCTGTATCAGTGGCCCTTAAAACGAAAGAACGGATTTATCATCACTCGCGTAATGCGAATTACAGATTAAATTCGCGCTTCAGAATTTCCATATTCTCTTTGGTCACGCCTTCTGGCTCATAGCCTGCCGCTGTACACATCAGGTACAGTTTTGCCCCTTTGTTGGCTACATCGATGTAGTCGAAGGCTTGTAGTACGTCAGCGCCAGATGCGGTTGCACCGTGTTTTTCCCAAATGGCTACGTCATTTACCAGTAGCGCCGCGGTGGTGCCGTCGGCTAACTCTTCCGAAGAAGGCAGGCAGTAAGGGATCATACCGATACCGCGTGGTACGAAAGCGCGCACTTCTGGCAGCATTTTCCAGCATGTGTGAGTGAACAGTTCGCTGCTTTTTGAGATATCAGGATGATGAGATAGGGCAATCAGCTCTAGCGGGTGAGTATGCACCACAGATCTATGGTCAGAGCCTGCTTTTCTTTTCTCAACCAGAATTTTAATGTGGCTGATAAACTCAGAGGTTGGCGCAAAATCTACGCTGGCTTTGCCACCCCAAAGAATTTGGTAGCCGTTGGCAGCAGCGTTGATTTGCAGCACACAGCCTGCGTATTGTGGGTCACGCAATTCGCGAATACGTTGACCAGTCCCTTTTACGTAATAAATACGACCCGCGCTTTCCATCGGGAGTTGCAGCGGTAGCGCTTTTACTGGCGCATCAACGGTTGGAATTGCATCAAAGAGATCCGTGACATCAACCGAGATGTTGCCGCCATTACGCTCTGCCCATTCACGTTGCCATAGATATTGAGAAACTTCGCTGACTTTCTCGATTTCGCGCATTACTGCATCGTTTAGTTGAATCATGATGTGTACCTTATTATTAAACCAAACAAGCCAGATATACAATCTGACTTCAGACTGATGACAAACCCAACATCGTCATTCCAGAATTTCGGAACGAAATATCTGGAATCTAATAAAAGTGCATGCTGTAAGTAGATTCCTGCTTTCGCAGGAATGACGGAAAGAGACTTTGTCAACAAACTCAAGCCAGATATGAAATCTGACTTGTCTGTATTGAGCAATTTGTATTAACGAGTAGCCAAAATGGTGGCTTCGTAGTCTTTAACGTCGTTGATCCAATCAAAGCCCACTGGCACTTCGTGTTGTAAACAGTGGTAATCCCAAACCGCTGACCAAGGTAGCGAGTGCGCTTCCTCAATCAGACCTAAACGACTGGTGTAGTCGAATGCTTGTTCTGCGGCTTTCAATTGGTCAACCGGTTCAAGCAGTGCTTTCAGCAGCGCTTTTTGTGCGTTACGAGTACCGATAACCCATGCTGCGATGCGGTTGATAGAAGCATCGAAGAAGTCCAGGCCAATGGCTACGCGATCAAGCAGTTTGTTACGCACGATTTCACGCATGATGGCTTGAGTTTCATCATCGAAAGAGACAACGTGGTCTGAATCCCAACGAACTGGGCGAGTCACGTGCAGTTGCAGGTCGTTGACGTACAGTGATACTGCGCTGATTTTGTCGCTGATCACTTCTGTTGGGTGGAAGTGACCTGCGTCTAGGCAAAGCGCGGTACCGCGAGTGGCGGCATAGGCCAGGTAAAATTCATTGCTACCTACGGTGTAAGCTTCTACGCCGATACCAAACACTTTGCTTTCTACCGCATCTTTGTGGAATGCCGGGTCAATTTTTTCAGCCAGTGCTTTATCTAACGAGTCAGCCAGACGAGCACGTGGAGAGAGGCGGTCTACCGGTTGATCTTTCATACCATCTGGGATCCAGATGTTCATAAATGAGGTTGTACCAAGCTCACGACCGAAGTATTCAGAAATCTTACGGCTAGCTTTGACGTGTTCAATCCAGAACTGACGGATCTCTTCATTTGGGTGAGACAGCGTTAGGCCATCACTGGCGTTCGGGTGGGAAAACAGGGTCGGGTTAAAATCTAAACCAAGGTTTTTCTCTTTGGCCCATTCCACCCAACGAGCAAAATGCTCAGGTTTGATTTGGTCGCGTTCCACATGTTCGTCGGTATCAAGATAAATGGCATGCAGATTAACGCGTTTCTTGCCCGGGATCAGTGAGAAGGCTTTTTCCATATCGGCACGCAGTTGCGCTGGCGTTTTTGCCGCACCAGGGTAGTTACCCGTGGCTTGAATGCCGCCACTTAGAGTGGTTTCTGGCGACTCAAAGCCACGCACATCATCACCTTGCCAGCAGTGCATAGAAATTGGCGTCTGGTTTAGCTGCTCTAGTGCTTTATCTGCATCTACACCGTATTTTTTGAAAACTGACTTTGCTTGCTCGTAAGCTGCAATGATTTGCTCTTTGCTCATTGTGTTTACCTTATTTAATCATCTGCTGGAACTGGGATTTGATTTGCTCTAATCCCGCAATTGGGTTGGCTGAAAAATGTTTCACATCGGAAGAGGCATCAATGATCTGGCGACCCTCTTCCAAAGAGGTAATGATGTCGGAAGCGATAAATTGGTTAATGACATTACCCAATGCGGAAGCTTCGGTTGGTTCTGTTGACACTGGAATTTGGCACACGTCAGCGCATAGCTGGTTGAGGAATTTATCCTGAGTACCACCACCGACAATGCGCAGTTCTGTGATCGCTTTACCGGTCACTTCTGCCAGTTCAGAAAGCACTTTGTCGTAGGCTAAAACCAAACTGTCGTAGATACAGCGAATTACTTCAGACAAGGTTTCTGGTGCTTCGAGATCACGCTTTTTAAACCAGTGTTTAATCGTTTGCGTCATTGAGGCTGGGTTTAAGAAGTCGTGGTCATTGGGATTAACCATGTACTTAAACGGCTGTGCTTGGCGCGCCAATGCGGCGATATCTGGGAAAGTTAACGATGGATTTTCTGCTTTAATTCGTTGGATGAGCCATAAGCCCATAATGTTCTTCAGCACGCGGTAGCGACCATCCACACCACCTTCATTGGTCAGGTTGTATTGGTACGCTAATTCACCAGTGTAAGGTTCAAAGCTTTCAATACCGACTAATGACCAAGTACCTGAGCTTAGGTAAGCCATGTTTTCGTGAGCAATTGGCGTTGCCGCAACCGCTGAAGCGGTATCGTGGCTGGCAACCGAGCAAACCGGAATTTGCACATCACCAACATGGTATTGGCCGACGATACGATTCGGCATTTGTGGTGGCAGGAACCATTCCTGTTTCGCTCCACACGCTTTGATTAACTCTGGGCTCCAAACTTTCTGTTTGCAGTCTAAAAGCTGGCTGGTGGAAGCATTGGTATATTCACAATGTTTTACCCCCGATAGCTTGTAATTAAGGTAATCGGGAATGAACAGCAGGGTATCAATATCACCAAACCACTCTGGTTGTTGATCAGCAATCGCTTTTAGCTGGTTAATGGTATTGAAAGATAAGAACTGAATCCCCGTTGTACGGTAGATGTCGTGGAGCGACAGTTGGCTGTCTGCCAACAGTTTCTCTTGCACGCCTTCTGTTCGGGCATCGCGGTAGCTGACAAATTCACCTAAATGCTTCCCGAATTTGTCGAGCAGAACAAAGTCGACCCCCCAAGTATCAATGCCCAATGAACAGATCTCGATACCAGTTGCAATAACCTTATTAATCCCGACTTTGATCTCTTCTAAGATAGAGTACAGATCCCAGCATGACTCATTGCCATGAACCACCTGCTGATTTTGGAAACGGTGGAACTCTTGCAAACGAATCTTTCCACTCTCCAGATATCCAACCATAACGCGTCCACTGGATGCGCCAAGGTCGATCGCGATTACTGCTTTCATCATGCTTAATACCTCTGAATATTTAATGGTATTAAAGCTTATTTAAATGAACAGTAACTTCACAAAATTACCCGCTGAATTCGTTGATGGGCGTATTTATCAAGAAGTTCATGTTTGATTTCAAATTTTCATCATTAAATGTATATACGCGAATAAAATCGTTGATTGAAGGAATTCCATACCATTAGCAACATGAAAGCTCTTGCGTAGAGGGGAGGAGAAGGGCTTGTACTAATTAAAAACATCGTGGGATCGTATAGCGGTGCTCTAATTTCATAAACATAAGCAATTTTTCAAAATGAGGCGTAACAATACAGTTCAAGTGAGTGCTTTATGAGTATCGCATATTGTTGAAAAGAAAAATCCCCTGAGATTTATCAGAGGATTTAATTAATAACATTCTAGATTCGTCGAGAGTTAGCTCTCACGTTTATCCTTATTGGTAATCCAGATTGTTGCGGTTACGAAATATAGGAATGTCGGATAAATGGCAAAGCTCTTAAAGGATTCGAAAGCCATTTCATAGTCCGCTCCTGAGAACCATACTTTACCTGCTGAGAAGACGATGGCTGCCAGTGACGCAAGTGCTATTAATCCTGAAACGTTTTCTAGCACACTAGCAGAAGGTGTTTTCCCTGTAGCCATTGAGGCTTCGCGTTTTGCCTCTGCTTCGTGGCGTTTGGTTTCTGCTTGCAACTCTTCTGTGTATTGCTTCTCTTGTGCTTGATAGCTATCACCTGCACCCATTGATTTTGCTAGTACAATGTAGATTGCAATAGATAATAGGTAAGTTGGTGCGAATAGGAAGAACAGGTGAATAATACCCATTTGTTCCAGAGTGACTGCGAATACCACGCCTACAGCCCAAGTGATTAGTGCTGCTTTGTTGAGGTTGTTACCTTGATATTTTGACCACAGTGGTGTCAGACCTATCTTCTTAAAGATCCAGTGTTCCGCAACTACGATTGCACCAACGGGGGCAAGTAGTAGTCCCATGTAGCCAACGAAGTCTAGTAGGCGAGTAAATACGAATGGAAAACACGCAATAATCGCAGTAACAATACCAACTACAGTCGTAATGTAAGCGCGTGATTTGCTAGGAAATACACTTTGAATGGCAAGACCTGCACGATAGATTGTTGGATTGGATGTTGTCCAACCAGCAATAATTACCGCCACGATACCTGTTGCGCCGAGTGCAGCGTGAGCAATACCACCTGCATCTAGGCTAGACATGCTAGTTTGTAGCAATAGCATCGCACCTGCGCCCATGATACCTGCGCCGATCCAAGCAATGTAATGACCGAAGAACATACCAAATGCAGAGAAGTAGCCGTATTTTGCACTCTTAGCAAAACGAAGTAGTGCCATATCACCTAGAGAGCCGTGCATTGCTAAGTTACAAACCCAAGCGAATGCTGCAATATGCCACATAGATAGAGAGGTAGAACCATCAGGTGTTTTACCTGTCCAGATATATTGCTCTGCAAGGGTGAAGAATTGGTCGAAGCCGGTAAATGCTTCACCATTGCCTAGGTTGCTTAGTACTGGTAAACAGACCATGCCGCCTGTTACGAAAATCACCAATAACCAAGGTGAACATACAGTCGCAAACTGAGCACACTTTTTAAAACCAAGCACAGCGACAGCGACAACAATCGCACCCACTGCAAGGGCAACAGCAACGAATGCGGCACTATCCGGATACCAATGTGTTTGCGCAGGAATATCAAACAGAATACGTACTGCCGAAGCTGATACTGTAATCATCGAGCCACCTAAGGCACAAAACAGCACAGCATTGACGATGTTATAAACTTTATTGAAGCCTGGACCTGCGATTCTTCTTAGATACTCATATACAGTTAAACGAGATTGGGTAGCGATAGGAGCTGTAATCAGAGCCCAAGTAAGTACTGCCATTATGTTACCAATGACTAGACCAACTAAAATATCAAAAGTGGTAGCACCCCAAGCAACAAATGCCGCACCGATAACAAACTCAGTACCTGCAACATGTTCACCTGAATAGGTTCCTAAGAAATGTCGCCAACCAAGCAGTTTATGCTTGGGAACTCTCTCTTGTTCATATTCGTTCAGTTCAACTGAACGGTCTTCTACAGCTGTAGAGGCAATGGTGTTAGACATTCTTGTCTCCTTACGATTTATAATCTTTTGTTTAAACGTTAAATAGGTCTGTTTTTGTTGTAATACGTGTTTATCTAAACTGCATTTCTGTTTATTTCGAGATTAGGTGTAGTGGTCAATAAAAATTGGCCACAGTTTTAGAGTTCTCCCAATATAATCGTTCTGATTCATTGGGTGTTAACCCGCCATTATATTGATGGGGCCTAAGTTGGCTGTAATAACCAACTATATATCTCGTGATTTGTTGCTGAGCTTCT
>NZ_JBKEBW010000061.1:0-4513 GCF_047973365.1 Vibrio sp. | reverse complement strand
CGTTCTTTATGATTACACGGCCATCTGTCGAACTAAAAATCTTCAGTCACTCCCCGCGCGTTTAAAAGATTTAACCGAGTCATTACGGGAGTTTATTATGCCAAAGCAAGACCGCCCAAATTATGAACGGGCGGTCAAGATAAAACCTATCAAATTCCCGTTGAAGAGCTCACGAAAAAAGAAAGAGAACTCTTAAACGAACAGCATTGTGCGAAGGCAGGAATCTAAATCTCACAACATACACAAGAGCGAGATCCCGGATAAATACTGCGTATTTTCCGGGATGACAGGTATAAATTATTGTCAATAAACTCAAGCGCCTATTGGCGCTTTTTGTGTTTTGCCATTAACGACTAAGTTCGATCACCTGACGGTAGAACTCCTTTTCAAAAGTCACTATCGCTGCTTCCACTGGTACTTCACTTTCCATTTCTGGGGGAAAGTAATCGGTGACAAATTGAATAAAGACAGCGCTAGGTTTTCCTGCGGCATCTAAACCATAGCCCACCACATTATGCGTGCCATAGAGCGAGCCGCTTTTCCCTTTGATTCTTCCCCTGATGGTGTCATCTCGCATACTGCGACGATATTGCAATGTTCCGGATTCTCCGGAGGTTGGCAGTAAGTCGATCAGACCTAACGAGCTGTTGTGTTGCCAAATGTAATGGAGAATTTGCAACATACTCGCGGTTTGAATTCGATTGTTGCGAGATAAGCCGGAACCGTCCACCAACTGATCATCTTTGAGCGAAATCTGGGTATTTTTCTCAATGACCTCTTTTATTGCTTGAGTACCATTATTAAAGCTGCCTGGCTGATGGAAAAAATGACCACCTATTGTTTTAGTCAGAGTGTCGGCAATCAGGTTATCAGAGTCTTTGAGCATATTATCAAGCAAAACTGGTAGTGGTTGTGATTGATGTGTGGCGAGAATTGTCGCAGGGGTGGGCATTTGCCCTATTTTGATTTCACCTTTTAGCTGGATACCTAGTTGATTGAGCAATTTATACACCACTCTTTGGGCATACAGCGTCGTATTCTGAACGGCAAATTTTAGCGGCAGCGGTTTGTTGCGCTGCGCTAAACAGCCGGAAAGCTGATAGTGGTTTTCTTGAGTTGGGTAGAGCTCTAAATCGCAATGGTGTTGTTTTTGCTGATCTTGGCTAACGGCGTGAGCATCAGTCATCACATAGACAGGATATTGTTCTGGTACATAGACTCGTGTTTGCCCGTCTTTTTCGGTATAGATTGAAGATTGAATGCAGTTGCCATCAATATTGATCGCACTTGCCGGGGCGCTATAACACACACCTACAATATCCCAGGGCCAACCGACGGCTTTTTCATAGCCAGTAAAGACACTGTTATCTAACCAGAGATCTCCGCTGATTGTCCCTAAACCGTTGGACTGAATTTTATTCAGCAATTGCTTGATGTTTTCTGATGAAAGCGTTGGGTCGCCAGAGAAAGTCAGCGAATAGTCATTGCCCGATTGGGCGAGTGTGGTTTGAAAGTGAAAATCGTCTCCCAGCTCCAATTTAGCAGCGAGAGCCGTCACTAACTTCAATGTGCTTGCTGGTGGAAAGTATTGATTAGTTGTCTGTTTATCTGCATCAAGCGGTTTTTCAACGTCAGTCTTTGTTTCAGAATCATTAGTCGTGCTGAGCTTTTTCGCAATCAGGGCATAACGAGTTGTCGGTGGTAGCGTATCGGTGATCTGGTTAGCCATAGCAGCAAATGACCAGAGTTGGGTTAGTAATCCAACCAGCAGGGGCGCAGTGATTTTAGCAAAACGGGCAGAGCATGTTCGTGGCATATTGATTCAATAGTCTCTTCAACGTGCACTCAGTATAAAGGCTTACACACCATTTTTTACATAAAGTTTTATGCTTAATTATCAGAAAATATCCACCACTTTTTCTGAATATACTGTTAGTTAAATAGGGAATAAAGGGGCGGCTTCTTAATCCTATCTCCGCACAAATATGCGAATAACTTTCAGTGTGTTTATTACATTGTGTGATTTTAGTCATATTTTTTAATGTAAAGAAATATAAAACATCACAAATGTTTTAACGGTTTTGAAAGTTTTTTGTCAAATCTATCGCTCAACTTGTTTGTGAAAGTTATTAAATATCAATGAGTTGATTTTTTTTAATTAATAAAAAATTAAAAGTTCCCGCTATTTAGTTCTTTTTACTAGTCTACGCTGTAGGCGCAGAGTTAAATGTTTTGTGTGGTGTATCAATTACTAGAATGGTTGTGTTGATATTCGTCATTCACACCTCTGTATTGTTACTTATACATAATACTTAACAAGTTAGGCTAAGTAATAAAAGGACATAGGGATTATCTAATGAACAAAAAATTTATAGCACTAGCAGTGGCAGCTCTTGTTTCAGGCGCAGCCAATGCAGCTTCTATCTATGAAGATGAAGCAACAACGGTTGGTATCTCTGGTGAGATTGATACTTTCTTAAGCCAATTTGAATCAGATGTGGCTGGCGCTGATCTGGATGCAGATGCTGATCTATGGGCAAAAATTCAAGTTGATGCACAACACAAACTAAACGACACCGTCACTGTTTTCGGTTCATTTGAAATGGAAAATGGCGAAAGTTACGGTGAAAACGGCTCAAAAGACATTAAAACTGACGACCTATACTTTGGTGCTAACATCGGTGAGCATTTTGGTATCGCGGCTGGTGAAACGGGTGACTTTGCGGATTCTTTCAACGCAATCACTATCGATAACACCAACGAAGGTTACGGCTACATGGATGACTTCGTTTCTGATTTCGAATCAGACGGTCATACTATTGCGCTAAAATACGATATCGCTGGTCTAGAATTAGTGGCTGATACTTACCTTGATGAAGATAGCGATGCTGATAATGCTTATGGTGTATCAGCGTCTTACACTGTTGCTGGTTTTAATATTGGTGCTTCTTACCAAGATCACGGCAACCGTACTACTGATAAAGTTGATGGTAAGTACGTAACTAACAACGGTGACAACGATGTCTACGGTGTGAAACTGGGTTATTCAGGCGATTCTTTCTCAATCGCAACTCATTATGTTGTTGAACAAAAAGACAGCGTAGACACCAATGTTATCGGTCTAGCGGCTGATTACAAATTTGATGCAGCACGCATCTACGCTTCTGGTTTCGTTGCCGACCAAGATGATGCAGAAGAAGACCTAACTGCTTACACTGTTGGTGCTGACTATGCGTTCTCTAACAACGTATTAGCGTTTGTTGAATACTCAGCGCAAGAAAACTCTGAATACACTAAAGATACCGATACTGCTCTTTACCTAGCAGGTATCTACTACACATTCTAAGTGAATTTGTAGCAGTATCAGTTTTACCTAATATTAACGCCCACGCTAGCTCGTGGGCGTTTTTCATTGCTGCTTGTTTGTTGCGCTTTGCATCTTTTATTAATAAAGAAGCTTTCACTAAAGGTTATTTTGCTACTAGCTAAAGTCCATTTAGCTATTTAGCTATTAGTTATTTCGGTATTTGTGCGCGGAAAGCCAATTCTGCTATCTAAATTTTAATTTGGGTGATTTCGGCCGAAACTTTGTTTACACTTAGCCAAAATGCATTTATCTAGTACAGCCTATCTCCCTTGGGATGTTAGGCTGTTTCGTTTTGCCCAAAGGTAGCTTTGGCGTAGAGGTATAAAATGGAAAAAGTTCCTATGACAGTACGTGGTGAGAAATTACTACGTGACGAACTTGAAAGATTATTGAAATTGCGCCCACAGATTTCTCAAGCGATTGCAGAAGCGCGTGAATTGGGTGACTTGAAAGAGAATGCGGAATATCACGCTGCTCGTGAAGAGCAGGGTATCTGTGAGGCTCAAATCCGTGATATCGAATACAAGCTATCGGTTGCTCAGGTTATCGATGTCACCAAAATGGATAAGACAGGCAAGGTTATCTTTGGCTCTACCGTCACGCTGATTGATGTGGATACAGATGAAGAGAAAACGTATCAGATCGTGGGTGATGACGAAGCCGATATCAAAGCGGGTCGTATTTCTGTCAGTTCGCCAATTGCTCGTGGCCTCATTGCCAAAAGCGAAGGTGACGAAGTGACTATCGTGACGCCGGGTGGTGACAAGGTGTTTGAAATTGACCGGGTCGATTACATCTAATCGAGAGCTTTGTGTTCGCCATAAATATAAAAAGGTCGCAAATAGCGACCTTTTTATATCGTTACAGTTTTTTCTCTCGTTCCCATGCTCTGAAGTGACCCCATAAAGTTGGACATTTCTGTTAAGCGGCTTGCAATGTAGTGGTACAGTGAATTTGGCCACCTGAATAGAGGTGTTAAGATACACCTCAGAGACAAACAGGTGATTTTATGACAAATCGTACAAGACGCACTTTTAGTGCGGAATTCAAACTTGAAGCAGCACAATTAGTAACAGAGCATGGCTATTCGGTTATCGAAGCCGCTAAAGCAATGAATGTAAGTCAATCAGCAATGGATCGCTGGGT
>NZ_JBKEBW010000039.1:0-1620 GCF_047973365.1 Vibrio sp. | reverse complement strand
CGAGGCAAGAAGAACGGCAAAGACCGCGGCCGCCGTCACAAGCCGCCTTTCCTTGACACTCTGAAACACAGCAAGATGACAGCCATGGACGGTCACGTTAGGCCACCTCTGTTGGTACTTAACACAGCAAGATGATAGCCATGGACGGTCACGTTAGGTCATCTCTATTGAAACTTGACATAGCAAGATAATTTTTCTTAACAATCTTAACGTTGCACTCCGCAGCTCTTATGGCAACGAACCGTTCTTTGCGCTCTGATGCCTATTTACAGTCAGTTTCAGCTTTACATTACAGTAGCTGGAAAAAAATCACTGACAGCGTAATGTAACTGCAACAGAAATCAACCTGAGCTGCGGGAAGAGTTTATGAAGACTCACCATCGAGTGGGGCGCAGCAGCAGAACTTGTCCGAGCAGCCTCCCGCCACCTCTTTCTCCGTTATTGAGCACCGACTCTTGACTGAACCGCCTGCCCGGACGCAGTGATCCACATTCAAACATTCTGAAGAATGAAAACTACACTCGTGTGCAATTCTTTCCTAACTTTTTTTTTTTTTTTTTTTTTTTACTAATTCGGTAAGTACAGACCAAGGTATGAGACGCGGTCTATACGCACTTCAGCAGAACTTTGTTGACAACTGTCCAGTGTCCTTAATTAGCAAAGGGATTTCTTGCAGGTAATTATTCACCCATTTGTTTTTTCTATGGAAGGTGCCATGAAGGGTTCAGAAGACACTCCAATGTTCAGGAAATGTTCACGCCATTCAGAGTCTCACTTTATTGTGTTCTGATGATCGACAGTGACATCTTCATGTAATACGTCAAAGGTAGATGCTTTGCAATGCCAACTCCGGCTTGCGACCCACACGATGAAGTGACTCTTGTTTCATGTCAGAAACTTCACAGACATTTCCCTTTCATAATCTTAGTTTACAGTATACATACTGCCTGTGGCACTAAATAATTCTTGTTAAATTCTGAATTTTGCGAATAAATGTCATTGGTATTATTATTAACGCATAAAATGTCCTTTCTCCTAACTTTGAGTTTCGCATTAACACCAAATCCTGTGGTAATGTTCCTTTCATGTGGAAATCTTACAAGTGTAATGTAGTTAGTTTTCGGTGCATGAAAAATGACATAACCGCGTCTTCATCCTATTTGAGTCAAAGAAAAGTTTAAATGATATCACTAAACACTCCTGCGCAGCCTGACAAAGGCCAACAATCAGATCTGTCACGTCAGGAGGTTTAACTCGCGAGAATGGTGCGAAATGATTATCGCCAACTTACACGGGCATGCTTTAATTATAAAACATTTTGTCATTCACTTGGGAGCTGGGTGTGATGTCTAAACTGTTTAGAGTAAAACTATACAAGCGGTAAAAAAAACTGCAGTCCTACCGTTGGGTACGGGCACGCAGCACCTGCAGCTGGAGCCACACCCACCGCTCTTCTCCGTCTCCCCAACCAGGCACGAGTCCCGACACTGCCCCCTGCCGTGGTCACATGCTGGCTGCTCCTGGCACACTGTCACGAAAAACACGCGCTGAAGAAATATACATATGTGCATGTAAAATATATATATGTTTAAGTGTGTGTGTGTGTGTGTGTGTGTGTGT
>NZ_JBKEBW010000085.1:0-59802 GCF_047973365.1 Vibrio sp. | reverse complement strand
TCCCACCCTCAATCACAGTATTGGTCTGACTAAGTATTGGGCTTTGCGCTATTTTGGACGCTTACCCACCAGTACCGCCGAAACAGATTACGGTTAGTTGTGTACATCTAACTTCCTATGGCTTCCTTCAGACCCCACCGTTAGCCCGTGACGCCCTTGCCATTCGGATTGTCTTCCCCTTAGTCAGGGTGACTCCACTTTCTTTCAAGTGGACGGGTTTGCCAGCTTTGCTGGGCAAACAAAAAAACGCCGACAATAGTCAGCGCTTTTTTCTATAAATCCAACGATCTAGGCACGCGATACTTTATAAGTAGTCACTTTACCTTCTTTCTGGGCCTGATTGTAAGCAGCCTTGATTTTCTTCATGGCTTCAATTTTTGCCGCTTTAGCTTTGGTAACTTGGGGTTGTGATTTCATAACCTAAACCCTCCTCTCCTAAATCTTTTACTATGATGAAGTTTAACTCATCAGCATAGAAAGTAGCAAGCCGATCATAAAACCGTTTCAACTTTGTATCTTCTGCAACAAAGTAATAAGCCTCAGCATTACTATTTGCATAATGAAACTTAAGCAGATCTCTTATGGTTCTACCTAATTCACGCATTGTGCTAGGGCTAAATTGAACATCTGGTTTTTGATAGTATGTATCGTTATCAAAGTTACTTTTCAGGTCAAACTTTACGTTATAACTCTGTTCGCGATACTCAATCCCCAGTTTTTGAGATTTATAGGCAATATCATCAGCTTCATACATTGCATCGATGCGGTTAAACACCATCAAGTATGACTGTCCTGCAATAGAAAACTCAACCAACTGTAAAGGAATACCTCCATACGAGAAATCCTGAAGCATCCAACTTTGCAAAATTTACTTATCCTTTATTCTTTGCTGATGAGTGTATCGAAGCAATGTCATATTTCAATTGGTCCGTTCTGATATTCACACAAAATACTCCATCAAGAAATGAAATAAAAAAACACCTCAAAATGTACATTATTAAAGCAAACAGTATTATCAGGACTTTACAAGTGATTAAGAGGCCGATAATATGCGTTTCAACAACGGAGAGATGGCTGAGTGGTTGAAAGCACCGGTCTTGAAAACCGGCGATGGTTAATAGCTATCCTAGGGTTCAAATCCCTATCTCTCCGCCACTTTTATGAACTAAGCTGTTGATTTTTCAACAGCTTTTTTCTTTTCTACGGTACAAAAGTCACTGATACATAAAGGTGATACATATGTACCTGTTCAAACATCCTTCTAGCGTCTACTATACTCGCGTAAACTTCCAAGAACACTCTCTAACGGTCAGTATTAAAGAGTGACGTCGCAAAGTATGTGTAAAGTTCGGCTATTTCTCAATGACCACTGTTAGGTTCTTTTGAGCTATTGATGGCTGTCGATATCACAATTATGGTAATGTCACTATCCGTTGTCGGATACTTCAAACTTGCTTTATCCATTCTGTGTGAGCTAGTGCTCAACCTAATCATCGGATTAAACCAACGCTCAGATCGCTATCAAGTAACAAATTAATTAAGGAGAATTTTTGTGCTTAACCATGTAACCGCTTATGCTGGAGACCCCATTCTGTCCCTTATGGAACAGTTTATGGCTGATGACAGATCTGAAAAAGTGAACCTAAGTATTGGTCTTTATTATGATGAAAACGGCAAAATTCCAACGTTAGATTCTGTCGCTCAAGCACAAGCACAGTTAGCGAAAGCAGAAAGCCAACCTTGTATTTACCTTCCTATGGATGGCCTAGTTCAATACCGCTCTGCAGTGCAACAATTAGTCTTTGGCGAAAATCATCCTGCAATTGAAGAAAAGCGCGTGGCAACCATTCAATCTTTAGGTGGTTCAGGCGCGTTAATGATCGGTGCGGATTTCCTTCACTATTATTTCCCAAAATCAAAAGTCTGGGTAAGCAACCCAACATGGGAAAACCACAATGCTATTTTTGCCGGTGCTGGTTTCGAAGTAAACACTTACCCTTACTTCAACCCTCAAACCAAGATGCTTGATTTTACTGGTATGCTATCAACCATTCGTTCTTTGCCAGAACATAGCATTGTTCTGCTGCATCCATGCTGCCACAACCCAACAGGTGTCGATTTAACCAACGCGCAGTGGGACCAAGTGATTGAAGTGATTAAGAGCAACAAGCTGATTCCTTTCTTTGATATGGCATACCAAGGTTATGGTCAAGGCATCGGTGAAGATGCCTACGTAATTCGTAAAATTGCGCGAGAAAAAGAAGTCGTGAGCTTTGTCAGCAACTCTTTCTCGAAAACATTCTCTCTTTACGGCGAACGCGTAGGTGGCCTTTCCGTCGTTTGTGGTAATAATGAAGAAGCCTCTCGCGTTTTAGGTCAGCTAAAAGCCACTGTGCGTCGTAACTACTCTAGCCCGGCAAAACATGGCGCTGTGCTTGTATCAAATGTCTTAAATAGCGAAGAATTAAAAAAACTGTGGTTTGGTGAAGTGGAAGGCATGCGCACTCGTATTGAAACAATGCGTAAAAAGCTGCATGACCAGCTAACCGTGCTACGTCCAGAATCAGACTTCAGTTTCCTGATTAAACAGAAAGGTATGTTCAGCTACACTGGCTTTAGCCAGCAACAAGTAGAAACACTACGCAATGAACACGCGATTTATCTTATCAACAGCGGTCGAATGTGCCTTGCTGGTCTGAACGAACAAAACGTTGAACGTGTCGCTAAAGCGTTTGCTGCTTTGTAAAAAACAGAGCCCCTCAAATATGAGGGGCTCAATCTTAAGCTCTGCTGATGCAGAAGATTAGAAAGTGAACGCTAAGTTCATCGCAGCACCGAATTGGTTTTCACCAGCGTAAGAACCTGCAATGTCTAGACTCACTACATCGAATGGACTGATACCAATACCCGCTGTAATTGAATTTTCTAGGTTGTCTTTTAGATCCATTTCGTAACCAGCACGTAGCTGTGCCCAGCCCCATGCGTTGCCTTCAATACCAACACGTACAAACTGAGAGTCATCAGAATCCAATTCTTTGAAACGTTTTTGCGTAGTCAGATCAGCATCTAAACTCGCAGTAAAGAAGTCTCCGGTGTAGCCTAAGCCAACGGTTGCTTTTGGTGCAAGTTCGTATGTGTAACCGCCGATATCTGTCTCAATTTCTTGTTTCAGTACATCTTTAACCGTTAAACCCACACGGAATGCATCTTTATACCAAATCGCACCAAGGTCCATATTGAAAGCTTTCTTCGATACTTCACTTTGATCGTAATCGTCGAGATCAAAGTCTTCTAAAGTGACATTTTGTGAGTAAGTCACTAGGTATTGATATTTAGGTGCAATACCGAATGAGAAGTTTTGGTTAGCGATTTCAAACTGGCGAGCAAATGATAGACCGACTTCTGAAACACCGAATGCAACGAGAGCGACTCTAGATTGATCGTATGCATCCAAAACATCTTCAGCGTCTTGGATGGTTTGAATATTATCATTAGTCGTCTCTATTTCAGGCTTAACGAGCATCTCTACATAGCCAGTAGTAAACAAGTTCACGGCTACATGCTTTGTTGGTATCGCAATGACCATACTTAAGCCTGCATTCACAGTCATTGGCGCATTATCAGAAAGCTCGTTTAGATTAGCTTGTAGTTCTTGTGCGCTTGCAACAGAGTTAGCAACATCGTTTTGTTGAATACTATTGTCAAGGTTGTTGTATACACCTTCCATATCATCAATCAACGTGAATGAGTCATCTTGGTCATTGATATTGGCACCAACCGCAGGTAATAAAAGACCGAAATCATCGTTCTCTTTATACATTGCACCCAAAGCTGGGTTATGTAGAGGGGCAGTTAAGTAATCAGCAGATACAACACCTGTGTTACCCATACCCTGGCTACGCGCGTCAGCAACGTAAGGAGCGGCGATAGACGAGGTTGAAACAATCGCTAAAGCACCAACTGCTAATAAATTATTTTTGTTCATTTTTCATCCAAAGTGATTGTAACTTTAACTAGCAAGATCGATTAACAACGACAATTAGCATTGAAAAGATTTCACCAGAAAGTTTTAAAAGTGCTTTGTGATTATATGAACAAACAGAAAATTGACAATTCCCTAACCTAAACCACACAAAAGCATTAGGTCAAATATTGACATCGCTCACATTTATGCCAAATACCTACTTTAAGTTGCGATAAACGTCTCATTAATGAGGCATATTTACTTTGTTCTCGAACTTGCTTTTGATTGAGGATAAGAACGCCTTTTACGCTTAAAAGCGGGTCGTTCAACCGCAGGGAGCGATCTTAATGATTCAGGTATCGGACCGTTCTTTACCTGAAGCATAAGTCGGTTAATACGTTCTTGAAGTGCATACATAAAAGGCTGATATGCTTGACCTTTTTCTGCCATTGCTTGCAGTTGGTGTTCCCAATGCGCGGTCATATCCGGATAAGTGGAATCCGCAGGCAACGCATGAATTAAACCTCTGCCTGCTGGTGTGCTGCGAATAATTTTGCCATCTCGTTTTAATAACTGGCGCTTGAACAGCGTATCTAATATTCCCGCCCGAGTTGCCTCTGTGCCTAACCCATCGGTTTCTCTCAGAATTTTTTTTAGCTCTTTATCTTCAACAAAACGAGCTATGCCAGTCATCGCTTGCAATAGCGTGGCTTCGGTAAAATGTTTTGGGGGCTCTGTTTTTCTATCTTTAATTTCACCTTCTCGGCAGGTAAGTTCGCTGCCAATCGGCAACGGCGGCACGGTATCAACCCCCTCTTCTAGTTGTTCTGCTTTACCCGTTAAAGCTTTCCAACCCACAGACACAAGCTGACGACCAGAGGCAACAAAAACACCACCCGCAATATCGAATACTAACTTAGCCTCGGCATAAACCGCTGGCGGATAGAATTGCATTAGATATTGGCGCGCAATCAATTGATAAATATTCATTTCATAGCTTGAAAGTGCATTCACTGCAGCTTTTTTAGGCGTAGGTATAATCGCATGGTGAGCATCAACCTTTGAATCGTTCCAGGCTTTCGATTTCAACGATAAGTTTGCACCTGCGAGAGCGGAAACGAGCTCTTTCGAGTTATTAGTAATGGCGTCAACTAGTGAGCTCGCCTGAGAGAAATGCTCTTTCGGCAGGTAACGACAATCAGAACGTGGATAGGTAATCAGCTTATGTTTTTCATATAAGCTCTGACAGGTATCAAGTACCTGCTGCGCACTCATGTTATAGCGTTTTGCGGCATCAATCTGTAATGCTGAGAGAGAATACGGTAATGGTGCTGATTGCTTGGTTTGATTCTGTTCAGACTCAACTACTTTGGCTGGTTGACCTGCAATACGCTGGGCGACATTTTCAACCAGCTTACGATTGAGAACTCTTCCCTCTTCATCTTGCCAAGGTTTACACGCTTCACTCGGTTTCCAGCGAGCACGAATATCAAAAGAACCGTTGGAGTCTTGATAAGGAATAAGCGCATGCAAGGTGAAATAGTCACGGGGAATGAAGTTTTCAATTTCTTCGTCACGACGAACCACTAACCCAAGAATCGGCGTTTGTACTCTTCCTACCGACAATACGCCTTGATAACCGGCTTTTTGCCCAAGTAAAGTGTATGCCCGTGACATGTTCATACCATACAGCCAGTCAGCACGAGAGCGTGCTAATGCGGACACAGAAAGTGGGATGAATTCTCGGTTGCTGCGCATGCTTGAAAGAGCGCGCTTTACCGCAGGTAAGTTGAGGTCACTGATTAGAAGGCGTTGAATCGACGCTTTTTTATTACTCGCGACTTTGCAGTAATCAATCACTTCATCCACCAACAACTGCCCCTCGCGATCCGGGTCGCCTGCGTGGATAATGTCACTGTGTTCTTTGATCAGCTTTTTGACAACGCTAAGCTGCTTACTGGCGGATTTGCGAGGTCTTAATTGCCACTGATCTGGCACAATCGGCAAATCCACTAAATTCCATTTTTTATAGCGTTCGTCGTAAGCGTCCGGCTCGACTTGTTCAAGTAAGTGTCCTATACACCAAGTCACCACATCACCATTTGCACATCGAATAAAACCCTGATCTTTTTTATGTGGTTTTGGCAATGCATCGGCAATTGCTCGACCCAGACTTGGTTTCTCAGCAATGAATAATCGGCTCATGGTCATTATTACAAATGTAGGAAAAATTAAGGCCACATTATCGAATGTGGCCTTACGAAATCAAGAAAAACTGTAAATATAAACAGTATTATTCTTCATTGCTTGCCGAACGAGCTGCCGCTTGTTTGATTAGCGGTTGAAGCTCACCTTTTTGGAACATTTCCAAAATGATGTCACAACCACCGATCAACTCGCCTTCAACCCAAAGTTGCGGGAAAGTTGGCCATTGAGCATATACAGGTAGTTCAGCACGGATGTCTGGGTTTTGTAGAATGTCTACATACGCAAATTTTTCACCACAAGCCATTAGCGCTTGGGCAGCCTGAGAAGAGAAACCACAGCTTGGTAGCTTAGGTGAGCCTTTCATGTAAAGAAGGATCGCGTTTTCTTCAATTTGCTGTTTGATCTTATCGATGGTTTCCATTGCTTCCTCTTAATGGGGTTTGGACTTGATGCCCACATTCTAAATCATTAAATGAGAATAAAAAGCACATTATTAGTATGGGATTTCAGCTTCATCAGCACCATATCATTCGAAATTATTAATTGCTTAGCCTACTATTTGGAGAGGCTATTAGCCTGATGAACTATGACGGATATCGCTTTCACATTTCGCCCGCTTTAGTCCATCTTGTTCTGATATAAAACACTTTTATTAT
Organism: Vibrio sp.; assembly: GCF_047973365.1. Taxonomy (GTDB): domain Bacteria; phylum Pseudomonadota; class Gammaproteobacteria; order Enterobacterales; family Vibrionaceae; genus Vibrio. The sequence continues at coordinate 52,974 of NZ_JBKEBW010000085.1, read as the reverse complement.
GAATTGGGGTTTTAATAAAGTAAAAAGTTGCTAAAATAGCTATACCAATTTACTTGGGTAAATCAGTCAGTCGTACCGACGAAAACAAAAACGATATTGGAAGCAATCGAGAGAGTTCTCTCTCTTCACCTATATGGAGAATCGAGCAATGGCATTTGAACTACCAGCTCTTCCTTACGCGAAAGACGCGTTAGAACCACATATCTCAGCAGAAACTCTTGAGTACCACTACGGTAAGCACCACAACACGTACGTTGTTAAACTTAACGGCTTGGTCCCTGGCACTGAATTTGAAGGCAAAACTCTAGAAGAGATCATCAAAACTTCTACTGGTGGTGTTTTCAACAACGCAGCACAAGTTTGGAACCACACTTTCTACTGGCACTGTCTAGCGCCAAACGCAGGTGGCGAACCAACAGGTGCTGTTGCAGAAGCAATCAATGCAGCATTCGGTTCTTTCGCTGATTTCAAAGCGAAATTTACCGATTCAGCAATCAATAACTTCGGTTCTTCTTGGACTTGGTTAGTGAAAAAAGCTGACGGATCTCTAGCTATCGTTAACACTTCTAACGCAGCAACGCCAATCACAGAAGAAGGTGTTACGCCACTTTTAACGGTTGACCTATGGGAACACGCATACTACATCGACTACCGTAACCTACGTCCAGACTACATGAACAGTTTCTGGGCTCTGGTTAACTGGGAATTCGTAGCAGCTAACCTAGCTAAATAATTTCTAGTCGCTGCTTAAGCGATGACAAAATAAACAATCCTAAGCCTGCAGATTTGCAGGCTTTTTTTATTTTTTAGTTAAGCTGATAACTAAAGATTTTGCCTCCGTTGCCGTTATAAGTGCATCAAGCGGAGAGCAAAATGCAAGTACATACTTTAGATAAGGCAGGAATCATCAATGAACTGAACATAGGTTCAGGGATTTGTCACGCCGTCCATCAAGGACGACGCGCCGATTTTTCTTTGCTTGTTGCTCTATTCTCAAATGATGTGCGGGACAACACGCCCGTAGAGCTTATCGAGCAGCCTCAAACGAGCGATGAGCTTCTGCGAGAACGTTTTGAGTTAGCTAAACCCCAACCCTTAAGAAACGATCAAAGCTCCTATGCCATCTCGGCTAAGCAAGCTGAGCTATTTCATCATGGCGGATTGGCAAGTGCTAAACTCAGTCACTATCTGACTCCTGAAGTGCTGACTTATTTGCCTGAGGATACCCAAGATCTGCCGGAAGAGGTTTATCTCAACCTTTCTGGGCATGAACGACGGCACCTGGCAGTTAAGTCGCCACCAAAGACGCTTCCCTATGATCTGTACAATAAGCTCACTACTGCTTATCGTCACGATCAATTGCGCGCTCAAACTTAAATCTTTACTAGACGTCGTGGACAAACTCACACTAAAGTCTGCGACGATTCTCTGCTTATGGCTTAGAAGCCTTCTTCCATATAGGAATCCAGATAATCCTCCTCGCTATCATCAACTTCAGTTGCTGTTTCTACCTCGGCGGTAAAGTCTCTGCGTTGGAGATAAGCGGCACGAGTGAATGAATAGGAATCTGGTGAGTTCTCTAGTAACGCTTCTTGACTGACCAACGCTGCTCGCGTTTCCATCCCCTCTAACGCCCATTTACCTAAAGATGCCCAAATATTTAAGTATGAAAGCGGCAAATATAAGCCATCAACAACATCACCTGCTTCTCGAACCACCGCAGGACCATATCCCGGAATCATCACATAAGGACCTTTGCCCACACCATGGTTGCCCATGGCATCACTGAACGTTTTTTCCCCATGTTTGGTAATACCAGCGTCAGATGCAAGGTCAAAAAGTCCAAGCAAACCAAAGGTTGAGTTAATCCAAAAACGGTTGAAGTGATCAAGCGCTTTGCCGCCATTCCCCATCAGTAAGTTGTTCACCATACTGGACGGTTCATCAAGGTTGGAAAGGACATTAGCAATACCATGACGCACCAGATCTGGCGTATATTCCACATAAGCTAAAGAGACAGGACGAAGCAAGTAAGGATCTAAATAATCATAGTTTATCGTCCACATAGCGCGGTTAAACCCTTCAAGGGGGTCGTTCGCCTCGGGGTCTGACACACTTTGGTCTTCAGGTACTGAGCTACATCCAGTGAGGATAACTATCAAGCTCAATAACATAATCCTTGTGATTCGACTTACTATTACCATTCTTTCCTTAACCACTAGTTCCCTTAACTATACTAGATAGAAGGTCAACTTCAGTATTGACCTTCTATGTTCTTATGAAATGGCACAGTTAGTACTGCTTATTGACTTCAACGGTTACCGCACTGCCTAACTCAGCAACACCACTTTCGCCAAACCAATCCCCATCTTTCGTTGCCACGTTACCGTCGGAGTCAACTCGAACTCGCACAAGCAGTGATGGCAAATCGGATAATTTACGCCCCTGCGTCATGCTGTTGGAGTCATCCAAAATAACCGTCAATGGGAAACTGCCTAACGGATACCTTGCAGCGGCAATTGGCATTGGCGCACCATCAGCAGAATGTACAGATACAATCACAACCCCTTGTTCAGGAAGTGTAACTTTGCTGCTTAATGAGATGGTGACTGACACTGCGTGTTCATCCAGCTTAACAGGTTCCATTTTCGCTTTTGCGCTAGCAATACTACGCGCTAACATCTCATAACGACTATCGTTTGCACCAATCATCTCTTGCATTGACTGCCAATGCTTGATCGCCGTTGAGAAATCCTGACGTTCGAACGCATCAAATGCCAAAAGCGAATACACGCGCAGATCAACATAATCGGCTTGCAACATTTTGTTCAGTAGTGCGCGAGCATTTTGCTGATCCATTTGGTCATTAGAAAGCATCAGAGACTGAGCGTAACCTAATTTTATGTCCCCGTCAGAGGGTTCAATTGCATAAGCCATTTTCATCGCACCAATCGCGGTTTCCATATCGCGATTCGCCAGACCAATACGTCCTAGCAATAACCACCCAGTCGAATCTTCTGGTTCGTAATGCAAGCGAGTTCTTAACGCTAACGTTAAGTCTTCCATCTCTTTGTCTGTGAGTTCAACCCCCTGAGGATTCATCAATTTCTTAGAAAGCTCTGGAAAATTCTGACTAATCTGCTGCCAATGCTGCACTTGCTGATAGTTACCGAAAATGGCATACAAACCGTAGCTCAATGCAACCACAAGAACCAGTGACGGAACCAGCACCATCATCGTTGATAAAGAACGTTCTTCACTCTTACTTGACTCATTTGGAATATCATCCAACAGAGATTGCTTAAGATCAGCCACTAACTCTTGCTGATCTTCCATCAAACCTTCGTCTGCTTCCACCGCAAGTTCAGCAAGGCGGTCTCTATAGAAGGCTTTATTCAATTCGTCACGCAAAGCTGCGTCATTATTGATTTTTGGCTTTAGCAAAGGAATAGCGACGAAGACACACGCAATAGCGACAAGGATTAGCGTTAATACCCAAAATAACGTCATTACTGCTTCTCTCCGTCTTTATCTTCTTCTAATAAGGCTTTTAAGCGTTGTTCTTTGCTTTCATCCCATTCAACAGCTTGAGCACTGACTTTACGACGTTTAGTGCGCATAAAGATGACTATAAAACCAACAACAAGTACGGATAGCGGCGCTACCCATAATATTGCAGTGCTTAGGGTTAAGGGTGGGTTATAGGTAACAAAATTTCCGTAGCGGGCAATCATGTAATCGACGATTTCGTCTTTTGATTTACCTTGCTTGGTCATGTCATAAACTTTTTGACGTAAATCCTGAGCCAGTGCAGCATTGGAGTCGGCAATCGAGTTATTCTGACATTTAGGGCAACGTAAAGTATTACTCAACTCATGAAATTGAGCTTCCTGCGCTGAGGTCTCAAAATCATAAACGTCAATCGCTGCAATCACAGAAAAAGACAACAATAGAGACGCAATTAAAGCGAATAATTTAGCTCTCATTTTTTCGCCTCCTGTTGCAGTTGTTGATTCTCCTGGCGCAGTTGCTGATAGATGGGGGCTAATGTTTGCTTCCAGTTTGTTGGGTTTACATCCCCAACATGACGGTAACGAATCACGCCATTAGCATCAATCAGAAAAGTTTCAGGGGCGCCATACACACCAAGGTCTAAACCCAACATACCATTACCATCAAATAAACTGATTAAGTACGGGTTGCCTAACTCATTGAGCCATTGAACGGCTTTGGCGCGCTGGTCTTTGTAGTTTAAACCAATAATCTTCACATCTTGTTCTGCTAGCTGATTGAGATATTGGTGCTCGGCATAACAAGTTGGACACCATGTTGCCCACACGTTAAGTAGTAGCGGCTCACCTCGGAATATCGCCTGATCATAAAGTTTGCCCGGTTCTGCAAGATCCTCTAAGCGAAATTCAGGTACTGTTTTACCCACCAATACAGATTCCAGTTTGGTCGGATCATCGCCACCTGCATTACGCACAAGTTGTGTAAAGAAAATCGCGACTAATCCGATAAAAATAGCGAGAGGGATAAAGAGTATCTTCTTATTCATTTAAGCCTCCTTCGCTGCAGCTTTTCTGAAACGATAACGTTTGTCGCTCATGGCGAGCACACCACCGGCAACCATGAATAAGCCGCCAGCCCAAATCCAACGCACAAACGGCTTGTAGTACAAACGCACTGCCCAAGCATCACTGCCATCTAAACGTTCACCCATGGCAATATAGAGATCTCGTGTTAAACCGCGGTCAATTGCCGCTTCAGTCATCATAGACCTAGCGGTGTTATAGAAGCGTTTTTCTGCATTCAGCGTATTGATGTATTGACCATTTTTTGTCACTTCGAACTTAGCCACATAACCATCATAGTTCGGACCATCTCGATCGAGTAAACCTTTAAAGTAGAAGTCGTATTCGTTAAGTTGGAAGTGTTCTCCCGGCGCTAAACGTACATCACGTTCAATGCTGTAGTTCTGCACCATCGCAATACCAATAATGGTCACTGCCAAGCCGATATGACCTAACACCATCGACCAATGACTACGATGAATCTGCTTCACACCAAGCATAAAGGTGTGACGATGGGTCGCACGTTGGTAAACTTCATAACCGTGCAGCAAGATGATCCACCATGCCATTGCCCAGCCCATAAAAGCCAGCCCAGTAAATGAATCAGCCGTTGCAAATACCAACAACACCGCCAGTACCAAAGAGGCAATCGCACAAATAATCAAAGGCTTGATGACAGCAGATAAATTGTCGCGCTTCCAACGAATCAACGGACCAACACCAAGCAATAAAGCAAATGGCACCATCAACCAGCTAAACAAGCTGTTAAAGAATGGCGCGCCGATAGAAACCGAGCCAAGGCCTAACTGCTTATGAACCAGTGGCAACAACGTACCAATAAGAACCACGACCAAAGCCGTGATGAGTAGCACGTTATTTGCCAACAGCGCGTTTTCACGTGATAGCAACTCATAGTTACCTTGCGCTCGCACTGATGCACCTTTTACTGCAAACAGCAGTAACGAACCACCAATGACAAAGACGAGAAAAGCGAGAATGAACATCCCACGAGCAGGATCTGAGGCAAACGCATGCACTGATACCAAAATACCCGAACGTACTAAGAATGTACCGAGCAAGCTTAATGAAAATGCAGAAATAGCCAAAAGAACCGTCCACGCTTTGAACGTCCCACGTTTTTCAGTCACCGCCAGTGAATGGATCAGCGCCGTGCCCGCAAGCCAAGGCATAAAAGAGGCATTTTCAACCGGATCCCAGAACCACCAGCCACCCCAGCCGAGTTCGTAGTATGCCCACCAAGAACCAAGCACAATACCTAATGTCAAAAATAGCCAAGCAGCGGTTGTCCATGGACGAGACCAACGGGCCCACGCAGTATCAAGGCGCCCCGTCATCAGTGAAGCAATAGCAAAAGAGAACGCAACCGAAAAACCCACATACCCCATGTATAACATCGGAGGGTGAATAATTAAGCCTGGATCTTGTAACAACGGGTTCAAATCACGGCCATCAATAGGGAAATACGGCAAAGTGCGCAGGAATGGATTGGATGTGACGATAATAAACAGCAGGAAACCGACTGAAATCATACCCATAACCGCAAGCACCCGAGCGACAGATTCTTGTGGCATACCACGACTAAAACTCGCCACGGAAACTGTCCAAGCAGCCTGGATGACTACCCAAAGTAACAGTGAACCTTCGTGAGCCCCCCAAAGCGCAGTTAAACGGTAATACCATGGCAGAAGACTGTTTGAATTACTCGCGACATATTTAATCGTAAAATCATTGCTATAAAAAGCCCACAAAAGAATGCCAAATGACAATAGCAAGAATGAGAACATACCCCATGCTAATGGGCGCGCAGAGTTCATCAGCAGAGTGTTGTTACGCGAAGCACCAACCAAAGGAAAAAAGCTTAGCAAGACAGCTAAACCCAAAGAAATAATCAGGGCAAAGTGACCAATTTCTGCAATCATTGACCACTTCCTTGTTTTTGCTCAGAGGTGTAAGTCATCGGCGCATGGTTCTTCTCCATCGCGTCAGCGATTTCAGGCGGCATATATTCTTCATCATGTTTCGCCAAGACTTCGAACGCTTCGATTGTCGTCGCATCAACCAAAACACCTTGTGCGACGATGCCCTGCCCTTCACGGAACAGATCCGGAAGAATGCCGTCATAAATGACCGTTACTGATGGGCCTACATCATGCAATGAAAAGCTTACTTTTAACGAGTTGGGATCACGTTTGACTGAACCTACAGTCACCATACCACCAATACGTAAGCGCTGACCAACCTCCGGTTTCTTACCATCCTTACCATGCACTAACTCTGTCGGGGTATAGAAAAGATCCATGTTTTGATTTAAGGCATAAAGAATCAAACCAGTTGTTGTACCTAAACCGATGAGAATGGCGAGGACAATACCGAGCCTCTTTTTACGTCTTGGGTTCACAGTGTGTTCTCCATATGTTTAGCCGCTTCGATACGCTCTTGACGTTTGATTTTATTTTTTACTTCTTTCATTAGCGTGTTGCGTCGATTGATGCTCATGAACCATAAAATAGCCATGGATAAATAAGTAATACCAAAACCACCCCATACATAGCCGGCGTAGCCACCCATTGCGATAAAATCTGACCAGGTTGTAAAATACATCATTATTCCCCTTTTTCAGCTTGAGCAAGTTGGATAACCCAAGGACGGTGGCTCTCTTTGCTGATAATTTCGTTTCTCAGACGAGCGACGGTCAACGCAGCAAAGAAAAACGCGAAACCGAAAATGTTCAATATCAACGGCCAGAGCATATTGGCAGAAATGGAAGGCTTATCAAATTTGGTAATCGTTGCCCCTTGATGGAGGGTATTCCACCACTCAACTGAGAAATGAATAATCGGCAGGTTAATGACACCAACTATCGCAAGAATACCTGCCGCTTTCGCAGCGGTTTTTTGGTCGTCAAACGCGTGATAAAGCGCGATGACCCCAAGGTAAAGGAAAAGAAGAATTAACTCTGATGTTAGGCGAGCATCCCAAACCCACCATGCCCCCCACATGGGTTTGCCCCAAACGGCACCAGTAATAAGAGCAATAAATGTATACACCGCACCAATTGGAGCCATGGCGAGAGCAGCCATACTAGACAATCTTACCTGCCAGACGACACCGATAAATGCAGCAATCGCCATCGACATATAAGCGCCCATAGACCAAATTGCCGATGGTACATGGATATAGATCAGTCTAAAGCTATCACCTTGTTGGTAATCGGAAGGAGCGAACGCAAGCCCCCAAACCGTACCCACCGTCAAACAGGTAAAAGCTAACACGGTGAACCACGGGAAAAACTTCCCACATAACTGGTACGCAGATTCTGGCTTAGCGTAGGGATGGAGCCATTTCCACATTGTTTGTCCTCACTTTGCTTCTGATACTTAACTTATTGGTGTTAAGTTTTTTGTGTAAATTTAGGCGAAATAAAAAAATCGTTGTTAAGTTAGTTAACACTTACTCGTAATGCTGCACTAATAGCCATAGGCGTTAAGGTCATCGCACCGACCAACATAGCGGCTAATATAGCAAGCTGGCCGTTATAGGCTATCCCCAAAGAAGCAGCATCTATCGCTGATGTGGCGAAAATCAAAATGGGTATATACAAAGGCAAAACGACCAGGCTAAGTAGTACGCCACCTTTTTGTAGACCAACGGTGAGTGCTACCCCGATAGCGCCAACAAAACTGAGTGTTGGCGTGCCAAGTAATAATGTCGCCACGACACCTAGCCAAGTATCAAAATTCAGTGACAATAGGATAGCAAGCAGCGGGCTGATTAAGAGTAACGGCACACCAGTAAGCAACCAATGAGCGATCACTTTTGACAACGCAACCACAGATAATGGCACGGGCATAATCATCATTTGTTCAAGTGCGCCGTCTTGAAAATCATCGCGAAACAGACGCTCTAATGAGAGCAGCGCAGACAGCAGAGCCGCAACCCAAACAATGCCAGGCGCAATACGCTCAAGCAGACCCGGCTCAGGACCAATACTGAGTGGAAACAAAGTGATCACAATAATAAAAAACCACAGTGGGTTAAAAATATCGGCCTGACGCCGGAATGCGATAAGGAGTTCACGCTTAATGATCATCGCCATGATTGAGAACATTAGGCTTCTCCTAGCTTAATTTTGCGCAATTTGTCATGGTCGGCGAACATATCTTGGTGTGTGGTTAAAATAACGATGCCACCGCTATCGGCATGCTTTAGAAACAGTGTTTCCAGCACTTTAACGCCTTGTTTATCTATTGCCGTTAAAGGTTCATCGAGAATCCATAACTTCTGTTCGCTTAACCATAATCTTGCTAACGCCACACGACGCTGCTGTCCGGCTGACAACTTAGCCACAGGCACATCTTCACGCCCGACTAATCCAACCTGTACCAACGCTTGGTAGATATCATCTTTGCTATTTTTTGATGAATGAACAGATTGGTAAAAATGAAGATTCTCAAAGGCGGTAAGTTCACGTTTAATACCGGTCTGATGACCTAAAAACAGCAGATCTGAGTGATAGCTGTCTCTGTCTTGTTCGATATTCACGTTATGCCAATAAATCTCACCATCATCACGGTCAGCAAGCCCGGTAATGATCCGCAGTAATGTGGTTTTACCCGTACCATTGCGACCTTCAATCTGAACGAGTTCGCCAGCGTCAATCGTGAATGACAGATGCTCAAATAGCACCTTTTCATCACGAATTGCAGTGAGATTATTAACTTCTAGCATGAGCTTCTATATAACAAATTAGGAGCGGCTATATTAACACACCACAGTTTAGACAAAATAGAAGAAGGGCATTACGAATCACGAAACTAAGTAAGAAAAGGTTAATTTTGAGCGGTTTGTTTTATCCACTACCACTTTGTGGTTATTAATCATCAGTAAATAAAATACAAAAAGGAAACGTGAGCTTCCTTTTTATTTATGCCATGCATGATTACTTAACGGGACTATTTTCTGGCTGGTGGTCGGTTTGGTGCTATACGCGTTTTGCCTTCCGGATGACTTGACAATGGCGGAATCGCCTCCTTGCCTTGCAACTTTTTCTGCAAAGACATCATCAATTCAGCTTCTGCTTTCGGTAATTCGCATTCTTCGATTAACTCATCAAGATCTGCACCCAATTTCACCATCTTGCTCGCTCTGCTATATAAGCGCGCATCAGTATCTGCATTTTCAAGCTCTTTCAATCTGTCGTTTAAGTGCTTGATAATGTCTTGCTGATCGTTAACGGTTTTGCCTAATCCAATAACAACAGAGCGAACTTCTAGCATTTGTTTGTTCACTTTCTGCTGTTCTTTATCGGCATTACGAAGCTGTTGCCTGAAATAATCCGCTTGACGAATCATGGCTCGGCGCAGGCTAAGCCATACCAAGCCAATCAGCATTAAGAACAATGCAACACCACCCGCTAGTAACGGAGATGCGTAGGACATCAACTCATTCATTACAGATGAGCCATTTCATCCCATTCTTCATCAGAAAGCAGCTTGTTTAGGTCAACCAAGATTAGCAATTTACCATCACGGTTACTTACACCTTGGATAAACTTAGAGCTTTCGTCAGTACCGACACTTGGCGTAGTGTCAATTTCAGAAGAGCGTAGGTAGACAACTTCAGCAACGCTATCAACCAGAATGCCAATCACTTGACGCTCAGATTCGATAACGATAATACGTGTGTTGTCGCTGGTTTCACCCGGCATCAGTCCAAAACGAGCACGAGTATCAATAACAGTCACAACATTACCACGCAGGTTGATAATGCCGAGAACATAGTCTGGCGCACCAGGTACAGGTGCAATTTCGGTGTAACGAAGTACCTCACGCACTTGCATTACATTGATGCCATAAGTTTCTTCTTCTAGTTGGAACGTCACCCACTGAAGTACTTCGTCCTTCGAGTGTTCTTTTCTAACTTCGACTCCGTTAGCTTGAGACATACCTTTTCCTCTCTAAGTCGTTACCGACAAAAATATTATTTTATCCAGAGCTATTTATCTAATGCTTTTACATCAAGCCCTGCATTAAGCATAGCTATCAATGCTTCAACATGGATCAAAGCACACATCTTTTCTTTAACCATACCAGCAAGCCAAGGGCGTTTACCTACTTGCTCTCGCCAGCGAATTTTTTCACTGCTTAGTGTTTCTGTCCCCAGCAATTGAGCACATGCCAAGCCCCACATGCTCTCACCTAGCATAACGATATACTGATAAGCGTCTTTATAGCTGTCATCACGCAATTTCTCAGCCATCACCCACTTAGCAGTATCGACAACATCCAGTTGAGAGTCACGGTTTGTTTGTAAACCTAAATACCAAGCTGGGCGACCAATCAAATGGTTAAGTTCACCCTTGCGGTGGATACCACCCAATTCATCTAATGGAACAGCAAAAGTGACACCATTGACATCGAAGTATAGAACTTGGAAATTCTGCTCTCTAATTGGTGTTTCCCAATGCCCCAGTGCCGCTGCGCCGGATTGTGTCTGTGGTTCAAGCGCAGCTTGCTGTTCAACGACAACTTCAGGCTCGATTTCTACACGTGCTTCTGCTAATTCGACCTCAATCGTTTCAACTTTAGCTTCAGTTTCAACTTCTGTGATATCTGTAGTGATATCCCACTCTTGAATCTCGTCGGCAACCGGCTGAGTTGCAACTTGGATATCAATGATATTTTGTTCCAGCACCTGCTCAAGTTCTAACTCTTCCACCGGGTTGCTGGCTTCCATCTGACTTAACAGACGCTGAACATCTCGCAGATCGGGCATTTCCAGTTCAGGCAAGCCGTGCAGAGGATCCGTCAAATAGCTTTTTTCTGCAACAAGCTGGGTTTCTGCAATAGGCTGAGTTTCTGCAGCGGACTGAACCATAGCAACCAACTCAGGTTCCTTTTCAACAATCGTCTCGACCAGCTCTTCTTGCAGAAGAGCTGTAAAATAATCATCTAATGCTTGTTCACTGGATAGTGAATGGCTACTACTCATTAATAGCAAGCCTCTCCAAATACAATAGCAACTGTTTATAAGCAAATACGCCGCGACTACCTTCGGCGAAATGGGATGCTGGTAAGCGCTTCAAACTCGCATCTCTAAATTTTGTATCAATAGGTACCGCTGAAGACCACACCTGATCTGGGTAGTCTTTCTTAAGCTTCGTTAAGGTTTGCAAAGAAGCACGCGTACGTTTGTCGTACATAGTCGGCACGATCGTCACTTTGAACTCACGGTTACGTGACTTTTGCATAATCGCCAAAGTACGCACCATACGTTCTAAGCCTTTCATCGCTAAAAATTCAGTCTGAACAGGAATAAGAATGCGGTCACTTGCAGCAAGCGCATTCACCATCATTACGCCCAGAATCGGTGGGCAATCGATGAGTACATAATCATAATGCTGACGCAAAACCATTAACGCACGCTTTAAGATCAATCCCATACCGCTACGATTACCCATCACACGATCCAACGTTGCCAATGACATGTGCGCAGGAATCAAATCAATACCTTCAACGTCAGTTTTCAATATCAATGGACTAATGTTCTGCTCGTTAAACTCTTTTAATTGAAACAAATCGAACAAACTGGTTGGAACGCCATCTGAGTCATACCCCAAATACGTTGTTAACGATGCGTGTGGATCCGTATCCACTAGCAATACACGTTTCCCCTGTTGACTTAACAAACCGGCTAACGTAATCGTTGTTGTGGTTTTACCTACGCCACCTTTTTGGTTCGCTACGCTCCAAACAATCATTAAATATCCTTATGCAAGACCTACTTCAACCAACATTCTTTCTGCGATGCGGTCTAGTGGCAGATCTTCAGATGAAATACCTGATTTCGCGACAGCTTGCGGCATACCGTAAACCACACAACTGGCTTCATCTTGCGCCCAAATAGTTGAACCCGCAGACTTCAGCATACGAGAACCTTCGCGCCCATCCGCCCCCATGCCAGTTAGAATCATTGATAATACTTTGTCGTTATAGACTTTTGCCGCTGAACCAAATGTGACGTCCACACATGGCTTATAATTCATTCGCTCTCCGCCATCAAGAATGCGAAGCTTCCCGGCACCTGGACGACCTTCAACCATCATCTGCTTACCACCTGGTGCCAAATAAGCCACACCTGGACGTAACACATCACCATCTTCCGCTTCTTTCACTTCAATTTTGCATAATGAATTCAGACGACTAGCAAAGGCCGCAGTAAATGTCGCCGGCATATGCTGCACTAACACAATCGGGTGAGGATAATTAGCCGGCAACTTAGTCAGAATTTTTTGTAACGCAACCGGACCACCAGTAGAAGTACCAATAGCAGTTAGCTGATAGCTTTTGCCTGACGCTTTAAAACGAGCAGCAGTAGATACTGGTCTAGTCACTGGAGCTACTGGAGCGGAAGTTGTCGTTCTGGCTGATGTACGGGTTAACGAACTCGTTGCTGAGGAAGTGTTTACAGGATGAGCAGAAGCCAATGGACGACGCATGAAGCTCTTTTTCACAGCAATTTGAATCACACGTTGCTGCAATAAGCTCACCGCTTCATCACGGTTTCTTGCAATATCTTCAAACTTCTTCGGCAAGAAATCTAGAGCACCGGCATCTAACGCATCTAACGTTGCTTTAGCGCCTTCTTGCGTTAAGGAAGAAAACATCAAAATCGGGGTGGGATTAGATGCCATAATTTGACGAACAGCGGTAATACCGTCCATTACAGGCATCTCAATATCCATAGTGATCACATCTGGTTTTAGACGTTCTGCTTTCTCGACCGCCTCTTTACCGTTAGTTGCTACGTCAATAACTTCAAGGCGTGATTCAGCGTTAATAATTTCGCTTACCCGGCGTCGGAAAAAACTTGAGTCATCTACAACTAATACTTTAATCGCCATAGTTTTCCTTAAAATTAATACTGTTACTTAGATTCTTGAAGCCGCAGCATAACGTTTCAGTAGGTCTGGAACGTCCAGAATCAAAGCAATATGACCGTCACTGGTAATCGTTGCTCCCGCCATACCCGGAGTACCTTGTAGTAACTTATCCAATGGCTTGATAACCACTTCTTCTTGACCAATTAATGTATCGACTACGAAGCCAACACGTTGACTGCCAAGTTGAACAATCACCACATGACCGTGACCTTTGCGTGCTTCTACGCGCCCCGCTCTTGGTGCTAACCAGTTTTGCAGATAGAAAAGCGGAATCGATTTCTCGCGGACAATAATCGTCAGTTGTCCATCGACCACGTTCGTTCGGCTCAAGTCTAAGTGGAAGATTTCGTTTACGCTTGCCAAAGGCAGCGCAAATGGGTGACCTGCAACACCAACCATCAAGGTTGGTAGAATTGCAAGGGTTAGCGGTACTTTGATGGTGATCTTGGTACCTTTACCTAACTCTGAATCAATGTCGATTGAACCATTAAGCGTGTTAATCGCGGTTTTAACCACGTCCATACCTACACCTCGACCCGAGATGTCAGAGATTTTTTCTTTACTAGAAAAACCAGGCATGAAGATTAAGTTAAAACACTCTTTGTCTGTTAAACGAGAAGCCGCGTCTTCATCCATCATGCCACGCTTAACAGCGATAGAGCGAAGTTTATGAGGATCCATACCGGCACCATCATCAACGATAGCGAGTTCGATATGGTCACCTTCTTGTGAGGCTGAAAGAATCACTTTACCGGTTGGAGATTTTCCTGACTTGGCACGCTCGTCAGGCATCTCAATGCCGTGGTCAACAGAGTTTCGCACTAAGTGAATCAATGGGTCAGCTAAAGCTTCAACCAAGTTTTTATCTAAATCCGTCTCTTCGCCACGCATTTCAAGCACAATATCTTTGTTTAGGCTACGCGCCAAATCACGAACGACACGCGGGAAACGACCGAACACTTTCTTAATTGGCTGCATGCGCGTTTTCATTACTGCGCCTTGCAGATCAGCAGTCACGACATCAAGGTTCGCCACTGCTTTAGACATTTCTTCGTCGTTGCTATTTAAACCCAGACTCAACAGACGGTTACGTACTAATACTAACTCACCGACCATGTTCATAATCACATCAAGGGTCGAGGTATCTACACGTACGGTGGCTTCGGCTTGGTTCTGCGGCTTCTTGGCTGCTGCGACTTCACGTTTTTCTTTAGACTGTTTAACCGCAGGTACTGCTGGCTTTTCTGTCGCTGCGACTTTAGGTGCTACGGCTTTAGGCGGTGATGGAGCTTTTGCAACTGCCGCAGGAGCCGCTGCTTGAGAAGGCGCTGCGACTGGACGTGTTGCCATGTCCAACTCTTCGATTGATGGACCTTTACCAGAACCGTGTAGCTCATCGAGAAGTTTTTCGAACTCTTCGTCGGTCATTAAGTCACCGTCAGATCCTGTTGCACTTGATACAGCAGGTTGCGTTGGCTTACTTGGAGCGGTGGGCTGAGCAGGTTCTTGTGGAGTCGATACTTGCGGAGCGCTACCGTTGATCGGACTCTTACCCTTACCATGGAGTTCATCAAGCAGTTTTTCGAACTCATCATCGGTGATATCACCGCTTAAATCCGCATTTGTCACCGCACTTGATTGCACAGGAGTGGCTTGAGGCTTAGCGACAGCACCCGGGCTCTTGCCCTTGCCATGCAACTCATCCAGCAGATTTTCAAATTCATCTTGAGTAATTTCATCGATAGAGTCAGCCGACAATTTGCTTTCTTTCGGCTGGCTTTGAACCGGTTCTTCAACTATTGGTTCTTCAACTATTGGTTCACCAACAACGGGCACGTCTTCAACGACAGGTTCTTGTGCAGCAGCAGGAGCGTCTTCAGATTCTGGCTTACATAAATTATGCAGCTCATCAAGTAGTGCTGGATCGGCAGGAGTGAGAGGCTCGCCATCCTGAACTGCACGGAACTGTTCATTCACGGTATCAAGTGAGCGAAGCATAGTGTCCATGAGGCTTGGGGTAACACTGCGTTGGCCATTACGCAGAATATCGAATACGTTTTCTGCACCGTGACAGGTTTCAACTAGCTCAGTGAGTGATAGGAAACCCGCACCACCTTTTACCGTGTGGAAACCACGGAAAATTGCGTTTAGCAGATCTTTATTTTCAGGGTCATTTTCTAACTCGACTAATTGCTCAGAAAGCAACTCGAGGATTTCACCTGCTTCAACTAAAAAGTCTTGAAGAATGTCTTCGTCTAAATCGTAGCTCATAAGTTACCCCTAAAAACCAAGACTCGATAATAAATCGTCTACTTCGTCTTGAGATGCGACAGCATCCGCTCTTTCGTGAGGATTCAAAATTGGACCTTCAGCTTCAGAGGATGCTTTTTTCTCGCTAACTGTTTGTTTCTGTTGTTCTGATTGTTGTTTACCAAACGCCGTCAAAATGTCGACTAAACGTTGTTCTACTTCGTTGACCAAAGTAATCACACGACGAATGATTTGACCGGTCAAATCCTGGAAGTCTTGTGCCATCAGTATTTCGGTCAACTGACCACGCAACTCACTGCTGTCACCTTCAACGTGAGACAACAGATCATCAACACGGTGACATAATGCTTTGAATTCACTGAATTCAATCTGACCACGCATAAGCTCGTTCCATTGGGGACGAATCAGCAGTAACATTTCATGTAAATTGTTAGCAATAGGCATACAGCGGTCAACAGCATCCATCGTTTTGTTTGCTGCTACTTCTGTTTTTTCTATTACATAATTCAACCTAGTTTTTGCATCTGGAATCTCATCCTTTGCAATTTCTGCCATTCGGTCATCTATTTGAAACTGCTTAAGTGAATCATGCAGATCTCTGGTCAGTTCCCCGATCTCTTTAAACATCGGGTTACGTTCAGACTCAAAAACTTGCTTTAAAAGTAGATTCGCTTCGTCTTGCAATCCATTCTCTAGCAGTTCAACGAGTTCTTTGGCTTGTTCTAATGAAATCATTCTCATTTAGCCTTACACGCGTAATGAATAGAGCACCTTCTGCCGTGCAAAAGTGTTTACAGACGTTCGAATATTTTATCTAATTTTTCTTTAAGAGTTGCAGCGGTAAACGGTTTTACAATATAACCATTAACACCTGCTTGAGCGGCTTCAATAATCTGCTCACGTTTTGCTTCCGCAGTAATCATCAAAACAGGAAGATGTTTCAATTCAGCGTCTGCACGAATGTGCTTTAACAAGTCGATACCTTGCATACCAGGCATGTTCCAGTCTGTTACTACAAAGTCAAAACCACCTTTTTTGAGCATTGGCAATGCCGTCAAACCATCATCGGCTTCTTGTGTGTTATTGAAGCCCAAATCACGAAGTAGATTCTTTACAATACGGCGCATTGTTGAAAAGTCATCAACAATAAGGATCTTCATGTTTTTATTCAAAATTGCCTCCACTGAGTTCAAAATCAGTGATATTTAGTCATTTTGTGTCCAAGAACTTAACTTTGTTCTTAGACGTTGCATAGATTGGCTTAGTATTTGACTGACTCGAGATTCACTCACACCAATGACTTCACCAATTTCTTTTAAGTTTAACTCTTCATCATAATAAAGCGAAAGTACCAAAGCTTCACGCTCTGGAAGCGATTTTATTGATTCAATTAATGCTTTTCGGAACGATTCATCAGCGACATCTTTGAATGGCGAGTTATCCTCGTCATCATCCAATGGTGAAATCGCATCATCTGATACCCCCAAATCTTCAATACCAACAATGCGAGAGCAGTTAATGTCACTCAACACAGTATGATACTGGTCAAGCGGCATATTTAAATGTTTTGCAACTTCGGCATCGGTTGGATCTCGATTCAGTATTCCTTCTAATTCAGAGATCGCCTGGCTAATTTCCCGGTTATGTCTATGAACCGATCGCGGTACCCAGTCACCACGTCGAATGTCGTCGAGCATAGCTCCACGGATTCGAATACCTGCATAGGTTTCAAAGCTAGCGCCTTTACTCCCGTCGTAATTCTTTTGCGCTTCCAGCAGACCAATCATCCCGGCTTGGATTAAGTCGTCAATCAAAACGTTGGGCGGCAGACGTCCAATCAAGTGATGTGCAATACGCTTAACCAATACAGAATATTGCTCTAGAAACAGCTGTTGGCTGTTCAAAGCTCCATATTGATTGTAAGTAAGCGCTTTATTCACCAAATGGTTCCTCTACTGTTTCGGATCGATTAAGTAGCCGCTCAACAAAAAATTCTAAGTGACCACTCGGCGTTTTCGGTATCGGCCACGTCGTTGCTTTATTCGCCAAAGAGCTAATCGCTAAAGACGCTGGAGAACGAGGGAAAGCATCAACCACGTTACGCTGTCTCTTCACTGCCTGACGAACATTATCATCCAAAGGAATACATGCTACGAGTTCAAGACTAACATTCAAGAACCTTTCTGTGACTAATGTCAATTTAGCAAATAATTCCCGACCTTCACGATAACTTCTCACCATGTTTGCAACAATCTTAAATCTTCTAACTTGGTGTTCTCTGCTTAAAAGTTTGATCAATGCATATGCATCTGTGATTGAGGTCGGTTCATCACACACCACCACCACTACGTCTTGAGCTGCGCGAGCAAAGCTGACAACCATATCAGAAATACCTGCCGCTGTATCAACTAAAAGCACGTCCATTTCATCTTCTAGCGTACCAAACGCTCGAATTAAACCCACATGTTGCGCATGTGACAACTCTGTCATCGACTGAGTACCCGACGTTGCTGGAATAATCTGAATTCCATAGGGTCCTTCAGTTATAGCATCTTTCAGTTCACACTCACCAGCAAGAACATGTCCTAAATTACGCTTAGGACGAATACCGAGCATGACGTCGATATTGGCAAGCCCTAGATCCGCATCCAGAACCATGACTTTTTTGCCTTCGCGAGCCATACAGATAGCCATGCCTAAGGTCACGTTTGATTTGCCCACACCACCTTTACCACCAGTCACGGTAATGACTTTAGTCAGTGATGGCTGAGATAAGCGACGTAAGCCGCTTGCTTGGTCATATATCATTTTATTCGTCATATCTGTACGCCGCCTAGAATCTTTCTGAATCACTATTCCAATAGTGAGGTTCATTTTCTGTCGACTTCTCAAGTAATTCGTTTGCCTTCGCCACCATGTATTTAGGCTGAGCAAGCACTATGTCTTCTGGAACACGTTGTCCATTGGCGATGTAAGCCACTGGCAGTGAGTTTTGCACTACCACACTGACAAACTCGCCCAAACTCAAGCATTCGTCGAGCTTAGTCATGATGCACCCTGAAAGCGGAATTCTTCTAAAGTGTTCAATGGTTTCCTGCAGTACCTTTCTCTGCGCTGTCGCAGGCAAAACAAGGTAGCTATGAATCATTTCACCACTCTCTTGCATCAAGGTATCTAATTGTTCTGATAAGCGAACATCACGTTGTCCCATACCCGCTGTATCGACTAAAACGAGTCGGCGATTTCTCAACTGATATATTACTTCGGCTAACTCTTTGGAATCTTTAGCGACTCTTACAGGACAACCCATAATTCTTCCGTAAATCGACAGTTGTTCATGTGCGCCAATGCGATATGTGTCTGTGGTCACCAGAGCAACATTGTCGGAACCAAACTCCATTGCTGCGCGTGCCGCGAGCTTAGCAACCGTCGTCGTTTTGCCTACGCCAGTCGGTCCAAGTAATGCAACGACCCCACCTCGTTTCAATATGTCTTGTTTTACGACGGGGATCTGGTCTGAAACCAGTCCCAGCAAGGCTCGCCAAGCTTTAGGTGGTGGCGTATCTTCTGGTATATAACAGGCGAGTTGGTCGGCCAAATCGAGCGATACTCCCATACGTTCTAAACGCTTAATTAGCATTGCTCGTAACGGTTCACGACGTTCAACTTCTTGCCACATGAGTCCTGAAACTTGATGTTCTAAAAGACGACGGATTGAGGCCATCTCTTCGCGCATATTTTCTAAATCCTGCGCAGAAACTTTGGCTTCGTCAGAATGTTGGCGTTCATAGCGTGACGGATCCAAACGCAATTTGCGTTGCTCACGGTTCGTTTCTTCTTCTTCAGCCCAACGGCTCAGCTTAGACTGTGGCGAACCAGATGGTGATGAACTAGATAGTGATGAACTAGATAGCGATGAACTAGATTGCAGCGAACTGGTATTTTCTCTTTGACGCTGCAATAACGCAGATAGAGAATCTTCATTTTCAGCACGACGGTCTTCTTGATCGGGCATAGCTCCGTTGCTGTACTGCTTGAGCATATTGGCAAAACGTTGAGTCATAGAACGACCTTCCGCTGCACTTGCCTGCAAACTCACTCGATCTTCTTCTAACTCACGTCGAGCAGGTTGGCGCGTCAAAGATTGAGAAACTTGACTATTGCTGAATCTGGGTTGGGAGCTGTAAGGTTGTTGAGTTCTCTGTTGTGACACAGTTGGAGACGCAGACGGTTCACCATCCACTGCCGCCACGATTTCGACACCACCAGCGACTTTTTTATTTGACATGATCACCGCATCCGCACCCAACTCTTCTTTGACTTGGAGCAGTGCAGTTTTCATATCTTTGGCAAAAAATCGTTTTATTTTCAATGCTGATATCCGTCTTTAATGTGAGGCAAACTAATTATACCCTTCCTACTTGAAGCTGCAGCGGTGTTGCCTACGTTCGTTCACCCCAATCACATAGTTTATCTATGCTCATGGGGATTCACTCACTTGCCGACTACCTGCAACTTCAAGTAGTTTGGGTACCGCTAACCGCAGTTAATTACCTACCGCCTGCACAATTCGAATTTGTTTCTCATCAGGTATTTCTTGGTACGAAAGAACACGTAGGCTAGGAATGGTATTTTTCACAAACTTAGCCAATGTCGAGCGGAGAACACCTGAAGTGAGCAATACTGCCGGCTCACCTTTTAATTCTTGCTCTTGTGTTGCATGGCTCAACGCCATTTGCAAACGTTCGGCAAGCCCCGGTTCAATCCCCGCGGACTCACCACCTGAAGCTTGCATGGTTTGATGCAATATTTGTTCCAATTCAGGAATTAAAGTAATTACTGGCAACTCTGGCTCTATACCATTGATTTCCTGAACGATTAGACGTTTCAACGAGATACGAACAGCCGCTGTGAGTATGTCAGGTTCTTGACTCTTACTGGCATATTCAGAAAGTGTTTGCACGATAGTACGAATGTCACGAATGGGAATAGCTTCATTCAGAAGGTTCTGCAGCACCTTAACCACTACGCCTAAAGGAAGCTGGTCAGGCACAAATCCTTCCACCAGTTTTGGGGTTGAACGACCCAGCATTTCAAGCAGATTTTGTACTTCTTCGTGACCAAGTAGTTGCGACGCATTATTGGTCAATAGTTGGCTCAAATGTGTCGCCAGTACCGTTGACGAATCCACAACGGTATAGCCCAAAGCTTGAGCATGTTCCCGTTGGTCTTCTCGAATCCAAACCGCTTCTAAACCAAATGCAGGGTCAAAGGTGCGTTCACCGTCAATCATCCCGTACACTTGCCCCGGGTTGATAGCAAGCTCTTGGTCAGGTCGAATTTCTGCTTCGCCAGCGGCAACTCCCATCAAAGTAATGCGGTAGCTGTTCGGTGTGAGCTCTAAGTTGTCACGGATATGTACCGCGGGAATAAGGAAACCAAAGTCTTGCGATAGCTTCTTACGTACCCCTTTAACACGTTCAAGCAATTCGCCACCTTGATCTCTGTCGACTAATGGGATTAAACGATAACCCACTTCTAAACCAATAATGTCGACTGGCTGAACATCTTCCCAAGAGAGTTCTTTCTGTGCCGGCGCTTCGCCATCTAATGTTGCCGGTAGGTTGGTTTTCTCATCTTTTGCTGCTTTCTGTTTACGTTGAATCCAATATGCAGCGCCACCAGAAATCGAGGCCAATAATAAGAAAGCGAAATGTGGCATTCCCGGCACTATCCCCATAACACCGAGTATTGCTGCGGTAATCATCAATGCTTTAGGATTATCAAACAGTTGAAAGATAACCTGCTCACCCATGTCCTCATCGGTATTTTGACGCGTTACCATGATAGCTGCGCCAATCGATAATAATAGCGATGGGATCTGCGCCACCAGGCCGTCACCAATAGTTAACAGGGTATAAATTTCGATCGCTTCGCCAAAGCCCAAACCATATTGAGCCATACCGATAGACAGACCACCGATGATGTTAATGAACAGGATTAGGATACCGGCAATGGCATCCCCTTTAACGAACTTAGAGGCACCATCCATCGAACCATAGAAGTCCGCTTCTTTGGTAACTTCAAAACGGCGAGTTCTTGCTTGTTCTTGATCGATTAAACCAGCGTTCAGGTCAGCATCAATTGCCATTTGTTTACCGGGCAAAGCATCCAAGGTAAAGCGAGCGCTCACTTCAGAAATACGTCCTGCACCTTTGGTGACAACCATAAAGTTAATGATCATCAGGATAAGGAACACCACCAGACCGACAGCATAATTACCACCAATAACCACGCTACCAAAAGCTTCAATCACGTTACCGGCAGCGTTACCTCCTTCATGACCTTTCAGTAAAACCACACGGGTTGACGCCACGTTCAAGGCTAAGCGGAGCAAGGTCGCAATAAGTAAAACTGTCGGGAATGCTGCGAAATCGAGGGGTCTACGGGTGTAAACGGTGACCAATAACACCACCAGTGCCAGCGCTATATTGAAGGTAAAGAATAAGTCCAACAAAAAGGCAGGGATTGGTAAAACAACCATGCCAAGAGTCGCAAGCACCATAATAGGCGCGCCAATCGCTGGCATACTGCGCTGTGGAATGGAAGGTAACTTATCCGCAAATGGCAGAGTAAACTTCATAGGCCTATAAACTGTTCGCTAATACTAAAATTGAATAATTCGGTTTGCAGCATTCAGTGCCTATTTTGCACATTGCAAAGCGCACGTAAAAATAACTAAATGACAACATTTTAGCCTGATGATGCAATTTTTAGTCCATGCTGATGCGCCAATTTTATGGCTGCACTAATGACTCAAAATGCTAACGCACGGTTTGTACAAGAGAGAAAGAAAAATGTAGACGGGCGAATATAGAAAAGGCCACCTTACGACAGCCTCTTGATGCTTATTCAATTAAGGGTGGATATTCCACACCAACTCACCTTTGCGAGCGGCGACATCATATTCAATGCAAACCAGTCCAGAGGTAGGGAACATAGGTGCAACCATTCCCGGTACAAACTCAGAAACCAGATACCCCACTAATGGTAAATGTGACACCAGTAATACTGATTCCAGCTGCTCCGTTTCAATACAAGCAGCGACGAACTCGAACACATCTTCTGCTTGACCGTATGGCGTGATGCCCTCACAAACTTCAATAATATCTGCCGAAAAATGGCGCGAAATTTCTTGCCAAGTTTGCTGAGCACGTAAGTACGGGCTAACAAATACTTTATCTACGTGAGCGATATTTTTCTGCGTCGCACAAGCTCTGGCAACAGCGACAGACTCATTTCGACCTCTATCTGTCAAGGCTCGCTCTGCATCACTGGCAGCATAATGCTGGGCTTCTCCGTGACGCATAATAAAAACTTTCATCTTTTTTACCTTAATCTTAATGCAGTCTGTTGCTGCTTGGCGGCGATTATAATCGTCTTTCACTCAACTTCGCGACCACTTTTACTGCAATTTGTGAATCGCTTATACAAGGCAACTCTCATGCCATCTATCAAGTCTTTACACCATTTTTAGCCTGTATTTATTCTTTGCTAATCGAAATTTAGCGTTAATTTCAAAACTATCAGTCTGTTAAAAACGCAGTGAAAAGACTAAAATGACAATATGTTAATATAAGTTCCAAGTTTATAAGCGTTCTCGTTTATAAATATCCAGCTCATAAAAAACCGATCTCGTATTTGCGGTAAGTCGTATCAGTGCCATACTTAAGATCCCGTGCTACTCCGGAGATTCTCTGTGCACATAAGTCCTAATGATTCAAACCGCTATCGACACTTCACTCTGCCAAATGCGCTGAGAGTTTTGTTGATCCAAGATGAAAGTGCGCAAAAATCTGCGGCTGCACTGGCGGTTAATGTAGGGCATTTTGACGATCCTATGGAACGGCAAGGTATGGCTCATTATCTGGAGCATATGCTGTTTTTAGGTACTAAGGCGTACCCGAAAGTTGGCGATTTTCAAAGTTTTATCAGCCAACATGGTGGCAGCAATAACGCATGGACTGGCACAGAGCACACCTGCTATTTTTTCGATGTTACCACCAATGCTTTTGAAAAAGCACTTGAGCGGTTTAGTCAATTTTTTGCCGCACCGCTATTTAATGAAGAAGCTTTGGATAAAGAGCGTCACGCCGTCGATTCTGAGTACAAGTTAAAACTCAATGACGATTCTCGCCGACTCTATCAGGTGCAAAAAGAAACCGTTAACCCACTCCATCCGTTTGCAAAATTCTCAGTCGGCAATATCGAGACATTAGGTGACAGAGAAGGTAAATCAATCCGCGACGAAATTATTGCCTTTCACTCTGAGCAATATTCGTCGGACATCATGACGCTGACGCTTATGGGTCCACAAACTCTTGATGAGATGGAACAGTGGGTCAAAGAGAAATTTTCAACCATTGAAAACAAACACCGACGCGGAAAGTCAATTCGTGAACCATTTGTCACCCCAGCACAAACGGCAATAACCATTCGTGTCGAACCGTTAAAAGAAATTCGTAAACTGGTAATGAATTTCCCCATGCCGAATGTGGATGCTCATTATCCTTATAAGCCGTTGTCTTACTTTGCCCATTTAATCGGCTATGAAGGTGAAGGAAGCCTATTGTTAGCACTGAAAGATAAAGGTTGGATTACCTCTCTTTCGGCTGGTGGAGGTGCCAGTGGTAGCAACTATCGCGAATTTTCCATCAGTTGTACTCTCACCGTCAAAGGCCTGAAAAAAACTGATGAAATTATTCAGGCGCTGTTTCAATACATTCAACTGATTGCCGAGCAAGGGTTAGACAAATGGCGTTACCTTGAGAAACGCGCAGTATTGGAATCTGCTTTCCGTTTCCAGGAAACCAACCGTCCGATGGATATCGTCAGTCATTTAGCGGTGAATATGCAGCATTATGCGGCAGAAGATACTATTTACGGCGACTATTTGATGAAAGATTACGATGAAAACTTACTGAAAAGCTTTCTACCTTATCTTTCACCAAATAACCTACGTGTCACTATCATTGCTCAAGGACAACACTACGACACAGAAGCTAATTGGTATTTTACACCTTACTCAGTTGAAAAATTTACCGATGCTCAAGCCAGCATTTATCGTACAAGTGATAAAACGTGGCCGCTGACACTGCCGCCTAAAAACCCGTTTATTTGCTACGATCTAGACCCTAAACCCGTAGAGAAAGAACAATCACAACCAGAAATTCTGCAAGATTTGCCGGGATTCCGTTTATGGCATTTGCAAGATACAGAATTTCGTGTACCAAAAGGTGTTATCTATATAGCTATCGATAGCCCTCATTCTGTAGCGAACGTACAAAACATCGTGAAGACACGACTCTGTGTGGAAATGTTTCTCGATGCTCTGGCAAAAGAAACCTATCAGGCTGAAATCGTGGGTATGGGTTACAACATGTATGCCCATCAAGGTGGTGTGACTCTTTCTATCTCTGGATTTAGTCAAAAGCAGCCACAGTTAATGGCCATGATTTTGTGCAAATTCGCTGAGCGCAGTTTTAGTCCGAAACGTTTTGACACCATCAAACAACAACTGCTACGTAATTGGCGTAATGCGGCTCACGATAAGCCCATTTCTCAGCTATTTAGCAATATGACGGGGCTGTTGCAGCCTAATAATCCCCCCTACTCAGCGTTGCTTGAAGCGTTAGAAACGATTGAAGTTACAGACTTGGCGGAATTCGTCGATTCAATCTTGGCGAACTTGCATGTAGAAATGTTTGTTTATGGTGACTGGCAGGCACGAGATGCTCATGACATGGCGGAAGTGCTCAAAGATGCATTGCGAGTGAAAAACCAGACTTACGAAGAGTCTTTACGACCGCTTGTGATGTTAGGTAATAGCGGTACTTTCCAACGCGAACAGTTGTGTGATCAGGATGATTCAGCTGTGGTGGTATATTACCAATGTGAAGATATCGAGCCACGTAATATCGCTCTCTATTCTTTGGCCAATCACTTGATGTCTGCAACGTTTTTCCATGAAATAAGAACCAAACAACAGCTAGGCTATATGGTCGGAACGGGCAATATGCCAATGAATCGTCATCCGGGGTTAGTACTTTATGTGCAGTCGCCAAACGCGGCACCGACGGATCTCATTTATTCGATTGATGAGTTTCTCAATGCGTTTTATATGGTACTTCTGGAGCTCAATGAGTACCAATGGCATAGCAGTAAACGAGGTCTGTGGAATCAAATTGCGACGCCCGATCCGACACTCAGAACGCGAGCGCAACGCTTATGGGTAGCCATAGGCAATAAAGATTGGAACTTTAATCAAAGAGAAATTGTTCTCGACGAACTCAAACAACTGAGTAGAACAGACATGATCCGTTTCGTGGTTAATACGCTCAAACCAAGGACGGCCAACCGGCTCATTATGCATACGCTTGGCAATGTCCATCAGGACTGCGAACCGCTTCATTTAGGGCTGGAAATTGGTTCAACGGAAGAGTTCCAGCTCAGACCAAAAGCGTACGATATCGGCTAGATTTCGATGAAATAAGGAGTTGCGAAATACCACTCCTTACTTTGACTTGATGTGATTTAGGGGAAGTTACTGTTCCGATTCAACAATGTTTTTTAATGAATGGGGATGTAACTTGATACACACGCCTTGCCACTTGAACGCCACTGTCGGGTTATTCAATCGCTCACCTTCGCCCTTGGGACTGGATAGCTTCACTTTGATACCTTTGTCTGCAAGATTGTCCCAGTTCAACGCAAGATCAGGAAACACCTGTTTCAAATACGCCAAATAGTCATCGGCTGTTTGCGCTTCTGATGGAACGACAAATTCCACATGTTCCCAACTTTGCTCAGGGTAAATCTTACCTTCTGCGGGATAAGGCAGCTCTAAACACTCAATATGCCAAGTTTTAATCATCAAAGGTTGTTTGAATGCGATAACAATAATTGGACGACCGTTGATTTGGGTTTGAGAAATCACTTCCCCTTCTAGAGACCAGGCTTGATGCGCCAATTTTGCCAACTCCAACTCATTGATCCGCATGGCAACATGATCAAGCTTATACGCCGATAGGTCGATCTCTAGCAGAGCCGTTAATTGCTCAATCTTTTCGATAAATGGTGCTAAGTTTTGTTTCATCTGACTAGGATGAAGAGCTGTATCCAGCAATGGCTGAAGCATTTTACGCGTCCGAAATAATGATTTTTCACCGATACTATCAAAAGCAGGCGCAAAAGTAGTAAATTTCACGATTTCTTCCCTATAAGCGCGCTAATAAAATTGCTATTATGTGCGCCAATTTATGAACTAGATCAAGATATGCATTCACTACGATCTGGTGATTTATAGCCGTGTAGTGATTTTTATGCATACGCAACCAATTCCCAGAATTGAAGGACACCCGAGTGAATATTCAAGCACTGATTAATGACAAAGTATCTCAGGCTCTTGAAGCCGCTGGCGCACCAGCAGGAAGCCCTGCTGCCGTTCGCCAATCTGCAAAAGCACAGTTTGGTGATTACCAAGCTAACGGCGTGATGGGCGTTGCTAAACAGTTAGGTACAAACCCGCGACAATTCGCACAAAAAGTCTTGGATGTTCTCGATCTCGACGGTATCGCAAATAAAACCGAAATTGCTGGACCGGGCTTTATCAATATCTTCCTAAGCGAAGAGTTCCTTGCTGCTCAAGCTGAAGCTGCGCTTGCTGACGAGCGTCTGGGCGTGGCCGTTGAAGCACAGCAAACTATCGTTGCTGACTACTCAGCGCCTAACGTTGCAAAAGAGATGCACGTAGGTCACCTACGTTCTACCATCATCGGCGATGCTGTTGTTCGTACACTTGAATTCTTGGGTCATAAAGTCATTCGCGCTAACCACATTGGTGACTGGGGTACTCAGTTCGGTATGCTTATCGCAAACCTTGAGCGTATCCAACAAGAGTCTGGTGAAGTATCAATGGAACTTTCTGACCTTGAAGGTTTCTACCGTGAATCGAAAAAACTTTACGATGAAGATGAAGAGTTCGCAGTAAAAGCTCGTGGCTACGTTGTAAAACTGCAAGGTGGTGACCAGTTCTGTCTAGATATGTGGAAGAAACTGGTTGACGTAACTATGGTGCAAAACCAGCGTAACTACGATCGCCTCAACGTGTCTCTTACTCGTAACGATGTGATGGGTGAAAGCATGTATAACGACATGCTGCCAGCTATCGTCGCAGATCTGAAAGAAAAAGGCTTGGCACAAGAAGATGACGGTGCACAAGTTGTATTCTTGGACGAATACAAAAACAAAGATGGTGAGCCAATGGGTGTTATCATCCAAAAACGCGACGGCGGTTTCCTTTACACCACAACCGATATCGCATGTGCTAAGTACCGTTATGAAACTCTCGGTGCTGACCGTGTGTTGTACTTTATCGACTCGCGTCAACATCAACATCTAATGCAAGCTTGGACCATTGTTCGCAAAGCAGGTTACATCCCTGAAGAAGTGTCTTTAGAGCACCACGCATTTGGCATGATGCTGGGTAAAGATGGTCGTCCATTCAAAACTCGCGCCGGTGGCACAGTGCGTCTTGCTGATCTTCTCGATGAAGCCGAAGAACGTGCAGCAACGCTGATCGAATCGAAGAACCCTGAGCTATCAAGCGAAGAAAAAGCGGATATCGCAACTACAGTCGCGATGGCAGCGGTTAAATACGCAGACCTTTCAAAACACCGTACCACTGACTACGTGTTTGACTGGGACAACATGCTAGCCTTCGAAGGCAACACGGCGCCATACATGCAATACGCGTACACTCGCGTTGCTTCTATCTTCGCCAAAGCAGGCTTATCGATGGATGAACTCAGTGGCGAGATCAAAGTTACCGACGAAAAGGAAAAAGCACTGATCGCTAAGCTACTTCAATTCGAAGAAGCAGTACAGGCGGTAGCTCGTGAAGGTCAACCACACATCATGTGTAGCTACCTGTTTGAGCTTGCTGGTCAGTTCTCAAGCTTCTACGAAGCATGCCCAATCTTAGTCGCTGAAGATCAGCAAGTGAAACAAAGCCGTTTGAAACTGGCTGCGCTAACAGCGAAGACCATCAAACAAGGTTTGTCGCTGCTAGGCATTAACACATTAGAGCGCATGTAATACAGCAAGTTAATGCAAGCAAATTGAAAAAAGGTTGGCGAGATGTCAACCTTTTTTGTTTTGCTTACCGTATAATCATTTTCAGTTTCTATCATGGATGTTTTATATGAGTTTTCACCTTCACCCACAACTTGCCAAAGATACCGATGTGATTGGCCACTTCCCGCTTTGTGTTGCTCTACTCCATAAAGACGACGCTGCACCATGGATTATCTTAGTTCCGAAGAAAGCCAATTTAAAAGAACTGCACCACTTGCCAATGAAAGAGCAACAACAGTTTCTTGTTGAGTCTCAAGCGGTAAACCAAGCTTTAGAAGCGTTGTTTCAACCAACAAAACTGAACCTAGGTGCATTAGGCAATATGGTCCCCCAACTGCATATCCATCATATCGCTCGTTTTGAAGATGATGTTGCCTGGCCCGGACCAATCTGGGGCAATACCAAAGGCATTGTTCGTAATGAAGCGCTGCAAGAAGAGATGTTAGTGAAACTGCGCAGCTTGCTGTCGATGAGCAAAATTTTTGTCACCGCTTAATGCTGTCTAGTTTGAACTTACAATAAGATATTGCTCAAAAAGAAAGCCGCGTAATTATGCGGCTTTCTGCTTTTTTGGGGATTACATGGTCACGGTCACTGAAAGGCTATCTGCACGGTTGATGACATAGCGAACTCTTGTGACGTATTGAGCGACATTAGTATCGATTAGACGAGAAATAATACCCTTCTTAATCCATATGCCAAGCATGGCATCAACCCCATCCTCACTGATCGAAAAACGTTTCGCGAGTTCTTTACGAGTGATGCTACCTTGCTCTTCGATAGCCAGCTTCAGTTCGGTTAAAATCATGCTACTTGAACCTCAAGCGTCTGCTGTTTGCGTCCTGCTTTCTTAAGCATTTGGAACACAGCGTAGTAAACAGCGATAATGGCTACAATCCAACTGATGCTTGTTGCAGGATGATTTGCAAAGTTCACTGCTTGATAGAAAATTGCCGAACATCCGTAAGCTAACCCCATCGTCCAAGCAGCAATAAAATACGAATACTTTTTACCGAACTCGCGAACATATGCACCCATCGCAGCCACACATGGTGTGTATAGAAGGATCATAATCAGGTAAGCAAACGCTGCACTGCCACTTTCGAAATGAGAGTTCAAGTTACCAAAGATAGATGAATCAACCTCTTGTTCTTCAGCCACTGCTTGGTTATCAGAAAGGTCGCCGACCTCAATCCCAAGAGGATCAGAGAAACTTAACCCCATTAGGTTTTCAGGAATAGACATCACCGCTTCTTCTAAGCTCGCCATTAGATCGAATTCAGCATCCTCTTCATCATCCACAGAGGTATAAAGATTGTTCAACGTACCAACAACCGCTTCTTTGGCGAAAATACCAGTGATGATACCGACAGTCGCAGGCCAGTTATCTTGGTTTACACCAATAGGCGCAAATATTGGAGTGACTACCTGTGCTGCTTTCGATAACACTGATGCTTCGCTGTCTTCGTTACCAAATGAGCCGTCAGTACCCACAGAGTTCAAGAAACTTAGAATTGCGACAACCAAAACAATGGTTTTACCTGCACCCAGTACGAAACGATTTAGCTTTTGCCAAGTTTTGATCAATACGTTTTGCAACGTTGGCAATTCGTAATCTGGCATTTCCATCACTAAGCTGTCGCTTGAACCTGGATAAAGTGTTTTTTTCAAAACCCAACCAGTGAACACAGCCGCAATGATACCTAACAGATAAAGGGCAAATACGATGTTTTGACCACTTTGTGGGAAGAAGGCCGCTGCAAACAGTGCATATACAGGTAAACGTGCTCCGCAAGACATAAACGGAGCCATAGACGCCGCAAGCTTACGTTCGCGCTCCTGGTCTAAGGTGCGCGTTGCCATGATAGAAGGCACGTTACAACCAAAACCAAGCACCAAAGGAACAAACGCTTTACCCGGAAGACCGATTTTTTGCATCACTTTGTCCAGCACAAATGCCGCACGAGACATATACCCAGAACTTTCTAATACCGCCAGGAACAGGTACAAGCAGGCAATAACCGGAATAAATGTCGCAACGGTTTGGATACCGCCACCAATACCATCCACCAGCACAGTGACAAGCCAGACAGGCAAGTGATCATCAAGTAAATAATGTCCACCATCAACCAGAAGAGCTCCGACACCGATATCAAAGAAGTCGATAAACGCACTACCGATATTGATAGAGAACATAAACATCAAGTACATGACCACAAAGAAGAAAGGCACACCGACCCATTTGTTTAAAATGACTTGATCCGCTTTCTCAGTAAAACTATGGCTCAATTTACCTTCGCTACAACGAATTTGTTTGCACTGCTGATGTAAGAACGTGTACTTAATATCGGCGACATGAAGGTCGATATCCAAACCACATTCTCGTTGCTGTCTATGAACCTCAGCACGGTCAGCTTCTGGCAGACCATTAATCACCATTAAATCGTTTTCCAGCGCACGAATCGCTAAAGCGCGAGCAGAAACATCTTGTTCTTTGAACAACGGCATTAAATTTTTTATCGATGCTTCGAAGCTGTCATCGTAATTTAATTCGATCTCTTTCAGGGCAATCCCCTGAATTAGTTGTTTGTGCAATTTCTCTTTGAAGCGGCGAACTTGATCTTTGTTGTTGGCAGAAAGAGTAAATACTGGGCAACCCAACATTTGCGCGAGCAATTTGGTATCAATACGTTGGCGCTCGCGTTTCAGAGCATCCATTTTGTTCAGTACCACTACCATTGGACGACCTAACTCACGCAACTGTAACGTCATATATAAGCTGCGTTCCAGGCTAGTGACATCAACAACGTTAATAATCAGGTCTGCCGGATGTGTTAGTACCGCTCTTGATGCAATGGACTCATCAATACTGTTGCTATCATTACCACTGTCCAAAGCGTAAATTCCAGGTAAATCCGTCAGTCTAAAATCATCACCAGAATGCGAATAGCGACCGGTTTTCTTTTCAACAGTGACACCAGCCCAGTTACCTACTTGCTGCTTTGCACCAGTAAGACCATTAAATAGAGTCGTTTTGCCGCTGTTAGGGTTACCAACTGTGAGCACTTGATATTGCATTATGCTTTCTCCACTTCGATCGACGATGCAATGCTTTCTCGCACTGCCAATGATATTCCTCTCACTTCAACCTGTAGCGGATCGCCCATTGGCGCTCTACGAATTAGCTTCACTTCTGTATTAGGTAATAGCCCCATCACCATAAGCTTTTTCCTAACCTCATTAGACAAACTGTTCATCGTCAGAACAGTGCCTCGGTCGCCATCATTTAAGTCAGATAGTTTCATTATTATTTTCGCCAATCGTATTGTTAATGAGAAACATTTTTATTTAAGACAATAATACCCGCCAACAACCAAACAAATATTGCGTGAAATCAAACATTGCTTAATAAAGAGACCACTACACCCCGGATCCTTTTTCTCGTTAAAAACGTTAATTCCACAAATAACATTTTGACTTTCAAGAATTTGCTTTTTGACAAAACAACAAAAACACAAACAATAGTCCTTTAAAAACAATAGATTAAAACGACAATTATACATTGTCGGTTTTCTTATACAAAATTGTCGTTAATTTTATAAGGGTATTCGTGCGGTGTGATTATAGTCCCTCCGTCTTCACACATTCTCGAAGACATTTATTCCAGAAGTGATGCTAAGTCACTCCGGCAGCAAGCGAAGGTGTCTTTGGCACCCGTGGTATAGTCCCCCGGCTATACCACGTTTTTTTTGCTGCTAACAGCAAGCCCATATTGCGTCCAATGTTACCCTGATAACAATCAACACTCATTATTCTTGATGTTCATCGATAAATTGCGTTGGTGATAAACCAAAGTGATGTTTAAAGCGTTGACTAAAATAAGAAGGGTCATTGAAGCCACATTCAAAAGCAACCTGTGACACCTTCTCACCACTTAATAAGCGTTGGCATGCTTTCTCTAATCGCACTTCGTTGAGATACTCTTTGAATGTTTTGTCCGTCGCCGTTTTAAAACGTCTTTGAAAACTGCGTTCTGACATAAACAGCACTTTAACGACGTGAGCAGTACTAAACTCAGCATCAGAGAAATTATCTATCACCAACTGCTCAACTTTATTAAGCCAAAGGAGCTCAGAATCATCTAAAATGTTTTCAGTTAACTCTTTAGCAAAGCTCATCAAACTACTCTCTAGCGGCTCTAAATCGGCTATCGGCCATGTCAATTGCACCATGTTGTGTTCTTTAGATACATACACATTAATTTCACCGCCCGACTGCGTAACAAGATCACCAAGTTGATTCAATGCAAACCCCGATGTGGTAATCATCGTCTGTTCGATATTCTTGGCGCTAGTACCTTGGTCACACAGAGTAACCAGAACTCGGTTCTCGATTTCATAGCAACGTACAACGAGCGTCTGTTTTTTATACAATCGCTTTATCGCTTCAGCCAATAACGCATTGAAGATAACGTCAAGATTAAACTGTTTCAGTTTTACCAAACTTCTTTTGCATTCAATCTCCAGCTCCAAAGCCATTCCCGCATGAGAAAACTCATCATGCCAACTGCTCACTACGGATTCCAGGACCAACGATAGGTTGTGTGTCAGTGATGTTGATCCACTATCTGAATGGATATTTTTAACTTGCTCTAATTCTATTCGAGCTTCTTCTACTAGCGTTTCCCACTCCAACTGATTGGCTTGGCGAACGCCAAGCTTTAGCTTTTCCAGTCTCGGTTCAATGGTTACGAGAATATTTTCTAAAAGAGCATGTCGAACTTGAATCTGCTTACGAAGCTGAAAATTGTTACTCAGGACGATTTTACTCTGATGCTTTAGTTGGCTAGTCTTCAGCTCAATCTGCTCTTTAAGTAAACGGTTAGCGTTGATCATCATTCGAGATCTCCACCACACAATCAATATGAGTAGCGACATAAAACTACAAACATATACGGTGAATGCAGCCATCGACAGATACCATGGCTCAATGACTTGAAATGCGATATGGCTTTCGAGTCTATTACGCTGTTCTGCCGTTGAACTACGCAAACGCAATTGATAGTTACCCGGCCGTAAACGTTCAAGGGTTAGTTGGGATCCGTCTATTGGCAACCAGGCTCCGCTTTCTGCTAGCTGATATTCCAGATTTAAATTCACCGTTTGGGGTAAAGCGCCAAACGTTAAGCTTATTGAATGACCATAATCGACGCTGAATTTCGCAGAGTTACCTACCGACAACAATTTATCGTCAACTTTTACCTGGCTAATAATGACAGGTGAATGTGGTAAACTGGAAACGGACAATTCGTCGGCAGAGACGCCTACGAAACCAAGAGCAGAGCCAATGACTAATTGCGGATATGAGGAACTGTAACCAGAAGAGGCGCAAATTCCGGGTAGAAACTCGTTGTTGATTAACCCATAAGGCTCACCAAAATGTTTTTTTACATGCCCATTATGGCTGTAGAGAGTTAACCCCCTTGAAGAGGACAACCAAATGCCTTCCGGCGTTTCCATTAGACATTTAGGACTGATACTGTCTTCAGACAACAATATGGGCTGCAGTTCACTTTGCCCTATTAGTTTCTTATAAACACCATAATCACTGGCAAACCAAACACTACCTTCTTTGTCTTCAATAACAGAATGATTCTTACCATACTCACCACTAGAAATATTGAAGGTAATTTTCTGATCGTCAATCGAATAAGTGCCATGCTCTGTACCTATGATGATGCCGTTATATCGCGTCGCTTTTAATTGTGTCACGGTAGCAGGCAAGTAAACATTCACAATCCAGTCATCGCCATACTCAAAAAATGTCTGCGTCATTGGATTATATGACCACAGCTTATTGCCAGAAACGCCCCAAAGCTCACCCTTGTTATCAACTTCTATTCTGTCCACTTTAGAATGACTCAATAACAGCGGCAAAGCGGCGTCTATCACCTTTAGCTGAACGACATCGAAACGTATCAAACCTTGATCAGTCGCCAGCCACAACTGATTGCCTTGTAAGATCGAATCATTAATTTGTCCCTCAAAAACCTGCCCCTCAAAAACTTGGCCTTCAAAAATAAGTTCATTTGGCTGCCGGTTTTTATAATTAATCCGAGTCACACCTGTCGAGGTTGTCAGCAGGAACTCATCGCTGTCAGAAATATAAACCAGGCTTTGAATAGCGGAATTTTCGATACCGCTGTTGACTTGCTTGCTTAATACACGGCTAAATTTTTGCCCAAACATTGAGTAATAGAACACGCCTTTTTCTGAAGCGATCCATATTCCACCTTGCGAGTCATTCACCAGGGAAAAAATTTTATCTCCTTTGAGCGAGTAGTTGCTGTGAACGTTACTTTTTAACTTGGTGGTAGTTTGGCTCAATAGCGAGTGAACGAACAAACCGTTTTCTGTGCCGATCCAATATTCATTTTCAGTTTCTGTAATAGACAGCACATGGGATTTGGCGATTTTCTGTGGATGCTTGCTTTTGTTATTCAGATCGATAAGTAATACTCCGTCAAGCGTTCCAAGGAGCATCTCCCGACGTTTTTCTGAGAAAAACAACGTTTCGACATAATCATCTCCGGAGCGAGGAATATGGCTGAAGCTACGATTTTCGGATAAGAATACTCCTGAATTGGTCGCTAATACCCATTTAGAAATACCGAATGTTGCGTCATTAACGACTACACGTTTTGATTTATCAAAGTGAGTGAGAGCCTCGAGAGAATAAGATTCAAACAACTTCGACTGGGTGTTATAGATGTAAAAATAATCCTGGCTAACCAGCCAAATGGATTTTCCAGAAGTACCAATCTTCTCTATCACAGTCCCTTTAGCAAAAGAGACAACCGCGCTTTTCTCATTATTTGTTGATAATTTCGTCAAACTACCATCAATAACCGTCCAGAATGCGTTGTCTAAATAGACTAGCAGCGGGTAATCGTTCGATAAAATAGAACCCTGTCGAGGTAAAACAGTCTGCCCATCAAAGAAGCGAACTTTGCCATGCACATCATGTAACCATATGCCGCCTGCATCGCCAACAAACAGGCTTTTCGCAGCGTATACCTTACCTTGAGTTTGTGTTGGAAGGGGATAAAACACCGAAGGCGTCTTTTCGATAGCATTTACCGACAACGATACAAAGCAAGTAATAGCAAAAAGAATAGACAGTAAGCGATACACAATAAGCCCTTTCTACGACCGAAGCGGTTTTCACAAGTTAATTCGCGACAAAAAAGAAGCGGCATTGTATAGAAAAACGACAATGGATGTCGAAATAAATGAAATAAAATTATCTTTCACAACCTATATCACACGAGAAAGACGCTATCACAACGTCTTTCATGGTGTAGACCTATGGTAGCCTAAATATTCAAGTCTAGTTTGAAAGGCAGTTGTAGAAACTTTCACTCATTGAGTTAAGAAAAGCGAAGTAACTGCCTTGAGCTATAGGAATGTCCATTCCTAAAGGATCTAACACTCCCATTTTGGCATCACTTCCTCTTACTACACTTTCAATCACCGCAGGTTGAAATTGCGGTTCGGAGAAAACACATTTTGCCTGGTTAGCCGCTAACGCGTTACGTATGCTGATAAGCGTTTTAGCACCCGGTTTCCTGTCTGGGCTTACGGTAAAATGACCAATATTATTGAGCCCGTAATGCTGCTCAAAATAAGCATACGCATCATGGAAAACGTAATATGGTTTTGCTTTTACACTTGCTAATTGCGCCGCAATCTGAGCATCCATCGTATGTAATGAGCCAACGAAATGATTTAAATTTTTGCCATAAATGTCCGTATGCTCTGGATCCATAGCAATCAGTTTTTGTGTTATGGCATTAGCTACTTGTTCGACTTGCTCAACACCCAACCAGAAATGTGGATCATGGGTTCCATGATTATGACCATCATCATGGTGCTCCTCTTCACCATAAGAGCGCAGCTTGAGATTAGGGATCTGGCTTAATGTTAAAACATTTTCTTGCTGACTTAGAACCTTATCGAGAAATGGTTCAAGATCTTTACCGAACCAAATAATCAATGAACTATTTCGAATTATCTTCACATCAGAAGGACGGAGCGCATAATCATGTGGCGAGGCATTGGCAGAGAGCAAGACATCTGGCTCAGTGACTCCCAAAGTCAGTTCATGAGTGATCATCTGAATAGGTTTGATGCTGGTCAAAATGGTATTTGCCCAGGCAGAAAGAGGCAAGAGGGTAAGACTCAGTAAAAGAGCGATTCGGGAAAACATGGGATGTGGCATATCCTGTAGCGTTAATTTAGGATAAATGTTACATTATAACACCTATCAATTGCAAATGAGTTCCATTAATGTCAGCGCTTATTGAGTTGCAAGATATCTGTGTAGATTTCAACCAACTCCGAGTATTAGATCGCGTCAACCTTGTTCTTGCCAAAGGAAAGATCACCACCCTTATTGGTCCCAACGGGGCTGGGAAGTCAACTCTGGTAAAAGTGTTGCTTGGTCTCCATACGCCAACCTCAGGAAAGGTCCTGAAATCCAAAAATATTAAGATTGGTTACGTCCCGCAGAAGCTCAAACTGAATGACACTCTGCCACTGACTGTAGAACGCTTTCTCAAACTTGCGGGTAAATATAGTCGTCAAGAATTGACCGAGGCGTTAAGGTTAGTTGGTGCGGAACATTTGGCAAAAAATGACATGCACAAACTTTCTGGTGGCGAAAACCAGCGCGTATTGCTTGCTCGCGGATTGCTGCAAAGACCTGACATTCTGGTATTGGATGAACCTGCGCAAGGTGTGGATATGCAAGGTCAGATTGACCTCTATGATCTTATTAACACTATTCGTCAACGTTTTGGCTGTAGTGTGTTTATGGTTTCTCATGATCTTCATCTGGTTATGGCAAAAACCGACGAAGTGATCTGCTTGCATCATCATGTCTGCTGTTCCGGCACACCAGAGAACATCACTAAACATCCGAGTTATATTGAATTATTCGGTGATCGTAGCCGCGAAACATTGGCGTTTTATCATCATAACCATGAACATCATCATCACGATCTTTCTGGTCAACCGGTAAAAGGCGATGCTGGTACATGTTCTCATCACTCTCATGGTCATCATCAACATGATTGAATTTCTACTTCCATCGATTCTTGCTGGTATTGGTATTGCAATTATTGCAGGACCACTAGGTTCATTTGTCGTTTGGCGCAAAATGGCCTATTTCGGCGATACGTTAGCTCACGCTTCTTTAATGGGGATTGCGCTTGGCTTCTTACTGGATATCAATCTCTATTTCGCGCTACTCATTTGTTGCCTTGGATTGGCCTTTATTTTAGTGACTCTGCAAAAGCAGCAGTTGGTTGCTACCGATACATTACTCGGCATACTGGCTCACAGCTCTCTGTCGCTTGGTCTGATTGCAGTAAGTTTTCTCGACAATGTTCGTATCGATTTAATGAGCTATCTGTTCGGTGATCTGCTTGCAGTAAACCCTTCTGACCTAATTTTTATCTGGGGTGGTGTGATCATTGTCGGTGCGATTCTTTATCTGTTTTGGCGTCCATTGCTTTCCAGCAGTGTGAATGAGGAACTTGCTTCGGTAGAAGGCATCAATATTGACCTGATGCGCCTGGTACTCATGCTATTAGTAGGTTTGGTGATTGCTGTGGGCATGAAGTTTGTAGGTGCTTTAATCATGACGTCACTGCTTATTATTCCAGCGGCTACCGCAAGACGACTGGCTCAAACACCAGAACAAATGGCGCTGCTTGCATCGGCTATTGGCATTATAAGCGTGCTGTGTGGTTTAACCTTATCGTGGCATTTTGATACGCCCGCAGGTCCTTCCG
This sequence comes from Vibrio sp., assembly GCF_047973365.1. GTDB lineage: Bacteria > Pseudomonadota > Gammaproteobacteria > Enterobacterales > Vibrionaceae > Vibrio. The sequence continues at coordinate 14,117 of NZ_JBKEBW010000085.1, read as the reverse complement.
TCGTTATTAGTGCGAGCAGCATGTTTATGCTTAGCCATATCGTAAAAAGAAGCTGATACCGTCCTAGGTAAAAATGTGATCAGATCGAACATCGGTGGAACAGCGAATGGGCATCGAACACAAACACGCCCTTATTTTTTATAAGAGCGACCTTCCATGGAGCTCCGCTGAGCCATCCGTGGCTCAGAGGGTTTGCTTATCGATACCCATTCACTGATCACAAAGTTTTCCAGACTGGTATGACAGCCTTTTATCTACAATCCACCAAATAAAAACCCAAGCTTAAGCTTGGGTTTTCTTTATCTAGGATGAAATTACCAACCAGTAACTTCACGCAGAGCTTTACCGATGTCCGCTAGGCTCTTCACGGTTTTCACGCCAGCAGATTCAAGTGCAGCAAATTTCTCTTCCGCTGTACCTTTACCACCAGAGATGATTGCGCCCGCGTGGCCCATACGTTTACCTGGAGGAGCAGTAACACCTGCAATGTAAGAAACGACGGGTTTAGTTACGTTTGCTTTGATGAACGCTGCTGCGTCTTCTTCCGCTGTACCACCGATTTCACCAATCATTACGATTGCTTCAGTTTCTGGGTCTTCCTGGAACAGTTTCAGAATATCGATAAAGTTTGAACCCGGAATTGGGTCACCACCGATACCAACACACGTAGACTGGCCGAAACCTTCGTCAGTAGTCTGCTTAACTGCTTCATAAGTCAGAGTACCAGAACGAGATACGATACCTACTTTACCTTTCTTATGAATATGACCAGGCATGATACCGATCTTACATTCATCAGGAGTGATAACACCCGGACAGTTAGGACCGATCATACGTACGCCAGTTTCTTCCAGCTTCACTTTCACATCGATCATATCGATGGTTGGGATGCCTTCAGTAATAGTTACGATAAGCTGAATGCCAGCATCGATAGCTTCTAGAATTGCATCTTTACAGAAGGGTGCTGGTACATAAATTACGGTGGCTGTAGCACCCGTTGCTTCTACTGCTTCACGTACAGTGTTGAATACCGGTAGACCCAGGTGAGTTTGACCACCTTTACCCGGAGATACACCACCAACCATTTGTGTGCCATAAGCGAGCGCTTGCTCAGAGTGGAAAGTACCTTGACCGCCAGTAAAACCTTGGCAGATCACTTTAGTATCTTTGTTAATAAGTACAGACATTATTTGCCCTCCGCAGCAGCAACAACTTTTTGAGCTGCGTCAGTTAGCGACTCAGCTGCAATGATATCAAGACCAGAACTTGCAAGAACTTCACGACCTAGCTCCGCATTCGTACCTTCTAGACGAACAACAACCGGAACATTTACGCCAACTTCTTTCACGGCTCCGATAATACCTTCTGCAATCATGTCGCAGCGTACGATACCACCAAAGATGTTTACCAGAACGGCTTTTACATTGTCATCAGATAGGATGATCTTGAATGCTTCAGCGACACGCTCTTTCGTTGCACCACCACCGACATCTAGGAAGTTTGCAGGCTTGCCACCATGTAGGTTAACAATGTCCATGGTACCCATTGCCAGACCAGCACCGTTAACCATACAGCCAACGTTACCGTCTAGAGCTACGTAGTTCAGTTCCCACTGAGCAGCGTGTGCTTCACGCTCGTCTTCTTGTGAAGGATCGTGCATTTCACGCAGTTTAGGCTGACGGTACATAGCGTTTGAATCGATGTTGATTTTACCGTCTAGGCACAATAGGTTGCCTTCGCCAGTAATCACAAGCGGGTTGATTTCTAGTAGAGCTAGGTCGTACTGAGAGAACATTTGGCCAAGACCCATAAAGATCTTAACGAATTGTTTGATTTGGTCACCAGCAAGGCCTAGTTTGAACGCGAGTTCACGACCTTGGTAAGCTTGTGGGCCTACGAGTGGATCAATGGCTGCTTTGTGAATCAACTCTGGAGTCTCTTCAGCAACTTTTTCAATCTCTACACCACCTTCTGTTGACGCCATGAACACAATTTTACGTGTAGCACGGTCAACCACTGCACCTAGGTACAGTTCATTGGCGATGTTTGACGCTTCTTCAACCAGAATCTTAGCAACAGGCTGACCGTTTGCATCTGTTTGGTAAGTTACTAGGTTTTTACCTAGCCACTTTTGAGCGAACTCTTTAACACCTTCTTTCGTATCGTGAAGTTCTACACCGCCCGCTTTACCGCGGCCGCCTGCGTGAACCTGACACTTAACGACTTTTTTGGCTGTACTGATACGGCCAGCAGCTTCGAAAGCTTCTTGTGGCGTATCACATGCGTAACCTTCGGGTACAGGCAATCCAAATTCTGCAAACAGCTGTTTTGCTTGGTATTCATGCAAATTCATTTTGATATTCCGTTTGTTCTTCCTTTGAAGGAATTATTATTTCCATAACGCTACAGTCTTGGCTGCGTTTGCGTTCGTAGGGCTTTACAAATAAGTCGTTGAAACTTATATGAAGGCCAGTCATGGTTGAGCAGTCTAGCCTCGAGCGCTATAGGCGTCTAGCTACCCAAGGGTAACTAGACGTTTTAGCGATATTAAATGTCTAATAGCAGACGTGCAGGATCTTCTAGTAGTTCCTTAACGGTTACCAGGAAGCCTACTGACTCACGACCATCGATTAAACGGTGATCGTAAGAGAGTGCTAAATACATCATAGGTAAGATTTCGATCTTGCCGTCCACGACCATCGCGCGATCTTGGATTTTGTGCATACCTAAGATTGCGGCTTGTGGTGGGTTAATAATTGGCGTAGACATCAGTGAACCAAATACACCACCGTTAGTGATAGTGAAGTTGCCACCGACTAATTCGTCTACCGTCAACTTACCGTCACGACCTTTAAGTGCAAGTTCTTTGATGCCTTTTTCCACTTGAGCAAAGCCAAGAGTATCCGCATCTTTAAGCACTGGCGTCACCAAACCACGTGGCGTTGAAACAGCGATGCTGATATCAAAGAAGTTGTGGTAAACAATATCGTTGCCATCCAATGAAGCATTCACTTCAGGGTAACGTTTCAGTGCTTCAGTTACGGCTTTCACATAGAAAGACATAAAGCCTAAACGGATACCGTGACGCTTCTCGAACTGGTCTTGATATTGAGCACGAAGATCCATAATAGGTTTCATGTTCACTTCGTTGAAGGTCGTTAACATTGCCGTGCTGTTCTTCGCTTCAAGCAGACGCTCGGCAATACGCTTACGAAGGCGAGTCATAGGTACGCGTTTTTCGCTACGAGCGGCAACAGGTGCTGGCGCTGGCGCTGCTGCTTCAGCAACAGGAGCTGGTGCTGCTTTGTTCGATGCCAGGTGCGCTTCGATATCTTCACGAGTAATACGACCACCAACACCAGAACCTTTCACATCACTCGCTTCCAGGTTGTGTTCTGCAAGCAGACGACGAACTGCCGGGCTTAGCGCATCGTTGGTTTCTTCAGTCAAGGTCGCTTTGTGACGTTTGTCTGGAGAAGCTTCGCTTGAGTCCGCAGAGTCTTTAGTTGGCTCACCTGCAACAACTCCAGGAGTTAGGCGTGCAAGTAGTTGTTTAGAAAGAACGGTTGCACCTTCTTCTTCCAGAATCGCTTCTAGTACACCTTCTTCCGGAGCTGGTACTTCTAAAACAACTTTATCCGTTTCGATTTCAACAATCACTTCGTCACGAGCAACCATCTCGCCCGGTTTCTTGTGCCATGTTGCGACAGTTGCGTCCGCTACTGATTCAGGTAAGTCTGGAACCAGAATTTCAATTGTCATATCTGTGTCTTCCTTTTACTTCTAGTTCTTAAGCTATGTTCAGAGCGTCATCAACCAACGCCTTCTGCTGCTTCAAGTGTACCGACATATAGCCTACTGCTGGAGATGCAGAAGCAGGACGGCCCGCATATTTCAAATCGGCACCCGTTGGGATTGCCGCACGGAAATTGTGTTGACTACAGTACCAAGCACCTTGGTTTTGTGGCTCTTCCTGACACCAAACGTAATCAACGGCATTTGTGTATTGTTCGATAGCTGCTTGTACTTCTTCCATCGGGAATGGGTACAGTTGTTCAATACGGACGATAGCTACATCATCTTGCTCATTGCTACGACGCTGCTCCAGTAAGTCGTAGTAAACTTTACCTGAACAGAATACAACGCGTTTAACGTTAGCAGGATTCAAATCGTCAACTTCACCGATGGCTGGCAAGAATGTACCTTGCGCAAGATCTTCCATGCTTGACACACACAATGGGTGACGAAGCAATGATTTTGGTGACATAACAATGAGCGGACGACGCATCTTACGTACAACCTGACGACGCAGCATGTGGTAAACCTGTGCTGGTGTAGACGGTACGATAACTTGCATGTTTTGTTCAGCACATAGTTGCAGATAACGCTCCAAACGCGCAGATGAGTGCTCTGGACCTTGACCTTCGTAGCCGTGAGGCAACAACATGGTCAAACCACATAGACGCGCCCACTTTTGTTCGCCAGAAGAGATGAACTGGTCGATAACCACCTGAGCGCCGTTGGCGAAGTCACCAAACTGAGCTTCCCAAATGGTTAAACCGCCCGGTTCCGCAGTCGCATAACCATACTCAAATGCCAATACCGCTTCTTCAGACAACACTGAATCCAAAACTTCAAATGGACCTTGGTTGTCATGAATGTTCGCTAGCGGAATATACGTACTTGCATCCGTTTGGTTGTGTAAAACCGAATGACGATGGAAGAAAGTACCACGACCGGAGTCCTGACCAGAGATACGAATTCTCTTACCGTTATCAACCAAAGTTGCGTAAGCCAACGTTTCTGCCATCCCCCAGTCAAGCATTTTTTCACCAGAGATCATCGACTTGCGGTCGTTGTAGATCTTTTCAACACGGCTTTGAAGTTTATGACTTTCTGGGTGTGCACAGGTGCGGTTTGCAAGCTCTTTCAAACGTTCTAGATCGATTTGGCTATCCCAATCGATATTCCAGTCATGGCCTATATAAGGAGACCAGTCTACAGAGTGCATAGCCATTGGGCGCCACTCTTTAACAACCACTTCACCACGATCCAGAGCATCACGATATTCATTCACCAACTGAGTGGCGGTTTCAATATCACTCTCTTTACGGTCGATCAGTACGTCTGCGTAAAGCTTACGAGGTGTTGGGTGTTTTTTGATCTTCTGATACATCAAAGGCTGAGTGGCATTTGGCTCATCAGCTTCGTTGTGACCATGACGGCGATAACAAACAAGGTCAATCACGACGTCACGTTTGAACTCGTTACGGTAGTCCAGAGCAATGCGTGTTACGAACGCAACCGCTTCTGGGTCGTCAGAGTTAACGTGGAAGATTGGCGCCTGAACCATTTTCGCGATGTCAGTACAGTACATAGTTGAACGTGTGTCGCGAGGGTTTGAAGTCGTGAAACCCACTTGGTTGTTCACGACGATACGAACCGTACCGCCAACACAGTAACCACGAGCCAGTGACATGTTGAATGTTTCAGCAACCACGCCTTGACCGGCAACCGCTGAGTCACCATGAATTGTAATAGGAAGAACTTTGCTGCCGTCTTCGTCACCGAGACGATCTTGACGCGCACGTACTGAACCCATAACTACTGGGTTTACAATCTCAAGGTGAGAAGGGTTAAACGCCAGTGCTAAGTGAACGTCGCCACCAGGAGTTGCAAAATCCGCTGAGAAACCTTGGTGATATTTAACGTCACCTGTACCCCATGTTTCGTCGTGTTTACCGGCAAACTCATCAAACAAGTCTTGCGGTTTTTTACCCAAAACGTTAACAAGCATGTTTAAGCGACCACGGTGCGCCATACCAATAACCACTTCACGCATGCCGTTCTTACCAGCATGACGGATCAGCTCTTTTGTCATTGGGATTAATGCATCACCACCTTCCAGTGAGAATCGTTTCGCGCCTGGGAATTTTGCGCCTAAGTAGCGCTCAAGGCCTTCCGCTGCGGTTAATTCATCAAGGAATACGCTCTTCTCTTCAAGAGTGAAAGATGGCTGGCCTACAACAGACTCAATACGCTGTTGGATCCAACGTTTTTGCTCTGTGTCCGTCATGTGCATATATTCAGCACCGATAGAACCACAATACGTTTGTTCCAGAGATTGGTAGATATCCTTTAACTTCATAGTTTCTGTGCCAACAGCAAAAGAACCAACGTTAAAGGTTTCTTCCATATCATCTTCAGTAAGGTTGTGGAATGCAGGATCCAATTCCGCCACAGGTGGGCGCTTCCACAAATTTAGAGGGTCTAGCTTAGCAGCTTCATGCCCGCGGAAACGGTAAGCATTGATAAGCTGTAATACTTTTACTTGTTTTGCATCGACTTCGGGGTCACTAACTTGGACATTGTAATGCTTTGTCTCTTGAGCGAGTCGTCGGAAGTAATCACGGACACGTGAATGCGGCTGTTCAACCACATTTTCAGGTTGAGCAGGCAACCCTTCAAAAACACGTTTCCACTCCTCACTTACCAGATCGGGATCACTTAGATACAGTTCGTAGATATCTTCTACATAAGTTGCATTGGCGCCAGCCAAGTGTGAAGACTCGAGCCATGCCTTCATCACGCCGTTGTGCATTATATTCCCTTAACCAGTAGTTTCACGTTTGCTGCGGTCTATGCCGAGCTACAAAGGCAGGCCCTAAGGCCTGCAATCTTGTGACTATTTAAACAGAACGATTAATCAGCATAGATTTAATATGACCGATTGCTTTCGTCGGATTTAACCCTTTAGGGCAAACACTTACACAGTTCATGATGCCATGGCAACGAAAAACGCTATATGCATCATCAAGATTAGATAAGCGTTCGTCTGTCGCGGTATCGCGGCTATCAATTAACCAGCGATAAGCGGCTAAAAGACCTGCAGGACCAATAAACTTATCAGGGTTCCACCAGAACGAAGGACATGAGGTTGTACAACATGCACACATGATACATTCGTACAAACCATCTAAATGCGCGCGCTCTTCGGGAGACTGTAAGTTTTCACGTGAAGGTGGTAAATCACCTTCAGAAATCAGGAACGGTTTTACTTTTGCGTAGTTGTCATAGAACTGGGTCATATCAACGATCAAGTCACGAACAACTGGCAAACCAGGTAGTGGACGAATCACAATTTTGCTGCCTTTGAGAGCAGACAAAGGCGTGATACAAGCCAGACCGTTTTTACCATTCATGTTTAAACCATCGGAACCACAAACCCCTTCACGACATGAACGACGGAAAGCGATTGTAGGATCTTGTTCTTTCAGCAAAATTAGTGCATCGAGAACCATCATATCCGAGCCATCTTCGACTTCAAGCACATAGTCTTTCATATACGGCTTGTTGTCTACATCCGGATTGTAACGATACAAAGAGAAGTTCAATTTCATTAGTCAGTCCTCCCTTAGTATGTACGGATTTTTGGAGGGAACGCTTCACGATGTACAGGCGTCATGTTGACATCACGCTTGCTCATCTGTTCCGTCTCTGGGTTGTAGATAGAGTGGCATAGCCAGTTAGCATCATCACGATCTGGGAAATCGAAGCGAGCATGTGCGCCACGGCTTTCGGTACGATAGTTCGCTGCAACCGCTGTAGAGAACGCTGTTTCCATCAAGTTATCCAGCTCTAGACACTCGATACGTTGAGTGTTGAACTCAGAAGACTTATCCGATAGATGCGCATCTTTCAGACGTTCGCGAATCACTTTCAGCTCTTCCAGACCTTGTGCCATTGCATCGCCTTCACGGAATACCGAGAAGCTGTTTTGCATACAACGTTGTAAATCTTTACGGATTTGGAATGGGTCTTCGCCGCCTTTACTGTTTTCCCAACGCATAGTACGCGCCAGAGAGGCTTCGATATCCGATTGTGTTGCTGGACGCGCTTCTGCTTGCGCTGCAAGAGTTTCACCTAAGTGAAGACCGGTCGCGCGACCGAATACCACTAAGTCAAGCAGTGAGTTACCACCCAGACGGTTTGCACCGTGAACCGACACAGAGGCAATTTCACCACAAGCAAACAAACCTTGTACTTCGCTGTCTTTACCAGAAGCATCTTGTTTGATCGCTTGACCAGAAACTTGAGTCGGAACGCCACCCATCATGTAGTGACAGGTTGGAATAACTGGAATGGGTTCTTTTACTGGGTCAACGTGTGCGAAGGTACGAGACAGCTCACAGATACCTGGTAGACGAGACTCAAGCACGTCTTTACCTAGGTGATCCAGTTTCAATTTAATGTGTGGACCCCATGGACCATCACAGCCACGGCCTTCACGAATTTCAATCATCATTGAACGTGCAACAACGTCACGACCTGCAAGGTCTTTTGCGTTTGGAGCATAACGTTCCATGAAACGTTCGCCGTCTTTATTTAGAAGGTAACCACCTTCACCACGACAACCTTCAGTAACCAGTACACCCGCACCCGCAATACCGGTTGGGTGGAACTGCCACATCTCCATGTCTTGCATTGGTACACCCGCACGCAGTGCCATACCAACACCGTCACCCGTATTGATGTGAGCGTTAGTTGTCGAAGCGTAGATACGGCCCGCACCACCGGTTGCCAAGATGGTCGCTTTAGATTTGAAGTAACAAATCTCGCCGGTTTCCATGCATAAAGCTGTACAACCTAAGATGGCACCATCTTGGTTTTTCACCAGATCCAGTGCATACCATTCAGAGAAAATGGTAGTTTTATGCTTAATATTTTGTTGGTAAAGCGTATGCAGCAACGCATGCCCAGTACGGTCTGCCGCCGCTGCGGTACGAGCTGCTTGCTCACCACCAAACTCTTTCGATTGACCACCGAATGGACGCTGGTAGATTGAGCCATCTTCAAAACGAGAAAATGGTAACCCCATACGCTCCAATTCAATCACTGAATCAGGGCCATTTTTACACATGTATTCGATAGCGTTTTGGTCACCGATGTAATCAGAACCTTTAACGGTATCGTACATATGCCACTGCCAGTCATCCTTGTGAGAGTTACCTAACGCAACGGTAATACCACCTTGAGCAGAGACAGTGTGTGAACGAGTTGGAAATACTTTAGATAGCAAAGCACACGATAGGCCTTGCTCAGAAATTTGCAGTGCCGCACGCATGCCCGCACCACCAGCGCCGATTACTACGGCATCAAACTCACGAACAGGAATAGTCACTTACGCACCCCACAAAACAAACAGGCCAGAGAAGAAGTATCCAAATAAAATGGCAACGACAACTAATTGAAGACCGCCACGAAGTTTTGAACACTTCACGTAATCAGTGAGTACTTGCCACAGGCCAATCCAGCCATGAATAAGTACACAAACTAACGCCAACATTGTGAAGACTTTTGTAAACGTACCCCCAAAGAATCCAGTCCATGAGATGTACGAGATATCAGTGAACACACAGAAGCTCACTAGATAGATCGTATAAAGAGTCATGATGATCGCGGTTGCGCGAATGAGTAAGAAATCATGAACTCCATTACGACCGAATGAAGAAACATTTTTTACCATACCAAAATCCCCGCCAATACAGATAGAACGGCTGTTGCGCCAAAGGCAACTTTCGCACTCATTGCTCCAGATTCGAGTTCTTCAAAATGACCTAAATCCATCAATAGATGACGAATACCACCAGCAATGTGGTAGGCCAAAGCGGTTAAAATGCCCCAAAGAATAAATTTGGCAAAAAAACCACCGACAAGTTGACTCGCTTCCATGAAGCCTTGTGGCGAAGATAATGATAAGGATAATAACCAAAGCAGAATGCCGACTGCGACAAACGTAATAACCCCAGACACACGGTGAAGGATTGATGCGATTGCGCTAATCGGAAAGCTAATGGTCTGCAAATCTAAATTAACAGGTCTTGACTTTCTTTCTTTCACGGGCTTGCTCACTCAGCTCCATTGAGCATTTATAGTTATGAATGTATTTTGGTTGCAAAAGCTACAAAACTTAACATTTAATTAACAGATTACCGTTGCATTCGACAGATAAATTGTAAAACAAATGTTACCACCAAGAATAAAAACATCTCGTTCTATTTGTTTCTAGCCTTGAATTTATAAGGTTTCCACCAAAAATAACTGCGCCAATATACGGCTGGCAACATTCTAATACAATTGATGTAACAATTTTTGCTACATAGAACAGATTTTTAACTTTATATGTATAAAAAATCAAAGAAAGTGCACACATCAGATTAAGAAAATTGACTTTGATGTGGATCAGACGTAAAAAAAGGCACACAAAACATCCTGGACGGATTAAATAATAAACAAAGGAGATTGTTATGGCAGATAAGAAAGCGACCCTCCACATTGAAGGTAAAGCACCAATTGAACTGCCGATTATGGACGGGAGTATCGGCCCACAAGTAATCGATGTTCGTAAACTTGGAGCAAATGGTTATTTTACCTTTGACCCGGGTTTTCTTGCCACTGCATCCTGTGAATCTCAAATCACTTACATCGACGGTGACAAAGGTGTTCTTCTACACCGCGGTTACCCAATCGATCAATTAGCCAATAACGCCGACTATTTAGAAGTGTGTTACATCCTTCTTTACGGTGAAGCCCCTACTCGTGAAAAATATGAAGAGTTCAAACATATTGTTACTCGTCACACTATGGTTCATGAGCAAATTGCGAGCTTCTTCCACGGCTTCCGTCGCGATGCTCACCCGATGGCAGTTATGTGTGGCGTTGTTGGTGCTCTTGCAGCCTTCTATCACGACTCTTTAGACATTAATAATGACCAGCACCGTGAAATCGCGGCATACCGTCTACTGTCTAAAATGCCGACTTTGGCAGCAATGTGTTACAAGTACTCGGTAGGTCAACCATTCATTTACCCACGTAATGATCTTGGTTATGCAGAAAACTTCCTGCACATGATGTTTGCAACACCATGTGAAGAGTATGACGTTAACCCTGTGGTTGCTCGCGCGATGGATAAAATCTTTACCCTTCACGCTGACCACGAGCAAAACGCATCAACTTCAACAGTGCGTCTCGCGGGTTCTTCTGGTGCTAACCCGTTTGCATGTATTGCTGCTGGTATCGCATCGCTATGGGGACCTGCGCACGGCGGTGCAAACGAAGCATGTCTACGCATGCTGGAAGAGATCGGTTCTGTAGACAAGATTCCTGAATACGTTGAGCGTGCTAAGGATAAAGATGACCCGTTCCGCTTAATGGGCTTCGGTCACCGTGTTTACAAAAACTATGACCCTCGCGCTACGGTTATGCGAGAAGCATGTCACGACGTGCTGAAAGAGCTTAACATCAAAGATCCACTACTGGATGTGGCGATGGAGCTTGAGCGCATTGCCCTGTCAGATGAGTACTTCATTGAAAAGAAACTGTACCCGAACGTAGATTTCTACTCAGGTATTATTCTCAAAGCAATTGGTATTCCAGTATCTATGTTCACAGTAATCTTCGCCATGTCTCGTACCATCGGCTGGATTGCGCACTGGAACGAGATGCACAGCGACCCACAAAACCGTATCGGCCGACCTCGTCAGCTCTATACAGGTCTAAAAATGCGTGAATTCGAGCCACTACACGAGCGCGAATAACAATATGCTAATCATTGGAATCGACTTGCAGCGCCCGTTGTGATTAGATTCCTGACATTTCGTCCCGAAATTCAGGAATGACGGCGATGAACTAAAAAAGAGCGAGATATTTTCTCGCTCTTTTTATTTCGTTTACCGACTAGACTGGATTATCAATATCAATAAAAGTGACATCAAAGCCATGCTGCTCTGCCAGCCACTCACCTAACGCTTTGATGCCATAACGTTCAGTTGCATGATGACCTGCGGCAAAATAGTGAATGTTGAGTTCTCTTGCTGAATAAGTGGTACGTTCTGAAATCTCGCCAGAAATAAAGGCGTCCATTCCTTGTGACGCTGCCAATTCAATGTAATCTTGACCGCCGCCAGTACACCACCCAACCAGCCTAATTGTCTTATCTGCAAACTCTGGTGCAATATGCAGTGGCTCGCGATTTAATACCGTCGCGATACGTTGAGCTAATTCAGCACCAGTGGTTTCCTGTTGCAATGTACCAAACATCGCCACTGATTGTGGATGCCCTTCTAAACCACCTTGAACCTCTATATCTAACAACTGTGCGAGTTGCGCGTTATTGCCAAGCTCAGGATGAATATCAAGTGGTAAGTGATAGGCAAATAAGTTGATATCATTTTTTATTAACGAACGAATGCGTTCGCCTTTCATGCCACGAATCGCTTCACTTTCACCTTTCCAGAAATAACCATGATGGACCAAAATCGCATCCGCATTCATCTTTATTGCTTCTTCAATGAGAGCTTTGGATGCCGTCACACCTGTGACAATTTTTTTGATTTCTTTGCGACCTTCAACTTGAAGACCATTGGGGCAATAATCTTTAATTAATTGCGGAGAGAGAGTCGCGTTCAATAACGCTTCAAACTGTAAATTATTCATCTCAAATTCCATTGCTTAATGGGTATGACGAGGTTATATATACCCAACTAACCTCAAGATACAAGGTTCAGAATAAATTGTCGAAATATGCTCGGGTAACTATATGGACTTAAAACCGTTAATTGATTGGGTAACAAACACCCCGTCGATATTTAAAGCTTCACCACCTATTGCAAGCAAGGCACCGTTTTCCAAGCCTGCACAAAGAAAATGGACAGCATATCAAGGCAACCAGAGACTTGGATTTTTATATCAACACCTGTGCTCTGAGCTTTTCAAATCCACCCCGACTTACAGCGCTATTGCGGAAGAAATTCAGCTTGTTCATGAAGGTAAAACATTAGGTTCTGTTGATTTCATTCTAAAAAACCGCAAAACCGAACAATTTGAGCACTGGGAAGTCGCAGTAAAATTCTATTTGCTTCATCAAGGCCTTTGGTATGGCCCGAATGCCGAAGACAGACTCGACCTGAAACTGTCTCATATGCTCAACCACCAGTTACCCCTTTCCAGCAGCGAACAGTTTTCATTAAAGCATCCTCTATGGTCGAACGCTTCGCAGCACCTTCTGATGCAAGGCAGGTTGTACATCAACCCATTTACTCCCGAACCCGTTCCTGATGAATGTTTAGGCTTCTCTATCAACGACAAACAAGTACAAGGCCGTTGGTGTTATCAATCACAAGCACACTTGATTAAAGAGCCACTCTATCTGTTGGATAAAGCTCAGTGGCTAACAGGAAGAAACGAAGCCTCTCAACGCTACTCAGAACCGCAAGAAGGTTTTGTGCACTGCCAATCTAAATCAGGCGTATTCTGGTTCATATTGCCAGAAACGTGGCCAGCGCAAGAGCAAACCATTTAGTTATCACTATCTCAAATGTAAATCGAGTAGGGTGAGGCGTTACCGCCTCATCCCTCTCACAGAACCGTACGTACGGACCTCGTATACGGCTCATGCATACTTCCATTCAGCATAATTGCTAAACACATACCCTGTTCCTACTTGCTCAAGATTTACCAACCCCAGTTCGTTGAACCATTGGTTTGGCATCTCATAACTGGCTAGAGGACTTTGCGCATTTCTCCAACTACTCATTCGGATAAATCTAAACGGCGGCTTATATCCAAGCTGTTTTAGCCTTCTGTGCAACCGCTCCGGTTTCTTCCATAATTTCAGTTGGATACTGCGAAGACGTCTTCACAGCCATCCTGCTATCTTTGAGTATTCCCTGCTACTATTGGCGATCCTGAAGTATTGACTGAACCCTCTTAATACAGGATTTAAGTTCTAGATAACTTCACTTATGGGTTTTCCACCATTGCGTTTCGTCATCTGCTTCAACTTCTTTTTGAACTCTACTAATTTCTTGGGCTGTATACGGGTATATTCACTCCCGATCTCTACACCAAGGAATTTCACTCCATCATCGCTATGAGCTATGTGAGATTTTGTTTCGTTCACCGTCAGTTTCAGATCTTTCTCCAGAATCTTGGTCGCTTGGACAAGCTCATATTCTGAGCCTGCTTTACTACGACAGAAGATCAGTATCTCAAAGGCATAGCGTACTATTCGGTGAACCCTTTTCATCATTTCCTGATCGAAAGCATCCAGATAGATG
>NZ_JBKEBW010000060.1:0-41147 GCF_047973365.1 Vibrio sp. | reverse complement strand
GGCGTTTTTGAGTGAAGCTGACGGAAGTTCTTTAAATCTTCCATTGATAGCTCGTAACCGGAAAGGTGCAGCAGTGAGTAAATCAGCATCGAACCATGACCGTTAGACAGAATAAAACGGTCGCGGTCAGCCCAATTCGGGTTTTGTGGGTTGTGGTTTAGGTGTGAACGCCAAAGTACTTCAGCGATATCCGCCATACCCATTGGGGCACCCGGGTGGCCAGAGTTAGCTTTTTGAACACCGTCCATGCTCAGAGCACGGATTGCATTAGCCAATTGTTTGCGATTCATAGTCGTTACTCAGTTAAGTTTTAGTATTACTGCGAGCAGAGCGAACTCAGCTCAATTTGAAACAAGTACAAAAAAGAGAAGCGAGTTAACCTCGCTTCTCTTTTTTGATTAAAGCTTAGCTTCGATCATCGCCTCAAGTTTGCCCTGGTCGATAGCGAAATTGCGGATACCTTCTGCTAGCTTTTCTACAGCCATTGCATCCTGGTTATGATCCCATAGAAATTCAGAGTGAGTCATCGCTGCTGGACGTGCTTTGTTGCCTTTAGAGTCAATAAGTTTCGCTACAACTTCACCTTCTGCGGCTTCTAGTTCAGCAAGAAGTGATGGAGCGATAGTTAGACGGTCACAGCCCGCTAGCTCAAGGATTTCACCGATGTTACGGAAGCTAGCACCCATTACAACCGTTTTGTAGCCGTGCTCTTTGTAGTAGTTGTAAATGGTAGAAACAGAAAGAACGCCTGGGTCTTCTTGCGCTGCAAAATCACGACCTTCTTTCGCTTTGTACCAGTCCATGATACGGCCAACGAATGGAGAAATTAGGAATACGCCTGCTTCTGCACACGCGCGAGCTTGAGCAAATGAGAAGAGAAGAGTCAGGTTACAGTTGATGCCTTCTTTTTCTAGAACCTCAGCAGCACGGATACCTTGCCAAGTAGAAGCCAGTTTAATCAGGATACGATCATTAGAAATGCCAGCGTCGTTGTACATCTTAATAAGCTGACGAGCTTTAGCAATGCTGCCTTCAGTATCGTAAGAAAGACGAGCGTCAACTTCAGTTGAGATACGACCTGGGATGGTTTTTAGGATTTCTTTACCGATGTTCACTGCAAGCATGTCACAAGTATCTTGAACTTGTTGCGCTTTGTCGTTGCTTTGAGTTTTCGCGTATTCGATCGCTTGATCGATCAGTGGCGCGTACTCGGCAATTTGAGCCGCTTTAAGAATGAGAGAAGGGTTAGTTGTTGCGTCTTCTGGTTGGTATTTTTTGATTGCTTCAATTTCACCGGTGTCAGCTACAACGGTAGTCAGTTTACGAAGTTGCTCTAATTTATTGCTCATTTTCGATCGTCCTATTTCTCGTTTCTCGTTGGGCTTTGCCTGCCATTTAATATGCTTTCACTGAGTAGAAGAAGGTCACATAGCAAGGCTGTGGTGTGGCATTGCAAACAGGTTAAACAGGTTAAGAAAACATTGTAGCTACTTTAACGCTACATATAAGTTCAACAACGCTGTTCAATTCACATAAACATAATGTTTTTCATTATCCGAACATTTGCTGTGAGCATATGTTTGATCAATGAGTAAATGATGTATCCATATTTATCTTATCTGCGCTGAATGTCAATTGTGATTTCTTGTTTCTGGTGACCTAAATCAAGATTAATTTACTTATGTTCATTGGCATTAATGGATAAAACGATTGCGTACACCTTATGATACGTAACAAGTCTGCGCAATCTCTCAAATTCCTCGTGAGAATATGTAATTTAACTGAGCAAATGTTGCAAGTGAGAGTGGGTGTAACATATGCTATATCAATGAGCAGATGCTCACTCTCGATTATGATGAGCACAATTTCACAGATAAGAGTCGATGATGAACAATCCAACCCCAGAAATTTCTTTAGAAAATACTGATTTATTAACCGAAGTTTCGGTCGCTTATTATCAAGATGGAGCGACTCAGGAAGAGATTTCTAAGAAGTTCGCACTCTCTCGCGCCAAAGTCGGTCGTTTGCTCAAACAAGCACGAGATGAAGGTATTGTTGAAATCACAGTAAAATACCATCCGGTGTTCAGCGCCAAGATAGAGCAACGTTTAATTGAGCGCTTTGGTGTTAAGCGAGCACTTATCGCCTTGGATCAACCCAATGAAGAACAGCAGCGCCAGCAGGTAGCAGGGCTAGTCTCTCATTATTTAACTAACACACTAAAAAACGGTATGGTGGTTAGTGTTGGGCAGGGGCGTAACGTTTCTGCTGTTGCCCATCATGTAGGCGTAATTACACCTCGCGATTGTAAGTTTGTCTGTGGTATCGGTGGTATTCACCCTCGTGGTGGTATGTTCAATGCTGACCATATCTGTCGACAGCTCGCAAAAAAATACGGTGGTTCATCAGAAACCTTGTACGCACCCGCATACGCAGAGAACCGAGACCAAAAGTTGGCGTTCATGCAAAACGCGACCGTTAAGCAAACGCTCGATTTAGCACGTAAAGCCGATATGGCGCTGATTGGCATCGGCGATATGAGCGAGAACAGCTATATGGTCGATCTGGGTTGGTTTACCGCTGAAGAGGTCGTGCAATCTCGTTTGCAGCAAGGCGTAGTGGGGGATTTTGCCGGACATGACTTCTTCAATGTGCAGGGCGAAATTGCCAATACAGTGATGAACGATCGCGTCATCGGTTTGAGCATTGATGAATTTCGCTTGGTCTCAGAAGTGGTGGCGATAGCCGCCGAGAACAGTAAGCCTTTGGCACTGTTGGGGGCTTTACGTACCGGCGCTATTGATGTGATTGCGACCAGTGTGAGCAATGCATTGACCGTTTTGAACCTTGATGAGCAAATGAGTGGTATTGTCGTTTAACGCTGTGTTGATAAAATACCGTCGCTCAAAACAGAGCGGCGGTATCTTGTATATTTCTATTGTTGCAGCTTCGCTTTCGCTTCTTCTACTTTGGAAAAATCCAAACCGAGTTCTTCAACCGCTTCTTTAATCAATGTCGGATTTTGCATTACTTGCCCCATCAAAAGTTGAAGTTGCTCTTGAGGTAAACCGAGTTGGCCGACAATCGCCATTGCTGCAAGCGGGTTTTGAGTCAATGCTTGGAATAGCTGTTGGATTTTGTCGTTGTCTACATTGTTCTCTTTCAACAGAGCAATAATTGGGTTCATTTCATTACCTTTAAATAACTAACCATGAGGTTTCTTAAATCACCATTGGGCGCAGAGTATATCAATTGCTACCAATGTTTCATCTTTTAAGTTGAGCTTTAAGTTGTCCCGTTAACTGCCATTATTTGCTGTTTCAATCGGCAGTTCGGATGATGCTCCCCATTCTGTCCATGAACCATCATAAACAGAGAGGTTTTCGTAACCGCAGACCCATGCGGCCAATAACACAATGCATGCTGTTACTCCTGAGCCACAACTAAATAGGTATTCGTCTGCTTGTTTTGGAAGTGAACTATTCAAAATAGCTGATAGTTCATTGGTCGATTTTAGTTTATGTCCATCCATTAAATCTACAAATGGCAGGCAGCACGAATTTGGAATATGTCCGCTGCGCAATCCAACGCGAGGCTCTGCGACCTGAGAGAGGAAGCGAGCACGTGAACGAGCATCTACCGTTAAGCTGGTTTCATCTTTGATTTTCGCTTTTACGTATTCGGCATCAACGAAAAAGTTTGCTTGCAAGACGCCGTTAAAGTCTCCTTTCTCAACATCAGTAAGATACTCTTGAGTGACGTTGTAATCATTTGCTTTCCATTCGGTTAATCCGCCATTGAGTATATATACCTGCGAATGACCAAAAGCTTTAAACATCCACCAAGCTCTAGGGGAGGCAAAAGTACCACTATTGTCATAAACAACGATGATGGAATCGTTATTGATTCCAATTGCTTGGGCTAAATGGTTGAAACGTTCTGCGCCTGGCATCATGTGTGGTAGTGGAGAGTCGATATCACAGAAGTCTTTGTCGTAATCGAATCGACGAGTGTTGGGAATTTTATTAACCCAATCTTTTTCAGACTCAGATGGGATCTGGAATTCAAGGCTGCTGTCTAGAATAACTAAACGAGGATCATCCAAACGCTCCGCAAGCCATTGCGGTGTAACTAGTGGTGACATTGATAAATCCTTTTTAATGTTTTTTGCCATAGTTGTTAATTTCCACAGGTCGGACAATGAGGTTGTTTCATCAACTTCATTTCACGCCATGACATGGTCATGGCATCGAGCATCAGAATTTTGCCTTGAATCGGCTTACCCAAACGTGCAATGACTTTAATGGCTTCCATTGCCTGAACTGCGCCAATAATGCCCACTACCGGTGCCATCACCCCCGCCTCTACACAAGAAAGTGCATTACTGCCGAACAGCGCACTTAAACACTGATAGCAAGGCTCGTTTTTATCCTGATAAGTAAACACGCTTACTTGTCCTTCCATGCGAATGGCGGCACCTGACACCAACGGGGTTTTAGATTGGTAGCACAGGCGATTAAGCTGATTTCGAGTATCAACGTTATCGCTGGCATCCAGAACTAAATCATGGGATTGAATCAGGCTTAGCAGTGCTTCATCATCCAGCCTTTTGGCGATAGTGATGATATTCAGTTCAGGACTGAGTTCCTGTAACGCTTGAGCGGCGGAATCTACTTTGAGTTTGCCAATGTCGGCGTCATGGTGGAGTACCTGACGCTGCAGATTAGAAAGCTCAACTGTGTCGTCATCAATCAAAGTGAGCTTGCCGATGCCAGCCGTTGCGAGGTATTGGCTCGATGCACACCCTAAACCGCCTGCACCCAAAAGCAAAATGGATGATTGTTTCAGGGCTTCTTGCCCTTCAAAATCAAACGCTTTAAGAATGATCTGACGGTTGTAACGCAGCATTTCTGCATCGCTGAGGATTTCCATACTCGAACCTAATATAACGTTGAGTTAAACAGTTGAATGCTAACAGTTTCACCGACTTCTACGCTGCCGCGTTCACGCTCAAGAACCACAAAACAGTTAGCTAAGCTCATAGAGCGAAACGCACCGGAGCTTTGATTGCCGGTGGTTTCAACAACGAACTGACCGTTTTCGATTGAGTAAATACCACGTTGATAATCGGTTCTGCCCGGTGCTTTTTTAAAGGCGGTACGAGTAATCGCAGGAATTGACTCCGGCGCTTTCCACTGCGTGTTTCCAGCAAGCTTAGCGACCATCGGCTGAACCAGTACATACATGGTCAACACCGCTGAGACAGGGTTACCCGGAAGACCACAGAACCAAGCATTGCCAAGAGAACCAAAAGCAAAAGGTTTACCCGGTTTTATCGCCAGTTTCCAAAAGCCAATTTGACCCACTTCATCAAGAATATCTTTAGTGAAATCGGCTTCACCAACGCTGACGCCACCAGAGGTAACAACTACATCCGCGAGACTTTGTGCTTTTTCAAACGTCTCTTTCAGGGTTTTAGGACAGTCAGGGATGATGCCCAAATCAATAGCTTCACAGCCAAAATTGATGATTAAAGGCTTAATACCGTAACGGTTACTGTCGTAGATTTCGCCGGCTTTTAGCGATGTTCCTAATGGCTTCAACTCATCACCAGTTGAGAAGAAAGCAATTTTCGGCTTTCTAAAAACCGTTACGTGACTGACACCCAAAGTAGCAATCATCGGAATATCGCGAGCGGTCAGGCGATAACCTTTTGTCAGAACGATGTCACCTTGATGAATATCATCACCGACAGGTCGAATATTGCTGTTCGGTTTTACCTGGGTCTGGCAGAAAACCACACCTTGTTCGGTGATAGTCGCTTGCTCTTGCATGATCACTGCATCGCAACCATGAGGAATTTGCGCGCCTGTCATAATACGTACGCAAGTCATAGGTGCCCATTGACCTTCAAAAGGCTGACCGGCGAAAGATTTTCCCGCAACAGGTAGAGGTTGGTTTTGTGCTAATTCGTTAATTCTAACCGCGTATCCATCCATGGCAGAGTTATCAAAGGGTGGAACGTTGATGGGGGATAGAATGTCTTCGGCAAGGACAAAGCCGATGGCTTCTGCGAGTGGGAGTTGAAGTGTTGATTGGATTGGTTTAATGCCAGACAGCATTTTTTCTAAAGCTTCTTCAAGAGGCATTAAGCCCGGAGCATCACAGCAGCCCATTCTTTATTCCTATTGTCTTTTTTATTTGCGGATACTCTAACATAGTAGAGCTATTTGCCTATGGCCTTTTTTAGGGCTTATGCTCTTTTTCAGGATGGCTGCATAAGGCGTTTTGACCGATAGGGGCAAGATTTCCCTTTGTAAAATAGGGGTGTAATTATGTAAAAATCCGAGTATCCTTGTCAGCCATCCGAAAGGGGTAAAGTAAGAGGAATGTGAATGTCATCAGGTCTTAGCGAATCAGCAAAGTTAGTAAAAGATGCGCTAGAGCGCCGTGGTTTGGAAACGCCAATGCAATCAAACACGGTGAGTCGTGAAGAGAAAAAGGAAAAGATTGAGAGTCACATGCGTGAAATCCTCAATTTACTTGGTCTTGATCTGACCGATGATAGCCTTGAAGAAACGCCGCATCGGATTGCAAAAATGTATGTGGATGAGATTTTCTCTGGACTGGATTACAGCAATTTTCCAAAAATCACTGTGATTGAAAACAAGATGAAAGTCAGTGAAATGGTGAAAGTGAAAGACATCACTGTAACTAGCACTTGTGAGCATCACTTAGTCACCATCGATGGAAAAGCCGCAGTTGCTTATATCCCTCGCGGCAAAATCATTGGTCTGTCAAAAATCAACCGTATAGTTCGCTTCTTTGCTCAGCGTCCTCAAGTTCAAGAGCGTATGACCCAGCAAATTCTGGTTGCCTTGCAAGCTCTACTAGAGTCAGACGATGTGGCGGTTACTATCGACGCTACGCACTACTGCGTGAAATCCCGTGGTGTGATGGATGCGACCAGCGTAACGACAACAACGGCATTGGGGGGTATTTTCAAATCAAACCCAGCAACGCGCGCTGAATTTCTTCACGGTTTGCGTTAATCTCTTTTCATATTGTCTTTCCGTTTTTAAACGAACGATTCACGATGAAAGCGTCAATATAAAATCTTATGTGGTTTCCTATTGACGCTTTTTTGTAACTAGAACTCGGTCAAGGAAAATGTTGCTCCTCGTGCTTTTTGTTCAAGCAAGGAGTCGTCAGAGCGATCTTTCAATCCCACGCCGGTCAATTTGAGTTGACGAGATTCCGACAACAAATAAAAACATTTATGGGCTGCCGCTTGATATGGCAAACCTTCAGGGCGGACATTTGAAATGCAGTTCCTCAGTGAATCTTCTTTTCCGCGGTGTGGATTCCATGTCAGATAGAGTCCTAAGCTGTCCGGTGAACTGAGTCCAGGTCTTTCACCGACCAGCACCAATACTTCTTTGGCATTGATCGATTCACCAACATCGTCACCTACAGCGACTCGTCCTTGGTGAACGATGCATAAAGGCGCGATATTCCATTCGTGTTTGTTATCCTGAGTCAGGAGCGGGATCAAGGCATCCAAGAATGATGCAGCGTGGTGGTTTATAGCATAGGATGACAGACCATCAGCAATCACAATCGCTAAGTCGTAAGGTGCTGGTGTTTGGTCACTGTGTTTTTTGAGCGTATCAATGGATACTTCATCCAACTTACGACCTAAATCAGGTCTTTGCAAATACGTCAGCCTGTCAGCGGCTTGGCTATGCAAAGAGAAAGTTGGTAAGTATTTTGATAATGGAGTTTTAGCACTCAGATCTGCAATTAGTCTTTTTTCGTCGAGCGGAACATGCACGGCATCGATCGCTTGTGCGTGTGAAAGCTGAAAACGCAGCAACTCTTCTGTTGGGATACTCGTTCCGACACGTCCAATACCAATACGGGCTTGGGTGAATTGGCGGAGTTTATTCCATGGATCTTGATGTACCAGTTGATTCAGTTCGACGACATTACTCATCGCGACTCCTTAACTAAACCTAGTGGTGTTTGGAAATGTGGAGAAAGCCTGTTTGCTAACTGTGACTGATTATCTTGACTGAAAATCTCCATACGTTTTAACCAATTTTCAAATTCTGGCGCGGGTTTCAAACCCAGCACTTGACGCGCATACAAAGCATCATGGAAAGAGGTGGTTTGATAGTTCAGCATAATGTCATCAGAACCCGGAATGCCCATGATGAACGAGCATTCTGCCACTCCGAGCAGTGTCAGTAGGTTATCCATGTCATTTTGATCTGCGTAGGCGTGGTTGGTGTAGCAAATATCACAGCCCATCGGTAATCCCAGCAGCTTGCCGCAGAAGTGATCTTCAAGTCCTGCCCGAGTGATCTGTTTTCCATCAAACAGGTATTCAGGACCAATAAATCCCACCACAGTGTTCACCAGCAACGGCTTAAATTTGCGGGCGAGGGCGTAGGCGCGGACTTCACAGGTCTGTTGATCGACACTGTGATGGCCATTGGCAGAGAGCGCGCTGCCTTGACCGGTTTCAAAATACATGACGTTATTGCCGACCGTGCCACGTTTCAGACTCAACGCTGCGTCGTAGGCTTCTGCAAGCACATTGATATTGACGCCGAAACCTTGGTTGGTGGCTTCTGTACCACCGATTGACTGAAAAACTAAGTCTACGGGTGCACCTTGCTCGATACATTCAATGGTGTTGGTCACATGGGTTAGCACACAGCTTTGGGTTGGAATATCGTAGTGTTGGATGACTTCATCCATGAGCTTCATTAGCTTTGTGGCTTGGCTAACACTGTCTGTGGCTGGGTTGATACCAATAACGGCATCACCATTACCGTACATTAAACCATCGAACATTGATGCCGCTATGCCGCTGACATCATCGGTTGGGTGGTTCGGTTGTAAACGAGTAGAAAGACGGCCCGGTAAGCCAACAGTGTTACGAAATGCCGTGATTACTTGGCATTTTTTTGCAACCAGTATGAGGTCTTGGTTGCGCATTATTTTGCTAACAGCCGCTGCCATTTCTGGCGTGATGCCTTTACTGACACGAGAAATCTCTACCGAGGTTGTCGATTCCTGCAACAGCCAGTTTCGAAAATCACCAACGGTGAGATGAGCGATTTCCAGAAATGCCTGTGCATCGTGTTCATCAATAATAAGCCGCGTGATCTCGTCTTGTTCATACGGTATCAGTAAGTCTTGCAGGAAGGTTTTCAAGGGCAAGTCGGCTAACACCATTTGTGCAATTACCCTTTCTTCCGCAGAGGAAGCCGCAACGCCTGCTAATTGATCGCCAGATCGCAGGGGAGATGCTTTTGCCATCACTTCTTTTAGTGATGCGAATTGGTAAGTTTGGCTACCTAATTGATATCGATAGTTTGAACCCATAAGACCTCTCAAACTGGGTGTGAACGCCGTATTTATGATGTTTGTGTTTTTATTTTTTTGATTTAATAAATCTCATAAGACATCAATGAGTTAAATCTCTAGCTAATTTCGTTCCGCATTTATTGATGTTGGTCGTTAACTTTAAAAACCAAATTAAAACAGAGTATTAGGGGTATTATTGTCAAAGTATTTGATATGACAGATGGTCAGGTTGCTGAATATTGGGGATTTTTCGCACCGAACTAGTGCAAAAACAGAGAATATTGGAGCATCGTCATATCAGTAAAGAAAAAGGCAGCCTTGAAATGCTGCCTTTTAAAATGGGAGAGAGCTTAACTCAAGCCGATAATATGGCCGTGTTCGTCGATGTCTAATGACATAAAGGCGGGCTTGTCTGGTAGGCCGGGCATGGTCATCACGTTGTCGCACAGCGCATACACAAAGCCAGCGCCAGCACAGAGTTTGAGTTCGCGAATCATCACTTCAAATCCGCTTGGTGCGCCTTTAATTGAAGAATTTGTGGTAATGGAGAGTGGCGTTTTTGCGAAACAGACGGACAGGTTTTCAAAGCCTTGTTCGCTCAATTGCTTTAATTGCATTTGAGCTTTATAACTCAGCATAAATGAACCTGCTCCATAGCCTTTGGTGACGACACTGGCAATTTTGGTCATCAGCGCATCTTCAGCTTGGTACAAAGGCTCAAACAAAGAGTTTTTTTCGCACTGTTTAATGACTTTTTCTGCAAGTTCTTTCGTGCCTTCACCACCTTTAACAAAACCCTCTGAAATCGACACTTCAACATCGTTAGGTAAAGCCTCGATAAGTTCAATAAGCTGCTGTAGCTCTTCGTTAGTATCTTGTGGGAAACGGTTAATCGCGACAACCACAGGAATGCCGTATTTGTTAACGTTGTTAATGTGCCACTTTAAGTTCTCAAAACCTGCGACTAAAGCATCTCGATCTGGTGCAAACAATGAGTCGGGGATAGCTTGACCCGGACGGAAATCGAATTGACCTGAGTTTGCTTTCAGACCGCGCAAGGTTGCCACGATAACAGCGCAATCGGGTGTTTTACCCGATGCTTTTGCTTTGATGTTACATGCCTTTTCAAAACCCATGTCAGAACCAAAACCGCCTTCTGTGACTGTGTATTCGGCTAAACGTGTCGCGATGTCATCGGCGATGATCGATGAATTACCATGAGCAATATTGGCAAAAGGTCCCGCGTGAATAAGGGTCGGAACGCCTTCTAAAGTCTGCATTAACGTTGGCTTAATTGCTTCTTTCATACTGACCGTCATTGCACCAGCGACTTGCAAATCCTCTGTAGTCACAGGGTTACCATCAAAACTGTAGCCAATCACAATTTTGCCGATACGTTGACGCAAATCTTTAAGATCAGAAGCCAAAGCTAGGATTGCCATTAGTTCAGACGCCGCAGAAATATCGAATCCATCGCTGCGCTCATAGCCGTTAATGGTTTTACCCGCTTCGTTCTGACCAACGGTCACCATTCGCAATGCGCGATCGTTATGGTCGACCACACGTTTCCAAACCACCTGATGTGGATCGATACGTAGCGCTTTTAGCCCGGTTCTGCGTTCAAAATCTTCGTAGTCGTTACGCTGTTCATGGTAGATACGTGCATCAATCGCAGCAGAAGCAAGGTTATGTGCTGCAGTAACTGCGTGAATGTCACCAGTTAAGTGCAAGTTTAGCTCTTCCATCGGCGCCACTTGAGAATAGCCACCACCGGCAGCTCCACCTTTTACACCAAATATTGGACCCATGGAAGGTTGGCGAATACAGGCGAATACGAATTGGTTTAATTTTGCTAATCCTTGCGCCAGACCGATAGTGGTCACGGTCTTGCCTTCACCAAGTGGGGTTGGAGTAATGGCTGTCACTAACACAAACTTACCAATAGGCTTTTCGTGTAAGCGTTCTAAGCATTTTAACGAGACTTTTGCTTTGTAATGTCCATGGCTTTCATATTCTTCAACCAATAATCCTGCTTTTTCAGCTACGGCATCAATGTGAGTCAATTGAGTAGAACGGCAAATGTCGATGTCTGATAGCATAAAATCCTCAGAAGGTGTTTGTGTGTAGTTGAGCAAACGTTTGCGTTGGCATGTTATCTAGAAATAAATCGATGTAAAGCATTTTTGTGAGAGGATTGTTCGATTGCAGTGATTTTCTAATTTATGCTGATTTGGGTCAAGTTGCGGATAATATTTACTCAACGATTTATTAGCTACTACATGGTGAAGGTTAGATCTTGGTGATAGATAAGAAATCGCCACGCCAATGAAAACACAAGGTGAGCTAACGATCATCTTGTGTTTTATTGTAAAGCGTCAGACTATTTATATCAGTGCTTTATTTCAATACTAACATAGGGCAGTTGTGACTAAGCCAACTGTATTAGTTTTTCAACCAAGCGTTCGATGCCCAATGCCGCTTGTGAAATACTCTCTGCCAACATATAGGCAGGTGTTGATAACACGTTATGTACGTGGTCGTATACAAAGTCATCAACAGGGCAGTTAATATGGTCACCACCCATGTGATTAAACGCGACAGCGGTATCTTTATCATTGCCGATCGTTCCCTGAACACCGTGCTCATATATCATTGGTATGATGGTTGGCGCGATACAGAGATAAGCGGCGGGTTTGCCTGCTTGAGCGAAGGCTTGACATGCCGAAGCCACATGAGCGTTGATGGTGCACTCGGTACCTTTAATTGCAAAATCGGTTAAGTTTTTTGCCGCACCGAAACCTCCAGGGATAAGCAGTGCGTCGTACTCGTCAGCCTTGAGTTTCTCTACATCATCAATTTTGCCACGAACAAGTCGAGCCGCTTCTACTAATACATTGCGTGTTTCTGTCATCTCTTCACCAGTCAGGTGATTGATCACATGTAACTGTTCGATATTTGGCGCAAAGCAGTGCCAGCTTGCGCCTTGCTTCTCAATGGCATGGAGTGCTAAGACAGCTTCATGAATTTCTGAGCCATCGAATACGCCACAGCCACTTAAAATCACGGCTACTTTTTTCATCGACTTATTCCTTGTGTTTCGCAGTGGTTTTTTTAGCCTTGCGACCTTTCTTCGCTTGCAATTGGTTATCGGTAGTTAAGTCTAGCTGAGGATCTGAGATTGGAGCGTTGCATAGATCACAGCTCGAATTTTGTTCGATTTCAGTTTCTGATCCAGATAGAGCGTCACTTTCTGGGTAATGTTTTACCACAAACGGTATCAGCATAACAGAAGAGGGCAAAAAGTGTTTCATAGCACATCCAGTTGATATTCAAGCAGTGATACTGGTTTTTATAGGTTGTAAGTGCTTGATGTTTATTGTGCTAAATCAGTAATTTTGTCTTTTTTTGTTTATGGATTCTTATTGTTGTTAAGCTAAGGCGAGAAATGACATGGGAGAGAAGCGTGTTTTGCGGACGGGATCTGTGCATAATGTGCATGTTTTAAGTTTTAGGATTATCGAGATGAAGTACGACTGGATTTTATTTGATGCTGACGAAACCTTGTTCCATTTTGATGCGTTAAAAGGGATGCAATTGATGTTTGAACGCAAAGGCGTGAATTTTACTGAACAAGACTTTCACCAATATCAGCAAGTAAATAAACCGCTTTGGGTCGATTATCAAAACGGCACCATCACAGCCGAAGAACTGAAGCACATCCGTTTTAAAGCTTGGGCAGAGAAGCTGGGAACTACTACAACTGAGCTAAACAGTGCTTTCTTGGAAGCGATGGCGGATATCTGCACTTTATTGCCGGGTGCAAAAGAGCTGATGGATGCACTAAATGGCAAAGCGAAGCTTGGCATTATTACTAATGGCTTTACTGAGCTTCAGGCAATTCGTTTAGAAAGAACGGGTATGACTCAGTACTTTGATCAAGTGGTGATTTCTGAACAAGTGGGTGTTGCTAAACCGGATGCAGGTATTTTCCTTCATGCGATGGAAAGAATGGGCAACCCGAGTAAAGACCGGGTATTGATGGTGGGTGATAACCCTCATTCCGATATTCTTGGTGGCTTAAACTTCGGTATTGAAACTTGTTGGTTGAATGCTCATCAACATGAACGTCCAGAAGGTATTAAGGCACATTATGAAGTGCAATCCTTGCATGAGTTGCGTAGTATTTTGTTAGCGTAACTTTCACCCTAAAATATCAGGTGTAAACATAGGATTAGATGTAAGGGATACTGTGCAATACGTGAAAATTAAAGATGCCATCGTCGAACAAATTGATGCTGGTATGTTATCTCCGAAGCAGAAGCTACCTTCGGAGCGAAAACTGGCTGAATCTTTTGATACGACACGAGTCACTTTGCGTGAAGCGTTATCTTTGCTTGAAGCTGAAGGGCGCGTGTTTCGTGAAGACCGGCGGGGCTGGTTTATTTCGCCAGCGCCTTTGCGCTATGACCCAACACAAAGTGTTAGCTTCAATAAGATGGCGAGTGCGCAAAACCGTATTGCAAACACTGAGCTGATTTCAGCGAAAGCGATGATAGCCAATAAGCAAGCAACCTCTCTGCTGGCTTTAAAGCCGTTCACTGATATCTATCGTGTTGACCGAGTTCGCTACCTCGATTCAAGACCTGTGGTGTTTGTCACTCACTATATTCGACCTGACCTTTTCCCAGATCTCTTGTCACACGATTTGTCACAATCGTTAACGGACATCTATAAAGAGCATTACGCGACCCAATACCAATCTGTGCGTTACCGTATATCGACAAGCTCATTGCTGAATGAAACCGCTCAAGCACTTCGAGCCACAGATGGCACCCCAACTATGGTTGTTGAAAGGATTAATTTAAACGCCAAAGGTGAGGCGATTTGTTGCGATATAGAATACTGGCGACACGATGCGATCAGTATTGAATCGGTAGCTTATTTTTCCAAATAACCAAAGCAGATCTCCAGATAATAAAGCAGCCTACAGTTTAGTTAGCAGGCCTTTTGGTCGATTTTTCTTTATCGGTATTTGAATGGCTATCAGTTTTGTGCTTCGGCGTCTTGTCGCTTAATCACTTTATGACCGTCTTCACTAACACCGTTTTTCCAGTAACTGCTGATATAGATGAAATCTCTGTCTATTTCTTTGTCGTTACGGAAGTATTGGCGTAGCGCTTTCATTGAGTCAAACTCACACGCACACCAAACAGCACATTGACCGTCAAGCCAAGCTTGTGCTTTAACCTGCGCAACAAGTTTGTCACCGTATTCCGCAATAGCCCAAATGACTTTTACACCTTCTGGCGCTTGAAGTGTTTGCACATCTTCATGTTCGTTTACTTCAATCACAGCGTAACCGCGTGACTTTTCGTTTAGGTTTGCAAGAGTCACTGCCAGAGCAGGCAGTGAAGTCATATCTGCTGCGAGAAAGACCCAATCTGAATTTGTATTAATCGATTGGCCTTGACCTGGCCCTGCAATCGAAATGGTATCGCCAGCTTTTGCATTTACTGACCAACGCGCTGCAAAACCCGAGGTCGGATCTTGAGTAATGTGGCGAACGAAATCCACCACAATGCTGTTGTTCTGTTCATCAAATTGACGAATCGTATAGGTGCGCATTAATGGTCTTGCACCTTCTTCTATATCCGCGATATGAGTTGAGCCTTCTGGTGAGAAAAGCAGTTTAATGTAATCGCCTTCGCTCTGTTTACCGAAGTGGGCAATCGCATCGCCTTGCAAGGTAATTCTTTGAATGCTGGGTGAAACTTGTTCGGTGTTGATCACCGTTAATGAATAAGCGCTTCTTTTATTTTGATTTTTCTGCATAGTAACTTCTTTCGTACTTGTAACAATATATTAATGATTTCGACGCTACTTTAGCCGCAAAAAATCAACCCTTCAATGATAATAGTTGTCATTTACGAAAATTTACATCCAGAGGTGGCGTATATTGGCAAAATAAAAAGCACAGCTTTGTGGATGAACCGTTTTGCGGATGAATTGATACCATCCTAGGTAAAAATATGATCAGATTGAACATAGGTGGAACAGCGAATGCGCGTCGAACACAAACACGCCCTTATTTTTTTATAAGAATGCCCGTCCATGGGGCTCCGCCGAGCCATCCATGGCTCGGAGGGTTTGCTTATCGACACCCATTCACTGATCAGAAAGTTTTCCAGAATGGTATGATATCTTACTTATAACAAAGGCAGAACGAGCTGCCTTTATTCATCGTTGTACGCGTTACTGTTTGTCTTTATCTTGTCGATTTTCGTAGTATTCCCACTGTTCATATTTCTCATCTTCGGAGAGAACACAGTATGTCACACGTTTTTTGTCTTCAGTGACCATGGTAAGTGTGCCACCTTGTTGTACACAGTAGAGTGAGGCCGGACTTGTCGTTGCTTCGTATTCTTGCACATCGTATTCATCGGGTTCGCTAGAGCAGCCAGTAAGTAGCGCGGCACCTATTAACGCTGAAATCGCAAGACTGTGTTTTTTCATTGGTATCTCCATGGGCTTATTGAGTTCACTTAAAATTCATTGGGCTATGTGGAAATTGTAGAATATTTTTTTTAAAACCATTGTCTTAAGTTTGTTAAAAAATCGATGCTGTCTAAAATTAAGGCATAGTACTTCTTGTGTTGAGCGTCAATAGTAGTGAAAGCTCGAGGGAAGAAGGGTTCACTTAAAAATTTTAGGGGATTAGCTAATGACGGAGAAAAAGTATCGGCTCGTTACTCGCAGTGACTTTGATGGGCTAGTATGTGCGGTTTTGCTCAAAAAACTTCACTTGATCGATGACATTAAGTTTGTTCATCCCAAAGATATGCAAGATGGGAAAATAGATATATCTGAACATGACATTACAACTAATTTACCTTACGTAGAGGCTGCATTTCTCAGTTTCGATCACCATCTTTCTGAAACGATTCGCAATACAGAGCCACGGCTTAATCACATCATTGACCCCGATGCGCCATCGGCGGCACGAGTGGTATGGGATTACTATGGGGGGCTAGATGTATTTCCTGAAGCTTGGTTAGAAATGATGGCGGCGGTGGATAAAGGTGATTCAGCACAATTTAGCCGCGATGAAGTTTTAGACTCAACAGGTTGGAATTTACTTAACTTTTTGATGGATGCGCGTACTGGGCTAGGGCGTTTTCGTGATTTCAGAATTTCTAACTATAACCTGATGATGGATCTCATTGACTACTGCGGTAATCACTCTATTGAGCAGATTTTAGATTTGCCCGATGTGAAGGAGCGTATCGAGCTCTATCGTGAGCACGAAAACATGTTCAAAGAACAGGTCATGAAGTGTGGCACCGTGTATAAAAATCTGGTGGTTTTGGATTTGACGGGAGAAGAGGTTATTTACGCGGGTAATCGTTTCATCATTTATGCTTTGTACCCACAGTGCAATATCTCGATTCACAAAATGTGGGGATTCCAAAAACAGAACATTGTATTTGCAACAGGTAAGTCGATTTTTGACAGAAGCTCGAAAACCAATGTCGGTGAGTTAATGCTAGAGTATGGTGGTGGTGGTCATCACGCGGCTGGTACGTGTCAGATTGCGGTTAATCTTGCCTCACAAGTTGAACAAGAGTTGATTAGGAAAATTACTGTTGATGGTTAAGGTTCAACCATAAATCAGAAACTGCTGAAATTGACCGTTATTGTACATTGTTATCGATTTGGCGGTTTCTCTCGCGCTTTTTTTCTCTATACTTATCCAACTAACTGAATTATTAATAAATACTGAAAAATCATTGCCAGTCGTTGAATGTTTTATTGAGATAAGTAAAAGGATTTGCAGAATGGGGAATATCAAACCAGTCGCTTTGGGTGTTGTGTTAGCCACACTTAGCCATTTTTCTATAGCTGGTGTCGTTGAAACCACCCGTTTGGTTGGTTTTGGGGAAGCGAAATACCCGCAAGGTTTTGCTCATTTTGATTATGTTAATCCTGATGCTCCCAAATACGGAAAAGTCACCTATGGCCAGATAGGTACATACGATAACTTTAACCGCTATGCCTCACGTGGTGTTCCGGCGATGGATAGCGGAGAGTTGTATGACCCACTGATGTATTCACCCGCTGACGAAATTGATTCCTACTATCCACTCATCACAGAAAAAGTCCGCTATTCTGATGACTACACTTGGCTAGAGCTAGACATCAACCCCAAAGCTCGTTTTCAAGATGGCCAACCTATTACCGCCGATGATGTTGAATTTACCTTTAATAAGTTTATGACCGAAGGTGTTCCTCAATATCGCGTCTACTACAAAGAGATCAAATCGGTTAAGGCAATTGCTCCTTTGACAGTGCGTATTGAAATGTCCGAACCGAACCGAGAAAAACTGTTCGGTTTTGCTCAAGGTACTCGCGTTTTGCCAGAACATTTTTGGAAGGACAAAAACTTCGCCGAACCATTAAGTGAGCCGCCAATTGGCAGTGGTCCCTATAAGATATCCGATTACAAAATGGGTCAGAGTGTGACTTATCAGTTGGATGACAACTACTGGGCAAAAGATCTGCCAGTCAATGTTGGGCGCAACAACTTCAAGCAAGTCCAGTACGACTATTACCGAGATGATACGGTAATGCTTGAAGCGTTCAAGGCAGGTGAGTTTGATTTACGTCAGGAGAGCCAAGCGAAATTTTGGGCGACATCTTACACTGGCGTTAATTTCGATAATGGCTTTATCAAGAAAGAAGAAATTAAGCATAATGCACCAGCCAGTACGCAAGGTTTTGTTTTCAACACACAGCGCCCGGTATTTCAGGATGTGCGAGTGCGCGAAGCACTGAATTACGCGATGGATTTTGAGTGGATGAACAAGAACATGTTCTACAGCCAATATTCTCGCACTCGCAGTTATTTCCAAAATACCGACTATGAAGCGAAAGGTTTGCCTAGCGAAGAAGAGCTAGCCATTCTTAACCCGATTAAACAAGCGATTCCACCTCGCGTATTCACCGAAGAGTATCAACCGCCAGTGACAGATGGCAGTGGTCGTATCCGCAGCCAAATGAGAACCGCCTTCGCGCTGCTGAAAAGTGCAGGTTGGGAACTGAAAGACAAAGTCATGGTGAACGTTGCGACTGGCGAACCAATGACGTTTGAACTGTTGATTTATAACCCAACTAGCGAGCGTATTGCGATACCTGTACAAAAAAATCTGAAATTGATGGGTATCGACATGAAGATCCGCACTGTAGATAGCACTCAATATACCAAGCGACTACGTGACCGCGATTTTGATATGGTTTCGTCGTCTTACTTGGCTAATCCATACCCAAGTGCGGATTTGATGATCGTCTGGAATTCAAATTATATTGATTCAAGCTACAACACTGCAGGGGTGATGGATCCGGTTATTGACGATTTGACGCTACAAATTGCAAAAAATCAGCAGCAACCGAAAAAGCTGCTTAGTTTGGGGCGTGTTCTTGACCGTATCCTGCAGTGGAACTTCTACATCATTCCACAATGGCATTCCAGCCTGTATCGCGTTGCTATGTGGGATAAATTTGAGCGCCCATCCGTGATGCCGAAATACGATTTGGGTTTAGATACCTGGTGGATTTCGCAACACAAAGCTGAAAAATTGCCTGAGAAACGCCGTTAAGAGGGTTATATGGCCGCGTACATTTTCCGTCGTCTGCTGTTGGTTATACCGACGCTGTGGGCAATCATCACCATTAATTTCTTTATCATCCAAATCGCACCGGGTGGCCCTGTAGAACAAGCGATTGCACAGCTTGAAGGGCAGGCATCAGGAGTAATGGAACGCTTTTCTGGCGGTGGTCAGGAAGTGGATTTGTCTAAGATGGATAACGGCAGCAGGGGCGGCTATAAAGGATCACGTGGATTAGACCCAGAAGTGGTTGAGGCGATAAAGCGCCAGTTTGGCTTTGATAAGCCGCTGCACGTACGTTATTTCGATATGTTGAAAAACTACGTGACATTTAACTTCGGTGAGAGTCTGTTCCGTGGCGGAAATGTGATTGATTTGATTGTCGACAGACTTCCAGTCTCCATCTCGTTGGGGCTGTGGAGTACGTTAATCATTTACCTGATTTCCATCCCATTGGGCATAATGAAAGCGATTCATCACGGTTCGCGCTTTGATATATGGTCGAGTGCGTTGGTCATCGTGGGCTATGCCATCCCCGGATTTTTGTTTGCTATTATTCTTATTATCTTGTTCGCCAGTGGCAATTACTTTAGTTGGTTTCCGTTACGCGGACTGGTTTCGGACAATTTCGATAGCCTGACGTGGTATCAACAAGTCATCGATTATTTCTGGCATTTGGCATTGCCAACTTGCGCTATGGTGATCGGTGGATTCGCCACATTGAGTATGCTGACTAAAAACTCCTTTCTCGATGAGATAAACAAGCAGTATGTGGTAACGGCGCGAGCAAAGGGGCTCGATGAGGGGAGCATTCTTTACAAGCATGTATTTCGTAACGCTATGTTGATCATCATTGCTGGCTTTCCCAGCGCTTTCATTAGTATCTTTTTCACCGGTTCAATGTTGATTGAAGTAATGTTTTCGCTTGAAGGTATTGGTTTATTGGGCTTTGAATCCACGATTCAACGAGACTACCCAATCGTATTCAGTTCACTGTATATCATGACTCTGCTTGGGTTATTGCTCGGCATTATTTCGGATTTAACTTATACATGGGTTGATCCGCGCATTGATTTTGAGGCGCGCTGATGGTGATAGTTAAAAATACCGCCAATCCACTTAACGCAGCGAGATGGCAGCGATTTAAAGCTAATCGCCGTGGCTTTTGGTCATTATGGCTGTTTTCTTTGCTGTTTATTGTCAGCTTGTTTGCGGAAATGATCGCCAACGATAAGCCACTGTTTATCTCTTACGATAGTCAGTGGCTTTTCCCAGTTTCCAACGCTTACTCAGAGACGAAATTTGGCGGTGAGTTTGAAACTGAAGCGGACTATACTGACCCTTACGTGGTGGAATTAATTGAAGATAAAGGCTACATCATTTGGCCATTGATCCGCTTTAGTTACGACACCATCAACTTCAATATTCAAGGTTCCGTGCCATCGGCACCGGACTCGGTGAACTGGCTGGGTACGGATGATAAAGGGCGCGATGTGCTGGCTCGTATCATCTACGGTTTTCGAATTTCGGTGTTGTTTGGCTTTGTGCTCACTATTGTATCGTCATTGATTGGTGTGATTGTCGGTGCAACTCAGGGCTATTATGGCGGCTGGTTAGATTTATTAGGACAGCGCTTTATTGAAGTATGGTCTGGTTTGCCAACGCTGTTTCTGCTCATCATTTTATCGAGTTTTGTGGAACCGAATTTCTGGTGGTTACTGGGCATTATGGTGCTGTTCAGTTGGATGAGTTTGGTGGGTGTGGTACGTGCGGAATTTTTGCGATGCAGAAACTTTGACTATGTCCGCGCGGCGCAAGCGATGGGGGTGAGTGATTCTCGTATTATGCTGCGCCACATGCTACCAAACGCTATGGTGGCTTCACTGACCATGATGCCGTTTATTCTCTCTGGATCGGTAACCACCTTAACCTCGCTTGATTTCTTAGGCTTTGGTTTGCCTGCGGGGTCGCCATCACTCGGTGAGTTGCTTGCGCAGGGCAAAGCGAACTTACAAGCGCCATGGCTCGGTATTTCTGCGTTTGTCGTGCTTTCTATGATGTTGACGTTACTTGTTTTTATTGGTGAAGCGGTTCGTGATGCCTTTGACCCCAGTATGCAAAGGAGAGTTTAGATGAGCGAACATTCGTTAAAAGCCGAAAACCGGTTGAAAACCGAAAAGCTGTTAAAAATCGAAAGCCTGCTAAAGATTGAAAACCTCTCTGTTGGGTTTGGACGTAGTGACAGCATTGAGCAAGTTACCGAACAAGTGTCATTTACTATCAAAAAAGGTGAAACATTGGCGCTGGTGGGAGAAAGTGGTTCAGGGAAATCGGTCACCGCTAATGCAATTTTGAAACTGTTACCTAAAGGTTCAGCCCATTATCTGCAAGGCAAAATTCAGTTTGCAGGGTTGGACACGCTTAACTGCTCTGAGCGCCAATTACGGGGTATTCGTGGCGGGCGGATTGGTATGATTTTCCAAGAGCCGATGGTGTCTCTTAATCCGCTACATAAGATAGGTAAGCAGCTGGTGGAAACACTAGCGATTCACCGTGGAGTAAGACAGAAAAAAGCGGAAGAATTAGCGATAAGCTGGCTTGAAAAGGTGGGTATTCGTCACCCTCAGCAGAAAATCAATGCTTATCCGCATGAACTTTCGGGAGGTGAGCGACAAAGAGTCATGATCGCGATGGCGTTGATAAATGAGCCTGAGCTTCTCATCGCAGATGAACCCACTACAGCACTTGATGTGTCGGTACAGGCACAGATACTGGATTTGTTAAAGGCACTGCAGCAAGAGCTTGGTATGGCAATGCTGTTTATTACTCATGATTTGAGTATTGTCAGGCGCATTGCTGATCGAGTGGCGGTGATGCAGCATGGTAAGTTGGTAGAAATTGAAGAGTGTAAGACGCTCTTTTCTTCTCCTAAGCACCCTTATACCAAACAGCTTATTGAATCGGATCCGCGTGGATTACCCGTTAGTGTGGCTGAAAACAGTCCGAGTTTGCTGGCAACGGATGGGTTAAAAGTATGGTTCCCAATCAAAGGTGGCTTACTGAGAAAAACGGTTTCTCACGTAAAAGCCGTCACCAATATGAAGTTCGATTTAAAAAAAGGACATTCGATTGGTTTGGTTGGTGAAAGTGGTTCCGGTAAGTCCACCACCGGTATGGCGATCTTAAAACTAGTGGCGTCACAAGGATCTATCCGTTATCAGGGGGAGGAACTGCAAGGGCTAGACAGAAAAAGCATGTTACCGTATCGCGCCCGTATGCAGGTGGTATTTCAAGATCCATTCTCTGCGTTGAATCCGCGTATGTCAGTAGCACAAGTGATTGGTGAAGGTTTGAGAGTGCATTTTGCACATGACGAACAAACCATCGATAAGCTTATATGTGATGTAATGAAAGAGGTTGACCTTGATCCTGAGACTCGTCATCGCTATCCAAACGAGTTTTCTGGTGGGCAGAGACAGCGTATTGCCATTGCCAGGGCGCTGGTATTAAAGCCGGAATTTATTCTGCTCGATGAGCCGACATCTTCGCTCGACCGTACCGTACAAGCTCAGGTGTTGGATTTGCTTAAATCCCTGCAAGAGAAGTATGGCTTAACCTACTTGTTTATTAGTCACGACTTGAACGTAGTAAAGTCGCTTTGCCATTACACCATAGTGATGAAACAAGGCGAAATTGTCGATCAAGGTGAAACTCAGGCACTGTTTAACAAGCCCTCGCACCCTTATACGCGAGAGTTGGTGAACCTATCTTCATTTTGATACAGTTATTTGAATTTTTAAGTCAGTCAAAGGAACAACAATGAAATTATACGAATTTGCTTTAACCCCAAGTTCTCGTCGAGTTTCTATTTTTCTCAAGGAGTTAGGTGTTGAGGTTGAACGAGTCCAGGTCAACGTTCGTGAAGGTGAAAACTTAACGGATGAATTCAAGCAAAAAAGTGTAAACGGCAAAGTTCCAATGCTTGAGCTCGATTGTGGTGTCACCATCTGCGAAAGTGTCGCTATCTGTCGTTATTTCCATGAAGCAACACCAAATAGAAAAAATCTTTTCGGTGAAACACACTTAGAAACTGCTCAAGTTGAAATGTGGAACCGTATCGTCGAATTCCAAGGTTTGTTTGCTGGATTCCAAGCATTCCGCAACATTTCTGGTATTTACAAAGACCGTGAGACTTGTGTGGAAGAGTGGGGCTATGAAAGCAAGCGTCGTGTTGAGAGTTTTTTACCACAATTAGAGCAGCAACTTGCGGCTAAACCTTACATTGTGGGGGAAGCCTTAACCATTGCTGACATTACAGCGTTTATATTTGTAGGATTTGCAGAAAAAGCACTGCAAATTGAAGTGTTGAATCAGTATCCAAATATTGCCCGTTGGTTCAATGAGTTGTCTCAACGTCCAGCCTTTCAATAAACGGGATTATTGAATGATGTAGCCCCCTTAAGTTTACTTACGTTCCGAATGAAAATGAGTGTTATCTATTCGGAATATTTATAAGGGGGCTTAAGTGTAAATAACCTATCTTTCCTACTTTAGTAGTAATCATGTATAAGAATATATTCTTTCATTGCTTATTATTTGTATCAAGCTAGGAGGACTATATCTGATATTGCTGTAATCCAATGCCTACAAAGTATAATTAATTGCATATTTATCATATGGTTATGATATTTTCTCTGTAGTTTTAAATTTGACATTAACCTCATTTTTTTTATTCTTACCACCTATTTCTATGTAAGAGTAAATTGTGAGCCGTTTATTTTTCGTGTTTATTGCTGTTATAAGCATGGTGCTTAATTCCTATGCTATGTCAGCACAAAGTGACAGTCTTAAGGCAATGCCAAATAAAGTGAAAGTGGCATTGCTTTCGCGCACGCTTGATAACTATACCTATCACGATCCTACTTATGATATTGAAACCGACTATATTGACAGTTTGGCAAAGAGGTTAGATCTCGCCGTTGAATATGTTGCGTATCCAACAATCTCTTTGTTACACGATGCTATCGATAATGGCGCTGCGGACTTAGCTATTGGTCTTTCTGATATTAGCGATGTGAATTATATCTATAGCTCCCCTTTATATAAAAGCTCAATTGCTATTTGGTATCGAAATAAAAACTTGATGCATGTGTCACCTATGTCAATGAAATGGACATGTGTTAAAGGTTCTATTTATTGTAAAAAGCTCGCGCAACGAGGCTTACCTAATATTTATGAAGCAGAAAGCTTTGCTGACGCTATCAAACAAGTGAATTTAGGCCAGTCAGATGCGGTTCTTGATAATTATGTTTCACTGCTAGCCTGCGTAAACTCTTCTAATCAAACCAATGGACGAATTGAAATTCCCGATTGGTTTGGTACTGAAAATATTCGTATCGCGGTGAAAAAAGATAGTCAGTTGTTACTGCAAAATATTAATTTGCTGCTGAATCAAGATAAAAAGCTAACGGATATTCATTCAGACAATCTATATCACCAAATCGATATTGCGCGAGAGGCGGTAACCGAACGAGGAAAGCAAACAATTCGTTATACTGTTTGGGATGATTCATACCCACTGTTTTATCGGGATAGCAGTGGCGAAGTCGCCGGTTTTCTTCCTGATTTATTGAAATTGGTTGAAACTCGTACCTTAATCCGATTTCAATATGTTGCTCTTAAGGAAGGCGAAACACCTTTAAGCATGCTTGAAAACCGCAGTATTGATTTTATTCCAACCGTGTTAATGGACTCACATGATCACGATTGGGCAACCGTATCGAAGCCACTGACCGCTATCAAATATTTCGCAGTGGCTTACAAAGGGGCTAACAATAGTAAGAATGCCAAAGAGGGGGTTCTATTTGATGATAGGCACGCTTATCAAAGTATTAAGAATCGTGTTTTTGGTGAAAATGCAATTACTTATGTTGGTGTTAAACAGCTGTTAGAAGATTTAAAAATCGGCAAGCTACACCAAGCCTATGTGCGAGAAGACATTCTTGATTATCTTATGGCACATGATGACGACGATAAATTGGTGATTAAACGCCACTCCTATAAAGAGATCGATATTGCTATCACGGTAAGAGAAGATGAACGCCAGATCAGTGATCTGATTAATGGTGTTGCTTCTACTATCAACCCTCAAGAAATTAGCCGCTTACAACATGGTTATTCACAGTTCAACATCGTTTACGGCTACGACAAAAAACTCGTCATGCTTGGCTTGTCAATCCTTGCCAGCATTATTGTTTTATTGGTGTTCATTTTTTATCTCTGGAAGAAAAACATTCAGTTAAAGGTGTCTCTAAATGAAAAACAAGCACAGAGAACACGAAATGATTTACGTTTTTTGCAGAACATCATCAACGGTCTGCCAAATCAGATATTTATTCATGATGCGAGCCATAATCTTTTATTGAGCAACTGCGGTGGTGTTGAGAGTGGAAGATGTAAAAATTGCTCTCTGGCTCAAAAATCGCGCCCGGATCATATGGTGATCGAAAACGGTGAAGAACTGTCATGTGTTCTTAAAGCGGGTGAAACCATTCAACGTGAGATCGACGTGCAGACCTGTAGTATCGGTCTACAGACCATAGACTATTTCAGAACACGTATTAGTGGTCCAATTGAAACAGAACAGTATGTATTAACCGTTGTGAATGATGTGTCAGCTCAGAAAGAGCAAGAGAGGGCTTTGCGTTCAGCTAACGAAACTGCGCAGCATGCGGTACAAGCCCGCGAACGTTTCTTGGCAAGCATGAGTCATGAACTCCGTACTCCCATTGCGGGCATGGCTGGTTTACTTGAAATGCTTAAAATCCGTACGGATGACGAAGATACGCTAATGATGATCAACAATATCATTACTTCAACACGCCATCTCCACCTATTGGTGAACGACATTCTGGATTTCTCTAAGCTTGAAGCTCAACAGCTGGAACTTGATTTGGCGGATTGTCACTTGCTACGTGAGGCAGGTGAACTACTACGTGTTCACTGTGCATCAGCCCAGAAAAAAGATCTTCAATTTGAAGTGAACTGGCAACCGACATCGGTAAAAGTTATCAAGATTGATGTTCTACGTTTTAGTCAAATTATCAATAACTTACTGTCAAATGCTATTAAATTTACCGATGCGGGAAAAATTGCAGTTGATATCGTGCTTGACGAGAAGCAAGTGCATGTCGCTGTCAGAGATACTGGCTTAGGTATGAGTAAAGATGTCATTAAAGGGGTGTTTAATCCTTTCTTTCAAGGGGACTCTACCATTGCTCGTCGTTTTGGTGGTACAGGTTTAGGTCTTTCGATTGTGCATAATCTCATCACCGTTATGGGCGGGGAAATTACTATTGATAGTGAACCGAACCTCGGCACTTGTGTGTCATTTACTATCCCACATGAGCTGGTTGGTAGCTATGAAAGTTCGCAGACAATGGTTTGCGCGACGTATCACGGCAACGACCCTTTGATTACGGATTGGATACGTATTTGGACTCATAACGCTCACGATAGATGTACTCACGAACACATAGATATTTATGACGAACAAGATTTCGACGTCAGCAGATGTGAATATCAACAAAATATCATTATTAAGAAAAACTTAGATGTATTTAGAACCCGTAATGGTTGTTGCGTTTACATTAACTCGACGCCTTTCTTCCCTGATTTGTTGTTCGATGCCGTTGTCGATAACGAAAAAATGCCGGTTTCTGGTGAAGACGATATGAGTTTGCCATTGAAAGGTAAAGTGCTGGTTGCTGAAGATAATCCAATCAACCAACTGGTGTTTAAGCAACAGTTCTCAGAACTAGGCATTGATGTCGATATCGTCGATAACGGGCTTATTGCGCTTGAGTTACTGCAGGCAAAACCGATGGAGTATGACGTTCTCATCACCGATTGTCATATGCCGGTAATGGACGGTTATGAGTTGGTAGAACGTATTGGTATGCAACCAACGTTGAGTCATATCACCTTGATTGGCTGTACTGCCGAAGACTCAAGAGTGGCTAATGAAAAGGCGATGAATAGCGGTTTCGACACCATGTTATACAAGCCATACGGTCTTAATCGATTGTATAAACTGCTTGCTCAGTACTTATCATCAAGTGAGTTAGAAACTGAGATCTGGTTGAGCAAATATGATGCTGCTGATGCACAAATTCTGTCACAAGTCTATGTCGACACAATGACAAACGATTTGGCTTTGCTAATGAGTAGCAAAGGCGATCGTAAGAAAATGAAAGACATTGCTCACCGTATTAAAGGTGGTGCAGGGACCGTTGGTGAAACTAGGGTCCATCAGCGTGCTTTGGATCTAGAAAATGGCATGCAAAATGTCGATAGCAACGTTGAACAATTATTTGAAGAATTGATAACGGATATCACTACCAGTATTGAACAAACAAAAGCGTGGATAGAAACTCATGCCGCATAGAATTCATAGTGTCCTGATTGTGGATGATGATCCAATCCAGTGTATTACGTTGAAAATTCAACTACAGACATTCGGTATTACCGAAGTTCGTGTAGCACAGAGCAGTAAGCATGGATTGGCGATCTGTGAGCAACAGGATTTCGACCTTGTGTTCTGTGATTTATCGATGCCGGAAGAAGATGGCTTAACGTTTTTAAACGCACTCAACCAGCAAGGATACGAAGGTAAGCTGTGCTTATTAAGTGGTCATGATAAAAGCATCATTTCACTGGCAGAAATGATGTGTCGCCAGCTTGGATTGGGTGTGATTTCATCACAGACGAAACCTATCTCGAACACAGATTTGGCTTCGGTGCTTAAAGCGGTGAGGTTAGCGAGCCCAACACCTAAGGTCAGCGATAAAGTGATTGCGTTCTTACGTTCAGATTTAGATTTGGCATTTAATGCTAAGCGTTTAGTTAACTTCTATCAGCCACAGTACCGATTTGCCAACGATACGCAAAGAGGTAATGAAGTCCTTATT
Source organism: Vibrio sp. (assembly GCF_047973365.1). Taxonomy (GTDB): domain Bacteria; phylum Pseudomonadota; class Gammaproteobacteria; order Enterobacterales; family Vibrionaceae; genus Vibrio. Next base: position 13,138 of record NZ_JBKEBW010000060.1, on the reverse strand, counting down.
CGATGGGATCATCCGCAGTATGGATATCTTAGCCCATCAGCGTTTTTACCCATTATTGATAAAGAACAATGGCACGTACGTTTGTTTTTCTACGTATTGGAACAGGCTCTGGACGATTTCCGAAGTGGAAAGCTTACGGGCTCCATTTCAGTAAATGCAGCTTTAGCCAATTTCGATGACTCAAATTTTGCGTTCCAGGTATTGGAGTGTTGTGAGCGTTACGATTTTTCACCGGCAAACTTGGTTATCGAAATGACAGAAATGGAAGTGTACAAACACAATCCCACTATGTTTGAAAATTTTGCTCGCTTACGTCTTAACGATGTTGAGTTGGCTATTGACGATTTCGGTGCAGGATATTCTTCGCTCGTCAAACTTGCGGACTTGCCTTTTACTGAAATGAAAATCGACAGGGCGCTTATTACGTCTTGTCATCGCGATAAACGGAAAAACGCGATTCTTTCTCTAGTTGTTTCGATGGCGAAACAACTAGATATGCGTCTTGTGGCAGAGGGAGTCGAAGACAATGAAACTTGGACGCATCTGCAGAGTATGGGGATAGATCTTTGTCAAGGTTATTTCACCGGAAGACCCCAACCAATTGAATATAAATTAATCGCTTAACGAGGCTAACTGTAATGATTCATATAAAGACTTCTCTAACTTGTCTTGTTGTCGACGATCACCCACTAGTTTGTGCTGCAATCAAACAACTATTGGAAAAAGGCGAACGATTCGAAAATGTCATCGTTGAACAAGATCCAGTTAAAGCGCAGAAACTGATTCAAAAAGAGCAAATTGATTTCTTGATCCTAGATGTTAATTTGGTGAAATCGGATGGTTTTGAACTACTTCGTCGTATCAAATCTCACGGGTTTACCGGCAAATCACTATTTATTTCAGCCAACGATAGTCGTTTGTATTCTGAGACGGCTTATAAACTGGGTGCTGATGGCTATGTGTGTAAATCGGAAGATTTAAACATTCTCAACGACGCAGTCGAGTGTATTTTAAATGGTTATAGTTTCTATAAACTGATGAAAGACAGCGGGTCGAATAATGTTCAACTGTCTAAGCAGGAGTTAGTGGTGTTCACTTATTTGGTGGATGGCAAATGTAACAAAGAAATCGCCAGTATTCTCTCTCTGAGTCCGAAGACAATCAGTACGTATAAATCTCGCATTTTAGAAAAATACAATGTGAAATCGATTGTGGAACTGATGAGCATCAACAAGAACATTATCTGATTCCAAGTCACAGCATATGACGATAAAAACGAGAAAAAATATCAAAGAAATCGTGCTAACCAGTTTTATGGTTAGCCTGATCTTTTACACGATATTTATGCTGTTTTATATTGATTCACATATCAATGAACGTGAATTGCAGTTCGAAAAATTTACTAAAACAGTGGCTCAATATAACCAAGTACTTTTCTTCACAGGTAAGATCCTTGAGAGCGAAGTGAGTAAGTTCGATGCCATTGAAGAGGGAAGTAAAGACCTATTGGTCAATCAAAGCGGCGATTTCTACCGTTTCAATGATATCAATGAGCTGACCAATATCGATATTGCTATCGAAAACGAGTTTCATCAGTTAGTCGATGAGATGCCGACTATTCTACCAGAGCGGGATGTGATGTATTACCGCTCTTACACTAGCTCGTTGACCTCGGTTGACAAGAAAGGTGTCAATATTGAGATAGAGCAGTGCTTAGGTCGTCGAAATTGTGCTCTAGAAGCTCCAGACAGAAGGCTTTCTGATCGAATTTTGATTTCAGATCCTTACCGTAATGGCGACGGAGACGTTTTCATCACCATATCAAGCCCGATCTATTTTCAGAACGTTATCGTCGGTGATGTGAACATCGACATTTTTATGCCACGTTTTGATGGTGCTTCCAATGTGCATGTGGAAAAGAAACTGATCAATGGCGTGGCTTTCTACGAGTTAATCTATGGCAACAGTACTATGGGTGGTCGATTCGCTTATACCATAAATTTTGTGGCAGATAACTCAACCGTATACGTATACAAAGTGCCGGTACAATCCATAGTTTACCGTACGGTAATGTTCTTTCTGGTTATTTGGTTAGTGAGTGGCTTTGTTATGTTCAGATTTAAAGAATTAAATCTGAACAAAATTAAACTTAGCGAAGCGCAAAGCAGTATTGTTCAAGACCAAATGACAGGGTTATTAAACCGCAACGCACTTGAAAGCAATGATTTTAAAAGTGCGATTAAAGATAAAGGGGCAAGTATCTTGGCGATTGATGGCAATAAACTAAAAGCCATCAACGATACATATGGTCATCATGTGGGTGATGAAGCTATTAAACAGATTGCTAACGCAATGAAAGAAGTGTTCCGTGATACCGATTACTTAATCCGCTCTGGCGGTGATGAATTTCTTGCTGTTCTGCCAGGGTGTAAAAATGAAAACGCATTAAGCTTAGCCGCTCGTCTGAAAGAAACTGTTGGCGCAACCACTTTTTCTCCGTACGCATTAAATGTTGGAGTCTCGGTTGGTGTGGCTGAAATGATGGAAAATGAACCTATAGAATCTGTTATTCGTCGAGCTGATGAAAATCTGTATACAGATAAACAACAATAAACCAGTTCTTTAATGGACAAATAGTCGGGGGTTAATTTCATACGCATGCAATTTGGAACTCAAGTCATCGCTAATGCAAAGGTATTGATTGCCGATGATTCACCGCTCATTCTAACTGACATGAAAAGATTACTCAGGGACATGGGGTTTTCTTTATTACGTGTTTTTACCGCCAAGGATTCCAAAGCTGTGTTCAAAAAGCTCAGTGAAGAACAGATGGATGTGATCATTTGTGACTACAACTTTGGTGATGACTTAAATGGTAAGCAAATTTATGAAGAAATTTGTCACTTAGGGCTCATACCACCTTGGTGTGCATTCATTTTGCTTACTGGGGAGAAGCAGTTAGAGACAGTAAAGGCGATAGTCGAGCTTGACCCAGACGAATATATCATCAAGCCTTATACCACTACGGTGGTTAAAAGCAGAATTCTTAGAGCTTTTGTTCGCAAATGTGCGCTGAAAGGGCTGTATGAATTACCTAAAGACTCTGAAATAGATAAAATACACAGTGCCTTCACGGATGCGGAAAAAATGCATTCCAAATATGCCTCTTACATTCAGCGTTTGCATGCTGAGACATTAATTAATTGTGGTTATTTTGCTCAGGGGAAAGTGGCTTATGCTAACTTGTTCGCTCACTGCAAATCACCTTGGGTGATGGCTGGTCTATTAAATGCGTGCATTTTAAACAAAGAGTATGACGAGGCAGACCAACTTTATTATGAATGGGATAAACAGCAATTAGACAAAAGTGCTTTGGTACATGAACTCAAAAGTAAACTTTGCCTGATAAAAGGGGAAGTCGGTAAAGCTCTAATTGAAATTGACCGCTCTCTCATGAAATCAACCAGCATGGAACGGCTGTATTATTATGCCAAGTTGAGCGAAATACATCGCCAATACAAGAAAGCGTTCCAGCAGTTTTCTTCTTATCGACTCGCTGCATATCGAACACACAAAGAGTCTCCGCTTAACCATATTAATGTGGTTCGGAACCTATTGCTCAGTATTACCCCTAAGCAAGATGATGTGCTTCGCGTGATCACCTCAGTTAAACAAGAAATGAATAAACTCAAGGGTGAAAATGACAATGAATACGTGTTGTTTAATGAACTATTCGAGATCCATCTTGAATATTTATCAGGCAATAACAAACAATTTTTAACACGTCTGACAATGTGTATAGATAAAGTTGAAGCCAGTTCGAAGCTTACAGTTCTCTATTATACAAAACTGACATTACTTGCCCAACAGCCTGATTTATGTAGTCGTATTCTAAATCGCTTACCTAAGTGGCAAGAGGATTCAATGGATTGGGACAATTTGTTGTTGGTGGCACAACGGCGCGTGTTAGAACATGAATGTCAGCTTGCGGTCAAAGAAGTTGAAAAAATGTTGACCCATATTAGTCAGGTGAGTAATGAAAATAGCCTGGAAGGTGCAAGTGTGGCATTTGAGTACTTTAAGCAAAGAGAAAATTGTCATCATGCTACCTTAGCATTACTGTCTGCAATGGAACACGCTTTCCCTAAAGAGCTTGATTCAAATAGAATACGAGATTTAATCTTTGAATGTGAGCAGACTTTAATGAATTCGCCAATGCTTAAAAAGAGTGATAAATTGGTTGCCAAGAAAAAGAGTGATGCTGCAAAACAGGCATTTAACCGCCGTATTACCAATGTAAGGTAGGGGAATAAAAAAAGGCTATGGCAAACAATTTGGATTACAATTTACTGCAAACCTTTGTTTTGTTATACAAACATCGAAACTTGAAGTTGGTTGGCCGCTCTTTAGGGGTAACGGAAAGTGCAGTAAGTAAACATCTCTCCAAATTGCGCGAACAGCTCGATGACCCGTTATTTGTGAGAGACAGCCAGGGCTTTGAACCTACCGCATTTACTGAAGACGTTATCCCTAACTTAATTGATGGTATTAATACTATCCAGTCGGCCTTGGCAAAGAATACGATTGATTGTGCAAATTATGATGGTGATATATCTATCGCCATTATTCCCGTTATGCATATGCAGCTTGGAGCTGATCTTCTTATGGAGTTGAAAGCGACTTTTCCTCAAGCAACCATTTCTCTACTCACATACGATAATCACACCACACAAGACATCGACAATGGCACTATTGATATCGGTGTAAACTATTTTAATCCCATCTTGAGTAAGTCCATTTACCAGCGACGTATTAAGACATTAAAGCATGGCATGATTCTGCCTGCACGATTGGCGAACTTAACCGATGAAGAAGTGTTAGATTTACCATTTATTGGAATGGCAGCTCGTGGACGAAATGATGTTCGAGTTCTGTTGCATGAAATTACCACATCAGCAGGACATGATCTTAATATCTATGCTTTTGTCGATAACTTAGTCTGCATGCTGAATTCAATTGAAAAAATTGATGGGTTTTCTATTAGTCAGTTCTTTGATGTCACGAATGAGCGTTTTTGTTTTCGGGATCTTCCCGAGATATATCAAAAAGTTGATAACTATTCGTTGGTGTCGGTGATGAAATCGAGTAATAAAAGCAATCCCTTGCACATGTTGCTTTCGGATATTATCAAAAAGAAAATTGAGCTGTGCTCGGTCTCTTAAGCCGTCTCTTTTAGTTGTACAAGCTCAATGATTGAATCAACATTACATTTGTTCAAGATTCGGCTCTTATAAGTACTTACGGTTTTGGTACTAATTGAAAGCAGCTCTGAAATACGTTTGTTAGTAAACCCTTTCACTAAGTAGTTATATACAATAGTTTCTCGCTTAGATAATGCTGAAAATTCGTTGTCACTATGGTGTTTAAATACATTGTAACCACGCAATACACTTGAGATAGCGTCTTGAACGACCTCTGTACTTTCCGTCTTTAATACATAGCCGTTCGCGCCCATTTTTTTGGCAGCATTTGAATACATACCGTGCTCATTGCTCGATACGAACAGAATTTTACCCGCGAATTGTTTCGCTCTCATTCGACGTAGGAAATCTAAACCATCAAAACCAGCCAGTTGGATATCTAGAATAATTAAGTCGATATCATTTTGTCTTAATGCCGAAGCCGCGGCAAAGGCATCGCTAGCTAGCAGTACCTTATCAAAATTATGGTTTGTAACCAGCATGTGCTGTATTACTTTCTGCACCATTGGAAAACTGTCAATAATTAGAGCTGTTTTAGTATTGGTTGTCATGTTGTGTACCCCCGATCAATTCTAGTTGCGTTAGCAGATGGAAGTACTATAGGGCTTTTCTTACAGAAGGTGTGGAAAAGTGCCGTTTCCAAGTAGGAAAGAGGGTATTTGTGAGGCTATTCACCAGTGTAAGTCTGAACAATTTTCTCTATTTGCCCTGAGTCTTGAAGTTCAATAAGTGCAGCATCAAACTGTTTTACAAACTTTTCTTTATACGGATAATTCGCTTCATTGACGTTGGTATAAGCCATATACCCTGATTCAGTATTAATATGAGTGGCTAAACGGAAGGTAAGAGGCTTCACTAAAATTTCTTCGTCGAGTAGACGTTTTGTTTGCCAAAGAATAGAGATCTTATCGTTGACGTAGCAGTCAATTCTTCGACTACGTAGTTTAATAAGATTCAACTGATTACCTTTGGCCTCAGAAATGAAAAGCTTGCCATCGTCAGAAGCTTGCCAAAAATCGCTACCGCCGATATTGAATCCGGAATTGATACCAATAGTTAAGCCATAAAAGTCTTCTGGCCATATTGTTCTTGGATTCTGATCTATGATTTCGTTATCGCAAAATACGACCACATCTTCATTCAGCATCGGATGCGAATAAGGGGAAATGAAATTTCTGCTTTCGGGATGAAAATAAGGAGGCATCAATGCAAAACTGCGGCCTGATTCAACGAGTTTTAGTCCGCGTTTCCAAGGCACCGGGCGAATTGATATCTCAAAATCTTCTAATTTTTGATCAATAGCATGAACGATATCAGGATAAATGCCTACAGCTTCATCATTTTCAGCATAAGTATAGGGGGGATAGGATTCATCCGTTAATATCTCAACTGCAATGATATTTCCGTAACAGCAAGGTATTGCTGCCAATGTGGTCAGTACTGTTATTGCAACGGTTCGCAATTATAGTCATCCTTTTCTATATATTCATCCTTCATTTTAGATTTATAAATCAGTTTCGACATATAAACAACTTTCAGTTTATAAAGGGCTTTTAGTTTGTAAACAACTTTCGGTTTATAAAAAAAAAGTAAAACGTTAAACTGCACAAAATTTTACTGGGTATGTGTAATGAACGAGTTTGATTCCGATATGCAAAACGAAGCAGAAATTGAAATTGAGGCAGTTGGTGTCGAAGTTGCTAGCCAGCCAATAGAACTCTACAAAGTGTTAAAAATTGCCGATGCTGTAAGTGGTGGTGGGGAAGCAAAATACGCCATCACTGAAGGCTACGTTGCTGTTAACGGTGAAGTGGAAATTCGTAAACGCAGAAAACTATACGATGGCGATCTGATCGAGTTTAATCAGGAATTCTATCTGGTGATTTGTGATGCGCCAGTTACTGAAGAGGTTGTTGAAGAAGTTAAAGCTAAACCAGCAAAACAACAGCCTCAAGAAGCGCAAAAGAACAAGCAGAAAAAGAACAAAACTGAAGCAGAAAAGGCTAAGAAACCCAAGTCAGAGACAAAACCCAAGCTGAGTAAAACGAAAGAAGAAGTTCAGCCAGAAGAAAAAATTGCTGGTAGGGGGTCGATTAAATTCTTCTAACGAGAATCGATTAGGGGGAGCCTAAGCTCCCCCATGGTTAGCTCCAGTCATCATCAAAAAAAGGTCGACCTTCTAAGGAGTAGGGATCTTCATCGAAAGGGTGTTCTGCTTTGCCTCGCAATTTATCTAGTTGGGCTTCAAGCATATTGACCGTTTCGTAGTCTCCTTCTGAGCAAGCGATATAGATCTGTTGCTCTAGTGCGTCAATGCTTTCACGAATGTTCATTTAGCACCTCCTGCATTGGGGTAGTGAACATAAGACCGTTCCTCACCACAATTGTAGACCACATATAGTTATTAAGGATAATGCTGACTTTGCAATTGGTAGGTTAAGTATCAAGAAGATGAATTAATAACGCTGCAAAAACTGAATTATTTTTCTCATAAATGAAAATGTAGATAGAATTCATTGAGTTATGTAAGGTTTTTGTCAATCCTTGCTTCAGAAATTTCCTAATGTGCATATGATTGACTACACTTACGTTTTATCCAACTCAGTGGTGATCTTGATGAAAAGTAAAGCAATTAAAGTAGCAGTGGTAGCAGCATTAGGTGTGAGTTCTTTAACTGGTTGTATGGGACAAATGGCAACTACAGGCTTGGTTGGTAAATTCAACTTGGAAATCGTTGATAACCGTTATGGTCGTGAAGGTATGTTCCTACTTCTCTCGCCAGTTTACGCTATCGCTTCTTTTGCTGACTTGTTTATATTTAACGCAGTAGAATTCTGGACAGGGACAAACCCTCTATCAGGTAAGTCTCCAGCAGTGGTTGATACACCAGCTGACGCTATTTTAAAAGTGAATGATAGTTTAGATTCATCCATGACTACAGTTCCACTATCGAATAATAGCGATGTTAAGTCGACTACTATGCAGCAAATTGATGAGAATACCATGCAAATGGACATTTCTTATCTTGACGGCTCTCATAAAGTTTTACGTGGTGAGAAAGTGGACGACAGCGTAGCGTTTTACTTAAACGATGAGTACATTACTACTGTTTCTAATGAAGAATTGAAGAATTACGTTCAAACTTCAAGAATCTAATTAAACAGATTTCGAATTTTAGCCTCCTTTTTGGGGGCTTTTTTGTGTTACAACGTGACTTAAGGGGAAATGAGAGATGTAAATTTAACCGCTTAAACTTCAATTGTTTACTAACTATGCAAACGAACGAGATTTTATAAAAAAACGGTTTTCTTTTTTCAACTCTGTGGCATAGTAACAACGTCCTATCGATGCGCGCGTATCGTATAATGGTAATACCTTAGCCTTCCAAGCTAAAGCTGCGAGTTCGATTCTCGCTACGCGCTCCAAGTTTTCTAGCACCCAATTAAGTTCTAATCTATTGAAATTAAAACGCTTTATTGCGTTTTTTGCACGTCCAGCGTTTTTGAATTTATGTCATCTAAATCATCGGTGCCCATTTGGTGTCCAAATCGGTGCCCAAAGTGGTTGTGTATAACAAATGTGATTAAGTGGGATTATATAATCCCCACTTAAATTTCTATTTGGTCTTCAGTGTTATCGACATACTCAAATAGCTCACCAACTTGAACATTTAAATACCCACACAATACGTCGATTACCTCAATTTCAATTCTTGTCGCTGTTTCGTTGTACATGCGAGTTATCGTTCCGCGATTTATTCCGGTATCTCTCGATACATCAGAAATTTTTAGTCTCTTCTCGCCCATTATTTTTGATAGGTGACACTTCAGCATGTTCTTCTCCTGATTAAAATGTTCTCCTGTAGGTTAAAAATGGTTGCAAAAGGTTATTTTTGTGATACATTTAGTTCTGTAGGAGATTATTAAGCTTCTTAGTGGGTAAATTTAATCAATAGGAGATTGTACGATGGATAACACCTATCTTACAACTGCGGAGTTAGCAGAACGTATTAAGTACGATGTTAGAGTGATTCGAGAACAACTAAAAGACAGTGTTCTGTTTGAGGGGATTCACTATATACGACCATTTGGTGGGCGTAAGATCCTTTTCATATGGGAACGTGTTGAAGAGGAAATGCTCGTAGGAATTTCTACTCACTCATTGATTGCTGGTTTGTAAGGAGATTATATGGGCGTTTTAAATAGTCGAAATGGGAAATTAGTTTTACAGTTCCGCTATAAAGGCATTAGGTGCCGTGAACAAACTCAACTTTTAGATAACAAACCTAACCGAAATCGATTGGAGAGGCTTTTAAAGAACATAGAAGCTGAAATCTTGTTAGATAGCTTTGATTATTCGAAGTATTTTCCTAATAGTCGCAGCATCAAACGTTTTGTTGAAATTAGTCAGCGAGAGCTTGCTTCAAAGCAGTATTTTGATTCGCCAAATTCACCAAAATTCGAAGAATTCGCGAAAACTTGGTTATTGGAGAAGCAGATTGAGTGGTCAAAAGGGCATCTTATGGTTGTGGAAGGAACAATCGATAAGTACCTGAACCCAGTTTTTGGGAGTAAGAAGATCAGCGCCATCAATAAGGGACAAATCTTACAGTTTCGTACCATCCTCGCCAAAGTACCGGGACGAACTGGAAGTTTTCTAAGCCCTTCGCGTATCAATCATATTATGACACCACTCCGGATGATCCTTGATGAAACCGCCGATCGGTATGAGTTTAAATCACCATGGAAAAATATCAAAGCTTTAAAAGTGCCCAGAACGGATGTTGCCCCGTTTTCTATACAGGAAATCGAAAAAGTAATTAGCTGTGCTCCGGATGAATTTCAGTGTTACTTAATCACTCGTTTCTTTACTGGAATGCGAACGGGAGAGATTGATGGATTGATGTGGAAAGATATCGACTTAACAAATAAGGTCATCACTGTGAGTCAAAGCTTAAATCGTGGAGAAGTGTCAGGACTGAAAACTCAAGGTTCTTACCGTACGATTTCGCTCATTGAGCGGGTTGTCAATGCGCTACGAGAGCATAAATTGAAATCAGGCTACAAAAGCCCGTTTGTGTTCACGAATAGCAAAGGGTTGCCACTAAATTATCAAGTAGTGTCACGGAATATGTGGTATCCGACGTTGGCAAAATCGGGATTGAAGAAACGTAATCCTTACCAGACACGACATACATTTGCCACATTGCTACTGGCATCGGGTGAGTCACCTGAATGGATTGCAAATCAAATGGGGCATACAACGACAACAATGTTGTTTCGCATATATTCACGGTTTGTTCCGAATTTGACTCGTAAAGATGGTTGTGCATTTGAAGTGTTTTTGCAGAATGAAGGAAAGCGATGATTTCTTTTACTGTGCGCACACTGAATTGTGCGCACAGTTGGCACAAATAATAAGGTGTGCGCACATGTCCAAGTCTATGAAACAAGTTAATCGAAATCGTTGCTCAATTAAGAAGTACATTCGCTTTGAGCGTGAATTATTAAATGCAATCGATAACCATAGGTTGGGCACAGAGAGCTTTTCTGCATGGGTAAAGAGTGCATGTAGAAATAGGTTGAACGTTGATAGGTTAATTGCCGCAGAGGATTCAAATAGTCAAATTACTCATGCAGAGAACAAAAAGTCAAAGGAGGTTTTGATTGTTCAAATGCATGAGAAAGGGATGTTTAATCAACAAATTGCTAAAAGATTAAATGAGCAAGGTGTTGAACCATTGAATGGTGCGAAAAAGTGGACTAGGGCTAGTGTGAGCAAAGTAATAAAAGAAGTTTTGTGATTTAATTCGTGTTGAGTTTTGAATTATAAAAGTAAGTCGATCAGTCAACAATGCTCTTGATTTGGCTACGCCAAAAATGATAATGACTGCTTCCCCCAATGTCAAAAAATATTGATTGATGACAGCGGGGAGTGGCGACTAATAATAATGTCCTCAACGTGAGACTCAGTGATTGTAAGTAAACGTTTAGCAGTTTATCGGTTATTAACTGAGTTGTGCTTACACATTTGTATTTTTTTCTGAAATACTCAACTCGTTGCAATTGACGAGGTGATGCTGTGAAAGGACGATACTTTACTTCAATAGTTGTTTCATTGTTGGTTACTTTTCAAGTGGTAGCACAACCTGCAATCAATTACGATTATAATAAAAATGGCGAGTTAATTCGGGTCTCACAAGATGATGCTTATTACAGTATTGTGTATGATTCGTTAGGCAATCATGCCGCAAAGTTACCTTCCTTTTCGTCAGTTATCGACGCTTCAATTGAACTCACTTCTCCAGACATTAATCAGACGCTTAACCAAAGTGATGTCACATTTCATTGGCGTGCAGATGGGATCACATTTTTTGAATTTTATCTTCTAACGAATGGCGAATGGGTCAAATTGCGTTCCGGAATGAACCGCTCTGTATTGGAACTTAATTTGGGCGACATTTCTCATCTATTACAAAAACAAATGGCTTGGAAAATCGTTGGCTATAATCGTGCGTCCAATCCGATTGAATCCGAACCTCGTTCTTTTTCTATTGCTGATACTGACGACGACGGCATCTATGATTTCGCTGAATATACGTGTTTGGACAAGGGATTAGAAGACTCAGATTTCGATGGTCTTAGTGATGGTGTTGAACTGTCCATGGGACTAGACCCCTGCAACCCTGACACGGATGGTGATGGAATACCGGATGGTATAGAAGTTCAAATTGGAAGTAATCCTAACAAACAAGACACTTATCAGATTTTAGCGAATGGAAAAACCGCTTGGGATAACTATGTTTATCTTAATCATCAATTGCAGAGCGAAGCTAATGTTGAAACAGTCACGTTAGCAAGAACATTGCATTTGAGTGGTATTGATGAATTTGTTCAGTTGCATCCTAGCTTAGGAAACAATGAATCTTTTACGTTATCTACATGGGTCAAGTTTGATCGTGTAAGCGGAGAGCCTCAGAGATTTGGTGCCCATGATGGCATTAATCACCGAGCATATTTAGGTATAACTGAGCGAAATCGTATATATGCTGGTGTTGGGGACCGTTATATTAACTCACAAGATACAGGTATTAATGTACAGCAGTGGGTCAATCTGGCGTTGGTTTATGATGCCGAACAGCAGAAATTCAATACCTATGTCAATGGTGTTTTCGTTCAAAGTCGGTCAAGCGTCACCTTTAATAATGTGAATAAAAACGCCTTCTTAATCGGTGCGATTAAAGTGAAATCTGAAGTGATGGATTTCATTGATGGTGAAATGGATGATGTGCAGTTGTGGTCTCGTGCGCTGAGTCAAGAAGATATTCAGTCTTATATCATTCGTTCACCCTTGAAAGGGCAAGACGACCTTATTGCTTATTATGACTTTACAAAAACGCGAGGGTTGTGGGTAGAGAATATCGCTACTGGTGTGTTTGATGCAAAACTCTCGGCAGAAGGTTTGTTATCAGTCGAAGATGCATTTGTTGACAGTGACGGTGATGGACTCAGCGACCGTCAGGAGCTGGCGATGTGCACCGATCCGTTTAATGCCGACAGTGACGGAGATGGTCTGGATGACGGTTTGGAAATGGGCGTTGAGAGCGGCGTGATATTGAGCTCACCATGCTGTAGCGCGCGGAAATCAAAAAAAACAACGCAACTAATAATAAAAAAGAAGCTGTTAGGCTCCTTTTTGTTATTTTAATTTGCGAGTAGGCTGTATTTACGTGGCTTACTTGATAATAGAAACCTTGCAGCTATTTGAGTCGTACTCCACTGTACCTGTAAAATCTTCATCAACACGAACAGAGCAGCCTTTTTGTGTCCTATCTGTACCGATAAGCATGTCATGTTCATCATCTGTTATATGTACAG
>NZ_JBKEBW010000175.1:0-30054 GCF_047973365.1 Vibrio sp. | reverse complement strand
CTGTTTAGATAATGCAGTGGCTGAAAACTTCTTCGCTTTACTCAAAACAGAGATGTATCACGGTCAAAGCTTCACTGATGCTGATGAACTGATTGCAAATATCGAAGAATATATAGAGTATTACAATACAAAACGGATTAAGGTGAAATTTAAAGGCCTGACTCCGATAGAATATCGAAATCAGGCCTTGCAAGCCGCTTAACAGAAATGTCCAACTTTATGGGGTCACTTCAGAGCATGGGAACGAGGATCCTCTTAACTGATTGGTATTACGCAAAGTGAAGCCAAGTTTAGGGGCTTACGTAGTTAAAGTCTAGGTAGCTAAAGTCTAGAACCAACGTTCAGTAAGTCTGCGCTCCACTTAAGTGCCTCGTCGTAACATTGACTTAATTCCGTATCATTAAGCTTTAAGTTACGAGCCAGAGTGGACACTTGATCCCAATCTGCGTGTTCATAGGCGATAGACAGAAATAATATTTTACCCAGTGCACCTTCGCCCTTAATCAGCGCTGTTTTTATCTTCTCATCAATAGGAATGGCTTCTACAATGGCTTGCAGAGACTGATCTAACAAACAATCGAGCAATGAAAACATGCCGGTCAGGAATGCAAGGTCTGAATCACCTCGTTGTGCGCTTTTACTCCAGGCCAATTGACAAAAGCGCGCGCGTTGAATGGAAAGCCCGTAAAGGTAGTTCGGCTTCGAGCTGTCTGTTGATGCGATGGCTACCAGTGATATGAACTGTCGCAGACGTTGTTCGCCCAGATAGACCAAGGCTTGTTTAAAAGACTGGATCTTGGAACTGACCATCGATGACGCATTAACAAACGTCAAAAGCTTATAGGATAGCGATAAGTCGCGTGTTATTAGTGATTCAAGCTCTTTGTAGTCTATCTCTTCTTTGGCTATCTCTTTACACAGTTGAACAATAGTTAACAAGGTTGGCTGCAAGGCTTTGCGTCGAATCATTTCCGGCTTACTAAAAAAGTAGCCCTGAAACAGTTCAAACCCGGCTTGTTTGGCTTGTTCGAACTCCTGATAATTTTCTACTTTCTCAGCCAAAAATTTAATTTTTGCGCCTTTAAGTTTGCTGATGAATGCGCCAGCTTTAGCGATAGTAACAGTGCGTATATCAAATTTGATATAGGAAATATAAGGTAAAAACGGTTGCCACTCCTTGCTTGGTACAAAGTCATCCAGAGCAATGCTATAGCCTTGTTTGGCCATTTTTTTGATAGCCGTTAATAACTCTGCGGTCGGCTGACAATCTTCCAGCACTTCAACCACCAAACTGTCCGAAGGAAAGAGCGTAGGCACAAGATTAACTAAACTCTGATAGGGAAAGTTGACGAACCCAACATGCTTACCCAGAGTTTGATAATGGGTTGAGAGGAAATGATCCGACAGCAACATACTGGTTGCTTTATCAGGATCGATCTCTGGAAAGGTATTCTTGGGTCCGTCTCTGAATAGCAGTTCATAACCAAAAATCTTTCGGTTAGCATCTAATATAGGTTGTCTGGCGATATATGAATACTTCAAGGCTTCACCCTAACTCCATTTATTGGTGTGGTGATTATATCAATATTAAGCCTATATTCTGCGTCACTACTCAAATCCTTATACGAGTGTGATCACTATTTCTATGATAAAAATTTCTTATTTTTCAGCTCATAACCATCTTTTGTGTACACAAGCATAGAGCCTTGCGTGTACCAGTCACCTAACACTATGCGAGTTCTTTCACCCTTATCCGTCGTTATTTTATGAATATTAGGGCGGTGGGTGTGACCGTGAATCATAGTATCTACATGGTGTTTATTCAGCACAGATAACACTTCACTTGGCGTGACATCCATAATGGTCATTGATTTGTTGCTTTTATCGTTACTGGTATCGGCTTGGATTTTTCGCACAATACGAGTTTTGATGAAAAACGGTAGACGGTTGAATAGCCATTGCAACCAAGGTTTGTGAACTTTTTCCCGGAATGCCAAGTAACGCAAATCTTCGGTACAAAGCGTATCGCCATGCAAGACAACCACTTGGTGACCATATAAGTCGATGACATGCTCTTCATCAAGTAAAGTCACACCCGTGTGCTTGGCAAATTTTTTCCCAACCAGAAAATCTCGGTTACCGTGCGAGAAAAAGACAGGTACGCCTTTCGCCACTAAAGCTTTAAATTCGTGTTTTATCTGCTGGGCAAAGTCGGTTGGGTCATCGTCGCCAATCCAGAAATCGAAAAGGTCGCCCAATACGTATAATGCGTCCGCTTTTGGAGCATCATCGTGCATAAAAGTCATAAAACAATCGGTAATATCTGGGCGTTTGGGAGTCAGATGAAGGTCTGAAATAAATAATGTATGCATAAAATAGGTCATTAAAGCAGCGGAGCATATTTCACGCTCCGCTTAATAAAGATTACTCTTCGATTGTGGTACCAGTGATAACAACATCTTCTAGTGGTACGTCCTGGTGCATACCGTAAGAGCCGGTGCTTACGCCTTTGATCTTGTTTACTACGTCCATGCCTTCGACAACTTCAGCAAAAACACAGTAACCCCAACCGTTTAGGCTTTCTGAACGGAAGTCGAGAAATGTGTTGTTGTTGACGTTGATAAAGAACTGAGAACTTGCAGAATGCGGTTCCATAGTACGAGCCATAGCAAGCGTGCCCACTTTGTTGCTTAGGCCGTTGTTTGCTTCGTTACGAATAGGTGCGCGAGTCTCTTTTTCACGCAGACCAGAAGTCATACCGCCACCTTGGATCATGAAACCATCGATAACACGGTGAAATAGTGTGTTGTCGTAAAAACCATCACGGCAGTACTGTAAAAAGTTTGCGCTAGTTTCTGGCGCTTGTTCTGTGTTCAGCTGAACTTTAATGTCACCAAAGTTGGTATGAAGGGTGATCATGTGCATTACCTTTGCTTGTTTTGTATGAATAAAGGATTTTAGCCTAACTTTTTGCGCATTCAAAACATCAAATGGATGACCTAGCGATAACAGAGTTGTTATACTGCACCACTATTTTGGTTGTAACGGTAATTAGATAAAGATCATGCTGAAAATATATAACTCACTAACAAAACAGAAAGAGGAATTTAAACCCATTACTGCTGGCAAAGTCGGCATGTATGTCTGTGGAGTGACCATATACGATCTTTGTCATATCGGCCATGGTCGTACTTTTGTTTCTTTTGATGTGGTTGCCCGTTATCTTCGTTACTTGGGTTACGATTTAACCTTTGTGCGTAACATCACGGATATCGACGACAAAATTATCAAGCGTGCGTCTGAAAATCAGGAGTCTTGCGATTCATTGACTGAACGTTTGATTCAAGAAATGTATACCGACTTTGATGCTTTAAACATTAAACGTCCTGATGTCGAGCCTCGCGCTACGGCTTATATCGATGAAATTATCGAATTAGTAGAGCGTTTGATTGCCCGCGGCTTTGCTTACGTGGCAGATAACGGCGATGTGATGTTTGAAGTCAGTAAATACGATGAATACGGTAAGTTGTCACGTCAAGACTTGGAGCAACTTCAAGCAGGTGCTCGTGTTGATATCGAAACAGCAAAACGTAGCCCATTAGACTTTGTGCTTTGGAAAATGTCTAAACCGGGAGAACCGACTTGGGAATCGCCATGGGGAGCAGGTCGTCCGGGTTGGCATATTGAATGTTCAGCAATGAACTCTTCTATCTTAGGTAATCATTTCGATATTCACGGTGGTGGCTCTGATCTTATGTTCCCGCACCATGAAAATGAAATTGCCCAATCTTGCTGCGCGCACGGTACTCAATACGTTAATACCTGGATGCACAGTGGTATGGTGATGGTAGACAGAGAAAAAATGTCAAAATCACTGGGCAACTTCTTCACTATTCGTGATGTATTGAACCACTACGATCAAGAGACAGTGCGTTACTTCCTGATGTCGGGTCATTATCGCAGTCAGCTTAATTACAGCGAAGAAAACTTAAACCAATCTCGCGCCTCGCTTGAACGTTTATACACAGCGCTGCGTGGTTTAGATATCAATGTGGCAGCGGCAGGTGGTGAAGAGTACCTAACTCGCTTTACCATTGCGATGAACGATGACTTCAATACCCCTGAAGCCTACTCGGTACTGTTTGATATGGCGCGTGAAATTAACCGCCTGAAAAACGAAGATATGGTACGCGCCAGTGCTCTTGGCGCATTAATGCGCGAACTGGCAGATGTGATTGGTATTCTTTACCAAGACCCGGAAGCTTTCCTTAAAGGCGGAGAGGGTGATGACGATGAAACGGCGGAAATCGAAGCGTTGATCAAACTGCGTAATGATTCACGTGCGGCAAAAGATTGGGCGAATGCGGATTTGGCTCGTGACAAGTTAAACGAGATGGGTATCGTTCTGGAAGATGGCCCAGCAGGAACAACTTGGCGTCGTAAGTAATTCGTTAGTGAGGGTGGGCGTGAGCCCACTTTCATTTTGTGTTCATCAAATCA
This sequence comes from Vibrio sp., assembly GCF_047973365.1. Taxonomy (GTDB): domain Bacteria; phylum Pseudomonadota; class Gammaproteobacteria; order Enterobacterales; family Vibrionaceae; genus Vibrio. The sequence continues at coordinate 25,554 of NZ_JBKEBW010000175.1, read as the reverse complement.
TCATAATGGCACTGAATGTCGATTATTTTAGGGATTGACCCCGGCTCTCGTATCACGGGTTACGGCGTGATCAAACAACAAGGCAGACACCTCTTCTATTTAGGTAGTGGCTGTATTCGTACCTCAGAAAAAGATCTTCCTGCGCGTTTAAAGCAAATCTACGCGGGCGTGACAGAAATCATTACCCAGTTTCAACCGGATGTATTTGCTATCGAGCAAGTCTTTATGGCGAAGAATGCCGATTCCGCACTCAAGTTAGGACAGGCGAGAGGTAGTGCTATCGTCGCCGCAGTGAATGCCGACCTTCCAGTCTATGAATACGCGGCAAGATTAATAAAACAAGCGGTTGTTGGCACTGGTGGTGCTGATAAATCTCAAGTGCAACATATGGTTCAGCAAATGTTGAAGCTACCCGCCAAACCTCAAGCCGATGCTGCCGATGCGTTGGGTGTCGCTATTTGTCATGCCAATACCAATAAAACACTTGTTGCATTAGCAGGCAAGGCGACAGGTGCGAAAAAAGGTCGTTATCGTTGATTATCCTGCTCGCTGACTAAATATCTTTTACTGGCTATATATCCAGTTATTTATTATCATCTTCAGAGTTACAGCAAACCTTTATTATTCGTCATTCGAGAATTTCGGAACGAAATATCTGGAATCTAATTAAGGTGTGCGTTGTAAGTCGATTCCAGCCTTCGCTGGAATGACGAAAAAGTATTATTCAATTTCCCAACCCAAGGAATCTCAAGTGATTGGACGTCTTCGCGGTACTCTTATAGAAAAGCAACCACCAGAACTATTAATTGAAGTTGGCGGCATTGGTTATGAAGTACAAATGCCAATGAGTTGCTTCTATGAACTGCCAAACATTGGAGAAGAAGCCATTATCTATACTCATTTTGTTGTCAGAGAAGATGCTCAGCTTCTTTATGGTTTCAATACCGTAAGTGAGCGGGCTCTGTTTCGTGAAGTGATTAAAGCTAATGGTGTCGGCCCGAAAATGGGCTTGGGTATTCTGTCTGGTATGACGGCTTCTCAATTTGTCTCTTGTGTTGAGAGAGAAGACATTTCAACTTTGGTTAAACTGCCGGGTGTAGGTAAAAAAACGGCCGAGCGTCTAGTAGTTGAAATGAAAGACCGCTTGAAAGGCTGGGGGGCAGGAGATCTGTTTACACCGGCTACTGATGCCGCACCCATTGATTCTCGACCTCATGCTCAAGAGCAAGGTGCAGAAGATGAAGCAGTTAGTGCTCTGCTCTCATTAGGTTATAAAGCACCACAAGCCGCGAAAGTGGTTTCGCAAGTGGCTAAACCGGGTATGAGCAGTGAGCAACTGATTCGTGAAGCATTGAAATCCATGGTTTAGAATGTTTGGTTTATTGCGGACGTGTTTTATCTTAGAAGTACTGACACATAACAACGATGAAGAGCAGACGTTAGGAAAGTAAATATGATTGAAGCAGATCGCCTCATTGCTCCAATGAACCCTTCATTTAAAGATGAAGAGGTGATTGATCGTGCGATTCGTCCTAAGAAATTGGCCGATTATCAAGGTCAGGATCACGTTCGTGATCAGATGGATATTTTTATCAAAGCCGCGCAAATGCGTAGTGAAGCGCTCGACCATTTGTTGATATTTGGCCCTCCAGGTCTGGGTAAAACAACGCTCGCCAATATTGTTGCCAATGAGATGGAAGTGAATATCCGTACCACGTCAGGGCCGGTGCTGGAAAAGGCAGGTGATCTCGCAGCACTGCTGACCAACTTAGAAGAGAACGATGTGCTTTTCATTGATGAAATACATCGTTTAAGCCCAATGGTTGAAGAAGTCCTTTATCCGGCAATGGAAGATTATCAGCTAGACATTATGATTGGTGAAGGGCCTGCGGCTCGCTCGATCAAAATCGACCTTCCACCCTTTACTCTTATTGGTGCAACGACCCGAGCTGGTTCACTAACTTCACCATTAAGAGACCGCTTTGGTATCGTTCAACGTCTCGAATATTATAAAATTGCCGACTTACAGCATATTGTGCAGCGCAGTGCCAACTGCTTAGGCTTGTCTATGGATAGCGAAGGCGCATTGGAAATTGCTCGTCGAGCGCGTGGTACTCCTCGTATTGCCAACCGTTTGTTACGCCGGGTACGAGATTATGCTGAAGTCAAAGGTAATGGGCATATCTGTGATGAAACGGCGGACAAAGCATTAAATATGTTGGATGTGGATCATCAGGGTTTTGACTATATGGACCGAAAACTTCTTCTCGCCATTATGGAGAAGTTTTCTGGCGGCCCCGTTGGTCTTGATAACCTTGCCGCGGCAATCGGTGAAGAGAAAGATACCATCGAAGATGTTATAGAACCGTATTTAATTCAGCAGGGTTATTTACAAAGAACGCCTCGTGGCCGTATTGCTACCGATCGCGCTTATCTTCATTTTGGTTTGGAAAAATAAATTTGCTTTGCAAAAACAAAGATACAATGCTGTTTGATTAAAATGCAGGCAGGCAATGTGTGATTAATGTCACATTTTAAAAATCTTAAAACTTTAACAAGGGTTGGCAAAGTTTGTGATCTTGTTAACCTTTTGTTCTCAAAAAATCACCCCCTCCGATAATTTTTACCTAATACTAACAATAAAGTTCATGTTTAGTTGATCTGTATCATTTTGTTGTGATATTGACGAAAAATCACGCATCTAATTTGATTTAAATCAAGGCGGTTTTGTCTGATAAATCTTTTGAAACGTAGGTTTTTTCTAAGTAGTATTAGTTCAAGCTATATTAGCCGTTACTTAACAATTAACTAACCACAAAAGCACATAATTGCAACAACTTACCGCTAGCTGGCAACAAGTGTGAATTATCGTTAACAGATATGTTGGTCGTTGTAATATGTCATAAAGGTGTCATTCAGCCGACACAAAGGAGTTACTATGATTGACGTAGTTGATCTGTCGCGGTTGCAGTTCGCGCTGACAGCGATGTATCACTTCTTGTTCGTTCCATTGACTCTCGGTATGGCGTTTTTACTCGCCATTATGGAGTCATTATATGTAATGACTGACAAGCAGATCTACAAGGACATGACTAAGTTCTGGGGTAAGCTTTTCGGTATCAACTTCGCGTTGGGCGTGGCGACAGGCCTGACCATGGAATTCCAGTTTGGTACCAACTGGTCTTATTACTCACACTACGTAGGCGACATTTTTGGTGCACCTCTTGCTATCGAAGCCCTAGTAGCGTTTTTCCTTGAATCTACCTTTGTCGGTTTATTCTTCTTTGGATGGGACCGCTTAACCAAGCGTCAACATTTGGCGGTTACGTGGTTAGTAGCACTAGGTTCAAACTTCTCTGCACTTTGGATCTTGATCGCTAACGGCTGGATGCAAAACCCTGTGGGTGCCGAATTCAACTTCGAAACCATGCGTATGGAAATGGTGAGCTTTGCGGAAGTTGTATTTAACCCGGTTGCTCAGGTTAAATTTGTGCATACGGTGGCTTCTGGTTACACCACAGGTGCCATGTTCATTCTCGGTATCAGTTCTTACTACCTACTAAAAGGACGTGATGTCGCTTTTGCTCGTCGTTCTTTCGCTATTGCTTCATCCTTTGGTATGGCGGCGGTTCTGTCGGTCATCGTACTGGGTGATGAATCGGGTTATGAAGTTGGCGAAGTGCAGAAAGTGAAGCTCGCGGCTATCGAAGCAGAATGGCATACAGAGCCAGCTCCGGCAGCATTCACTATGCTTGGTCTTCCAAACCAGGAAACCATGAATACGGATTACGCGATTAAAATCCCCTATGTGATGGGTATTATTGCGACGCGTTCATTCGATACCGAAGTAAAAGGCTTGCGTGATTTGCGTGAAGAACACGTAGATCGTATTCGCAACGGTATGTATGCCTATGATCTTCTTGAAAAGCTTCGTGCTGGTGATAAGTCATCAGAGAACATGACAGCATTTGACGAAGTGAAAAATGACCTGGGTTATGGTTTGCTGCTTAAGCGTTATACCGACAAAGTGACTGATGCATCGGAAGCGCAGATCCAGGCTGCTGCGGATGATTCGATTCCAACTGTATGGCCGCTGTTCTGGTCATTCCGTGTGATGGTCGGCGTTGGTTTTATCATGCTGTTTGTGTTTGGTATGGCGTTTGTACAAACCTGCCGTCAAAAAATCGAACAAAAACCTTGGGTTCTTAAAGCGGCGTTATTCAGTATTCCTCTACCTTGGATTGCGATCGAAGCGGGTTGGTTTGTCGCTGAATATGGTCGTCAGCCATGGGCCGTGGGTGAAATATTACCAACCAATGTGGCAGCCTCTGCGCTAAGTGCTGGCGAAATCTGGACTTCTCTGTTCGCGATTATCGCTCTGTATACAGTATTCCTAATTGCTGAAACGTATCTAATGGTTAAGTTTGCTCGTAAAGGTCCAAGTAGCCTTAAAACCGGTCGTTACCATTTTGAGCAAGACGCTAACTCTGTAGAAGACAAAGTTAGTCGCCAAGTAGAAGCATAAGCAAGGAGAGAAGATATGTTTGATTATGAAATCTTGCGACTAATCTGGTGGGTACTCATTGGTGTCTTACTGGTTGGCTTCGCAATTACAGATGGCTTTGACATGGGCGTTGGTGCTCTAGTCCCGATTATCGGCAAAAACGACAATGAACGTCGCGTAATGATTAACTCTATCGCTCCTCACTGGGATGGTAACCAAGTATGGTTAATCACCGCCGGTGGTGCGTTATTCGCCGCCTGGCCTTTGGTGTACGCAACGTCATTCTCGGGTTTTTACCTGGCAATGATCGTCACGCTAGCGGCGCTTTGGTTACGTCCTCTAGGCTTGGATTACCGTTCAAAAATCGAATACGCAAAATGGCGTAATGCGTGGGATATCTGTATTTCCATCAGTGGTTTTGTTCCGCCAGTCATCTTTGGTGTGGCGTTTGGTAACTTGCTGCAAGGTGTACCATTCCAATTGAATGAATTTCTAATGCCAACTTACCATGGTTCATTCTTTGGTCTGCTAAATCCATTTGCACTGCTGTGTGGTTTGGTCAGCTTATTTATGATCCTTCTACAAGGCGCTTCTTGGCTACAGATGAAGACAACAGATGCGGTTCATGTTCGTGCCCGTAGCGTTGCTCAGCTAATGGGTCTGTTAACGACCGTGGCATTTATTGCCGCCGGCTTCTGGATTCAGGGAATTGAAGGCTATGTGATTGCAGGTGGTATTGATGGCAATGCCGTGTCTAACCCGCTAAACAAAGAAGTTATGCGCGAAGTGGGTGCTTGGATGCATAACTTTGAACAGTATCCGCTAATGTGGGCTGCGCCTGCACTTGGTGTGGTTATGCCACTGCTTGCTGCACTGGCTTCACGCTTTGAAAAAGGTGGCTTTGCGTTCTTAGCTTCAAGTTTGGGTAATGCTGGTGTTATCTTCACGGCAGGTTTGGCAATGTTCCCATTTATCATGCCATCAAGCTTAGATCCTAAGAGCAGCTTAACCATGTGGGATTCTACATCGAGCGAACTGACTCTGAATCTGATGACTGGTGTTGCCTTCGTCATGGTGCCAATCATCTTGGCGTACACTTCATGGACTTACTACAAGATGTTTGGTCGTCTTGATAACAAGTTTATTGAAGAAAACAAAAACTCACTTTACTAAGGAGCAACAACTATGTGGTACTTTGCATGGATTTTAGGCGTATTACTCGCTTGTGCATTTGGCATCATCAATGCTCTTTGGCTAGAGCACACTGAAATGATGGATAAAGATAGTGAATAACTTGTCGACTCAGGTTGCCAAGTTCCACTCTCCAATAGATAAAGCCTTGTTTAAGGCTTTATCTTTAGTGCTGGGTTTCTATCATCTGCTGTCCATCATGTGGAATCCAGAATCGTATGCTGACAGCATTGGCGGTTTCAACGCCGTTGTATCGCCAATGATCATTTGGGCAATGTGCTCAAGTATGGTGTTTGGCGTAGGCTTTAAACCGCGGTTTTGGGTTTGGCAGCTATTGTTTAGCCCGTACATTTCACTGCCAATACTGCTGATTTTCACTGCGATGAGGTTTCTCGCTTAAGTGATTGATATTGCAGTTGATGAATAATTGAACGAATTAGCGCTTTCTCTTTGAGGTAGCGCTAATTTTTTTGACACTCTGTTACGAAATACTTCATTCCCCCTTGTACTATCGACAACGAGTTGCGTTATAGTTAAACCTCTTTCGGTAAAGTATTTAATCCAAGACTATGAAAGCGTTTCGTTGGCCAATCACTATTTATTATGAAGACACCGATGCTGGTGGTGTCGTCTATCATTCGAACTACCTCAAATTCTTTGAAAGAGCTCGCACTGAGATGCTGCGCTCAATCGGAGTCTCTCAACAGGTTTTATTGGAACAACGAATTGGTTTTGTTGTCAGACATGCTGATATCGATTTTATTCAAGGTGCGCGATTGGATGATCAACTCAACGTTATTACAACGATTTCAGAACTAAAGAAAGCATCGCTAATATTCTGTCAGGAGCTCGTCAATCCTGATAACAAGGTGTTGTGTAAAGCAATAGTTAAGGTAGCATGTATCGACAATGAGAGGATGAAACCTAAGGCCATGCCTCAATTAATTATTTCGGAGTTAACCAACAGTGCAAGCTGATATTTCAATTCTTGACCTATTCCTTCAGGCCAGTTTGTTAGTCAAAATGGTGATGCTTATTCTTCTGGGAATGTCGATTGTTTCATGGGCGATGATCATCAAACGTTATAAAGTTTTGTCACAAGCGACAAAAGATGCAGAAACCTTTGAAGACAAGTTTTGGTCGGGTAGCGATTTAGCTGTTCTCTATCAAGATGTGAAAAAACGTAAAGATGAAATCATGGGTACAGAAGAGATCTTCTACTCAGGTTTTACCGAATTTGCCCGTTTACGTAAAACGAATGCCGACTCGCCAGACTTCGTGATGGAAGGAACAGGCCGAGCAATGCGTGTTTCTGTCGCTCGTGAAGTTGAAGAACTAGAGACCAATCTGCCATTCCTCGCCACAGTCGGTTCTATCAGCCCATATATCGGTTTGTTTGGTACCGTATGGGGTATCATGCATGCATTTATTGCGTTAGGCGCGGTAAAACAGGCGACATTAGCTATGGTTGCCCCTGGTATTGCCGAAGCACTTGTCGCGACAGCGATGGGCTTGTTTGCTGCGATTCCTGCGGTAATGGCATATAACCGTTTAAGTAATACGGTGAGTAAGTTAGAACACTCTTATGCTACGTTTTCTGAAGAATTCCATAGTATTTTGCACCGTCAAGCAATGGCGGGTAGGGAATAATTCATGGCCGGTTATCAGCCTAAAAAACGTAAACTTACCGCCGAAATCAACGTTGTACCCTACATCGATGTTATGTTGGTGCTATTGATCATCTTTATGGTGACCTCGCCGTTTGTGACTCAGGGTGTGGATGTCGAGCTGCCTAAGACCTCAACGGCAAAGCCAGCTTCTGAAATGGCGGGTGATAGCGACGCAAGCTTTATCATTGTTGAAATCGATAAAGAAGGTAACTTAGGGTTAAGCGTTAACGATGAAGAAGTGCAACGAGGTTTGTCGTTACAAGATATTATCGTTAGAGTAAAAGCTGAATTGTCTTTAAAACCAAATTCTCCAGTGGCTGTAGGTGGCGACGCCGCTACACCATACGCAGAGGTGGTGCTTGTTTTGGATGAGTTAAGCCGAGCTGGTATACCAAAAGTTGGCTTGTTAACGGATATCAAAGGGTAGGCTTAACGTCGTTCATGAAAGATCATAAGTCGAAAAAAAGTTCATATAGTAAACCGATAGCGATATCTATCGGTCTTCATGCAGTATTGGTTGCTGCATTGTTGTGGGGGACTGATTTCACTATGTCTAAGCCAGAGCCTTCAGGGCAAATGGTACAGGCGGTGGTCATAGATCCTAATTTAGTTCGCCAGCAAGCGGACAAAATTCGCAGTCAACGCGACGCTGCTTCGAAGAAAGAGCAAGACCGTTTAGACAAATTACGCAGAGAAAGCGAACAGCTTGAGAAAAATCGTAAAGCTGAAGAAGAACGAATTCGTAAACTCAAAGAGCAGCAAGCCAAAGAAGCAAAAGCAACCAGAGAAGCAGAAAAACGTCGTCAAGAGCAAGAAGAGCAACAAAAAGTTGCGGCTGAAAAAGCGCGAGTAGCTAAAGAACAAGCTGCGAAGGCAGAAGCAGAGCGTAAGACGAAAGAAGCGGCTGTTGCAAAAGCAGAAGCGGAACGAGTTGCAAAAGAAGCCGCGGCAGCAAAAGCTGAACAGGAAAGAGTCGCGAAAGAAAAAGCCGCTCAAGAGGCGCAAGAAAAAGCGCGTCGTGAGCGTGAAGCTGCCGAAAAAGCAGAGCAACAACGAATAGCGAAAGAAAAAGCGGCAAAAGAGGCGGCTGAAAAAGCCAGATTAGAAAAAGAGCGTCTCGACAAATTGGAACGTGAGCGTAAAGAGCAGGAAAAAGCACTAAACAGTATTTTTTCAGGTTTAGAAACCGAAGCTGCACAGAACTCATCTGCACGCTCACAGTACGTCTCTGATGAATCGATGCGCTGGGGAGCAATTTACACGCAATTGATCCAACAAAATTTGTTGATAGAAGACAGCTTCAAGGGCAAAGAGTGTAAAGTGAATTTACGTTTGATTCCAACCGGTACAGGAGCCATTGTCGGTGACGTTTCTGTTCTTGGCGGGGATGCTCGTTTATGTTCAGCGACGAAACGTGCAATTGCACAAGTGAGTAGTTTCCCTTTGCCTAAAGATGAACCAGACGTTGTTGATAAACTTAAGAATATTAATTTAACTGTAGTACCAGAGTAAAAAGGATATAGCTTGTGTTAAAGCGATTGATTTTAGGATGTGTACTTGTCATAACAAGTAGCGTGCAATATGCGAACGCAGCTTTAGAGCTGATTATTACCGATGGTATTAATTCTGCGCGTCCAATTGCCATTGTTCCGTTTAAATGGGAAGGTTCTGCGCCATTGCCTCAGGACGTTTCATCTGTGATTTCATCAGACTTGCAAAGAAGCGGCAAATTCAGCCCAATTCCTACAAGCAAAATGCCACAGACACCCTACACTGAAGCTCAGGTAAAATTTGATGCTTGGACGGGCGTTGGCGTTGATGCATTGCTGACCGGTAGTATCAGCCAAAATGCTGAAGGTAATTATGTTATCAGTTACCAATTGATTGACGTTGTTCGTGGGCAACTGACTCAAGGTCAGGGCAAAACATTGAGTTCAGATGGTCAGCTCGTTCTTTCTAAAGATCATGTGTTGTTCAACAAAGTGGCAACCGTACCTGCGAAGCGATTACGTGAATATGCTCATCGTATTTCAGATTTAGTTTATGAACAGCTTACCGGTGAAAAAGGTGCATTTTTAACTCGTATTGCTTATGTGGTGGTGAACGATAAAGATCAGTATCCATATCAATTACGTGTTGCGGATTATGACGGTTATAACGAAAGACTGGTTCTACGTTCTAAACAGCCTCTCATGTCACCTTCATGGTCTCCTGATGGTAAAACATTGGCTTATGTTAGCTTCCAAAATGGTCAGGCAGAAATTTACCTGATGAACATTTATACCGGAACTCGCGAAAAAATAACGTCATATCCACGTCATAATGGGGCGCCAAAATTTTCGCCTGACGGAAAACAGTTGGCGTTAGTATTATCTAAAACGGGTACGTTACAGGTCTATACTTTTGATCTGACATCACGCAAGTTGACACAAATAACGAGTGGTCGCTCCAATAACACGGAACCATTCTGGTATCCTGACGGCAAATCGTTGATTTTTACCTCAGATCGGGGTGGTCAACCACAAATATATAAAGTAAATTTGTCAGACCGTGCAACGACGCGTTTGACTTGGCAGGGCAGCCAAAATTTAGGCGGTCAAATTACGCCAGATGGTCGATTCCTGGTGATGGTGAATCGTTCTAATTCGGGTTTTAATTTGGCAAAACAAGATCTGGAAACGGGTTCTTTGCAAGTTCTTACAAAAACTTTGCTTGATGAGTCTCCAAGTATTGCGCCAAATGGTGGTATGGTCATATACAGTTCCATCTACGACAAGACCAACGTATTGTCGATGGTCTCAATAGACGGAAGATTTAAAGCTAGATTACCGGCAACCAACGGACGTGTACGCGCTCCTGCCTGGTCTCCGTTCTTATAGCGAAAAATACAATATAAAGGAAAATAAGATGCAACTTAATAAAGTTCTTAAAGGGCTACTAATTGCGCTACCTGTTCTAGCAGTGACAGCTTGTAGTTCAAGCGATGACGCAGCAAACAACGCTGGTTCTGAAACAACTAACCAAACAACTTCAGGCACAGAAGGCCAAGTTGACACAACCGTTGTTTCTCCAATGGATCAAAACGGTCAGCTATCTGAACAAGAGCTTAAAGAGCAAGCTCTACGTGAAACTTCTACCATTTACTTCGCATTCGATAACGCAACTATCGCTGGTGATTACGAAGAAATGCTAGCCGCTCACGCAGCTTACCTAAGCAAAATGCCTAGCCTAAAAGTGACCATCGAAGGCCACGCTGATGAGCGCGGTACTCCAGAGTACAACATCGCACTAGGCGAGCGTCGTGCACAAGCAGTAGAAAAATACCTACAAGCTCTAGGTGTACAAGCTGACCAAATTTCTATCGTTAGCTACGGTGAAGAAAAACCTCTTCAGCTAGGCCAATCTGACGATGCATACGCTAAGAACCGCCGTGCAGTTCTAGTGTACTAATTCGAGGATGAACCTCATGTTCAGTAACTTAAAGCGCGTGATCACGCTTACGTTACTGGCAAGTGCAGCGAACGGTTCGTTCGCTGCACCAGCTCCAGTATCTGATCTCAGCAATAATTCATCTAGCCAAGCTTCTTCTAGCCGTACTGCCTCTTCAGAATCTGAAGTTCAGCGTTTAGAACGCCTGCTTGAAACTCGTGCGCGTCTTCAAGTACAAATGCAGCAGCAGCTAGACACCATGGCTCTCGAAATTAATGAATTACGTGGGCAGATAGAAAAAAATAACTACGACATGCAGCAAATGCTACAGCGACAAAGAGAGTTGTTTGTCGAACTTGACCGTGTTCGTAGTGAAACGAAAAAGCCTGCCTCTGCTGTTGCAGTATCAAGCGATGAAGATGTCCCACAAGGTACGTTTAGTAGCGATGCAGATGAACAAGCGGCTTACCAAAATGCTGTTGACCTCATTTTGAAGAAACGTGACTACGCTGGTGCGATAGCCGCTTTTCAAAAGTTTCAAAAAGATTATCCCAACTCCAACTTTGCTCCTAACGCCCATTATTGGCTAGGGCAGCTTTATTTTGCTAAGAAGCAAGACAAAGAAGCGGTTAGCAGTTTTGCTGCAGTCGTTTCTTATCAGGACTCGAATAAGCGAGCAGATGCATTGGTGAAACTTGGCGATCTTGCCAAGCGAAATAACAATGCCGCACAAGCTAAAAAGTATTATCAACAAGTGGTTGATGAATACCCGACCAGTGCTTCTGCGAAGGTCGCGAGTGAAAATCTGAAGTAGTAATGAAGAGGTTGCCAAATGGCAGCCTTTTTTCGCTAAAGGAATCATTTTTGCCTATCTAATCTATGTCGGTGTACAATGCCCGGATTAAAGGAAGTTGCATAGAGCATGAGCAATGAGCCACATATTAGATAAAATCGACACGGTTTACCCATTCCCCGCTAAGCCGATCCCATTATCTGCGCAAGAGAAAGCGACCTATCTTGCTAGTATTAAACAGCTACTCAAAGAGAAAGACGCAGTTCTGATCGCGCATTATTACACCGACCCTGAGATCCAAGCGTTAGCTGAAGAGACGGGTGGGTTTGTTGGTGATTCTCTGGAAATGGCGAAGTTTGGTAACCGGCACCCAGCAAGTACTCTAATTATTGCCGGTGTGCGTTTTATGGGCGAGTCAGCCAAGATCCTCACCCCGGAAAAACGTATTTTAATGCCAACCTTAGAGGCTGAGTGTTCACTCGATCTTGGCTGTCCAGCGGATAAATTCTCAGCATTTTGTGATGCGCATCCTGATCATACAGTGGTTGTTTATGCCAATACCTCTGCAGCGGTGAAAGCTCGTGCCGATTGGGTTGTGACGTCAAGTATCGCATTGGAAATCGTTGAACAGCTTGAATCTGAAGGCAAGAAAATCATTTGGGGGCCTGACCGTCATTTAGGTTCTTATATCGCGCAGAAAACTGGTGCTGATATGCTACTTTGGCAAGGCGAGTGTGTCGTACACGATGAGTTTTCCGCCGATGCGCTGAAGAAGATGAAAGGTCTTTACCCAGAAGCGGCTATCTTGGTCCACCCAGAATCTCCATCAAGCGTTGTTGAACTGGCTGATGCAGTGGGTTCGACAAGTCAGTTGATCAAAGCAGCTAAAGAGCTACCCCATCAGAAAATGATTGTTGCGACTGATAAAGGTATCTTCTTTAAGATGCAACAGTTAGTGCCTGAAAAAGAACTGATTGAAGCACCAACCGCTGGAGCAGGCGCAACGTGTCGCAGTTGTGCGCATTGTCCTTGGATGGCAATGAACGGCTTAAAAGCGATTGAAAAAGCGTTAAAAGATGGTGGCAGTGAGCACGAAATTTTTGTTGATGAAGATTTACGTGTTAAGTCTTTGATCCCATTAAATCGTATGTTGGATTTTGCTGAGCAACTGAACATTAAGGTAAAAGGCAACGCGTAAATACGGCTATGTGTTGATGCCATTCCGTCGATTTCCCCCTCAACTGAGGGGGAGAAGCAAAAGACAAGTAATACTAGTCTGGAAAACTTTCTGATCAGTGAATGGGCATCGATAAGCAAACCCTCAGAGCCAAGGATGGCTCAGCGGAGCCCCATGGAAGGCCGCTCTTATAAAAAAATAAAGCGTGTTTGTGTTCGATGTCCATTCGCTGTTCCACCGATGTTCAATCTGATCACATTTTTGCCTTGGATGGTATAATTATGCTGGTGTGTGGCTCTGAATTATTGTTCTTCAGCTAGGGAGACGCCGCGCTGAGTTAAGCCACATAGCATGACAGGTATCGCAGCGTAGATTTCTTCGAATTGATCTAAGCCTTCCATACCTTGTTCATTTAATGTCGTTAGCGCTGTTTCAGGATCGTACAGCATACTCAGTGAAAGAAGGACGCCACCGAGTAGGGCATTATCTTGGCTCTCTTCTGGCATCAATACTTCCCAGTCGTCTCGCGCGAGCTGCCAACCTTGAAGTACTCCTTCGCAAAAATCACGTACTGAGTCATTAACGATTTCTTCTTCATCTAAATCATAACCTTCAGGCCAACCCCATGTACCTTCGAGGAATGACGAACGATATTGGTTCCACATATCGATGATGTGTTGGATGTAGGTCTCCAATTGTTCACCATCGCTAAACGGTGCAACGTCTTCGCCGCCCCAAAGAAAAGGTAGCCATTCTTGTGGTGGCAGGATATTTGGCGCACATGCCATAGCCGCAATGAAACCACGTGATTTGGCCTCGTTAAGCAACTTATCTTCAAATTCAGGTAGGGTAAGAATATCGTGTAAGGTCAAAATTAAGTCCCATACTTTACTGCGAGAAATTGGCGTTATCTTACCCTTAACCGGGAATGAATGCAGTAGCATTTAGACATGCCAAATTCGGCTTCAAGCGTAAGAACTGGAAAGCAGTATTGGATTTGGCTTTTATCCCCTAAGACCTAGAAGAATCATTTGTTATAACGGTGTGAAATAAGAGAGAGATGCTACTTTACATTTCATTTATGGTTGTTTATTTAGTAACTGAAGAAAAATACGAGATCAAAAAACTATATAACTTATGTTCTAATGGCAACATTAACTGCCTGATCTTTAATGGGTGGTGATATGTGTTATAAGAATGCTAGTTTGGCAGTTTATTATCTTGTGAGGAATTGAATGAAAGCTCGTGGCCCTTTCTGTATACGTCATGCTGCTGCTGACACTTTTGCTATGGTGGTATTTTGTTTTGTTTCCGGGATGATGATTGAAATATTCATCTCTAACATGACATTCGAGCAATCTCTGGCTTCGCGAACACTGTCTATCCCCGTTAACATCGCTATCGCTTGGCCCTATGGCATCTTTCGAGATTTTATGCTTAAACAGGGGCGTCGAATTTCACAAACTGGCATGATGAAAAATATTGCTGATTTGCTGGCTTATGTTCTATTTCAATCACCTGTATATGCTGCAATTCTTTTTACCGTTGGAGCTTCAACCGATCAGATAATGACTGCCGTCGCGAGTAACGCAGTAGTTTCTTGTGGTATGGGTGTTATTTACGGTTATTTCTTAGATATGTGTCGTCGCTGGTTTAAAGTACCTGGTTATTATCAGGTGATGTAGAGCAATATTTAGATGCTTTAGATGCTTTAGATGCTTTAGATGGTTAACAAATAACGGTACGCAATGAGCGTACCGTTATTTTTTTGCATCAAACAGAAGTAAAGAGAAACGAAGTACAGAAGATTTTTATTACATATATTGTTACATATATTGCTTGGATAATATGCATATATCCATACAACTTATTGATGCGTAAGAAAATTCTGATACATTGAATTCATAGTAACAACTACCACTAATGTGTTAGTATGTTGTCAATAACACTATAATAATTGTGGATAAGCTATGTCATTAAAAAAACGCTATATAGCAGCAATCGCAGTGGTTGGTATTGTAATAGGGTGGTTAACCTTAGGCGGTACTGCTGCCGTCATGCACTATACATCAAGTACGGAATTCTGTGTTTCGTGTCACTCAATGGAAATCCCCTTTGAAGAATATCAAGGCTCTGTCCATTTCAGTAATGGTAAAGGTATTCGTGCGGAATGCGCCGACTGCCATATTCCAACCACGCCGGTTGATTACGTTTTGACGAAAATTAGAGCTTCTAAAGATATCTATCACGAGTTTATTAGTGGAAAAATAAACACAGAAGACAAATACGAAGATCATCGTATGGCAATGGCTGAAACCGTGTGGGCTCAATTAAGAGCAAATGATTCGGCAACTTGTCGATCATGCCATACATATGCAGCCATGGATCGTTATGAACAATCAGAAGAAGCAGCAAAAATGCACGTCTATGGGGTGGAAAACCAACAAACGTGTATTGATTGTCATAAGGGCGTTGCGCATTTTGCTCCTGAACCTGAAATGGATAATGCCGCATACGAACATTTAATCGAGTTCACTGAACAGACTTCAGCAGAGGCAAAAGTTGTGTATCCGGTTGAAACGCTCGACTTAGGTGAATTAGGCACAATAAATCCGGCAACGAAGTTGAATGTGGTTTCGGTCAATGGTCAAGAACGTACTGTTGAATTGAACGCTTATCAAATGAAAGGGGCTGAACAAGTACTCTATTTTGCCGAGGGTAAGCGTGCCATTGTTGCGATGTTAACAGAGCAAGGCTTAGCTGCACTAACGGTGGGTGAATACAAAGAAGACGAATATGGTAACCAATGGCGCACGGCACAGTTGACTACTACGATCGATGCCCCCGTTCTTGATTCTCAGCAACCGATTTGGGATTACGCAGAAAAACTAGATACGGTTTATTGTTCGACTTGCCACAGCAAAATTCCAGCCAATCATTTTACCGTGAATGCATGGGGGCCTGTAGCCAAAGGCATGGGCGATCGTACGGACATATCAAGTTCAGATCTTGAGTTGCTCACTAAATTCTTCCAAAATCACGCGAAAGACGTGGTTGGTCACTAGAAATAAAAGGAAACGACAATGACAAATATATCTCGTCGAGGGTTCCTGAAAGGAACGGGTATGGCTGCTGGGGCGATTACCTTTACCTCATTTGTACCTACAACGGCTTTAGCTGCAAATCAACGTGGCAAAGGAATTCTTACTGCTGGTCGTATGGGACCTATTTTGTGTGAAGTTAAAGATGGCAAACTCGTGTCATCAACCAATGCTTTAGCACAAACCGTTGCCAATAGTTTGCAAACAACGGGTCCCGATCAAGTTCATACCAAAGCGCGTATCAAGTTCCCTATGGTACGTAAAGGATTTTTAGCCAATCCAAATAAACCTCAAGGTGTTCGTGGTGATGATGAGTATGTTCGTGTCTCATGGGATGAAGCATACAAACTCATTCATGACCAACATATGCGCATTCGTAAAGAAAATGGCGCTGAGTCTATTTTTGCCGGTTCATACGGTTGGCGTTCAAGCGGCGTTCTACATAAGGCACAAACGCTATTACAACGCTATATGAGTATGGCTGGTGGCTACTCTGGTCATTTAGGTGATTACTCAACAGGCGCAAGCCAAATCATAATGCCGCATGTTGTCGGTTCAATTGAAGTTTATGAACAACAAACAGCATACCCTGTTATCTTAGAAAGCAGTGATGTCGTTGTTTTATGGGGTATGAACCCAATAAATACACTTAAAATTGCGTGGAGTTCAACTGACTGCGCTGGTTTGGAATTTTTCCATCAACTTAAAAAGTCAGGCAAAACGGTTATTGCCATTGACCCAATGCGTTCAGAAACCGTTGAATTTTTTGGCGAGGCTATCCAATGGGTCGCACCTCGCCCGATGACCGATGTTGCCATGATGATGGGGATTGCTCATTCACTGGTTAAAAAAGGCAAACATGACACCGCGTTCCTAAATAAATACACCATTGGTTACGATAAATTTGAAGCGTACTTAATGGGCAAAGAGGATGGTGTTGAGAAAACCCCTGAGTGGGCCGAAGCGGTATCAGGCGTTTCTAGCAAACAAATTGAATTGCTAGCTGATATCTTCAGTGCAAATCGCACTATGCTGATGTCTGGTTGGGGGATGCAACGTCAACAATATGGTGAGCAACGCCACTGGATGCTAGTGACTCTGGCTTCTATGCTTGGCCAAATTGGCTTGCCTGGTGGTGGTTTTGGTCTATCATACCATTATTCAAATGGTGGTAACCCAACGCGTGATGCTGGCGTCCTCCCTGCAATTTTTGCTTCAATTGATGGTGGTTCTTCAGCGGGTAATGACTGGGCTGTCTCTGGTGCGGTAAACAGTTTACCAGTTGCTCGAATTGTTGAAGCATTAGAAAACCCAGGTAAGAGCTACCACCATAATGGTCATGACTTAACATTTCCAAACATCAAAATGATTTGGTGGGCAGGCGGTGGCAACTTCACACATCACCAAGACACCAATCGATTGATCAAAGCTTGGCAGAAACCAGAGCTTGTTGTCATTTCCGAAATCTACTGGACTGCTGCAGCTAAGCATGCCGATGTAGTATTACCTATCACTACATCTTTTGAGCGCAATGACTTAACTATGACTGGGGACTATAGTAATCAGCATTTAGTACCGATGAAGCAAGTGGTTGAACCTCAAAACGAAGCTAGAAATGATTTTGACGTATTTGCTGATATGGCAGAATTGTTAAAAGCTGGTGGGCATGACGTTTTCACTGAAGGAAAAAGTGAAATGGATTGGCTAAAAGAATTTTACGATGTAGCACAAGAAGCTGGTAAAGCAGCACGTGTTCGTATGCCTAATTTTGGCAAATTCTGGGGTGATAACCAGTTGATTGAAATGAAGCTCAATAAAAAAGAAGCTGAATTTGTTCGCCACGCAGCCTTCCGTAAAGATCCGGTGATGAATCCTTTGGGCACACCAAGCGGCAAAATTGAGATTTATTCTAAGACGATTGAAGGTTATCAATTGGACGACTGTCCAGCGCATCCAACATGGATTGAACCGACAGAGTTCTATGCCAAAGGCAAAAATGATGAGTTGCAGTTAATGACAGCTCATGCGGCACATCGTCTACACAGTCAATTCAATTACGCAAAACTGCGTGATGAATATGCGATTGCTAATCGAGAGCCGATTTCAATTCATACTGAAGATGCTAAAGCAAGAGGCATTAAAACGGGTGATTTAGTGCGAGCTTATAACAGCCGTGGTCAAGTGTTAGTCGGTGCTCTTGTTACTGATGGTATCAAGCAAGGTGCGGTTTGTATCCACGAAGGCGGTTGGCCAGATCTAGATAAGAAAACTGGAATCTGTAAAAACGGTGGTGCTAACGTGTTAACCCTCGATATCCCAACGTCTCGTTTGTCTAATGGCTGTGCGGCTAACTCAGCGCTGGTTAAAATTGAAAAATATACAGGTCCTGTATTAGATCTAACAGCATTTACTCCTCCAACAAATGGATAATAAACGTTGTTAATATAGTCATAGACCTCCAGCTAAAACTGGGGGTCTTTTTTTACTTGTATCGTTCGCTTCAAAAAGAAAGACGCATCTATGAGTACTGCAATTTTTAGGAACAACCAAGCGAGTAGTCCAAACGCCATTTTTATTTTTGATAGGAGAAGCCATTAAGAACCCCATTTTGTACACCTTAAGCAAAACAGACGCATACAAAGTAGGTGAAGCCAATTGCCGTTAAAGCCTTATACTACCTTAACTCGTTGACCTAAAACGAGAAAACCCCAGCATTTCTGCTAGGGTTTTGAATGTGGCGGTGAGCAAGAGATTCGAACTCTCGATACGTTGCCGTATACACACTTTCCAGGCGTGCTCCTTAAGCCACTCGGACAACTCACCGTAGGTTAACCTTAACAGCTAACGAGGCGCTAATTTAATGATTCAGTTATTGATCGTCAAGGAGAAAACCAAAAAAAAAGCGCCCTTATCCGATTAATTGCTTACTAATTGTCTAAATTGGGTATTTTCCCTACATCTCTTAACCAAGAAACGAGATGTATCCCTGCAGGATGATCAAGTTAACAATGTCGATGAAAAAGGCTCCCACGATTGGAACGACCATGAAGGCTTGTGGTGATGGTCCGAAGCGGTTAACGATAGAACCCATGTTCATCACTGCGGTAGGTGTAGCGCCTAAACCAAAGCCGCAATGACCGCCAGAAATAACCGCAGCGTCATAGTTACTACCCATAACTTTAAACGTCACATAGTAGGTAAATACAGCAAGCATCACTGACTGAATCGCGAGTATGATCAAAAATGGAATCGCCAAGTCAAAAATATTCCACAGTTTCAAGCTCATCAAAGCCATTGCTAAGAACAAAGCTAGGGATACGGTTCCTAGCATGTCGACGGTTTCCGCATCCAGTTTTCGGATTTTAGTCACTTCCAAGAAGTTGGTAATAACAACCCCAATAAACAATGCATAAACGAAGTCGGGGATCATCAACCACGAAATTTCGTAGCTACTGACCCATTGTTCTAGATATTTAGCTCCAGTCACGCAAATAAGCAAAAAGAATAGTTTTTCGATAACTTTCTTCGCGGTTACTTTGTCTTCTTCGTATTCATTGTAAGTCACTAGCTCTGGGAACTTTTCGTGGGTTTTTGAACCACGACCGTATTCGGACTCAATGTTGTTTTTTTCTACCAAACGCTGAGCAACCGGGCTTCCGATGATGCCACCGATAATCAAACCAAAGGTGGCCGATGCCATCGCAATCTCCAGTACATTGTTCATACCATAAACGTCTTGAAAGGTCTGCGACCATGCGGCACCCGTACCGTGACCACCAGATAATGTAATCGAACCGGCGATTAAGCCCATTAGAGGTTCTAAGCCAAGAGCAGTCGCAAGGGAAATGCCTATCGCGTTTTGGATGATGATGTAGACGGATGCAACGGCTAAGAAAACAAATACCTTAGCACCACCTTTCATTAACTGGGTATAGTTTGCCGCAAGGCCCACAGTAGCGAAGAACATCAACATAAAGGTGTTCTGAAGCGGTAAATCAAATTCTAAGTCGATACCATAAAAATGAAGTACGGTAATGAGGCAAGCAACAATAAGACCACCGACAATCGGCTCAGGAATATTGAACTTGTTTAAGATAGGTAGCTTTGCATTAATAAAATGCCCTAAGAAAAGTACACTGATAGCTACTAAAAATGACTCAAGTGCACTTACTGATATCAAATGATTCATATTGCCCCTTATTGGTGGTTATATTCATCGTTCATAGGGGGAGAGTGTCATGCCTCTTGTAGGGTAATAGCAACCCCTAGACGGATTTTTTCCGAAAAATTTTATGAGAAATGTAAGTTTTTCATTGGTTTTATCACCAGATAAGAATAAAAGAGTTAAAAAATGACCAGAGATGAGCTTCCAAATGAACTCTTAGCTCTCTTCTCGCCTTTATTCTGCTTTCTCTATTTCCTAAATTTATGTAGGAGATGGGCTCATTTGTCACAACTGTGAACAGCCTAACGGTAACTTTGGAAAAATGACCGAAATGCGGCTTAACCGTTAAAAATCTCAAAGGTTGTTTGTTGCTCAATCTCCTAACTTAACTATCTGAATATTTCTATAAAGAGTATTAAAAGAAGTTCTGTTCAAACGCTAAGTTATATCCCAGTTACACAGTGTGGCTCGGGTAGATCGTTACAAACCCTACAACGTGAAACACAATAATAAAGAGAATGGAGTTCTGAATAATGGAAAAGAACATCAAAACCTTACTAAAAACTGCACTTCTTGCTTCCAGTGTCGTTGCAAGTTTCGCTGCCAGTGCTGACGAATTACGTATCGGTCTTGTGGTAAAAGCACAAGGTATTGGCTTCTTTGAAGCAGCAAATGCAGGCGCACAACAAGCAGCAAAAGAAATTGGCGATGTAAGCATTATTTACACAGGGCCTGTAACGCCAACGGCTGAGGGGCAAATTGAAGTTATCAATTCGCTGATATCACAAAAAGTGGATGCAATTGTAGTTTCTGCTAACGACACAGATGCTTTAGTTCCAATTCTAAAACGCGCACAACAACGCGGTATCAAAGTGGTCTCGTTTGATTCGGGTGTTGCGCCTGAAGGTCGTCAAATTCACCTCAATCCATCTAGCAATGAGCTGATTGGTTTGATGAACGTTGAATTGGCTGACGTTGCGGTTAAGGCAACAGGTAACGAGCAAGGTGACATTGCGATTCTCAGTGCTTCGCCAACCGCAACCAACCAAAACATCTGGATTGGTGAGATGGAAAAAGATCTCGCTAAGTTTCCGAATCTACATCTTGTTGCTACCGTATATGGCGATGACTTAGCGGACAAAAGTTACCGTGAAACTAAAGGCTTAATTGACTCTTATCCAAACCTTAAAGCGATTGTTGCGCCAACATCGGTTGGTATTGTAGCCGCGGCTCAGGCGGTAAGCGATATGGGTAAAGTAGGGCAGGTTTATGTCACAGGTTTAGGTCTTCCATCTGAACTTGCAGGTCATGTGGATTCGGGTGCAGTGAAGAGCTTCGCTATCTGGAACCCCATTGATTTGGGCTACGCAGCAACAACCATCGCAGTTAACTTGATTAAAGGTGATTACACCGACACTGAAGTTGATATGGGGCGAATGGGTAAAGCGACGCTGGATAAAGACGGCAATGCAGCAATGGCGAAACCGTTTGTCTATGACGCATCTAACGTACATAAATTTGCAGGTATCTTCTAAAAAAATGGTGGAGATTTGTCGGTTAACAGATCTCAATCATCTTTGCGTTTTTATTGATGCATGAGCGCCTGTGGGCAGATCTCTCCAGACCGAGATCTCCAGGCGCTCAAATAATACAAGAGAAGAAGATTAATTATGTCTGAATTAGAACCCATTTTTTCTTTGCGTAATGTCAGCAAACATTTTCCTGGCGTTAAAGCGTTGGACAATGTTCAGCTTGATCTTTATTCAGGGCAGGTAACCGCACTTATTGGTGAAAACGGTGCCGGCAAATCCACTTTAGTTAAGGTAATGACTGGGATTCATGAAATTACTGAAGGTCAGTTGGAGCTGGATAATCAGAAAATCGAACTAAAAACGCCGGATGATGCACGTGCTTTGGGGATCACTGCGATTCACCAAGAAACGGTTTTGTTTGATGAACTCAGTGTTGCCGAGAACATTTTTGCCGGTAATTACATGCTTCACCCTTCAGGCAGACTGAATTGGAAAGGGATGGAGACGCGCGCTGCTGAAATCCTGAAATCGATTGATGCGCCAATTAACCCAACCAAATTATTGAAAGAGCTGAGTATCGGTCAACGCCATATGGTGGCAATTGCTCGCGCATTGTCATTTGACGCACGAGTGGTGGTATTAGATGAACCGACCGCTGCGTTTTCTCATCGAGAAATCGAAGACTTTTATCAAATCGTTGAACGTTTGAAAAATAAAGGCTGCGCCATCTTATTTATCAGCCACAAGTTCGATGAAATTTTCAGAATAGCTGATCGCTATAACATCTTCCGCGATGGTTGCTACGTAGGTAGCGGCTTTATTAATCAGGTGGAGGAACAAGAACTCGTTGCCATGATGGTGGGACGAACCATTGAAAATGCCTATCCGAAAATCGATGTTGAGAAGGGCGTGAAGCGCCTTGAAGTGAAACAATTCTGTCATCCTACTGAATTCGACGGCATTAACTTTGATCTGCATGAAGGCGAGATTTTAGGTTTTTACGGCTTGGTTGGTTCAGGAAGAACCGAGCTGATGCAGTCATTGTTTGGTATTACCAATGTGGCGAAGGGGGAAATCCGCATTGATGGCAATGTGGTTTCCATTCGTTCGCCTAAAGATGCGATCAATTCAGGCATCGTCTATGTGCCAGAAGAGCGTCAAAGCCAAGGTGTGGTGCTTGAATTCCCTATCTATCAAAATATTAGCTTACCGAAACTCAGTGAAATTAATGGCAAAGGCTTCATTGATGAGCAAGCTGAGTACTCCTTAGTCGACAGTTATGCGCAAAAATTGCGTGTAAAAGCGCCGAACTGGAAAGAAAAAGTTGAGAACTTGTCCGGTGGTAACCAGCAAAAAGTGGTTATTGGTAAATGGTTATCGACTCGACCCAAAGTCATCATTCTTGATGAGCCGACCAAAGGTATCGACATTGGCTCGAAAGCGGCGGTGCACCAGTTTATGTCTGAGCTGGTCCAAGAAGGTTTGGCGGTTATTATGGTCTCATCTGAACTGCCTGAAATTATGGGGATGGCAGATCGTATTATTGTGATGCGCGAAGGTCTGATGGTGAAAGAGTTCCAACGTGATGAGTTTACCGCTGAAGATATCGTTGGTGCGGCGACTGGCTTAAGGAGTGCGTCATGAAGAGCTTAATGAAACAAAGGGAAGCGTTGCTTGCCCTAGTGATTGTGGTCATCGTGGGGCTGATTTCACTCGTTGTTCCTGATTTCCTTGGTTTGGGCAATATGCTCTCGGTCTACAACGATACGTCGATTCTTATCATCCTCGCCTTAGGTCAGATGTTGGTGATTATTACCCGCTGCATCGATTTGTCGGTTGCTGCAAACGTAGCGTTGACGGGGATGGTAGTGACTACTCTGAACAACACGTATCCAGAGATGAGCGTACCGCTGATCATTGTTATCGGTGCTTGCTTAGGTACTTTATTAGGCATGATAAACGGCTTCCTAGTGTGGAAAATGAATATTCCTGCCATTGTGGTGACTTTGGGCACAATGAGTATCTATCGCGGTATTGTCTTCCTTATCAGTGACGGTGCTTGGATCAACGCTCACCAGATGACGGAGTCCTTCTTAGCGATCCCACGCGCTTCGATTCTTGGGCTTCCAGTGCTGAGCTGGTGTTCCATTTTCGCTATCGGGGCAGTGTATTACCTCATGCGCCATCGTCAGCTTGGTCGTAAAGTGTATGCCGCGGGCAATAGCCCAACTGCTGCGTTTTATACCGGTATCGATGTGGGAAAAATCCAGTTCATTGCTTTTACCATTTCAGGTTTGTGCGCGGGATTATCCAGCTACTTGTGGATCTCTCGTTACGCCGTTGCGTATGTCGATATCGCCAATGGTTTTGAGCTACAAGTGGTGGCGGCTTGCGTTATCGGTGGTGTGAGTATTGCTGGTGGCACAGGTACGGTATTGGGTTGTGTGCTTGGTGCTATTTTCCTTGGCGTGATTAACAACGCACTGCCTGTTATTGGCGTCTCTCCATTCTGGCAAATGGCTATTTCAGGTTCGGTCATTATTGTTGCCGTGGTCGCTAACTCTCGTTCGGAGCGCAAGCTTGGACGCATCATTTTGCGAAAAGCGGTGCAGAACGCGTAGCCGAATACTGATTGGAGATTTGAATATGGAAAACGTAAATAACAACTTGTTAAACAACGAGATGAAACCAAAATCCAAGAGTAAATGGCTGTCAAACTTTGCCTCATGGGAAGCGTTCTTGTTGCTAACTGTGGTGGTTGTTTTTGTTCTGAACTGCTTTGCATCACCGTATTTCTTGGACCCTTGGTCTCTGTCAGATGCGACGTTTAACTTTACGGAAAAAGCGATCATCGCTCTGCCTTTGGCGCTAGTTATTATAGTCAGAGAGATTGATATCTCAGTGGCAGCCATTATTGCTCTATGTTCCGTCGCCATGGGTATGGTGGCTCAACAAGGTTTTGGCGTTGAGGTCGTCTGCCTAGTCGGTTTAGTCGTTGGCACTTTGTGCGGTTTATTTAACGGATTACTGGTGACACGAATGAACATCCCTTCGATTGTAGTCACTATCGGTACTATGAGCTTATTCCGCGGTATTGCATACATAGTGTTGGGAGACAAAGCCATTCGTGAATACCCAGAGGGTTTTGAGTTCTTTGGTCAAGGCTATGTGTTCCCTTACTTCAGTTTTGAGTTTGTGTTCTTTCTCGTGATGGCGGTGGTGTTCTATGTCTTGTTGCAAAAGAGCAATTTTGGCCGTCGAACTTATGCGATAGGTAATAACCCAACCGCTGCTTACTACTCAGGTATTAATGTGCAAGGGCATAAGTTGCTGTTGTTCGCGCTTGTCGGTCTGTTTAGTGGCATTGCGTCTATCATGCTGACTTCCCGTTTAGGCAGTACACGTCCAACCATCGCAATGGGCTGGGAACTTAACATTGTCACTATGGTGGTATTGGGCGGCGTCAGTATTATGGGTGGCTCGGGCACCATCGTTGGTGTGGTGCTCTCTATATTCCTGATGGGACTTGTGACCGCGGGTTTAGGGCTGCTCAACGTACCTGGCATCGTTATGTCCATCATCATCGGCATCATGCTGATTAGTGTTATTGCTTGTCCTGTGATCTTGAAGCGCTTGGCAAACAAGAAGAAGGCATAAGGGATACCACATCCTTTGAATTGACTTGAAGTAGTTTGAGTATCACAGGGCCTTTATTTGTAGCGCGCAGTGTAGCGGTTATTTAGCCTCAGTATTCACTGAGGTTTTTTGTTTGCCCAGCAAAGCTGGCAAACCCGTCCACTTGAAAGAAAGTGGAGTCACCCTGACTAAGGGGAAGACAATCCGAATGGCAAGGGCGTCACGGGCTAACGGTGGGGTCTGAAGGAAGCCATAGGAAGTTAGATGTACACAACTAACCGTAATCTGTTTCGGCGGTACTGGTGGGTAAGCGTCCAAAATAGCGCAAAGCCCAATACTTAGTCAGACCACTACTG
>NZ_JBKEBW010000053.1:0-43990 GCF_047973365.1 Vibrio sp. | reverse complement strand
TCGTTAACGTCGTAGGGAAAGAGAGGTTTAACACCGCGCTAGTGTGTCTGACAGACCAGCCCTTTGTCCACAATAATTGCAACGCTTCCAGCTTAGCTTCCGCACTAAGAGAATGGCCATCAATTAAAAATGAATTTGAACCATGCATAGTGAAAACATGAGCCCAATAACGAACATGTTTTGTTGGGACAGAATATTTTTCAGCGAGCTCTCGAGGAGTGGAGCCATCAAGATACTTTTTAGCTACTTTGTACTTTATCTCGCGACTGTATTTGGACATAAATAATATACACCCAATAATTTGTTTTCCAACTATTGTAGTTCACTTCAGAGCATGGGAACGAGAGATAGAGAAGCTTAAACTGCGATGTTTTTAATTGTGTCAACTATCGCCTTCAAACCATTCCCTCTTGAAGGACTCAAATGCGTAATCAGCCCAAGCTGTTCAAAATAACCGTCGATATCGAAATCCTGTATCTGCTGTGAAGTTTTGCCGTCAAAAACCGCCATCACTAAAGCAATTAAACCACGCACAATACGGGCATCGGAATCGGCGCAAAAATGCCAGATACCATTTTCTTGCTGGCTAACCAACCAGACTAAGCTTTCACATCCCGAAACCGTCACTTGTTCACTTTTCAGTTCTTCCGGCATCACAGGTAGCTTCTTACCCCACTGAATGACCTGACGGTAGCGATCTTCCCAACCGCCAAACTGCTGCATGGCCTGCACAATATCATCGCTGGTAATGTCAGTGCCGAAAGGTGAAAGCGGAAAAGCAGTCATGATCAATACCCCAGTGGTTACTTGCTGTGTTTCTGGATGATTTTTTCTACGATACGCGCAACGGCTACAAAGCCGAAAGTTGCGGTAACGACGGTAGCAGCACCAAAACCGGAAGCGCAATCCATCCGTTTAGGTCCCTCTGCCGTTGATTTGGTTGCGCATACCGAACCATCGGCTTGCGGATATTTTAACTGCTCGGTTGAGAATACACAGTCGATCGCAAACTTGCGCGCCGGATTAGTCGGGAAATTATGATGTTGACGTAGGCGATCTTTAATTTTCTTCGCCAGTGGATCTTGAATGGTTTTGGTCAGATCGGCCACTTTGATTTGCGTAGGGTCAGTCTGACCACCCGCGCCGCCAATGGTAATCACTTTGATCTTGTTGCTGCGACAATAAGCAAGCAAAGAGGCTTTAGCTTTTACACTGTCAATCGCATCCAGCACGTAGTCATACTCTTTAGTCAGATACTGATGCTGGTTGTCAGGCGTGATGAAATCATCAATCAAATTAACTTTGCACTCAGGGTTAATTAACTTAACGCGCTCTGCCATCACTTCAATTTTGCTTTGGCCAACGGTTCCGGACATGGCGTGGATTTGGCGGTTAATGTTGGTGACACAAACATCATCCATATCAATTAGCGTCAATTCACCAATCCCTGTTCTTGCCAATGCTTCAACAGCCCATGAACCGACACCGCCGATACCAATCACACAGACGTGAGCTGCACGTAGAATATCAACTTCGCTATTGCCATACAGTCGACGAGTACCACCGAAACGTTGGTTATAGCTATCTGAGGCTGGAGTATCGAGTTCACGCATGACAACAATCCAAATAAAGAGGGTTCAAAAACAAAGAGTGCGATTTATACGCACTCTTATTATAAATGTCCAGATGTTCACTTAACCGCTAGCAAATTGGATTTAGTCGTTATTCCAACTTTTCTGGCGGCAGTGCCCAAGGCGCTTGCAGTGGAGAATCTGCCAGCCCGAGTTTCCAGACTCGTCCGAAATGCTTGTAATGTCCAGCTTCAGTGCCTGCTCGAGGTCCCATGCCGTGGTAGAGGTCAAGATGATTCTGTTTAACCGCGCCACCCGTGTCTAATACGATTAGCAAGCGTAGCTGGTGAGCGCCAGACCAAGTTCCGTCAGCATTCAGTAGGGGAACTTCAGCCAAAATTGGTGTGCCCATTGGCAATAAAGTGCGGTCTCCCGCCACCGAAGCCATTGGCAATAAAGGAATACCTGCCGTCCCCGTTACCGGAGCTGCTGCTCTTGGCTGAAAGAAAACATACGACGGGTTCTGCTCTAACAGCTCTTTCACTGTCGCTTCATCGTTCGAGTGTGCCCACTCATTGATGGCTTTGAGTGACATCTTTTCCCGTTCAACTAAGCCACGCTCGATAAGCACCTTACCAATACTCACGTAAGCTTTATTATTCTTCCCCGCATAAGCAAAGTATTCTAGCGTGTCGTCATCACCGAAATGTACAAAGCCACTGCCCTGTACTTCCATAATGAATGGATCAATTCGGTTTTCCGCGTAGCCCAACTCTAAGTCTTGACCATCTAATGCACCATCATAAATTTGAGCGCGTGTTGGGCATTCAACTTCGCAAACAGGCATTTTGTGAACAGGGTATTTAAAGGTTTCATCAGGTGTGTGGCGCAATTCAATCACAGGTGAAAAATACCCGGTGAATAATACGTTACCCTTTCCATCGCCACCGCCTAATTGAGCAGACTGAATACCAAACTTAGCTAACTCAGTAGTATCACCGCTCTCGATCACCCACTCATTGAGTTTCTGATATAAAGGCGCAAAAGTTTTCGCCATTGAAGGCGAGTTCACCACCACTTGCTCACTTTGTTTAGCAAATTCGGTAAAGTCACGCGGTTTATTTGAGTGGACCACATCAACCCTATTGAGGGTTTTGGCGAAAGGTTCATCCAGGTATTGTTGTGCTCTATCGGTCGGTTGAGCACAACCAAAAAGCAACGCCAAACTGGCGAAAGAAAGAAGGCGTTTTTTCACAGAATGCATCCCCTATAAAATTCGACCGAAAGGATGACAAACTAACTCATGAAGCGCAATTGCGAAATTGTTAAATTATTTTTTTTCTGACATTCGGAAAATCGCTTTATAGTGCCCATCCGTCACCTGCTTCATTTCCCTGTTGTCTGAATCTGTCATTTGGAATTTATAATTCTGCCCGGCAACTTTGAACGTTAAGTAGCGACCATCAAAGTCATAACGCGTTGTATATACACGCCCTTCCATGGCAATACCATCAGGTCCGATATCGAATTCTCTGGCCGAGTAATAAGCAACATCTTGCTCTATCCAAACACCATACACTTCTTGCTTATGCGAAAAGGTATTTTTTATTTGTTCAAACACATTACTGTAAAGAATGGCAGCAACAATGCTTCCTAAAATAACCACCACAATGAGGAACAATTCCAATCGTTTTCTACTTTTTACACGACTGCCATTTGTTGCAGGCGTTGATTGTGAATTATTAAACGTTTTATCTCGATTTAAGTTTTCGGCTTTAGGCATCGTATCTCTTACTTTGAACTCATTTAAACGAATACTGCCAATACGGCATGGTAAAAATAGTAGCGCTCAACTACTAAAAACCACTTGCTCACACATGAATAAAAAGTCATTATTCAAACATATTTAACCAACCATAAATATAAAGAGTGCCATCAGTGAAAATTCGTAGTACCGCTCTTGTTAAAGGCTTTAGACAGTCAGCTCCCTATGTTAACGCTCACCGTGGAAAAACCATGGTTGTTATGGTGGGCGGCGAAGCGATTGCCGATAAAAATTTCGCCAATATTATTAGTGATCTCGCCCTACTTCATAGTCTTGGCGTCAAAGTAGTGCTCGTTCACGGCGCACGCCCACAGATAAATCAGATTTTAGAGACAAACAATCGCACAACCCCTTACCACAAAGGCATTCGTATCACGGACGAAGAAGCTTTAGGTTTGGTGATGCAAGCGGCCGGTCAGTTGCAACATGCCATTACCGCTCGTCTATCCATGAGCTTGAACAACACCCCAATGGCTGGCACTCAGCTTAACGTAGTCAGCGGAAATTTTGTTATCTCTCAACCACTAGGTATAGATGATGGTGTGGATTATTGCCACAGCGGAAAAATCCGCCGTATTGATATTGATGGCATCAACCGCATGCTCGATCAGGGCTCGATTGTACTGCTAGGTCCAATTGCAAGTTCAGTCACCGGCGAATGTTTTAACTTGCTCTCAGAAGAAGTGGCGACACAAGTTGCGATAAGATTAAAAGCTGAAAAGCTGATCGGCTTCTGTTCTGAACAAGGCATCATGGACAGCGAAGGCAATTCTATTGCAGAACTGTACCCTGCTGAAGTGAATAACCTGATTGAGAAAATGGAAGCTGAAGATAATTCCAATGGTGAGGAACGGTCGGGAACATTGCGTTTCTTAAAAGCAGCCGTAGCCGCTTGCCGTGCGGGTGTTCCTCGTAGCCATTTAGTCAGTTACAAAGAAGATGGTGCTTTAATCCAAGAACTGTTCTCTTTTGATGGTATCGGTACGCAAATCGTAAAAGCGAGCACAGAACAACTTCGCCAGGCGCAGATTGATGATATCGGTGGCATCTTTGATCTGATTCGTCCGCTTGAAGAACAAGGGATATTAGTACGTCGTTCTCGCGAACAGTTAGAACAAGAGATACACAAATTCACCATCATTGAAAAAGATGGTTTGATCATTGGTTGTGCGGCGCTTTACCCATATCCGGAAGATGATATGGCCGAAATGGCCTGTGTCGCTATTCATACCGAATACCGCGACAGTGATCGTGGCGCGCTTTTGCTTCGCCATATGAAGCAGCAAAGTAAGATGATGAATATAAACAAGTTATTTGTATTAACCACACACAGCTTGCACTGGTTTAGAGAGCAGGGATTCATTGAATATGGCGTCGAGTCATTGCCGATGTCAAAGCGCCAGCTTTATAACTATCAACGCCGCTCAAAGATCCTAATTCTTAAGCTTAAGTAACATAAAAACAATCAATCAATAGCAGATGCAATATTTATAACTGCTATTGATTGAATATTTAGTGTATCAGTTCGTATTTTAGTAGTTCATTAATTAATCACTTTTCATACAGTACAGGGCTGTGTAAAATCTCGCCACTCGTGATATAGATCACTTTATTGCATTGAGTTGGAATTCGACCTAAGGGCTTAACTTAGGGAGAGCACGGATTGCTTCAACGATAAATAACTTATTGAAGAGCAAACTAATTTATATGAAAACCGTAATTTGTAATTCGCTACAAAGCTTCTGGGATATGGCAGATCATGACTTCCTGGAAGGTCTAGATGTACATTGCGTGTTTCCCGTCAGTGACTACCTAAAAAGCTTTATCTTAGGCTCACAAACGCGCTATAAGATTCGCAATATCACTTTTTCAAAAGCCGTTTACTAACATCTTTTGTTAATTTGCCAGGCAACCAAGGAAGGTTGCTAAGATCTCTCCCCTAGCTTTTTAAGCGCTCCACTAAACCACTGGCTCGTTCGGTCTTAAACTGAATTCCTCGTTTAAGCACACCAATATCACAATACAAAGCCAAACGCTCTTTCGCTCGAGTAATAGCGGTGTAGATCAGTTCACGTGTAATGATTGGGCTGTACTCGGGAGGCAAAATCATAACGGTGAATTCAAATTCACTGCCCTGCGATTTATGAATCGTCATCGCATACGCCGTTTCATGCTGAGGTACCCGGCTGGGTAATACCGCTTTCACGCTACCATCGGGTAGCTCGAAATACACTTTGAGTCTCTGCTCTGTATCCTCTTCATCTCGCATACAGATACCGATATCACCATTGTACAAACCAAGGGCATGATCGTTCAGTGTGACCATAACCGGACGACCGTGATACCAAAGTTCCTGCTGCGTCTTAATTAAATTACGCGCCTGCAACGCACGCTCAATTCTCTGATTAAGACCAACCACACCAAAGTCACCTTCTCGTACAGCGCATAACAAACGGCTTTGACTGAACGCTTTTAATACCGCTTTTGCCTTGGTTGCCATAGATTCCAGTTCACAGCTTTCAGCTTCTTGCTGTTCGATAGCAGGTTTACTCGCTCGTTGCAGATAAACCGAATACGCATCCACCAATGATTTGAGCATTTGATTGTAAGTGTCACTGCTTAATGGATAATGGTGAATATCTTTGAACTCTTGTTTCCACACTTCATCTACTCGCGCCGTTTTTCCGCTGTTGATCGCTTTGGCTAATTGCCCAATACCAGAACGAGCATCAAAACGGTAGCTTTTTTGCAGCATACATAAGCTGTCTGCGACATTGCTACTGAGAACACTACTGTTGGAAAGACTGCTGTTGAAAAGACCGCCATTGGCAGGCTTAGCGCTAGCAGAAGTCAGAGATTCAAAACCTGTGAGCTCGGCAAGCAGCTTAGCTTGTGCCGCGCTATAACCATTTTCAATAAATGAGCAAATATCGCCAAGCACAGCGCCCGCTTCTACAGAAGCTAACTGATCTTTATCACCAAGTAGAATCAAACGAGCGTGGCCA
Organism: Vibrio sp.; assembly: GCF_047973365.1. Lineage (GTDB taxonomy): Bacteria > Pseudomonadota > Gammaproteobacteria > Enterobacterales > Vibrionaceae > Vibrio. The sequence continues at coordinate 37,589 of NZ_JBKEBW010000053.1, read as the reverse complement.
GGCAGAGCATCAACCAATTTCACCATCATAGACAAATCAACCATGGAAGCTTCATCCACCACCAGCACATCTAAATGCAACTGATTTTTACTGTGATGGCGAAACTCCGCACTGCCCGGAATAGCGCCAAGCAGACGATGAATGGTGCTGGATGTGGTTGGAATAGCGGACTTTAACTCCGGCTCTACAGCTAAACTTTCTACCGCTTTACCAATAGATTCGGTCAAACGTGCTGCCGCCTTACCTGTTGGTGCGACCAACTTAATATTCGGTGTATGACCTTGCTGCTGCGATTGACGAATCAAAGCGGCGAGCAATTTGGTGACCGTCGTAGTTTTACCGGTTCCCGGCCCTCCGGAAATGACCGCAAAGCGACGAGTCAAAGCCACGGCGGCGGCTACTTTCTGCCAATTCAAACAGCAGCTCTCTGGAACGAGCAAATCCAGCGGTTGCAGATCTTCCATTCGCTGAACGCGGGTAAGCACGGCATCGATCGCACTCCAGTTAAGTTGGCTATCGTCTACCACATCAAGGAAATCACACACCATTCGCTGACGACTGACCTGAGAAGTCTCATTGCTTTTCAAACCGTTAAAAAGAAAGCGGTAGTCGCGTTCAAATAGCACATCGAGCAGCTCTCTCAGCTTTTGAATATCAGTAGGCTTTTGGACATGAACAGGCTTTTGGACATCAGTAGGCTTTAAGATCATCGGTGACCCAAAGCTCTGTAATCTGTGTGCCAGTGTCACTTCATAATGCCAATAACGATGCAAATAGAGTCTCTGCCCATCAAACATCAATGGAACAACTCCCTCTTGCAAGCCAACCAGCTTTGAGTTTGGCAGAATTCGATTCCAATCCGCATTGACCCATAGCGGATTAACCGCTAAAGCCGCATCAGCGTAAAGTCCCAACTTGGCAGACAGATCAACACTACTGCCATGGCTATCCCACAACGCTAAGCAAATATTGCCCCTACCGAGCTCCGCACTGACCGCGGCCACCAGTAGCAGAAAAGCATTTTTATCTGCTGCACTTAATTCGTTGCCAGACATTAACTCGTTGTCAGACAACAGAGAGGCAATGAAACGAGCAAACTGGTAGTCAAGCTGGCGAATACTGCCCTGCTTAGCCAAACGCGCTAATACATCCAAAGCTTGCGTGCTCATAATCCTAGCTCCATTTGCCCAGCAGAGTTTGTGCGTTCATCCGGCTCTTTACCTTGTATCAATAAATCCAATTCTTCTAACATGGTTTGGCTTGGTTTCGCACTGAAAATACCGTGCTGTGCTTTACCATCAATACCGCGCAGGAATAGGTAATAAACACCACCAAAGTGTTTGTTATAGTCATAATGGGCTAAACGACTTTGCAAAAAGCGGTGCAATGCCAAAGCATAAAGTTGATATTGCAGATCGTATCTGTGCTCGGCCATTGCCAAAGCCAAGCGTTCACCATGATAAGCCTCGACTTCATCGCCAAGATGGTTCGACTTCCAGTCCAGTACATAGTATTTACCTTGATGCTCAAACACTAAGTCGATAAAACCTTTCAACATACCCTGCACTGTGTAGAAACCTAAATCTCCAGCTTTAGCTGATAAAGGATCATGACGTTGCACGACACGATTTAACGCCGGAGCAGTCAGCACTTCAATCGGCAATAAAAATTCCATCTCAACCAATCTCTGATGAGGCTGTTTTTGGTTAAGCAGTAACTTTTTACCATCTAACGGAGTCGCCAACACATCGTTCACCAGCTTTTGCATCACAGGTAACCATTCCATCTCTAACTGCTCTAATTCCAACAGATGAGTAATGATTTTCGTGTTGTGCTCACTCGTTGCTGGCTCCGTAAACTCAACCTTTTCAAACACAGTGTGCAAGAAAGTACCGGGGCGAGCACCACGCGGAAAGTTAAAAATGGTGCGATCTTTTTCTATGGGCGCAAGCTCATCATGTTCCTCGGCTGAATCGACATCAAAGCCACCAATTTCGACCGTTGCATCATGCTCTTTTTGATGGCTAACTTGTTTTACCAAGCCTGAATAACTGGTAATACGCCAATAGCGGTCAATCTCACAGCTTAACTGTTTGGCTTTAAGCTCTGGTAACGGCTCAACAACTGGCGTGAAGATTGTGTCATGGGGTTCTGGAGGAGAAGTAACCAAGACACAAGCTAGCTTACTCGCATGCGCTGCAACGGATTGAGACAGAAGGTCGATTCCGCCTTCTTGTCCGTTTTGCAACAAATGACCAATCGCACTGTGGTGCACACCCGTTGGCTCTTTAGTTGCACGACCATTGCGCAAAGGCGCAACACCGATAAAACAGCCATAAACAGAGCGGGTTAATGCCACATAAATCAAACGTAAATCTTCCGCTAAACGTTCTTTGTCCGCCTGCTGTAATGCTTGTTTATCACCGGTGATATCAAGCAGAGTCTGACCACTATTGCTGTCGTAATATTTACCTTCGCTCGCTTCTCGGTAACTGACCACAAACGGCAGAAATACTAAGTCGTATTCCAAACCTTTGGATTTATGGATAGTGACGATCTGTACCAAGTTTCTTTCGGACTCAAGGCGTTGGATGGCTTCATCGTTGCCTCCCATTCCTTGTTCAGCATCGCTAATTGTCTGAGCGAGCCAACGCAGCAAACCGTGGTCACTGTCGATATCTTGGGTCGCTTGTTGCAACAATTCGCTGATGTGCATGAAATCAGTAAGATTTCGTTCACCATCCACCTCTTCCAACCAACGTTCGGCAATATGACGCAGGCTTAAAACCGAACGTAGCATTGGCAGCACACCCCGTTCTAGCCAAAGTTGGCGATACTGTTTAAATTGGTTAACGGTGTTTTCCCACTCGTTTTCATCGTTATTAAGCGCATCAAGTTGTTTAGAGTTCAGAGCAAACAATGGCGAGGCTAAAGCGGCGCGCAGCGCTCTGTCATTTTCAGGCGTCAGCACCGCCTGTAGCAAACGTTGAATATCTTGAGCAATTGCACTGGTAAATACACTGTCTCGGTTAGACAGATACACACTGGCAATACCTTGTTTCGCCAGTGATTCTTTAATCATTCGCCCTTCATTACCCGTGCGAACCAATACGGCAATGTCACCCGCTTGAATCGCTTTGTTTTTACCACTACTAAAGTGCGCCTGACCTTGTTGCGCCGCCGTTAAAATGGTTTGGATCTGACTCGCTGTAGCCTGCGCCATAACATCCAAATAACTGCCCTTGGTTACTGGCGAACCTTCCGTTTCTTGCAGCCAATAAGTCAATGCAGGTTGCTTCTCGCCGTTCAGCAGCCACTCTTTTTTCGCTGCATATGGATTTGGACTAACCGATGTAAAAGGTATATCTGCATCGTAAATAAATGGACTATCAGCCAGCTTAAAGACTTGGTTAACCGCCGCTACCATATCAGCGCTTGACCGCCAGTTGGTTCCCAAGCTGTAATGGGCTGCAACCTGATTACGCGCTTTAATGTAGGTAAAAATGTCGGCGCCACGGAAGGCGTAAATCGCCTGCTTAGGGTCACCGATCATAAACAAGCCACATTGAGGATTGTTCAGATAAATACGGCTAAAAATACTGTATTGCAGCGGATCGGTATCTTGGAATTCGTCGATCATTGCCACCGGATAAAGATGGCGAATGCGCTCTGCTAACAAGCCCTGCTCATCAGCATCAATAGACGCAGAAAGCTGACTTAGCAGATCATCAAACGACAACCACTGTTTGCTGGCTTTAGCTTTTGCCAGCATGACTCGACAATGATGGATAGCATGTACAGTTAAGGGCGCTTCAATCGTGATGGGCTGTGCTAAGAACAGCTCAATAACGTTAAAAATCTCAAGTTGAGGCGGATTACCTTGCTTCGATTTCTCCGCCAAGTTGCTTTGAGCAAACTCAGATAGTGCTTCCGGTACCAATAGATCATGCGTGGCAGAATTCGCCCACAAAGTCAGGCTTTCAATCCTTCTTAGCAAAGCATTTTGCGAGTTCTTATGCAGATCTGAGCCGGTAATACTCGGTTCTATTTCTTCTAATGCACTTAGCCATTGTTGCTTAATCGCTTCAATTTTAGTTAAGTTTTGCTGATGTAAACTGGCAAGGTCACCGGCCATCATCGGCGTAGTCAGAGACAAAGGGATACCGGTTAAATAGCCACCAATTGTTTTTAGCAGTGCCGCTGGCGATGACCATAAACGACGGACTTCAGCAGCTAAATTGAGTGGCAGAGGGTAAAACTGACGACGCCAGTAATCTGCGACGACCTGCGCTTTCAGATGACTTTCATCGGTGACAAACTCATTGCTAAAACGACTGCCAGATTCAAAAGCGTTCTGCGTCAGCATGCGTTGGCAAAAGCCGTGAATGGTATACACCGCCGCTTCATCCATCTGGCGTTCAGCATCTAGCAGCACCTTAGCTGCATACGCGTGATCGGCATAATCATTGAGTAAAGGTTCAATCACGGGGTCATCGCTGTGACCACGAGAAAAGGCTAGGCGGGCATCATGGATACGCGCTCGGATACGGTCACGTAGTTCAGCGGTCGCCGCTTCAGTAAAGGTGACCACCAAAATTTGATCGACGGTCAAAGGCACTTGATGGCGACTTTGCTCATTTCCATGACCTAGCAACAGGCGCAAATAAAGACCCGCAATAGTAAATGTTTTACCTGTACCGGCAGAAGCCTCTATCAAACGCGCACCATGCAAAGGAAACGTCATGGTTTCGAGTGGCGTGGCTACGATATTGGATGGAACATTCATTGATTGTTAAGCCTTTTCAGTTATAAACGAATCGCTATAAACGCATCGTTGTATCGCGAAATTTATGTGATCTTGTTTGCGTATTTATATGTTGGCACATGCAAATAAGAACAATCCATTGGTTATGCGAGACCTCTCACAGAACGCACCAATATGGAACATTACACTGCACCCACTTAATGCAAACATAGTTTAGAAAATAACCACATTATGGGTTAATTAAACAGTTAAATTAAACTGATTTCTAAACAAACGCTGCCTGCATTAACACCGAATAATGGTCCCTCTGACCTGTGGCCGTACAGCGAACGCCCTGCACCAATAATGATTTTCTGGCGGCCACTTATTTCTCTACATCTGCTACTCATCTGCACTACCCATTCTGTTGGTTTCGAAAACCGCATCAGCACTATCAATTACATCAGCACTATCCATTAACTGTAATCTTGCTGTTTGTAACACTAAGCAAGAAAGTAATTTTGCCTGTTGAGCAAGTTCATCATTCCAAGCAGGCCAAATACGTGCGATGTACGCATTGTTCCCTTCACCAGAAGTGGCATATCCGTCGTTAAAACAGTCAGCCATTTTTTTCAAAGATTTTTCTTCATCTTCAACCCACTTTCCGCGGTTGAAGCCTGCTTCAATACAAGCTAGTGCTGTTTTCGGGAAATAAGCGATCGGTGATGTCATTCCTTGATAAAAAAGGCGAATCAACTCATCCAATAACTTTTTAGCCAGTTGCTGGTTTGCTACGGGTGGCAAGATTTGGTGAAGCACACCCTCTTTGCGGTCATAACCCACCAGATGAGTTTTGCTGACAAAGCCCATCGCCGCGTGACACAGATGATCTATCCATGCTGCTAGCAAATCTTGCGCGCGAATGGAACCACTGCGATAACGCACTAGCCCCGATTGGAAACGTTTGGTCACCCAACCATTCAACTGAACAGGTTTAGACTCTCCAAGCACATGGCTAGTGATGTTGACTTCACCATCGTCTAGCGGTGATTGGCAGAGAAAGTGAATTTTCTCTAATACCTCTTCGGTTTGCACTCGGTTGACTGCAAACTCCAATTCGCCAAAAGCGCCAACAGGCAATTTACCCTGAGCACGTTGCTGCTGGATGAAGTGATGTAATGTGGCGTCTCTATCGCTTGTCGCATCGACGCTCAGCAACACATCAAGTAAATTATCACGCAGTTGATAGCTATGCAGACCGTCCAGAGCGAACGGTTCATCATCTTCCATCACCGCTAAAGGTGGTTCGAAAACCACTTTTAAACGACGATTGAAAAAGTACTGAACAGGCAGACGCCAAAAACGCTGTAGCTCAACCAAATCCAGCTCTAGCGAATAAGTCGCATCCAGTAAGTAATCATCCAATGGCAGATTAAACTCGCCAGCCGGAGTACCTTGACGCTGCGCCGCAGGTAACCACTCTTTGGCGTAACTTCCCGCTTCACTTAAGAAAGTTTGTGGACTAAATGGCACCATAGTGTGAACAGTGGATATCTTATCCACCAGCTTTTTGCCGGAATCATCACTTGGCAGCGCTTCATCCCCCGCTAAACAATAGTTTTGCTGACAGTATTCTAATAACTCGCTCACCAATACTGACGGCACACGCTCGGTATTGTCTTGGATTGAACGTCCGACATAACTAATATAAAGGCTTTGCTGTGCAGAGAGCAGCGCTTCCAAGAATAAGTATCTATCATCATCACGGCGTGAACGATCACCTCTTCGAGTTCGACCATTCATTAAATCAAAACCTTCGGAAGGCACGGAACGAGGGTAAACACCTTCGTTCATTCCCAATAAACAGACCGCTTTGAATGGAATCGAACGCATTGGCATCAGAGTACAGAAGTTCACTTGCCCGGCTAAAAAGCGCTGACTCACTCGAGTACCAGAAAGTTTATTGTTGAGGTATTCACTGATGATCGCAGACGCGATATCTTGGATGTAACCGGCATCAACAAGCTGCTCTTTTAATGAAACTAGCGTATCGCGAATCGATTTCAGCGCCATTTCACCGTCCAGATCGACAGCGAAGAAGTCATCAAGCAAATTGTGCAACACTTCCCGCCAGTCATCTATCGACTGAGTTTGCGTCAGCAAGGTTCGGTAACGACTCACATTTTCAATAAAGTGCGCCAGCTTGCCAGCGAGTTCTGCACTCATTCCCTGCACTTCGTTATAAGGCGCATACACATTGTCGCCGTGTTCAAACAAAGTGGTTGATGTTGGCATCGCGTAGCCAAGCAACATACGAGAAAGTCCAAACTGCCAGGTATTTTGCTCTGTATTTGGAAGCTCAAATTCTTGAGCGGTAGTGCTATCCAATCCCCAACGAATACCGGATTCTTCAACCCAGCGTTTTGCCAATTCAAATTCGCTTTCATCTAACGCAAAACGACTCATCATGGCTGGCGTTTCTAACAGTTCTAACAGCTCAGACGCCAAACAACGAGAATGCGGCAAATTCACCAACTGGATGAAAGCATTTAAGATTGGGCTCTCTTGATTGGCGGTTCGATCTGAAATCGAATACGGAATAAAACGTTCACCGGGCGCATTACCAAACACCGCCTGAATATAGGGGCTATAGGCATTGATATCCGCCACCATCACAATCACATCGCGCGGCTTCAATGCCGGATCACGGTCAAACATGGCTAACAGTTCATCATGCAGAATCTCCACTTCACGCATTGGGCTGTGGCAAGCATGAATGGTTAGCGAGCGATCTTGAGTGTTGATGGTGGGTTTGTGAGTACTGCTATCAAGCCGATGATCATCTTGATGCTCCTCAAGATGCAAAATATCCGCTTGCAACTGCTGCAGTAAGCTTTCTCTTGCAATATCGATAAACAGCTCATGCTCTTCGTTATCATCTTGTGCCAGCAAATAGAGGTTATCACGCCCCAATTTGCCCATTGATGCTAATAAGCTGTTACCTATCGCATTGCTAATATGTAGCTCATCTTCGGCAATATTGCGGTCAATGTCGCCTTTAAGTGGCGATATTTCCCCTATCACTGACAATGTTTGCCCGCTTAAAGCCAGTTGTTTACGGCGCTGGTTTTCGATTCGAGCCAAATATTTACGATCTCGAATATCTCCCCAGTAATGTTGGCAAGGATTGGTAAACATTAGGTGTACGTCAATGTGCTCGCCTAATGCTTTTAATGCCTCCATATAACGCGGAGGCAGAGAGGAAATACCAAAGATAAACAGCCGTTTCGGCAGTTTCTCAAGCGGCACATGTCCACTGGCTAGCGTTTCAATAAAACGTAAATATAAGTTGGCTCGGTGATAGTGCGATTGCTGCTGATGAGTCACCGTATAGTCGTAAAGCTGCTTCCACAAAATAGCTTGCCACGGGTGCTCGTCACCGATTTCTTCTACCGTTTCTCCATTCTCCCAAGCTTCAATCCAATCGGGTCGATACACCAGATAGCCATCAAAAATATCTGCGATTTTTTCCGCTAATTGGTAGAGCTTAGAGTGGTCAATATCGTCTTTAAGGTAACTTTTTAATGCAGAGAACGCTTCAGACTCCATCTGGGTCGGTAGCACTTCCATTAACTTCCACGTCATTGCCTCTTTGTTAAAGGCGCTACGCTCTGGCACGTCAGGCAGAACATGAGTGAACATTTGCCAGATAAAGGTCGCTGGTAACGGAAAATTGATGTTGGCTGCGATTCCCAGTTCTTTTGCCAACGCCATTTTCAACCACTGTGACATACCCGGGCTCTGCACCAAGATTTGCTCTTTTTCAAACGGATTTTCCAGCGGCGCGGCTTTGATTAAATGCACCAGCAAGATTTTTAAGGTATCGACTTTATTGGAATGGTAAACAGTAAACACAATTCACTCATGCAGTTTTCAGCTATGTTGCTGTTGAGATTAGCATAAGTGGTATCAAGGCTCGAACAAAGAAAATGAGAACCTATAGACAGATTGACTGAAGTATCAGCTTTATAGTCTTAACCTAGACATTTAGCGAATAAACCTGTATAAACACACAGTAATTTAAAAGCAATTTAGAGGATGGACCATGGCTGTCATCGTTAAGTACGTGGTGGAACGCAACGGAGAAGAGAAAATGACTTTTACCTCGAAAGCCGAAGCTGACGCTTATGACAAAATGCTGGATATCGCGGACGAGCTATTCGAGCTGATCGGTAAGAGTGAACTGATTGAAGATGAAGCGAAAACGGAAGAACTGGCAATGTTCTTAGCTCAGAACAAAGATGATGTTCTGGTCGCTTTAGGTGCAAAACGTAAACCTGCGCCACCAGCAAAGAAACCAAAAGCAGTAAAGACTGAAGAAGCCGTCGACGACGCTGCGTAAAAGTCGATATTCGATTTATACCTGTCATCCTGGAAAATACGCAGTATTTATCCGGGATCTCTCTCTTGCGCATGATGCGAGGTTTATATTTTTGCCTTCGCAGGAATGGCAATATTGGGTTTGTCATCACTCTGAACCGCTGCTTAGCCAGCGGTTTTTTATATTGTTGAATATCTATTCCATCCAGAGAGATGTATCGTTAAACAGACAAAAGGTATCGTTCTACGGACTTATTGCTTTTTTGCTCTTTTATCAGCGAAAAAGTCTCTTTATGATGACCATCAGATAATTAATGCAGCGACTTAGCTCAACCAGTTGCCTGCTATACCCAATTCAAATTAATACGGAGAGCAAACATGGCGCATTTTGCACTTGGTTTCGGTACGGCGACTAAAAACCGTGATGGAAAAATTATCGAAGCATACTTCCCTGCACCAGTTCTAAATCCAAGCGACGCTTTAGTTGCTGACCTAGCAGCTATTGCAGGTTACACAGATGGCAATCAAGCTGTCGAAATTTCTGTTGAGCAAAGCGCACAGCTAGCAACCGCGTTTGCTGATAACGGTCAAGTTGTTAACGCTTCATTCGCAGAAAAAGCCGCAAGCTCTGCTCAACCGCTGGTGCTTGTTGTTCTAGCCGCAGATGAGAAACCTCAATCTGTTGCAGAAGGCTTCCTGAAACTACAACTTATTTCAAACCGCCTAGTGAAGCCACACGGCACAGTGCTTGATGGTATTTTCGGTCTACTGCACAACATCGCTTGGACAAATGAAGGTCCAATCGATCTGCCTGAACTGACAGAGCGCCAAATTGAAGCGCGCCTAGCAGGTCGCCCTCTGACAGTCGATTGCGTAGACAAATTCCCTAAAATGGTGGATTACGTGGTTCCAGCAGGTATCCGTATCGCTGATACTTCTCGCGTACGTCTTGGCGCACATGTAGGCGAAGGCACAACTGTAATGCATGAAGGTTTCATCAACTTCAACGCTGGTACAACAGGCGTGAGCATGGTTGAAGGTCGCATTTCGGCAGGTGTTCTGGTCGGTAACGGTTCAGACATCGGTGGTGGTGCGTCTATCATGGGCACACTGTCTGGTGGCGGTACTGTCGTTGTTTCAATCGGTGAAAACTCACTACTAGGTGCAAACTCAGGTCTTGGTTTCCCTCTAGGCGACCGTTGTACGGTTGAATCTGGCTTATACGTAACAGCAGGTACCAAAGTACGTATGCTGGATAAAGATGGCAACGAAGTAGAAATTGTAAAAGCGCGTGATTTAGCAGGCGTATCAGATCTGCTATTCCGTCGTAACTCGCAAACCGGTCAGGTTGAATGTCTGGCAAACAAGTCAGCGGTTGAACTGAACAGCGAGCTGCACAGCAATAACTAATCAAAATCTCCGTCATCCCAGAAAATGCGTAGCATTTATCTGGGATCTGGCTTTTTCGCATGATGCTAGGATTTAGATTCCTGCCTTCGCAGGAATGACGATATTGGGTTTGTCATCAGTCTGAGGCGCTTAACGCGCCTTTTTCTATGTCCGTTTCCATGTCCGTAATTTAAACTGAAAACGGATACTGAATTGGGGCATGGAATTCGTAACCCGTGATTTCGAAATCATCCATCGTGACCCATGTTTCCAAATCTTGCAGTGACTTAATCTCTGGGTTGATATGGAATTGAGGTGCCGCCAGTGGTTCACGTTTCAGTTGCACGTCGCGCATTAACGCCAGTTGATCTTCATAGATGTGCGCATTGACAATTTTATGGAACGCCTGCCCCGGCTTCTTACCGGTAATCTGTGCCATAACCGCAAGAAAAACATAGACTTGAACCATATTAAAATTCAAACCAAGTGGGACATCGCATGAACGCTGGGTACTGTTCAGATATAGAGTGTCCCCCAGCAAAGAGAAGTGATGGCTGTACATACAAGGGCGTAAACAGCCCATATGGAACTCACCTGGGTTGTAGAAATTGATAATTTCACCGCGATCATCCACACCACGTGTTAAGTCATCTACGATTTTCTTAAGCTGGTCGATATGACCGCCATCCGGTTTTGCCCACGCACGACCTTGAACGCCGTAGACTCGCCCCATATCATCCTCACCTTTACGGTAAGGATTGTTGAGCCACGCTTCATTTAGGTTTGCATTGGCATCCCAGGTTTTGGTGCCTAACTTGCGAAAATCTTCCGCGTTATCATAGCCACGAATGTAACCCAGCAGCTCAGCAACCGCTGCCTTCCAGAAGCTCTTGCGAGTAGTGACGAGTGGGAATTGATTGTTGGCAACGTCATAAGTTAAGTCAGCATTAATAACGGTAAGACAACGTTTACCAGTGCGCTCATTTTCAATCCAAACACCTTCATCAACGATTCTCTGACAGAGATCCAAATACTGTTTCACAAAATACCCTTACTTAGTTGCAACTTACTTATTTTTAACTGATTTACTTTTAACTACGTCATCTTTGTACAGGCCACGTTTGTACGCCCACACCATCATTAACACACCTAAAACTATCATTGGCAGTGATAACAGTTGTCCCATTGACGCAATACCGCCAAGAAGGAGGCCAAGTTGTACGTCTGGCTCGCGAACATATTCAACAAGGAAACGGAATGTACCATACCCTGCAAGGAATAGCCCTGAAACCGAACCCAGTGGACGAGGCTTTTTGATAAACCAGTTAAGAATAAAAAATAGAACCACACCTTCAAGAGCCATCTCATAAAGCTGCGATGGATGACGAGGAAGCGGACCGCCATTTGGGAAAACAAACGCCCAAGGCACATCCGTTACACGCCCCCAAAGTTCGCTGTTCATAAAGTTCCCCAAACGCCCCATTCCTAAACCAAAAGGCACGAGAGGAGCAACAAAATCCGCGACACCAAAGAAGGTACGTCCATTCTTTCTCGCATACCAAATCATGGCAGAGATAACACCTAGCAAGCCACCATGGAATGACATACCGCCAGTCCAGACTTTAAATAGGTACAAAGGATCGGCTAAGAACATCTCGAAATTGTAGAACACCACGTAACCAACACGTCCACCAATCACCACTCCTAAAAAGCCAGCAAATAATAAATCCGATACTTGTTCACGATTCCACGCACCGTCTGATTTATCTGCACGACGGTTGGCAAGCCACAGAGCAAATAAGAAACCGACCAGATACATCATTCCGTACCAACGCACAGAAATCGGGCCTATAGCAACCAGAACGGGGTCAATATTCGGAAATTGGAGATAACCCTGAGACATAAATTACGTTCTCTTCTACTTAATCAAAAAGGAATTACTGGACCAACATGGTTACAGCAACAAACATAAGAAATACAGCAAAAATTCGTTTCAAAGATGCGGTAGGAAGCTGCGTCGACAACTTGGCACCAATACGTGTTGTCAACATTGAAGTCGCCGCAATGGCCACTAATGCAGGAAGATAAACATAGCCCCAACTGTATTGAGGTAAATCCACCATCTGATAGCCACTGACCACGAAACCAAGCATCCCCGAAACTGCGATACCAAAGCCACAGACGGCAGAAGATCCTACGGCTTTTCGCATTTCGACTCCATGGCAATTCAAAAATGGAACCGAAAGCGAGCCACCACCGACCCCAACAAGACTAGAGATAACACCAATACCACCGCCACATAATGCGGTAATCATTGCACTTGGCATCGGACGAAGTGAAGCCACCTTGATGGAACGAAACATCTGCCAGCTTAGCATCATGACAATAATGCTGAACACTTTGGGTAGATATTGATACGGAATCCAATCAGCCACTGTCGCGCCGAAATAGCCACCAATCACAACGCCAGGCATCAGCCATTTAACGGCGAACATGTCCACATTACCGAGTTTGAGATGGCTTAATGCAGAAGAAGATGAGGTGAGGATGATGGTCGCGAGTGACGTTGCTAACGCCATATGCATTAAAATTTCTGTTGATATACCGATCCGAGGCAACAAAAGAACCAACGCTGGCACAACAACCAGACCACCACCGATACCGAGTAAACCCGCGAGCACGCCAACAACAGACCCTAACAACAAAAATAGAGCCAGTAATTCAAAATTCACATCTCATTCCTATTTTTTGCCAGCGCGAACAAAACCTGCAAGCCCTTGTTGTTCGAAATACCCTATCATCATATTGTAAATATCTTTACCGTAAGGTTGCATCAATGCTTTGTCAGTAAGTGCTGTTAATTTTGACTTTTTTGCGTGTCGTACGAGGTATTTCACTTTAGCGACGTTAGATGTGTTCATACTTAGTGCCGTGTATCCCAAACCGATAAGCAGCAGAGAACCGATTGGGTCACCTGCTAACTCACCGCAGACACACACTGGAATATTGTGTGTGGCACAAATTTGTTGAATTTGCTTCAACGCCATGACGACAGCCGGATGCATAGATTCATAGACATCAGCCACACGGGAATTGTTCCTGTCTACCGCCAACAAATATTGCGTTAAGTCATTAGTACCTACAGAAACAAAATCGATTTTATCCGCGATTAAAGGCAATAAATACAGCATGGATGGCACTTCGACCATGATACCAATTTGTGGCATGACAATAGCTGGGTCTAGTTTTATCGCCTCTTTGTACGCTTGATGAATCAACTTGATTGCATCATCCAACTCATTGGTACCTGAAATCATAGGTAGCAGAATACTGAGATTATTGTGCGTTTTGCTGGCGCGCATCATGGCTCGAAGTTGGATAAGAAAAATATCAGGGTGATCAAGGGTAAAGCGAATACCTCGCCACCCTAAAAATGGGTTGTCCTCTTCTATCGGCAAATATGGCAGTGGTTTATCACCGCCAATATCCAACGTGCGCATCACAACGCGTTTATCTGGATAAGCATTGAGCACGCTGCTGTATTGCTGAATTTGCTCTTCTTCCGATGGGAAACGATGTTGCAGCAAAAATGAGAATTCAGTTCGATACAGCCCAACGCCATCAACCCCTTGATTAATTGCAATATTGGTGTCTGCACTGAGACCCGAGTTCAACATCAATTCGATATGACAACCATCTTGAGTGATCGCCGGTTGGGCTATCGCCTCATTCACCATATTCGACAGTTCACTCTCTTCATTCGCCAACGCTCGATACTCAGAGAGAATAGACTTCGCCGGTGAAATAAAGACTTTACCACTGTAACCATCAACGATACCGGTTTTACCATTGATATCCTTGAGATTTATCGAAACGCCCATCACCGCAGGAATGCCTAAAGCTCGGGACAAAATAGCCGCATGGGAATTTGCCGCCCCTTCAACAGAAACAACGGCTAATAACTTGTCTTTCGGTAAAGCAGCAAGAATGGTGGCGGTCAGCTCTCGGACCACCAAAATAATCGGTTCTTCTAACTGATGCTGTTCTTGCTCGGTATTGTGCAAAAAGAATAATAAACGCTGACCTAGCTCGCGGATGTCTTGTGCACGTTCACGCAGATAAACATCGGACATACGTGCGAAGCGGTTGGAATAACTTTCGACGACTTGGCGTAATGCCCAATCCGCTCTGTCACCTTTTTGGATCTGCGCTTTCAAATCTTTGCGCAACATAGGGTCATTCAAAAGGTGGGTAAACAGATCGAAGATCGCCAAAGCTTCTTTATTGATATCGCTGTCGAGTTTTTTGCGCATTTTGCGAAAATCACTCAATGCGCTTTCAATCGCAAGCGCTAACCACTCTTGTTCACGATCGATATCTAACGTCGATGCAGGGTAAACTTCCGAAAGTTGTGGTTGAGTGTCGTCCCACCAGAACTCACCGATCGCAACCCCGGATGAAGCACCGATACCTGTGATGGAATGTTGCTTCTTCTTGTTAAGTAACCATTGTCCTTGGGTTTGCGCATGCGCCACAATAACTGCTAGCTGTGCCGCCAATGTTACCAGGAAAGAAACTTCCATTTCACTGAATGAACGCGGAGTCTTCTGCTGAACAACCAGAACCCCAAGAACTTGTTTACGGTAAATAATCGGAGTACCAAGGAAAGAGTGGTAAACCTCCTCCCCCAGTTGTTTGAAGTATTTGAAATTTGGATGTTTAGATGCTTCGGCTAAGTTAATCGGCTCTGCTGAACGTTTGACTAACCCCACCAGACCTTCTTCAAAACCGATATGAATTTTATCACCTTTGAATTTCAAGCCTTGGGTTGCCATCAGTTCTAAACGCTGCATTTCCTCGTTAGCAAGATAGACAGTACAGCACTCTGTTGCCATAGCGCTGCACGTTTGCTTAACAAAAATATCTAACGCCTGATTGACGTTCTCTACCTTTGAAACCTGTTCAACTATCTCCCTTAGCTGAGAAAGCATGTCTATCCTCTTTTATTTTTGCGTTTACCTTTAACTTTCCGCTCTTTAAACGGCATCGCTAATGAAGCAAATTCCTTCATTGCCCGACGATATACATCACGCTTAAAAGACACCACTTGTCTCACTGGATACCAGTAACTCACCCAGCGCCAACCATCAAATTCAGGGGAACTGCCACGTTGCATGTTAATCTTCGATTCATCACTTTCCAAACGTAGCAAGAACCATTTCTGTTTTTGTCCAATACAGACAGGTTGAGAATCCCAACGAACCAAACGCTTTGGCAATTTATATCTTAGCCAATGGCGACTTGTCGCAATGATTTTCACATCTTTCTTTGTTAGCCCAACCTCTTCGTAAAGCTCTCTAAACAAAGCTTGTTCAGGAGTCTCACCTTCATCGATTCCCCCCTGAGGGAATTGCCATGAATGTTGTCCGTATCGTTTCGCCCAGAATACCTGACCATGGTTGTTACAAATCACAATACCTACATTGAGTCGGTAACCATCGCCATCTATCACTGGCAAACCTCTAGTAAAATCTGTAATTGTTCTGATTTTTCCACATATCCCCAATATGAGCAAACTAACTAGTGTGATTCACACGATATTTATTATCGACAACTCACTGATAGAACATTTTTTAAGCGAAATATAAGTTATCAACAAAAGATTGCGAGCTAGACCACATTTATTCACGATTTCTGTGAATAACCATGTGAAGAAGACAGTGAACTGTGTAAAAAAAAGCATAAGCCCAATAAATACCTTAAATGGGAATAATATTCAAAACATCAATTTTATGTTATTAAACATAGAGTTAAATTAAACCCACCTGTTAGGGAACCAATCCAGCTAACATTGTGTTTTTAGATCACTTGGAGAGGTTAAAGATCAACCAATCTAACTGTTATCCACACGAGTAAAAAAAAATCGCTGAAAATACCATCACCTCAGTGGTAAATGACTGTACAAAGCCCTGTTTATTCATACATGAATGTACTATTTGCTCTGTTTTAATGTATTTTTTGTGGATAACTCAAAAAAAGATCATTATTCACCCACTATGTTCATTGTTCCATCAAGATCCTTTATCACTCTATTTTTGCTACAATCAGCGTCTTCGTTCTCATGATTAAGTTATTCGAACATTAGCAATGAAAGCAGAACCACAAAGCGAACAAGAGCTATTAGAAAGAGCCTGGCAAATAGCCGGAGTGAGCTATCAACAGTTAGCAGATGAAGCCAACATGATCGTTCCTCCTGATCTTAAAAAAGATAAAGGTTGGGTTGGTCAATTGTTGGAATGGCATCTGGGTGCTAGCGCAGGAAGTAAGCCTCAACAAGATTTTGAGGATCTTGGCATTGAACTGAAAAGCATTCCTATTGGTTATAGTGGTAAGCCATTAGAAACTACCTTTGTTTGTGTCGCGCCTCTTACCGGAGTGCATGGGCTAACTTGGGAAACAAGTCATGTACGAAATAAATTGTCTCGCGTGCTTTGGATCCCGGTCGAAGGTGAGCGTGAAATTCCGTTAGCAGAACGGCGAGTTGGCTCGCCTTTGATTTGGAGCCCTTCTGAGCAAGAAGAAGCGCAACTGAAAGCCGATTGGGAAGAACTGATGGAGTTCATTGTTTTGGGGAATATTTCGCAAATCACAGCCAAACACGGTGAAGTGCTGCAATTACGTCCAAAAGCGGCTAACGGCAGAATATTAACCGAAGCTTACGGTGCCAATGGAAAACCCATTCGCACCCTTCCACGTGGCTTCTACCTAAGAACCCAGTTCACCGCCAATATTCTACACAACCACTACGCTTAATTGAGTATCTGGTAAATATACTCAAACTACTTGGAGTTGCAGGTAGGCGACAAGTGAGTGAATCCCCATGAACATAGATAAACTATGTGATTGGGGTGAACGAACGTAGACCCCATACAAAAACATAATGCGCTGCAGCTTCAAGTAGGAAGAGTATAAAATTCATTTCCGTTTACACGCATAGTTCGCTTATAGTAAAAATTATCCTATAAAAGCTGTTTTAAATTCAGTGCCATACAAGGAAGGGCTATGCAATATACCAAACTGCCACACTCAACCTTAGAAGTGAGTAAACTCTGTTTAGGTACAATGACTTTCGGCGAACAAAATACTCAAGCAGAAGCGTTTAGTCAGCTAGATTATGCGCTCGAACGTGGGATTAACTTCATTGATACCGCTGAAATGTACCCAGTGCCAGCCAAGCAGGAAACACAAGGAAAAACCGAAGAGTTCATCGGTAATTGGCTTGAAAAATCAGGTAAGCGTGAAAAAATCGTTCTGGCGAGCAAAGTGTCGGGGCCAAATAGAAATACACCGATTCGCGAACATATGGCGCTCGATCACCGTAACATTCATCAAGCAATTAACGACAGTCTTTCTCGCCTAAAAACCGATTATATCGACTTATACCAGTTGCACTGGCCTCAACGCCCAACCAATATGTTTGGTCAACTGAACTATCCTTATCCAGATAGCCAGGAAGAGGTCACGCTCATTGAGAGCCTAGAAGCATTGAATGACTTAGTGCGTATGGGGAAAGTGCGTTATATCGGTGTATCTAATGAAACACCGTGGGGATTGATGACCTATCTGCGCTTGGCAGAAAAGCACGACTTACCTCGCATGGTCACTATCCAGAACCCATACAGCCTCCTAAACCGCTCGTTTGAAGTGGGTCTTTCCGAAATCAGTCACTTTGAAGGTGTTAAGCTGCTAGCCTACTCTCCATTGGCATTCGGTGCATTGAGCGGAAAATATCTCAATGGAGCACGCCCAGATGGCGCTCGTTGCAGCCTATTTGAACGCTTCCAACGCTACTTCACACCTCAAGGTGTCAAAGCAACCGAAGCTTACGTGAACTTGGCTCGTGAGTTTGCTTTAGATCCGGCACAAATGGCACTAGCCTTTGTTAACCAACGTCCATTTGTCGCTTCGACCATTCTCGGAGCGACCAATTTACAACAATTAAAAGCCAATATTGATAGCTTGGATGTGGAATTAAGCGAAGAACTGCTGCTTAAAATTCAACAGATTGGAACTACCTATTCCAATCCGTGTCCTTAACCATTCATTGGGGGCTAGAACAGTAACTAGCCCCTTTGCCTCTTGTTTAGTCGGTGCTATTTGTTTAGTAAGTGCTATTTGTTTAATAAGTGCTATCCGTGATCAAATTATGTTTATTAAGCAAACGATACATGGTTGCGCGTGACACACCCAGTTCTTTCGCCGCAACCGAAACTTGCCCTGAGTAGGATTCCAACACAAGCAACAGTGCATCGCGCTCTGAACGTTCACGAATACTCTTCAAGCTGCGTTTTCCGTCACTGCGCTTAGGAAGCTCTAGATGCGCTTCATCAAGCACAACAGTTTCAGACATCAATACTACGCGCTTAATTTGGTTCATCAGCTCACGAACGTTGCCTGGCCAATGGTAACGAGTTAACGCACGTGTTGCATCTTCAGAGAAGCTTCTGGCTTGAGCGTTGTACTCCTTAGAATACTGTTGCAAGAAATGACGGGCTAAAATCGCAATGTCGCCAGCTCGCTCTTTGAGACTCGGTACGTTAATTCGCAACACGTTGATGTAGTGGTAGAGCTCTTCATTGAAGTCACCGTCAATCAGGGCTTTTTCAATATCGGAAGAGTTTGCAGAAAGAATACGCACATCGACCTCTTTCACACCATTTGCAGTCTCAACGGTTCCTTCCTGTAGAAAGCGCAATAAGTTCAACTGCTGGCTTTTCGGTAAAGTTAGGATGTCATTCAGCAGCACAGTACCACCGTCAGCTTGTAACAAAATGGGGAGATCACCCCTATTATCGTTACCGATACCAAACAGTTCACTCTCTATTCGGCTCTCTGACATTGCTCGGCAGTTAACCGACATAAATGGTTTCTGTGCGCGAGCAGAAGTCTTATGTACCGCTTTAGCCACCGTTTCTTTACCTGTACCGCTCTCACCGTAAATAAGAATACTGGCATCGGTTGGACCAATACGTTTAATCTGATCGCGTAAACGCTTAACTGGAATGGAATCACCAATCAGTCCCATATCACTATTTGAGCCATAGTGAGGCCATACTTTTTTCTCCAGTTTCAGCATACCAAGTTGGTGGCCAATGGTACTGAGTAGCTGAGCATCTGGGATTGGTGCGGTGAAAAAATCGATACAGAAATTCACGATGAACTGGCAAATAGTGTCAGAGCTCAGTTGTGATTCGCGAATAAAGGCTAACCAGCGAACTTGCTTATGGTTACTTACCAAGTTTGCAATGCCATTTAAGCTAAACTCATCATGACAAAGGTCAACAATACCAATACAAGGCCCTGTTTCGGCGAAAAGCGTATCCGCTTGACGAAGATCAGCACACTGAGTGCATCTCCATCCTACTTGCTCTAAAACAGAAAGCCATGGTTCGTATGTGCCACCGACAACTATCAACGACCCCGGAACAGAGTCCATACGGAACTGATTAGCCATGAACTTATCCTTATTATTTAAATTCTTTATGTGCCGCTGCTACGTAGGCTCAGGCAACTGAGGATACAGTAACGAGACTTAAGACATTAGCCTGTCTCACATATAAGACTAGAAAGGAAATGGAAATATTTCTAATAAAAAACTTTATGTCGGTCTAAAAATTCGCATAAGAATTTGATCATTAAAACGAAAATGCGACCAGATAAAACATCATGTCTAACTTTAAAATACCCAGAAATAAAAAAACCGCCTTCACTTCACGTTAGGCGGTTTTTGTTAAATGACAATAACCAGCAACAGATTACTGTTGTGGACGCATCGCAGGGAACAGAATAACGTCACGAATCGTGTGTGCGTTAGCAAACAACATCGCTAGACGGTCGATACCGATACCTTGGCCAGCCGTTGGTGGCAAGCCGTGCTCAAGAGCAGTAATGTAGTCTGCATCGTAGAACATTGCTTCGTCGTCACCAGACTCTTTCGCATCCACCTGTGCTTTAAAGCGAGCATCTTGGTCTTCTGCATCGTTAAGCTCAGAGAAACCATTCGCAACTTCACGACCACCGATGAAGAACTCAAAACGGTCGGTAAAGAATGGGTTACTATCGCTACGACGAGCCAGTGGAGAGATATCCGCAGGGTAGCCCGTGATGAACGTCGGCTGGATCAGTTTTGGTTCCGCTGTTTCACCGAAGATCTCTTCAAGTAGCTGACCACAAGTCCAGAAATCTTCAACTTCAACGTGAACAGATTTCGCGATAGAAACCATAAGCTCACGGTTTTGGATATCTTCTTCTGTTAACGCCTGAATTTGAGCGTGGTTTGGATTGTAGTGTTTAATCGCTTCAAACATGCTCATACGAGCGTATTTACCGCCAAACTCAACCATTTCATCGCCATAAGGCATTGCTGTTGCACCCAGAACATTGATTGCTACCGTGCTTAACATCTCTTCTGTTAGATCCATCAGATCTTTGTAGTCAGAGTACGCTTGGTAGAATTCCATCATAGTGAATTCAGGGTTGTGACGAGGAGAAAGACCTTCGTTACGGAAGTTACGGTTGATCTCAAACACACGATCAAAACCACCAACAACTAAGCGTTTGAGGTATAGCTCAGGTGCAATACGCAGATACATATCGATATCTAGCGCGTTGTGGTGAGTGACGAATGGACGCGCAGAAGCACCACCAGGGATCACATGCATCATCGGAGTTTCAACTTCCAGGTAACCCTTAGAGGTCATGAAAGCACGAATTGCGCTGACTAGCTTCGAACGAATGATGAATGTCTTACGTGAATCTTCGTTAACGATCAGGTCGACGTAACGCTGACGGTAACGCATCTCTTGGTCAGTCAGACCGTGAAATTTTTCTGGAAGTGGACGAAGTGCCTTAGTCAGCAACTCGTACTCATCCATGTTGACGTAAAGATCGCCTTTACCTGATTTATGTAGTGCGCCTTTAACACCGATGATGTCACCGATATCCAGACCTTGGTATTTCTCTTTCAGCTCTTTTTGTACATCTTTCGATGCGTAAGCTTGAATACGGCCTGAAGTCTCTTGAATAACAAGGAATGGACCACGTTTTGCCATGACGCGACCAGCAATAGCCACGATATGGTTCAGCTCTTCTAGCTCTTCTTTGCTCTTTTCACCGAACTCAGCTTGTAGATCACCAGCTAGGCTGTCACGACGGAAATCATTTGGATGACCATTCGCTTTACAGCTCTTACGGATGTGCTCTAACTTACTACGACGCTCTGCAATCAGCTTGTTTTCTTCTTGCGCGATTTGTTCTTGATTCATTTCGTTTTGAACAGCATCAGTCATTTTGCATGTACCCTGTATTGTCGGTAAAAAGCTTAAAGGCCAGATTTCAGGCTAGCTTCAATAAATTTGTCTAAGTCACCATCGAGAACCGCTTGCGTGTTACGATTTTCAATTCCGGTGCGTAAATCTTTAATTCTAGAATCATCTAGTACGTATGAGCGAATTTGGCTACCCCAGCCGATATCAGACTTCGCATCTTCATTCGCTTGCTTCTCAGCATTTTGCTTCTGCAGTTCAAGTTCGAACAGTTTCGCACGAAGCTGTTTCATCGCCTGATCTTTGTTTTTATGCTGAGAACGGTCATTCTGGCACTGCACAACCGTATTGGTTGGAATGTGAGTAATACGTACCGCAGATTCGGTGGTGTTAACGTGCTGACCACCAGCACCCGATGCGCGATAGACGTCGATACGTAGATCGGCTGGGTTAATATCGACCGCTATATTGTCATCCACTTCAGGGTAGATAAACGCAGAAGCAAACGAAGTATGACGACGACCGCCTGAATCGAATGGTGATTTGCGCACTAAACGGTGAACGCCAGTTTCAGTACGTAACCAACCGTAGGCGTAGTCACCAATGATACGCACCGTCGCAGACTTGAGGCCCGCAACCTCACCTTCTGACACTTCAATCACTTCGGTTTTAAAGCCTTTCGCTTCAGCCCAACGCAAGTACATGCGTAGCATCATTGAAGTCCAGTCTTGTGCTTCTGTACCACCAGAGCCCGATTGAAGATCGATATAGCAGTCAGACGCATCATGATCGCCAGAGAACATACGGCGAAACTCAAGTTGTTCTAACTTAGTTTCTAATTCAGCGAGTTCAGGACCAATTTCATCGAAAGTCTCCTGATCTTCGGCTTCTATCGCTAATTCAAGAAGTCCTTCAACATCGTCAACCCCTTGATCGAGTTGATTGATGGTCTCAACAACCAACTCTAATGCTGAACGTTCTTTACCTAACGCTTGTGCGCGCTCAGGTTCGTTCCATACATCGGGTTGTTCAAGTTCTGCGTTTACTTCTTCCAGACGCTCTTTCTTAGCGTCATAGTCAAAGGTACCCCCTCAGGATATTCGTGCGCTCTGACACATCCTGAATGCGGTTTTTAATTGGATTGATTTCAAACATTTTTGCTTAAGCTTTATGAGTAGAATTTAACCGAAGAATTCTACTTAAAAATGTGATGAAGATACAGGAAAAATTGGGGATATTTTGAGTGGAAGCTGTACAGAAAATAGAGGTATTGTCTAGGTTCTGATAGCAATAAAAAAGAGGCGCTAAGTTCAGTATAGAAACCGTCTCAAACGCCTCTCTTTAAACAAGCTGAAATTTATGCGGTTTTTTGTTCCAGCTCAGCTTTTGCAGAACCACCAACAAATGTCATTACGATCATCGCCGCAACCGTTGGTAACAACCAACCCATACCAATGTCAAACAATGGCAGGAAGTTGAAGAATGACACGTCTAAACCAGAGACTTTCGCTGCATCAATAAGCGCAAACAACAGTGATACAAGAATCACCACACGATATGCGGCTTGAGGGTTAGCAAGTTTAGTGCGGATGAAAGTCAACGCAACTAATGCAATCGCAACTGGGTATAGCGCGAATAGCACAGGCACAGAAAGAGCAATCAACTGAGCCAGACCTATATTTGCGACCACGGCACACGCAACACCGTTGATCACAACCCATGTTTTGTATGAAATAGGCGTATGTGTGCTGAAGAAATCAGAACATGCAGAGATAAGCCCAATAGCGGTAGTCAGACAGGCAAGCAGCACGATCACTGATAGCACCAACTGGCCTTTATCACCGAACAGTGCAATAACGTATTGGCTTAGCACCACACCGCCATTGTCCGCCCCCATCGCCACCGATGAACTTGTTGCACCTAAGTAGAATAATGAGATGTAAACAAACGCCAAACCTGCTGCCGCAATTAGCGCCGCGCTAATGAGGTATTTGGTTGTCGCTTTCTGTTCAGTAATTCCTTTTGCACGCAAAGCGTCGACAATCAGAATGCCGAACATCAGCGCGCCGAAGGTATCCATTGTGTTGTAACCTTCAAGGAAACCTTTGGTTAGCGGTTGGGTTGCGTACTCACCTTGCGCCGCCATCATTGGGCTTTGAGGATCGATGAAAACACCCAACGCCAAAACAATCAGACCGATGAAAAGAGCAGGCGTTAGCACCTTGCCAATCACATCAATCAACTTTCCCTGCGACCATGAAAAAAACATCGCCACACTAAAAAACAGTACAGAGAAAAGCGTTAAATTAACATCAGAAAACAACGGTTTTACCGCCATTTCATAAGCCACTAACCCAGTACGAGGCGCAGCGAATGCAGGACCGATAATTATGAAGATAAGAGCGGCCATTACCAGCGACGCTTTCGCCGGTAAATACTGAGTAAGATGCTCCCAACTACCACCCGCGATTGCGATGGCAATGATAGTGGCGAGAGGTAGACCTACCGCTGTCAAAAGGAAACCACTCATTGCTGGCAATAAATGGTCACCGGCTAATTGACCCGCCAGAGGAGGGAAAATGATGTTACCCGCGCCCAAGAAGAACGCAAAAAGCATAAAGCCTAAAGCTATAATATCTGTTAATTTTAACGACTGTTTCACAGATACCCCTTAATAATTATTCGTTAATGTAATACATCCTTGGCTTGAAAAACGGCTTTCCAATGCTCAAGAGAGGGCGAATAATGACGAAACTATCATCACTTCGCAACCCGCGAGCGAAAAACACCACATAAAACCAGACATAAAGCAAAAAACCAGTTCATAACACCAACCTTAATAAATAAATCAGAATAAATAACTATAAAATCACCATATAAAACCGACAACAAATAGAACAAAAATCTATACAATTATTCAACAACAGCGTTAGTCACTTAATTTTCGACAAAAAGCAATATTTTCATGAAAAGTAGCACGTTAAAAACTAAAGACTTCAAATTTAAACAATTTTCGATTGAAGGCGGACAAAGTGGCATGCCTGTCAGTACCGATGGTGTAATGCTAGGGGCTTGGGCTTTTCAGCATTCGTCTTCACCGTCACATATTTTGGATATCGGCACGGGAACAGGGCTTTTAGCCTTGATGTGTGCCCAAAGATTTTCCGCCGCACAAATACAAGCTATCGATATTGATCAATACGCTTGCCAAGCCGCTCAGATCAACATCAGCAACTCACCTTGGTTTGACCGTATCGCTTTGCAGCAAACCGACGTGCTAAGTATGGCCGATAGCACAACATTCGACGCCATTATCTGTAACCCGCCTTATTTTAATGACGGAGAACAGTCACAGCATACTCAGCGAGCCACCGCTCGACACACCGGCACGTTACAGCATAAGCAACTGATTAATATCAGTTATCAATTAATGGCAGACAAAGGAACCGCCAGTTTTATTCTGCCAATAACCGAGGGAGAGCAATTTATAGCGCGAGCAAAAGAGCGTGGTTTTTACTTATCTCGGCTATGCAAAGTACAGCCAACTCTGAACAAACCCATCAATCGACTTCTGTTTGAACTGAAAAAACAACCGACTGATGTTGAGCAATCAACGCTGATCATTCGCGACGATTTAGGCTACACTCAAGCCTTCATAGAGCTAACACGAGCTTTTTATTTGAAGATGTAGAATTAAAGATGTGATCTGAGTGACGATCCATCTATAATGTGCGCCCCTAATTTTTACTGATCAGCAACGGCTGATCGGCTTTGACTGCTCAGTCCGAGCGCTTGCGGAGTATTAACAGTGATCAAATCTTTTGCTGACTTAGAACTGGATCCAAACCTCATCGAGGCAATTGAAGAAATGGGCTTTGAGCGCCCTACTCAAGTTCAAGCCGAAGCAATTCCTCAAGCCCTCGACGGGAAAGATGTGTTTGCATCGGCACCTACAGGGACAGGTAAAACCGCAGCGTTTGTCATTCCTGCGCTGCAATACCTACAAGATTTCCCACGTAAGAAAGCTGGCCCAGCTCGTGTTCTGATTCTCACGCCGACTCGTGAATTGGCACTGCAAATCACTGAGCAAGCAAAAGCATTGGCAAAATACACGCATATGAACATCTTCAGTATTACGGGTGGCGTGCAATACCAAGAGCATGCAGATGTTTTGGCAACCACTCAAGATATTGTGGTTGCGACACCGGGTCGTTTATTGGAATACATCGATGCTGAGCGTTTCGACTGTCGTGCAATTGAATGGTTAATTCTTGACGAAGCAGACCGTATGTTAGACATGGGCTTTGGTCCTGTGGTTGATCGCCTGTCTGCTGAATGTCGCTGGCGTAAACAGACGCTGCTATTTTCAGCCACTTTGGAAGGCAAAGGTGTTGATGGTTTCACCGCAGATTTGCTCAACGAGCCTGCAATTGTCAACGCTGAGCCACCACGTCGCGAACGCAAGAAAATCACTCAGTGGTATCACCGTGCAGACGATATGGCACACAAACTTGATCTGTTGAAGAAGATCTTAACCGAACAGTCAGAGCGCGCGATCGTCTTCTTGAAAACCCGTGAACGTTTGGCAGATCTTCGAACTGAATTGGAACGCGCGCAGATCCCTTGCGTTTGGATCCAAGGCGAAATGCCGCAAGATCGCCGTAACAATGCGATTTCACGTTTCCGCGATGGTACGGTAAACATCCTTCTAGCCACAGACGTTGCTGCTCGTGGTATTGATATTCCAGATGTCAGCCACGTAATTAACTTTGATATGCCACGTACCGCCGATGTGTATCTACACCGTATTGGTCGCACTGCTCGTGCAGGTAAGAAAGGTAACGCGATTTCTCTTGTCGAAGCACATGACCAACCTATGATTGAACGTGTCGCACGCTATATTAAAGAAGAGATCAAAGAACGTTACGTTGAAGGTATGCGTCCGAAACACAAAAAAGCGGTGTTTAAGAAGAAAAAACCGACAGCAGCGAAAAAGAAAAAAGACGCCGCGAAGAAAAAAGACAGCGCGAAAAAGAAAACGACGGCGAAGAAAAGCAAATGATTCTCTCTAGTTCCCACGCTCCCGCGTGGGAATTCATACTTTACCCTATGAGGTATTCCGATTCTGATATGCATTCCCACGGAGGACCGTGGGAACGTATATGGACTCCCCTTGTAACGCAAGCCATTTGGATGATGAGTGTTTGTTGCAAGTGCACGTATATTCGGTTTCATGATGGGGAGCTACCCCGAACCTTTATGGCTTAATCCACTAACAAGGCTTCTTAACGAGGTTCAGGCGTTTTTCGCCGAGTTCCCACACAGAGTTTGCCTTGTGTGCTGAGCTAACACTTTATCCTAATTACTTGCTATCACGTGGGTTGTCGTTTTGCTCCTCTTTAGCTTTACAGGATTTCAATTAGCTTAATTGAAGTCGGTAAGGCTGATGAGATTTCAACATGGCGCAGGCCATCCTGACGGTCTTGTTAGCAAGAGCAATAACGACTTTATTCATATGATTTTTCTCTAGCAATCCGCGTATCCAAAGACTCAGCGGATCGGATTTACCTTCGACACGACTGACCACCGCTCTGGCACCGTGAACCAAGAGAGATCTTAAGTAACGGTCACCTCGCTTGGTTATACCAAGATTGACATTTTTTCCACCGCTACCAGTGTGGGCGGGTACCAGCCCAATGCTTGCACTCGCATCTCGACCACACTTATAAGACGATGCATTACCGAGTTTGGCGACTAAGGCACTGGCGGTAATCCAAGAGATCCCTGGTAGAGACACCAAAAGTTTGCACTGCTCATTTTGTTTCGCAAGATGGGTCAGTGTCTGAGTGACCTCATCAATAGGCGTATCAAGCGCGGCTAACTGCTCTTTAAGATTATGAAGAATAAACCGAGCAGTATCCGTGAACTCATTTTCAGCATTTTCCAATTCGAATGGCAGTTGCTTTCTGAGTGAATGGATCCCAACAGGAAACTTAACACCATATTCCATCGCCAGTCCTCGAATACGATTGGAAAGCTGGGTTCGTTGCTTTATGTAACCCTCTCGAAGCGTGAGAAGTGAGGCTAGATCTTGCTGTTCAATCGTTTTAACAGGGACAAAATGAATATTTGTCCGTTGGCTAGCTTCATAAATCGCCAACGCATCATTAGGATCATTTTTGTTTCCCGAACGGTATTTGGCGGCTATTTGTGCAGGAACAAGTAATACTTTGTGCCCGGCTTGTTGGAATTTCCGCCCCCAGTAATGAGCGGTTGAACACGTTTCCATACAGACGACCGCTTTTGGGTGCTGAGCAACAATCGAAATGAGCTTTAATTGAGAGACTTTTTGATTAGAAACGAGTTTTCCATGCTTGTTTATTAACGCAACTTGAAAAACAGTTTTGGCAAGGTCGATACAAATAGTGCTAAGGTTATTCATGGTATGGTCTCCGTTTAGTTGACACTATCACCTTAGTCGAATTTTTCGATTAAGGTGGGGAGTCCATACCATTGAGAAAAGAAAAAGCCCAACACTTGGCTGGGCTGTAGAAAATAAAGGGGTTGAAGCTTGTGGCTTATTTGAGCTTATAGATGATGCCCGGATTACAACGCACCATTTCAAACTTGTCCGTAAGTCCAGTTAAAGACTCAGAAGCACCGAGTAGTAGATAACCACCAGGGTTTAGGTTGTTTGCCATCTGATTCAACACTTTCGCTTTCATATCTGGCGAGAAGTAAATCAATACATTTCGACAAAAGATAATGTCAAACTTACCCAGTAGCGCATAGCTTTCCATTAAGTTCTGTGGACGGAAGTTAACCAGACGCTTAAGGCTATCTTTTACTTTCATGCGCCCATCACCCGTATCTTCAAAAAATGCTCGGCGACGCTCAAGAGACAAACCACGCCCTAGCGCAAGGTTGTCATAAACCCCGGCGCGGCACATATCCAACATACTTGCGGAGATATCGGTTGCAGTAATAGAAACGCTCGGCAATAAACCGGGGCGACGCTGCTGAGTCTCCAGAATAGTCATTGCCATAGAATAAGGCTCTTGACCAGAAGAACTTGCTGCAGACCAGATTTTAATCGGGCGCTTCTTTGCTGCCATTTCCGGTAACAAACGTTCGGCAAGCACAGTGAACGGATACGTATCACGAAACCATAAGGTTTCGTTGGTTGTCATCGCATCAACGGCTGCCACACGCAAATCACGATTTCTGCCCGTTATCACATCTCGTAACAGGTCAGATAAACTAGCCAACTTATATTTAGTCACAAGCGGACTAAGACGACTTCTTACCAGATACTGTTTGCTGTCACCCAATACAATTCCGCATTGAGATTCGAGAAACCGGCAAAAGTCGCGATATTCTTGATCGCTTATAGTAATAGCAGTCATTAAATTCTCTTTATTTTACTAGCGCAGCCTTAACCGCATTACCAAGCTCGTCAGGATTGAACTTAGCAATAAACGAGTTCGCACCTACTCGCTCAACCATTGCTTGGTTAAATACCCCACTCAATGATGAGTGCAATATGACATAGAGATCTTTTAACTCATTATTTCGGCGAATTTCTGCCGTTAAGGTATAGCCATCCATCTCTGGCATTTCGATATCAGAAATCACCAAAGAGATTTGTTCGTAAATACTACCTTCTTTTGCCATTTCTACCAGCTTTTGATACGCATCTTTACCATCTTTAGTCAAGATACATTCAAATCCAATAGATTCAATCGCTCTTTGAACCTGCTTACGAGCTACCGTTGAGTCATCAGCAATCAAAATGCGGCGAATAATCGCCTGTTCTTGTTCAGCTTCTGCAATATCATGAGCGATACTAGCATCCATCTCTTCATTCATTGGTGCGATTTCTGCAAGGATCTTTTCTACATCGAGAATTTCAACCAGTTCGTTATCAATGTTAGTCACCGCTGTCAGGTAGTTCGCTTTACCTGCACCTTCCGGTGGTGGGAGTATCGCTTCCCAACGCATATTAACGATACGCTCCACAGAGCTGACTAAAAAGGCTTGTGTGCTACGGTTAAATTCCGCAATGACAACAAAACTTTTTTGAACATCTTGAGTAGGACGACCACCGATAGCCAAACTTAAGTCAATAACTGAGAGAGTTTGACCTCGAATGTGTGCTACACCTTTGACCAAGTGATGCAAATTCGGCATAGCCGTCAATTTAGGACATTGTAGGACTTCTTTAACTTTAAAAACGTTAATGCCATAACGTTGGCGTCCGTTAAGACGGAAAGTTAGTATTTCTAGTCGGTTTTGACCGACAAGTTGCGTACGCTGATTCACAGAATCAAGAATACCCGTCATAAGCACATCTCCATCTCAAACTTATGTTCATGAAAAAATGGTAGTCTACTACAAGCTATGAAGAAACGAGAGACACGAACAATGAATCCGAAGACCTGTTTACATCTACATTCCATATCTAAGTGTAGAGCTTTCTATAATATTTTTTTTAACTCTATCGGTTTTTTGTTAGCTTTCTTTAGTCTTTCTTTGTCAGCTGCAACACCAGAACAAGTAAAAATGATCCAAAGTGCTGCTGAGAATCACGTTTTAAGCAGCATCGAAATCGCCGAAGGAGGCGAACTCGCAGTCAATGCAGCCAATATTGACGAACGTATTTTCGCAACAAATTGCCCAACCACTCTGGCAACCTCTTCATCATCAAACAACGCATCAGCGAGCAACATTACCGTACTTGTTGAGTGCCAAGAGGATAATTGGAAGATTTATGTTCCAGTTCGACTCACTATGCGAGTTCCGATGGTTACCGCCACTAATCATATAAGCAGAGGGCAAGTTTTAACAGAAAACGATATAACTATCAGTATGGTAGATCTGCTGCGCTTTAGACGGCAAGGATTTTCCTCACTTGAGCGAGTGGTCGGAGCAAAAACTAAGAGAAACGTGAAGTTAGGTGATGTTATTGAACAAAATGATATCTGTGTCGTATGCCGAAATGACAGTGTAGTTATCCAAGCAACCGCCAGTAGTATGAATATTACTACTAAAGGAACGGCATTATCTGACGGAAGCTTCGGCGATCAGATAAAAGTGAAAAATGATAAATCTAACCGTATAATAGATGCGCAAGTCAGTGGTATTGGCGAAGTAACGGTTCAATTTTAATAGGTTATGTTAATTTCGTTGCTAAGCTATAAAATGACTAAAGTTATTGTCCTCATTGTCGATATTGACTGTACAGATTCATATTTTTAAAAAGGCTCATTTATGGCAGGCATTGATAACATACGCTCAGGGCATTCGTTAAACACAACGAATCGAAGCCCTGCTCGTTCTTCTTCCGATGCATCTTCATCCACTTCAAGTGCTGCAACCCGCTCAGCTAAGCAAGATTCCGTCTCACTTAGCCATCAGGGTAAAGCCATTGGCGAATTGCATAACGATATGACTACGACTCCTAGCTTCGACAGCGCGAAAGTTGCGGCGATCAAAGAAGCGATCGCAAATGGATCTTATGTTGTTGATTCAGAAAAACTGGCCGACAATATGATCAAATTTGAAAAAGAACTGGGTGGCTTTAGCTAATTCAGTTTGCTTATAGGTAATTGATAAGTTATGGCAGTACTAAAAGACCTCATCGAATTCCAACTTAAAAATGCACAAGAGCTATCGGTGTTGTTGGAAAAAGAAAAAATCGCGATTACTTCTCGAGTATCTGCGGACATAGAAGAGCTTGCCAAACAAAAAATTACTTTAGTTAATCAGTTACAAACGACCGATCAACGTATATCTGCTCATCCTCACGTCTCGAGCCTGACTGAGGATAGCTATCTCAATGAGTTAACCAAGCGAATTCGTTCTATTATTCACGACTGCCAACAAGCAAACCTTGTTAATGGCGAAGCTCTTAACCGTGCACAACTTAGCTTTAACAAGCTCAATAATATGATGCAGCAGAGCTTAGGCAAAGTCGGCATGACTTACAGTGCAACTGGTAGAACGCAATCTGTCTCCACTTTAGGGACCAACCTGAAAGCCTAAGCAGAAAGAAGAATCAATAAGAAAAGCGGCAATATTTGCCGCTTTTTCATATGCCGATTTTAAGTATCTGGAGAGTGACAATTAAAACGAGAACAACTAGTCAGAGATAGTTAGAACAGTGTTTGCTGACGTTTTTCAGGAACCTGCTGCACTTCGCCGTAATCACGAAGCATGTTCATTTTATTAATATCTAGACGTAATTCCGTTACATAGCTATCACCCACTTTATAGCTACGTACCACTTCAGCACCACGAATGACACCATCAACTTCGCCACTAGTACGTTCAGTGCCAAGACGCTGATCACTGAGTTCAGCTCGTCCACTTACACGCATACCATAAACTTGTTCTGCTAGCTCTCGATAGGCATCAATTTTCGAAGCTCGCATTGCTCTCACTCGCTTTTCTTCATCGTCACGACCTTTTTGCTCACTGATACTGGCATAACCGACCGCAGTTAACCAATCGTCTGCTCTGGTTGTTTGCAAAGGCTGGCAACCCATCATAACCAAGGCTGTCACTAGGACTAATAACCATTGTTTCATCATTAACTCCTATGGACGTAGAATAACGGTATACGGCTGCTTCATCGTTGGATCTGAACGGATGAGAACACCATCTTGAGTACGCATACTATTTAAAGTATCTAAATCTCTACCGATACGATCAGCAGGCAAGAAACCTTGCGCTGTCGCAACAACAATTCGCGATTGCAAACCGACAACTCGAGCATTAACCAGAACACCACCATCCTGACGAAGCATAGTGCCAGTTAATACGTACTGAATTTCTTGCTCTTGAGCTAAGTCTTTCCAATCGCGGCTGAAGGCAAAATCACCCTGTTGGGTAACTTGAATTGTCCCTGTGGTTTTATAATCCACAACTTTGAAACCACGACGTTGGAATTGGTAAATAAAACCTTCTGATACCGAATTGCCTAGCCAGTTTGTTGTATCCATATTTTGTAGATCAACAAATGAGGTAACAGCAATGGAATTGCGAGCAGTAATGCTCGTATTCGATAGCATTAAATCTTCAGTCATACTCTCGACGAAGAAATCCAAAGTGTGTCTTGGACTCTCCATCAACATAAATTGTGAACCAGAGTACGGCTCTTTTCCGTTATAAATCGGGGCATAAGCACATGCAGTCAAAAAAACCGCAGGTACTAAAGGAAGCCATTTTTTCATTCTCTTCATCTCCAGATATACTAAGGCATCGGTTCCAGTTTCACTCTCACTGATGAAACTGGAACACTCTTTGCTTTTCTAAATTCGTCTACTATTCAGAATCGCGATACCTACATCAGCTAAGAATTAAAAAGCAAAATTCATACCTAACTGGTAACTTATAATGAAAAAAATTATTTACTCTTTTATTTCAATACTTTCAGTCGTCATGAGCATACCTAAAGCCTATGCAGAATGGTATGAAGTAACAGGTACTGCCGCTATCGTTTCAACAGAAAGTGCCGCTCGCCTACACGCATTAGAAAACGCCATTTATAAAGCGGTAAACTTTGCCGGGGCAGATATTGGCAGTATCAGTAATCTAATGCCGCTATTGGAATCAGAACGTACGGAATACCAGTTCTCCAACCACGAAGTACGCTATATCTTGATTGAGCAAACCAGTTCTCGAAACGATGTAATGAGCGTTCGTGCTCGAATTGATATCTATCCATCGGCAACAGGTTGCCAGCAAAATCAATATAAGAAGACCTTTTTAGTCGGCAACATTGATTTAGCTTCGCCGCAACAAGCTGTCATGGGACAAATCTACAGCTTAGGTGATGATTTTGCCGAAGTTGTTAACCGTCAAATTGGACAAGAATCAAGAAGTTTTGTTTCCGTTGGTACCACTAACTACGATATCAACGCTCGCAGTCCTGAACGGATCAAGATGATTGCTCAAGATACTGGCGCACAGTATATCATTGGTGGTGTGATAACCGATTTAACGGCAACAATTGAGCAGAATCTATTGCAAGATGACATCATCAACCGTCAATTTGCTTTAGAAATGAAAGTATTTGATGGTAAAACTGGCAGCGAGGTGTTTAAACATAACTACCGTGAAGTTGCCCGTTGGCCTTTTGCAAAAACCAGCCAAATTGATACCAGAAGTGCTCGTTTTTGGGCCTCAACTTATGGTGACATGCTTCTCCGTGTAAGCCGCAATATTATGTTGGATCTTGAGTCTGAAATTTCATGCAAAATTACGCTTCCAGAAGTTGTCGCTAAATTTGGTAATACTGTCACCATGGATCTTGGTCGAATCCACGGCGTGCAAGAAGGTGACAAACTACAACTTTGGCACACTGGTGCATTCATTGATCAAAAAGGTTTGCCACGTAACAAGGTAACACAGAGTGAGATTACTCTAACGGTATCCCGAGTTTACGAAAACGATGCGGAACTGGCGATTGACCAACCAGAACTGCTGTCAAGCGTGCAAATTGGCGACGTTATGCACAAACAGAATTAAATCTGTCTCATAATGGTTAACTTATTCAAATAATTGAGTAATATAAGAACCCTGCTCCCGTGGCACAGCTGGATAGCGCGGCCCCCTCCTAAGGGGCAGGTCTCAGGTTCAAATCCTGTCGGGAGCGCCAATTCTATCAAGGGCTAAGCGGTTAGTAACTGCTTAGCTCTTTTTCTTATATTCATATTTGGGTGCACTTACGGGTGTCTCTACAGCGTAAGTGAACGGTATTATTCAAATGCGATATTTTCAATTCTTTATGAAAAGTACTTTGCAATGAACTCTTCTATCGGTAGGGGTTTATCAAAAAAGAACCCTTGATACTGACCAATATTACGCGCATGTAAATAGTTGAACTGCTCTTGAGTCTCGACGCCTTCGGCCAGAACTTCAACATTAGTTGTTTTAGCAAGGTTAATGATTGCCTCCAGAACATGTGCATCTTCGCCACTGGATATCGTATTGATAAATGTGCGATCTATTTTAATGACGTCAATGCTTGTATTTATCAAGTACTTCATTGAACAGTGACCAGTACCGAAATCATCAAGGGCAATAATCACGTCTCTAGCTTTGAGTCTGCTGATATATGAAGTAAAAACTTCATTCTCAAACTCATGGCGTTCGGTAATCTCCAATACAATTTTGATTGGATTTGCTGCCAACTCTTGCTGAAGTATTACAACATCTTCATATAAATCATTGCTATCAAATTGTACCGCGCAGACATTGAATCCAAGATGAAAGTCGTTGTTCCTTAAGTAATCAGCATTGCGCAAATGTAATGAACATTTCTCCATTAACATTCTAGTGATCTCTTTAATTTTGCCATTCGCTTCAACTTCGTTGATGAAATCGTTAGGCGGTATAATCCCTTTACTTGGATGGATCCAACGCACGAGAACTTCTGCGCCGGTTAATGTTCCGTTGATGTCAAATACCGGTTGCAGATAAGGATGAAACTGAGAGCGTCTAATGGCTTTATTCACATCCCAATAGCTCGCTTTAAGCCTGTCAAAAACGGGAGAATTTCTGTTTACTACCACCAAATAGGCTAACGTCCAAAACATAATAATGAAGCCATGGTTTATAACGAAATAGGCTAGAAATGCATATAACTGTAGGCTGAAATCAACGTTATACAGCTCTCCATTTGCTAACTCATTGCGCCCACTGATCACACCTTCCTTATGTATAGATGCGTTATCAAGTTTGATAAACACATCATACTGGGAGTAATTGTCCATCAACTCACTGAAGGTCTCGGGATAGAAAGCAAAATAGGTAGCGTAAGTCGAGCTATACGAAATTTTAAGTAAGATGGCACCGGCATCTTTGGGGATTGAATAGCCAAGATAAGGTGATTTGGGTAGATAAAATAATCTGGTCTTTCCTGCTTCTTCTCTCTGAGTTTTGATTTTCACGCCATTTAAGGAAGATGCAGAAGAACAGGCGATCGTATTGTTATCAGTAACTCCAATACTTCTGATATCGCGATTAAATAACAATAAGGCGGAATTTTTTTGCAAGAATGCGCCACAGTCTGTCAATGGAATATCATTACTCATTTTATCTTTATAGTAATTGATATTTTCATGGACGATACTGCTCATCTCCTCAGAGACTTCAGCAACAACTTCTTGAGAATCAATGTAATACTTCGCAAATGACAAAAATATAATGAGGAATAAGCCTGCGATATAAATGTAATTTTTTGTTGATCTCTTAAGCTTCATCTTAACTCTCTATCTACCGTCAAATTAGCAAGCCATTGATGTAACAAAAGTATAGGGCACTAATTTTGCGTGACATTTAATCATCACATCAATGTAACGCAAGCAATAATTCTCATTTTTGATAAAAACATGAATTAAGTATAATTATACTCACAGTATTACTGACAATTGAATTATTTACACATTAACTTGCACACTTTTTGTTAAAAATTTGAAAAAAGATCTGGCTAAATGTGACTAAACACAAATAGGCAATTCAAGTTAACCCTTCTTTAGCATTCACACTGTGGCAATGTTTGTTGTATTTACAATATGATGAGCTGACAAAACCGCTAACAAGCAAGCCAAAGGAAATAAGACCATGACAACGGATGAAGCAGAACAGCGCCAAGTGCTACTTGGCGGTTTGAACATTACTGTCAGAACAATCTCCGCCGAAGACAATCAACAAATTGCAGCAGTTATTCGCAATAGCTTTATTGACAATAAAATCGATCATCTTGAAGGGGTAAGTTTGCACGACCCAGCTTTAGCCAAACTCAGCACGGCCTACACAGCAGATAAATCAGGTTATTGGGTCGCGACGCTAAATGGCAAAGTCGTTGGTGGCGTGGGCATCTCGCAATTGTTGGGAGCCGGTGCAGAATACTGTGAAATGCAAAAGCTGTATTTGGACAAATCTGTACTGGGTATTGGGCTAGGACGATATCTCATCGATTTGTCGATACAAAAAGCGCGAGCATTTGGATACAGATACTGTTATTTGGAAACCCTTAAAGAATTAAGTTCAGCCGTATCGTTATACGAACAGTTTGGTTTCGAGCATATCGAAGCAAGTATTGGCAATACAGGCCACAGTAGTTGTGAGATCTGCATGCTTAAAACATTGTGATTCAGATGAACAAAAACTAAAACAACGGACTTCATCCGCCACTGCCGCAAAACCGTATGGTGTATGTAAACCTTGACGTCATCTTGTTATATCACCAACATTCAAACATCTCAAAAACCCATAAAAACACATTTAAAACAATTAGTTATTTATATAAATCATAAAGAATTCGCAAAACCCTAACGCGACTCTGATATTTCATCTCGCCATAAAATTTAGACTCGGCATTACGTTCGATTAGATTTCAACTAAAATTATTGTTAACAAAAATATCGACACTCCCAAATGAATTGACGCAAGAATTCCGCCTAAAAGCGGTATATGTCGATAGCACGGGTAAAGATAAAACCTATGACAAAAAGTAACCTAGAAACTAACACCGGCCATCGATTTATCTCAAAAGCTAAAACCGCTTATAAGATTCATATCCATACTCCCGATGACAGCGTTTTGCACAGATCGGTTGGTTACATACGTCTAGGTGAAACAAAAGGTCTAAAAAAAGCCATCAAGCTCAGAAATGAACTCGGACGAGAGATGTGGGGCAAACATTGGCGTCGTATTTTAAAAGATCCATTCTTAATGACTCGCCT
>NZ_JBKEBW010000102.1:0-15205 GCF_047973365.1 Vibrio sp. | reverse complement strand
GTGCTTGTCGATGCCATGACCTGTGCGCTCAACTATTGGGACAAAGCTCCCGGCCAAAGCAAATTCACTTTCGCTGAACAAAGCGGCTTATGGCGGGTTTATCTTGATAGAAGCACTTTGCAAACCCGCACACTCGATAAATATTTGCGAGTAGAAACATTGCCAAAAACGCCTCGCTGGCGCACCGTACTGAACTCACTCGATTACATCCTAGAGCATCATCATGAGCCGGGGGCAGAACGAATGCACCTTGAGGCTCTGCGTAACAAGTTGCAAAAACTGATCGCTTCGATGTAGAACACATCTTTTGCCTTATGCCATCCTAGGTAAAAATATGATCAAACTGGGCATTGGTGGAACAGCGAATGGGCATCGAACACAAACACGCATGAATTCGTCCCTGAAGCTCCGCCGAGCCATCCATGGCTCGGAGGGTTTGCTTTTCGACACACATTCACTGATCAGAATTTATTCTAGATCTGTATTAGTACGCTCATATTTGCCTTTAGCCCACGACCGTGGGCTTTTCATCGCTAGAGCCGCCTTATATCCGTTTCATTAAAGTTAATTAACGAAGAGAATTAACCATCTTAAACACCACTCAATAAGATAAAACTGGCGGCTATCAAAGTGTAAAAAGTTCAAAAGCTAAGGTAGAAAGAAGGAAATTGTTTGCCTCTGCGATATGAATCACAACAATTCGCCAGAATTAATTTACCAAGACAAATTAACGGAGATAAGGAGTAGTGATAGCCCTCTCACTTTATAGAAAACCAAGAAAACACCATATATAGCAAATAAAAATAAGATAGTAACCACTAACAAATCAATAGAAAACATCACAATTAGATGGTTTTATACTTAGCAATAATTGTTCAAAATAGCATCAAACAGAAAGTATTTTGACGTTAATGACGGAGATTGAATAAGTTTTGACGTTTTTAACGGGCAAGAGAATTGCTAATTTCTCTTACACAGTGTTTTCTTATCTCAGCCAACGGTTTACAGGCCACTCATATCCACCAAGCTCCTCCGCTGGTAGAACTCAATATGAGGTAATCCTTTGGACATTGGTCATCCCATGATGACATTCATATCCATTCGTGAAATGAAGCAAACAGTAAGGAACAGCTATGCTTGCCAATATTAAAAAGACAGCACTCGCAACAGCCGTTATCGCTGGAGCAATTAGCGTCTCAGCCCCTGCATTAGCTCGCAGTGAGCTAACCATAGTGCCTGATTTTTACCCAACTATGGTTCGTAACTTCAACCCATACCTAGCAACAAACCTACGTACAACAACAGACTTTATCTATGAGCCGTTAGTGGTTTTCAACGAGATGAAAGGTAACACTCCGGTGATGCGTCTTGCTGAAAGCTACAAAATGGCTGACGACCTAATGAGCGTGACATTTAACGTTCGTAAAGGCGTGAAATGGTCTGATGGCGAAGCGTTTACTGCCGATGACATCCTCTACTCTTATCAACTACTAAAAAACAAACCTGAGCTTGACCAACGTGGTATCAACAAATGGGTTAAGAGTGTAGAAAAAGTAAATGAATACACCGTACGCTTCCAACTAACTGAAGCAAACTCCAACGTACCCTACGAAATTTCGCTTATACCGATTGTCGCTGAGCACATCTGGAAAGATGTCAAAGAACCTACCACCTTTACCAATGAAAACCCTGTAGGTACAGGTCCATTTACTGAAATTGATACCTTCACTCCACAGCTTTATATTCAGTGCCGTAACCCGAACTACTGGGATGCTGCAAACCTAGAAGTTGACTGTTTACGCGTTCCACAAATCGCCAACAACGATCAGCTACTGGGTAAAGTGGTCAATTCTGAGCTGGATTGGACTTCATCTTTCATTCCAGACATTGATCGTACTTACGCAGCAGCGAGTCCTAACCACCATTACTGGTACCCGGCTTCAGGCACTCAAGCATTCGTGGTTAACTTCAAAAACCCTGATGCAGCGAAGAATGAAGCATTAACTAACGTTGATTTCCGTCGCGCATTCTCTATGGCGATTGACCGTCAAACCATTATCGACATCGCGTTCTACGGTGGCGGAACAGTCAACGACTTCGCATCGGGCTTAGGTTACGCATTTGAAGCTTGGTCTGATGAAGCCGTGCATAATAAGTACAAAGGCTTTAACACCTACGATGCTGAAGGCGCGAAAGCTCTTCTTGCCAAAGCTGGCTTCAAAGATGTCAACGGTGACGGTTTTGTCGATACACCATCAGGCAAATCTTTTGAGTTATTAATTCAATCACCAAACGGTTGGACAGACTTCAACAACACAGTGCAACTGGCAGTTGAGCAGTTAACTGAAGTGGGTATCAAAGCGAAAGCACGTACTCCTGAGTTTGCGGTTTACAACGAAGCTATGCTGAAAGGTACTTACGACGTCGCATACACTAACTACTTCCACGGTGCTGACCCTTACTTATACTGGAACAGTGCCTATAACTCAGCACTGCAAGGTGGTGAAGGCATGCCTCGCTTTGCTATGCACTTCTACAAAAACGATAAGCTAGACGGTTTACTCGATAGCTTCTACAAAACAGCGGATAAGAACGAGCAGGTACAAATTGCTCACGGTATTCAGAAAATCATCGCTGAAAACCAAGTCACTATCCCGGTATTGTCAGGTGCTTGGATGTACCAATATAACACCACTCGATTCACGGGTTGGTGGAGCGAAGACAATCCGAAAGGTCGTCCAAGCGTATGGGCTGGTATCCCAGAGCGTCTACTTCACGTACTAGACTTAAAACCAGTTAAGTAAACGTTCATTCTTTGCGGCGTACTTAGTACGCCGCCTATTAAAAATCCCCACTATTTAAATAATTTATGACGCTCTGCGTCAGGGGATTTCTCGCTCTAAATTTCGCAGCTTCCCCAAACTAGTTGGAATTGCAGGTAGGCGAATGAACGCAAGCAACGCCGCTGCAACTTCAAATAGAAAGGGGAAATGGGTGAGTAAGGTGTTATTTATGGGTTATTTTTTAAGACGTTTGTCATTTTATTTTGCCGCGCTGCTTGTCGCAGCCACCATCAATTTCATTATTCCGCGAGCGATGCCTGGTGACCCGGTTACTATGATGTTTGCTAACGCAACCACGCAAGTAACACCAGAGCGTATCGAAGCGATGAAGCAACTGCTTGGCTTTGTCGATGGTCCTTGGTACGTGCAATACATCACTTATATGAAAAGTATCTTTAGCTGGGAGCTCGGTACTTCAATTAAGTTCTACCCTTTGAGCGTTAATGATCTTTTAGGTAGTGCATTTGGCTGGTCACTTTTTCTCGCCGGCACTGCCGTCATTATCTCTTTCTCAATCGGTTCCATTCTCGGCATTTTTGCCGCGTGGAAACGTGGTAGCCGTTACGACACTTTTATCACTCCGGGAATGCTGGTTATCCAAGCGGTGCCGCAAGTCGTTATCGCTATGCTTGCCATGTTCATTTTCGCTATCGGTCTAAAGTGGTTCCCAACCGGTTATGCCTACACAGCCGGAACAATGCCTGACTGGACAAGCTGGGCATTCATTAAAGATGTCGCCTATCACGCAGTACTTCCTCTGATTTGCGCTTCTGTCGTTCAAATTGGCGGCTTTCTGGTCAACATGCGTAACAACATGATCAACTTACTGGCTGAAGACTACATCACCATGGCGAAAGGCAAAGGCTTGAGCGAAAACCGAGTGGTATTCAACTACGCCGCGCGTAACGCATTGCTACCAAGTGTGACAGCGCTTTCGATGTCTTTAGGCATGGCGATTGGTGGCCAGCTGATTATCGAAATCATTTTCAACTACCCGGGGCTTGGCACTGTGCTATTTAACGCCATCACTGCCCGTGACTATCAAGTTCTGCAAGGCCAACTTCTTATCATGACGCTGTTTATGCTGTTCTTTAACCTGCTCGCAGACATGCTTTATGTCGTACTCGACCCTCGTCTACGTAAGGGAGGTAAATAATCATGAAAGCACTTTGGAAACTGTTATCAGGTAACCGAGTTGCCATGATTGGTGTTGCAATACTGACGATGTTCTTATTTATCGCTATTGCCGCACCTTTGATTACCAAACATGCACCTGATAAACGTACAGGTAATCCACATGAATACCCGTCGTTTGTCGTCAAAGCGGCACAAGCTAACCCGGATGGCTGGGTTGCTGAAAATTTGGCTACTGACAGGCGTACCCTGCTGATGTCGAAAAAAGCAGATCATACTCTTGGCACCACTCGTATGGGTCGTGATGTCTGGTCTCAGGTTGCTTACGGTGCGAGAGTCTCACTAGCCGTCGGCTTCGGTGCCGGTATCACAGTTTGCTTTCTGGCCACCATCATAGGCGTATCA
The DNA here is from genome assembly GCF_047973365.1 of Vibrio sp. Taxonomy (GTDB): domain Bacteria; phylum Pseudomonadota; class Gammaproteobacteria; order Enterobacterales; family Vibrionaceae; genus Vibrio. Next base: position 10,823 of record NZ_JBKEBW010000102.1, on the reverse strand, counting down.
GCGGGCTACTTCGGTGGCAAAGTCGATGACTTTTTAACCGCCGCCATGAATATCATGCTGGTGATTCCGCAATATCCACTGCTGTTCGTGGTTGCCGCTTTCATTGGCGAAGCCGGGCCGCTCACCATATCCCTCATCATAGGCTGCACCTCCTGGGCTTGGGGCGCCCGCGTAGTGCGAGCTCAGACGCTGGCACTGCGTGAGAAAGAGTTTATTAAAGCGGCCGAAGTGTTAGGCGAGAGCTCATGGCGCATTATCTTCGTTGAGATCCTGCCAAACCTTATTTCGATTGTCGGCGCAAGCTTCATCGGTTCAGTGATGTACGCAGTGATGATGGAAGCCACTATTTCTTTCCTGGGCTTGGGCGATCCCAACACCATCAGTTGGGGCATCATGCTTTACAACGTGCAAACCTCCTCTTCGATGTTGATTGGCGCTTGGTGGGAACTGTTAGCTCCGTGTTTATCGTTAACTCTGCTAGTCACAGGTTTAGCACTGCTGAACTTCGCGGTAGACGAAATCGCGAACCCACAATTGCGTTCTCACAAAGGGATGAAGCGTTGGAAGAAGCTTGCTCAGCAAGATAAATCATCACGCGAACCTAACCTACCCCCACAAAATGCACTTTGGAGCGGAGACAAATAACATGACTGAACCCCTTATCTCAATCCGCAACTTATGCGTGGACTACATTACTGATGCAGGTGATGTACGCGCCTGTAACAACGTCAGCTTTGATATTGCACCGGGCGAAGTGTTTGGCTTGGCAGGTGAATCAGGTTGCGGCAAATCAACCGTCGCCTTCTCGCTCATGCGCCTGCATAAGCCGCCTGCGTTTATTACCGGTGGTGAAGTGATCTTCAATGGCGAAGATATCCTTCAGTACAGCGATGACAAAATGCAGTCATTCCGCTGGAGCCAGATGTCGATGGTCTTCCAAAGCGCAATGAACGCGCTTAATCCTGTATTGCGTATGGAAGAGCAGTTCTGTGATGTGATCATGCGCCATACCAAGCTGACTCGCGAACAAGCAAAACGTCGCGCTGAAGGCTTGTTGGAAATTGTGGATATTCACCCGAGCCGTTTGAACGACTACCCACACCAGTTTTCTGGCGGTATGCGTCAACGCTTAGTGATCGCGATTGCGTTAGCACTTAACCCAAAAATGATCATCATGGATGAGCCAACCACTGCTCTTGATGTTGTGGTGCAACGTGAGATCCTGCAAAAGATCTATGCGTTAAAAGAGGAGTTCGGCTTCTCGATTTTGTTCATTACCCATGACTTGTCTTTGATGGTCGAATTCTCTGACCGTATTGGCATCATGTATTCCGGTGAATTGATTGAAGTTGCACCGGCTAAAGAGATCCTGCAAAACCCCTATCACCCTTACACCAAAGGGTTGGGTAGTTCATTTCCACCATTAACGGGGCCAAAAACTAAACTTACGGGAATTCCTGGTAACCCTCTGAACTTACTTGAAATTCCGCAAGGTTGTCGTTTTCAGGCGCGTTGTGACCGTGTCCATGAAACCTGTACTCAGGTTTCAACTCTGCTGCGTCAGATTGAGCCAGGTCGTTTTTCCAATTGTCATCTCTACGGAGAGCCCATTACACAAGTAAAGCTCTAGTTTGAGTGGATTACGGTCAAGCTATTTTCAAAGTTAGCGGTGGAGAAAAATATGAATATTCAAAATGAAAATCTACTAATTGAAGGGAAGAATCTGGTCAAAGACTTCCCGATCAACAGCAACACGTTGAAACAACCCATGATGCGCGCTATCAACGACGTATCTTTCAAAATGTATAAAAGCCGTGGGCTTGCCGTGGTCGGTGAATCAGGCTCTGGTAAATCCACCACAGCAAAAATGATCGCCAAAATGTACGCTCCGACTTCAGGCTACATTGAGTATAAAGGTCGTGATATTCAACAGATCAAATCTCGTTCTGATCTGATGCATTACCGCGAGGGAATTCAAATGGTTTGGCAAGATCCATTTGGTTCACTTAATCCAACGCACACCATTTTTCACCATATTGCCCGCCCACTTTTGATTCATAAAAAAGTGAAATCTGGCAATAAAAAAGAGCTTCAGGAACGGGTGTATGATTTGCTGGAACAGGTCGGTTTAATTCCACCGAAAGAGACCGCGGAAAAATATCCGCACCAGCTTTCTGGTGGTCAGCGTCAACGGGTCAACCTAGCGCGCAACATTGCTGTGGGTGCTGAAGTAGTACTGGCTGATGAACCGACTTCGATGCTCGACGTATCAATCCGTGCCGGCGTTTTGAATCTGATGGAAGAGATGAAGTTTGAGAAGAAAATGTCACTGCTCTACATCACTCACGACATCGCCACCGCTCGTTACATCGCGGAAGATCTCGCCGTGATGTATGTCGGTCACATGGTGGAATGGGGTGATACAGAGCAGATCATTCACGATCCGCAGCACCCTTACACCCAGTTACTGGTGTCAGCGGTTCCCGATCCAAAAAAATCGATCCACGAAAAACTCAAAGGCAACAAAGGTGAGATCCCACTATGGACTCCGACATCCATTGGTTGCCCGTTTGCTGGACGCTGTACTCACGCCACCAGCAAATGTCGTGAGCAATTACCGGCTGTTACGCAATTGGCAGAGAACCACTTTGTCCGTTGTTACCTCTACCAAAACTGAAGACCGTAGATATTTGGATTAATGCCTGTCAGTTAGTCTCCAAAAAAATCTCTCGTTCCCACGGTCCCCCGTGGGGATGCATACCGGAGTCTGAACAGACAGAAAATTTGACTTTCGGTGAGTTAAATATTCATTCCCACGCAGAGCATGGGAACGAGAAATTTCTTAACTGATTAACAATATATACCCAAACTACTTGGAGTTGCAGGTAGGCGGCAAGTGAGTGAGTCCCCATGAGCATAGATAACTATGCGATTGGGGTGAGTGAACGCAGTCAACACCGCTGCAGCTTCAAGTAGGAAGGGGATAGAGCTTTGGAGAGCGAAATGCAGTTACTAATCAACCACATTGGCTATGAAACATTTGGCCCCAAACAGGCGGTGTTTGTGCATCAAACCTCAGAGATCCCCTCTGATTTTGCACAACTTGTTTGCGGTGATAGCCATAAGACCGTCGCCCAATTCAAGATTGAGCGACACGGTAAAGTGGCGAATTGGCATCAGGGGTATTTTCACCGCATCGACTTTTCTCATTTTACTGGAGAAGGTCGCTTTTACTTACGTGTTGAAAACTCTCGATCTGAAAGTACTCAATCTGAAGTTTTTACGATTGCTCAAGGTTTACTGATGCAGCGCACGTTTTCTGATCTGCTGCATTATTTTAAGTCACAACGCTGTGGCGGAATTTTTGATAAGCAAGATAAGTCGGTACCTCTACTAGGCACATCATCCACTGCCGATGTGCATGGCGGCTGGTACGACGCTTCAGGTGACGTTAGCAAATATTTAAGTCACCTTTCTTACGCTAACTATTTGAATCCACAACAAACCCCCATTGTGGTATGGAACCTATTCAAAGGATTAGCGCTTTTAGACCATCGCTCGGAGTTTGCTGCATTTTCTCGCACTCGCCTTAAGGAAGAGGCGTTGTTTGGTGCTGATTTCTTAGTTCGTATGCAGCACTCCGAGGGATTTTTTTACATGACCGTTTTCGACCAGTGGAGTAAGGACATTAAGCGCAGAGAGATCTGTGCTTATGAGACTCAGCAGGGTCACAAATCCAACGATTATCAAGCCGGCTTCCGCCAAGGTGGTGGAATGGCAATAGCCGCGCTTGCAAGGGCGGCAAGATGTGATATTGATGGCGAATTCAGCCGTGAACAATATCTCGCTACCGCAGAGAAAGGTTATTGGCATTTAAAAAAATTCAATACCCGTTATCTCAATGACGGTGAAGAGAACATCATTGATGAATACTGCGCCCTACTCGCAGTATGCGAGTTGTATCGCTCAAGCAGTTCAAAACAAGAGTATTTACAAGAAGCTCGAGCATGGGCTGAACGCTTATCTGCAAGACAACACAGCGATGACAATCATCTTGGTTTCTGGTCTGCCAACAGCGATGGCAGCCGTCCTTACTATCACGCCGCAGAAGCCGGGCTTCCTGTCATTGCTTTGTGCGAGTATCTGGACATCGAAACGAGCAAAGAGCGTTTAGCAAAGGCTGGCACTGTCGTGGCTCAAGCGTGCCAGTTTGAACTCACGATCACTCAATCGGTTTGCAACCCGTTCGGCTACCCACGTCAGTATGTTAAAGATGTGGATGGAGAAAAGCGCAGCGCATTCTTCATTTCACAAAACAACGAAACTGGCTATTGGTGGCAGGGTGAAAATGCCCGCTTGGCTTCACTGGCAGCCATGGCTTATCAGGTACAACCGTACTTACAAGATCAACAACTAAAAAACCAGTTGCTCAGTTTTGCACAAAATTCGCTTAACTGGGTTACAGGCTTAAACCCATACGATATGTGCATGCTCGATGGGCACGGGCGTAACAACCCGGACTACCTACCTCACCTTGGGTTCTTTAATGCCAAGGGCGGTGTCTGCAATGGCATTACTGCAGGGTTTGAAGATCCGGAAGATATCGCCTTCAATCCCGAAAAGCAAAAAGACGACATGCTGCAAAACTGGCGCTGGGGAGAGCAATGGATCCCACATGGAGCCTGGTACTTACTGGCGATTACCAGCCAGTTTGAGCACTTCCAAACAGGTTCGGACTTAAGGAGTAAGTATGAATTATCGAATTGATCTTGCTGTACTTTCAGAACAGAAGAATGATTGCCGATTTGGACTGACGCTGCATAACTTAAGCGAGCAAGATCTGGCTAACTGGTCCTTGCACTTCATCATGGATCGTTTTATCCAGCCAGACAGTCTCTCCAACGGTGAGCTTCATCAAGTGGGCAGCTTCTGTAGTCTTACGCCGAAACAAGCTGTTTTACCGGCAAATGGTCACTATTACTGTGAATTTCGTATTAAAACGGCATCATTTCGCTTTTACAGTGACGGGATAAAAGAAGCGTTTGTTCAGCTTAATCATGCTGAAGCAAGGATTCGCTATAACGTGGCCGTTACCCCCATTGTTCTGGCATCGCCTTATCAACAGCGCAGCGAAATACCGCAAACAGAACAAGCCGAGCTATGCTTGATTCCTAAACCGAATCGCATAGAAAAACTTGCCGCAAACTACTTGTTGGCAAGCACCAGCCAGATCACGCTGCAATCCCCCCAAGCGGAACAAGCTGCAGTGTGGCTGCAACAGGAACTCAAACATCTTTATGAGTTTGAACCACAGCCGATTGGCAATGGGGATATTGTTTACCAAAATAACCCCATTCTGGATGAAGAACACTACCAGTTAACCGTTACTAGCCAGGGTGTATTGTTGGAGGCAAACAGCCATGCGGGCTTTATTCATGCGTCAGCAACATTATTGCAGTTGGTTCAGCACACACAGAACGGCTTGATACTACCGTGCGTCAAAATCAGCGATGCACCACGCTTTAAATATCGCGGCATGATGCTCGACTGTGCTCGCCATTTTCATCCTATTGAGCGTATAGAACGCCTCATCAACCAGTTGGCTCATTACAAATTTAATACCTTTCACTGGCATCTTACCGATGATGAAGGCTGGCGAATTGAGATTAAATCCTTACCTCAATTAACCAGTATTGGCGCTTGGCGCGGTGTAGACAGAGAAATTGCGCCACAATTTAGCACGGCGACCAATCAACACGGTGGCTATTACAGCCAGGACGAGATCAAGCAAGTGATCGCTTTTGCTGCCCAGCGGGGGATCACCGTGATTCCAGAAATCGACATTCCCGGTCACTGCCGCGCCGCGATCCGTTCGCTCTCTGAATGGTTGGTGGACAGCGAAGATCGTTCACAATATCGCAGTATCCAAAACTACAGCGACAACGTGTTATCGCCCGCCCTTGCTGAAACCTATCGTTTTTTAGATCTGGTACTGGAAGAAGTCGCGGCACTGTTTCCAAGCCACTTTATCCATATCGGTGCTGATGAAGTCCCTGATGGGGTGTGGATTAACAGCCCAAAATGTCAGGCATTGATGGAACAACATGGGTATCAGGATGCGAAAGAACTACAAGGGCATCTACTGCGTTACGTTGAGAAAAAATTACGCTCTTTAGGCAAACGCATGGTGGGTTGGGAAGAGGCTCAGCATGGCAACAAGGTGAGTAAAGATACCGTTATCTATTCCTGGTTGTCAGAGCAAGCCGCGCTGGACTGCGCCAAGCAAGGCTTTGATGTGATTTTACAGCCGGGTCAGTACACCTATCTCGACATTGTTCAAGATTATGCCCCTGAAGAGCCAGGAGTGGCATGGGCTGGTGTGACACCTTTAGAACGCGCTTATCGCTATGAACCTTTGGCAGAACTCGCTGCTGATCACCCGATTCGCAAACGCATATTAGGTATGCAAAGCGCGTTGTGGTGTGAACTGATTAATGACCAATCGCGTATGGATTACATGCTCTACCCTCGCCTTACCGCTCTGGCAGAGGCTGCGTGGACGCAAAGTGCTTTGCGTGACTGGGCAGACTATCTCGCGCGACTAAAAGGGCACTTACCTTTGCTCGACAAGCAAGGCATCCATTACCGAGCGCCTTGGAAATAACGATTTATTCGCAGCTTTTAGAAAAAGGAAATCACCATGAAATACGGCTATTTCGATAACGATAATCGTGAATACGTCATCACTCGTCCAGACGTTCCAGCGCCATGGACCAACTATTTGGGAACGGAAAAATTCTGTAGCGTTATCTCTCACAATGCAGGTGGCTACTCGTTTTATCACTCACCTGAGTACAACCGAATCACCAAATTCCGTCCTAATTTCACCCAAGATCGTCCGGGGCACTACGTCTATCTGCGTGACGATGAAACGGGTGATTTTTGGTCGGTTTCCTGGCAACCCGTCGCAAAAAGTCTCGATCAGGCGAATTATGAAGTTCGCCATGGTTTGTCCTATTCAAAATTCAAGTGTGACTACAACGGAATTGTCGCAAGCAAAACGCTGTTTGTCCCTAAAGGTGAAGATGCGCAAATTTGGGATGTTGTGATTGAAAACACGGCGGATCGCCCTCGTACCATCAGTGCATTTAACTATGTTGAGTTCTCTTTCAGTCATATTGCATCGGACAATCAGAACCATCAGATGTCACTTTACTCTGCGGGGACAGACTACAAAAACGGTGTGATTGAATACGATCTTTACTACAACACGGACGACTTCCTTGGCTACTATTACCTAACCGCAACATTCGATGCTGACAGCTATGATGGTCAACGCGATACTTTCTTAGGTATCTACCGTGACGAAGCCAACCCCATCGCAGTTGAAAAGGGACAGTGTTCAAACCGCACGCAAACTTGCTACAACCACTGTGGTGCTTTACATAAGCAATTCACACTACAACCGGGCGAGAAAGTCCGTTTTGCGGTCATACTTGGTGTGGGAAAAGGCAATGGCGAAAAACTTCGTGCGAAATACCAAGATCTCACTGAAGTGGATAAAGCATTTGCCGGTATCAAGCAACACTGGGATAAACGTTGCAGCAAGTTCCAAGTGAAGTCACCAAATCAAGGTCTGGATACCATGCTGAACACTTGGACACTCTATCAAGCAGAAACCTGTGTGGTATGGTCTCGTTTTGCCTCTTTCATTGAAGTGGGTGGACGTACTGGGCTTGGCTACCGGGATACGGCGCAAGATGCGATTTCCGTACCGCATACCAACCCAGCGATGACTCGTAAACGTTTAGTGGATCTGCTGCGGGGACAAGTGAAAGCGGGCTATGGCTTGCACCTGTTCGATCCCGACTGGTTTGATCCAGAAAAAGCCGATGTAAAACCGTCTAAATCGCCGACCGTTGTTCCAACCCCTTCTGACGAAGATAAGATCCACGGCATTAAAGATACCTGTTCTGACGATCATTTATGGATCGTGCCAACCATTGTTAATTACGTAAAAGAAACCGGCGATTTCGGCTTTATTGATGAAGTCATTCCTTACGCTGACGGCGGTAACGCAACAGTTTACCAACACATGATGGCGGCGTTGGATTTTTCAGCAGAATACGTCGGACAAACGGGGATTTGTAAAGGCCTACGCGCTGACTGGAATGACTGTCTTAACTTAGGCGGTGGTGAATCAGCAATGGTCTCTTTCCTTCACTTCTGGGCGCTGGAAGCATTCCTAGAATTGGCGAAATACCGTAACGATGATAAAGCACTAAGCAAATACCAAGCAATGGCTGACGGTGTACGCGATGCGTGTGAAACCCACTTATGGGATGAGCAAGGCGAGTGGTATATCCGTGGCCTGACCAAAGATGGCGAAAAAATAGGTACCTTTGAACAGCGAGAAGGCAAAGTGCATCTTGAGTCTAACTCGCTAGCGGTTCTTTCTGGTGCGGTATCACAGCAACGTGGTGAGAAAGCCATGGATGCGGTCTACAAATACTTGTTTTCACCCTACGGCTTACACCTCAATGCGCCATCATTCGCAACACCAAACGATGACATCGGTTTTGTAACTCGTGTTTATCAGGGCGTAAAAGAAAACGGCGCAATTTTCTCTCATCCAAACCCTTGGGCTTGGGTAGCAGAGGCGAAATTAGGCCGTGGTGACAGAGCGATGGAATTCTACGACGCCCTAAACCCATATAACCAGAACGAGTTGATTGAGACTCGCGTTGCAGAACCTTACTCCTATGTGCAGTTCATCATGGGACGTGATCATCAGGATCATGGTCGGGCAAACCACCCATGGCTCACAGGTACATCTGGCTGGGCTTACTATGCGGCAACGAACTACATCCTTGGTATACGCACAGGCTTTGATACCTTGATTGTTGACCCATGCATTCCAACCTCATGGCCGGAATTTGAAATAACTCGTCAATGGCGCGGCGCAACTTACCAAATCAAGGTTCTGAACCCAAATGGAGTGAGTAAAGGCATCAAATCCATCACAGTGAACGGTGAACAGGTAGAAACGATTACGGCTCAGCCAGAAGGAAACATAAGCCAAATCACCGTGGTATTGGGTTAATCAAGGAGAACAGATCATGATTCAATTTGGTACTGGCGGTTGGCGTGCTTTCATTGGTGAAGAGTTTACCAAAGACAACGTGCGTTTAGTGGCACAAGCGTTAGCCAATGTCATCAATAACGAAAATGTGGCTAACGAAGGTTTTGTGATTGGTTACGACCGACGCTTTCTTTCCGATAAAGCGGCAAAATGGTTTGCAGAAGTGCTGGCAGGTAACAGCATTACCGTCAATTTTATCGACAAGTTCGTACCGACACCGGTTGTGATGTATAAAGCCAAACAGCTCGACTGTGCATACTCAGCCTGTATTACTGCCTCCCACAACCCGGCTGATTATAATGGCATAAAAGTGTTTATTCGCGGCGGACGCGATGCCGATGAAGTGATCACCAACAAGATCGAACAACAAATAGCGCAACTGACCTTATCGGATGTCCGTGCGGCAGAATTTGATCAAGCCCTGCAAGACGAGCAAATTGTCGCGATCAACCCGATGAATGAGTTTGTCGATTCAATCATCGACTTTATCGACATTGATGCGATCAAAAAGGCCAACTTACGCGTATTAATCGATCCTATGTTTGGCGTAGCGAAAAACGCGCTGCAAACGGTGTTGATCAATGGCCGTTGTGATGTGGATGTGATCAACGATGGCAAAAACCCCGACTTTGGCGGCTTAATGCCATCACCAAGTGCCACTACTTTGTATCGCTTGCAGCATCTGGTTAAAGATGAAGGTTACGATATTGGTATCGGTACCGATGGGGATGCTGACCGTTTGGGCATCATCGATGAAAAAGGTAACTTCATTCACCCTAATGAAGTACTGATGCTGCTCTATTACTATCTGCTTGAATACAAAGGCTGGAAAGGTTCGGTAGTACGTAACATCGCCACCACACATCTACTGGATAAAATCGCCGCGGACCACAATGAAAAGAGCTTTGAGGTTCCGGTAGGCTTTAAACATATCAGTTCACAAATGGAAGCGGATGATTCCCTGTTAGGCGGCGAAAGCTCTGGCGGTTTAACCATTCGTGGTCATATCAAAGGCAAAGATGGCGTGTTTGCCTCAAGCTTGCTGGTTGAAATGATCAGTGTGACAGGTAAGAAGCTATCAGAGATGTTGGATGAAATATATCACCGCTATGGCTATGCCTACACTGCCGAAGGTGACTGCAAATTTAAAGCGGCAGAGAAACAAGCGCTGTACAACAAAATTTATGTTGAAAAGCAATTACCGCACTTTGAATTTGAAATTGAAAAAGTCAGCTACCAAGACGGTGCCAAGGTCTATTTCAAAAATGGTGGTTGGGTCATTGCCCGTTTCTCAGGTACAGAACCCTTGCTGCGTATTTTTGCCGAGATGGAAGATAAATCTACCGCCGAGCGAGTCTTACTACAAATGAAGACGTTTTTGTCTTTGTAGATGAAACAGTTAGCGGTAAAATTTTGTCATTCCAGCGAAAGCTCAATGCTGATCGTTTAAAGAAAATATAACTACTTGAACGATCTTGCAGTTCAAGCAAACTAACTCTTCGTAACTGAGGAGTTAGTATGTTTGCCAATGAATTAGATGACCTTTCTACTTGCTATCCACTGAACACTGAATATCTTGAAGTCCTTAATGCACAATTGCCTATTGAATGGGTGAACGACGCGTTAAACCTAACAACACATGCAACGGTTCGTCGCCGTAAAATCTTACCTCAAGATGTGT
>NZ_JBKEBW010000140.1:0-1955 GCF_047973365.1 Vibrio sp. | reverse complement strand
GAATAACCAGAGGTACCTTTTCAACAAATTGCCAAAGAAACAATATGATGATTGAAGGCTCATAACCACCTAGTTCCAATCAGGTTATACCAAGGGCTCATTGAAGCCGCGACGAATGATATGAAAGCTAGGTTCGGATATTCATCAAGGCGGGTAATCTGATACCCAAAGCCGAATATATGGGAGCAATTGAGTATCAGAAATTATCATGATTGTCTCTTGCAATAAGAGAGGGTCCATATATGGTATAACCTCGCCATTAATTCAGTAGAATGAAAATAATAAGGGCTGCACTGCAGCCCTTATTTGATCTCATCAGAGAGACGAATTCTGTTTGATTACATCTCTTGACCCAAGCCAAGCATTGCAAATGCCTGTTGGGTTTCCGCGATATGTTGTTGGATTGATTGCTCTTGACCAATCCCCAGTTGTAACTTCGCTTCTTCTTCAGTTAGACCTAAGTGGCAGCGTAGTAAGTCGATTGCCATTTTGTAGCTTTGAGCTTCAGCCATGATGATATCCTTCGTTTTGATGTTTCTCACTGCTCAAAATTTAGTCTTTTTCGACTTTTGTCTCAATACGACAAAAGTCTAACTTGCTAGGAATCGGATCTGTTTACATCCGGGACACATAATTGACATTAAATGTTTCAATTTAGCACTTAACCTTGTTTTTTAAATCGCAGACACTATGTATTAAGAGTATTAAAAAATACTTAAAGCTTTGAACTACTGTATAGAGCTTTGGGTTTATGAATAGCTTTCCTCAACGGAGATAATTAATGAAGCGAATTTTGTTATTCTTGGCAACGAACCTAGCAGTTGTAATGGTTCTGAGTGTTGTTTTGAATATTGTTTATGCCACTACAGGAATGCAACCGGGTAGTTTATCGGGGCTGTTGGTAATGGCAGCCGTGTTTGGTTTCGGCGGTTCATTTATTTCACTCTTGATGTCTAAGAGGATGGCTCTAAGTTCTGTCGGTGGTGCTGTGATTGAAAGCCCACGTAACGAAATGGAGCATTGGTTGCTGGAAACGGTGAAGCGTCAGTCGCAACAAGCTGGTATTGGTATGCCTACCGTAGCAATTTATGATTCGCCAGATATGAATGCTTTCGCCACCGGTGCAAAGCGTGATGATTCATTAGTGGCCGTGTCTACAGGACTTATGCACAACATGACTCGTGATGAGGCCGAAGCGGTACTTGCGCACGAAGTGAGTCATATTGCTAACGGTGATATGGTGACCATGACTCTGATGCAGGGTGTCGTCAATACCTTCGTCATCTTCCTGTCTCGTTTCATTGCTAACATCATTGCGTCACGTAACAGTGATGAAGAAGGGCAAGGCAGCAATATGCTGGTGTACTTTGGTGTATCTATGTTCCTTGAACTGGTGTTAGGCTTCCTAGCAAGCTTTATTACCATGTGGTATAGCCGCCACCGTGAGTTTCATGCGGACGCAGGCGCAGCGGAGCTGGTGGGTAAGCATAAGATGATTGCTGCTCTAGAACGTCTAAAAATGAGCTACGAACCTCAACTTGAGGGTTCGATGATGGCGTTTGGTATTAACGGTAAACGTACTATGACTGAACTGTTGATGAGTCATCCTCCATTGGATAAACGTATTGCCGCGCTACGCAATTCTTAAGATGTATTAAGTAACAAAAAAGGGAAGCGCTTGCTTAATGTCAATCAGTTAAGAGAATCCTCGTTCCCATGCTCTGAAGTGACCCCATAAAGTTGGACATTTCTGTTAAGCGGCTTGCAAGGCCTGATTTCGATATTCTATCGGAGTCAGGCCTTTAAATTTCACCTTAATCCGTTTTGTATTGTAATACTCTATATATTCTTCGATATTTGCAATCAGTTCATCAGCATCAGTGAAGCTTTGACCGTGATACATCTCTGTTTTGAGTAAAGCGAAGAAGTTTTCAGCCACTGCATTATCTAAACAG
>NZ_JBKEBW010000033.1:0-3856 GCF_047973365.1 Vibrio sp. | reverse complement strand
TGAAAGAGGCATTAGACAAGCATGATTAGGGAACGTCTCCTATTGTCCATTGCGACCAGGGTTGGCAATACCAGCACTAGTCTTAACAAAAGCTCATTGTAGATAATGGTCTTCAACAAAGTATGTCGAGATAATGAAACTGTTTAGTTAATGCAGTGGCTGAAAACTTCTTCGCTTTACTCAAAACAGAGATGTATCACGGTCAAAGCTTCACTGATGCTGATGAACTGATTGCAAATATCGAAGAATCTATCGAGTATTACAATACAAAACGGATTAAGGTGAAATTTAAAGGCCTGACTCCGATAGAATATCGAAATCAGGCCTTGCAAGCCGCTTAACAGAAATGTCCAACTTTATGGGGTCACTTCAGAGGACCGTGGGGAACGAGAAATAAAGAATAAAAAAACAGATAATTTAGGACCTATTTTTTGATGGAATTAGTCGAACCGACCATGTTGGTCGTGTTAGCTCTGGTGGCGTTTATTGCTGGATTTATCGATGCTGTTGCTGGAGGCGGCGGCATGTTAACCGTCCCGACATTGCTCTCTTTAGGATTGCCGCCACATATTGCGCTGGGCACCAACAAACTTGCAGCGACCTTTGCTTCATCTACCGCAGCGTTTACCTATTATCGAAAAAGATTGTTCGAGCCGCAGTATTGGCTACGTGCATTTATCATGACGCTCATTGGTGCCACGATAGGTACGCTGGTTGTTGATGCAATCAGCACCGCTTGGCTACAAAAAGCCCTGCCTTTGATTATTCTCGCCGCAGCAATCTATACCGTTTGGCATAAAGCGCCAGCCTCAGTGCAAAATGAAATGCCCGCTGGATGTAAGAAGTTCAACACCAAGCAATACCTACAAGGTTTTGCTTTAGGTTTTTATGATGGTTTAGCTGGTCCCGGTACAGGCGCATTCTGGACAGTGAGCTCTATGGCGCTATACCGTTTAAACATACTCGCCGCCTCTGGCTTAGCGAAAGCAATGAACTTCACCAGTAACCTGACATCTTTAATCACTTTTGCTATTTTGGGTCATATTGACTGGGTGCTCGGTTTAACCATGGGCGTTTGTTTAATGGCGGGGGCTTTCGTTGGGGCTCATTCCGCCATTCGCTTTGGTGCTAAATTCATCCGCCCTGTGTTTGTCACGGTAGTGAGTATTCTTGCTGTGAAACTTGCCTATGATGCGTGGTTTGTACCGCTATGAGTGATTTATCCCGATTAAATGCCATTATTACTGAACTTAAAGCGAGTGCCGCGCAGATCGACCGTACTCGAGGTGAGCATCACCGCCCTTTGTTCGATGACACGCTCTTTCATTGTCACGGAAAACTATTAACACCATGCGTGACGGAAACGCAAGGAACACTCAATGCGATTATGCGCGAGCAAAGCGCGGGCAAACTGACTCAGCTTAGAGCGGAGTATCTCACTGAGCGCTTACTTGCGCAGATCAGTGCGATACAGCGAGAAATGTCGACCCAGGCGATCCGCAAAAGTGAACCCAAGCATTTCAGTGAGATCCGAAAGCCCATCAGCGATTTATATCAAGATTTGGCACAGCATCAGGACTGGGAACGACGATTAATGCTACTCGTGCAGGATAAACAGACCGCCGTAGAGAACGCCTTCGGTGCAAGTAAAACCACAGCTCAACAGGCTTTACTGACTGCCGAACAGAGGCTAAAACGTTGCCAACAAGCGAAAATTAAAATTGAAAAACAGATTACTTTTAGAGAGAAGAACCAATAAATGAACAATAGCAACGTCTCTTTAGACAATGCGCCTGATGAGATCAAACTCGCCGTTGACTTGATCTATCTACTCGAATCGAACAAGGTTGATACCAATGTTGTGCTCGCCGCTTTAAAGATTGTCAAAACCGACTTTCAAGCAAAGCTGGAAAAGGAAAAGAGCGCTAATTAGCGCTCTGAGTTTGTTGACAAAGTCATCCTTCGAGTTATACCCGTTATTTCAACGTTTATACTCGTCATCCCGGAAAATACGCAGTATTTATCCGGGATCTCGCTCTTATGCGTGATTTTAGATTCCTGCCTTCGCACTGACGAATGTATGAAGACTATTTAAATGAACAATATAAGGAATAGATGGGAATTGGTCGGAATAAATGGGAGGAATTTGGTTTGAGGCTAGGAAAAACAAAGGGTTTGAGTCGATTTGATTCAAACCCTTTTTTGTATTTTAGGTGTTGGTGGCGGAAATTTCAAAATGAACAATTTTTTGAAATTATAAAAATCAGCCCTAGTAAAGTGAACAATTGCAGAAAGGCTTTATTTTGTTTTTAAAGTGCCTTTAAATTTTTAAATCAGTTGCCCAGGTCTTTAGCGATGTGAACCACTTGGCCTATCACTTGGAACTGGTGCTGTTCTTCTTTTTTGATGTCCATTGTGTCATACAGCGGGCTGTCACTCTTTAAGCGCCATGTGCCAACCATGCTTTGGTAACGCTTCACAAATAGCTCTTCACCGCTTCTGAAAACATATAAATGCCCATCCTGTGGAACGGTGCGGCCTAGGTGTACTACTAGCGTGTCGTTGTTATTGATCGTTGGTTCCATGCTATCGCCTTTGGCCCATACAATCGCTAAATCCTTTTCGCTAAAGCCTCGCCACTTCAACCACTTGCGTCTAAACGCTAGGTGTCGGCATGGTTCTTCTTCACCGCCTAAAGGGTTTGTGCCGTGTCCAGCTGATACTTGAATTCTATAGCCAGGAATAAGAACGAACTCCTGCTCAAAGTCATTATTCTTTTTTTCTGATTCTTCAAAACCAGTGGTTAACCATTCCATACTACGACCCGTTGCCTCTGCAATTCTAGGTAACTTGTCTAACACGGGGTGTGAACCAGCTAAATACTTACGAATAACACTCTCGGATATGCCGCACCTCTTCGAAAAAGAGCGCACCGACTCTTCTCCAATAGCTTCTTTTAATCTGTCTTTAAATCGATCTATTTGTTCATCATGTAAAGATCGGAGCGAGTTTTCCATTAATTTACCCTCAAATCCGCCCTAATCCCTTGCAAATTAAAGGATGATAAAGAGCGCATTAAAATTAGCAAAAAGATCGCAATAAACTTGACATGCGATCTTTTTCGATCAAATATGTGTTACATAAGAGCGCAAAACATGGCTTTTGCACGTATGAGTAACACAAGAGGGTAACACGATGAACGGAAATGATCGAGATTGGCATAAAGCTGATATTAGAGCTGCATTAGAAAAAGCAGATACTAACTACAGTAAGTTAGCGGCAGAAAATGGAATCGCTAGCGCAACTCTTCGCAATGCTTTGCGCTTCCCATATCCAAAGTGTGAGCGAATCATTGCAGAGCGTATCGGTGTGACACCTGAGGAAATTTGGCCTTCACGTTATGCGAAAAAGAGCGCATAGGAGGCTAATCGATGGAATGGTTCACAGTTCAAGAACTTGTTGGTGTTGGCGGTTTACCTACTCACCCTTATAACGTTCGCAAAAGATTAGATTCTATTTCAACAGAAGAAACTAAACGCAAGCGCCAAGGCACTAAAGCGTTCGAATACCACATTTCTATTTTACCGCTTGCCACACAAGCTGCGCTTTACAAGCGTGAAGGCAAAATCAAAGTAGGTGATGATTTTATCGACTTACCTAAACCTGTAGAAAAATCCTATTGCCGTGAAGCATTGTGGGCTCGCTGGGATGTCGCAGGCATTCGAGCGCAAGAAAAAGCCAAAAAGATGGTCGCAGCAGTACAAGCGGTTTATCAGATGAACAAAACAGGCGTGGGCAAAGTTGCGGCTTATGAAGCCGTCGCGAAACACAATGGCATTAGCCTTTCTACTATTCG
>NZ_JBKEBW010000112.1:0-57797 GCF_047973365.1 Vibrio sp. | reverse complement strand
CGAATAGTAGAAAGGCTAATGCCATTGTGTTTCGCGACGGCTTCATAAGCCGCAACTTTGCCCACGCCTGTTTTGTTCATCTGATAAACCGCTTGTACTGCTGCGACCATCTTTTTGGCTTTTTCTTGCGCTCGAATGCCTGCGACATCCCAGCGAGCCCACAATGCTTCACGGCAATAGGATTTTTCTACAGGTTTAGGTAAGTCGATAAAATCATCACCTACTTTGATTTTGCCTTCACGCTTGTAAAGGGCAACTTGGGTTTCAATCGGTAGGCTTGAAATGTGGTATTCTTTTCCGCCGCCTTTACCTTCACGAGAACGGAGTTTCCAGCTTTTAGATTTTGCTTGATAAGCTATGCCCTGAACTGTATTGGGTAATCCAGGCAAATTAAGTAATTCAGATATTGCAAACCATTCCATAATTAGCCTCGCTTCACTTCTTTATCTAAATATCTGCTCGGCCAAATATCTTCAGGCTTTAACCCCAAAGCGCTTGCAATAATCCCTTCACCTTTTGGCCAAGGAGCGCGCACAGCATTTCTTAATGTGGTTTTAGCTAATTCGTTTGCTTCACCTAGAGTTGAGTAATCCCATCCATTTGACTTCAAAGCGGCGAGAATAAACTCATCTTTCCAGTCACCATTTTCTTTGGTGAATTGAAACCCTATTTGATGATTCATAAAAAACCTCTATACTCTCGTTTTACTCAAATAATTAACTCAATAGAGCGACCTTGCAGAGTAAATATGGACGCTAAAAAGATTGATGTCAACTTTAAAAAGTTCATAAATATTTTCTTTAGAGTTTATATTTTTGCTTTATAGAGTTTTATCTATGTTTTTCAACAGGATAAAAACAAATGGACATACGCGAAAAAACTTTAAAAGAGCTTTCATCTTTAATTGATAAACTTGAAAGAGCTGAAACTGTCCAATCACGCATTCAACTTCTGGTTGATTGTGTTGGAAATCCGAATTTATTCGCTAAAAGAGTCGGAATGTCAGTTTCAGGCTTAAAGCGCTATTTGAATGGAGGGGAACCTACAGCCTCAAAGATCATTCAAATAGCCGAAAGCACTGGAATCAACCCAGCTTGGCTTCTGACTGGTAAAGGTTTTATCTTTAGTAATGATTCTGGATTTGTTTCCAATGAAAGAGGGTTAGCTTTATTAACGCAAAGAGATGATTTCTTGGATGCTCTAGATTCAACAGCCAAGGAGAAATCGAAGAAGCGTATAGATGCCTATAATAATCTGAAATTGGCACTCTCTAGCTATTCAGAAGAAACACAAGAAATTATTGCTACAAGTGTCGCCCTAAACTCTAAAGAGTTTAATCTTGAGGCTATTGAATTTGCGACAAAGGATCTAAAAAGTTCATTTTTAGAAGAATTCGCACTAATACCTGGCTATAGAATTCAAGTATCCGCAGGGCACGGCACAAACCCTTTAGGCGGTGAAGAAGAACCATGCCGACACCTAGCGTTTAGACGCAAGTGGTTGAAGTGGCGAGGCTTTAGCGAAAAGGATTTAGCGATTGTATGGGCCAAAGGCGATAGCATGGAACCAACGATCAATAACAACGACACGCTAGTGGTACACCTAGGCCGCACCGTTCCACAAGATGGGCACTTGTATATATTCAGAAACGAGGAACAGCTGTTTGTGAAGCGTTACCAAGGTGCACTAGGTTCATGGCGCTTGATTAGCGATAACAAAGTGTATGACACGTTAGACATCAAAAAAGAAGAACAGCACCAGTTCGAAGTGATAGGCCAAGTGGTTCACATCGCTAAAGACCTAGGCAATTGATTTAAAAATTTAAAGGCACTTTAAAAACAAAATAAAGCCTTTCTGCAATTGTTCACTTTACTAGGGCTGGTTTTTGTAATTTCAAAAAATTGTTCATTTTGAAATTTTCACCACCATCCCCCAAAATGCAAAAAAGGGTTTGAAGCAAATCGCCTCAAGCCCTTTGTTTTTCCTAGCCTCAACCCAAATCCCTCCCATTTATTCCGACCAATTCCCATCTATTCCTTATATTGTTCATTTAAATAGTTTTCATACACTTGATGAATAGTAATGAAAACGATCTGGATTGATTTGATTGTATACCCTTCCTACTTGAAGCTGCAGCGGTGTTGGCTACGTTCGTTCACCCCAATCACATAGTTTATCTATGCTCATGGGGATTCACTCACTTGCCGCCTACCTGCAACTTCAAGTAGTTTGGGTATATCTCTGGACTTGATAAATTTGATAAACGGCTAGGTAAGCAGTGCACCACTGCTTTATGGAGAGGATAATGAACGTTTTAGTAACTGGTGGCATGGGCTATATCGGTAGTCATACATGCATCTAGATGATTGATGCAGGAATGACGCCTGTGATCTTGGATAATTTATACAACAGTAAATCAACAGTACTTGATCGCATCGAGAAAGTGGCTGGCGTGAGACCTGAATTCGTAAAAGGCGACATTCGTGACAAATCCTTAATGGTTGAACTGCTCACTAAGCACAAAATTGATGCCGTCATCCACTTTGCGGGTTTGAAAGCCGTTGGAGAGTCAGTTCAAAAGCCACTGGAATACTATGATAACAATGTCAATGGGACGTTAGTCCTTGTTGCTGCGATGCGTGAAGCCGGAGTTAAGTCGATAGTGTTTAGCTCATCGGCGACCGTTTATGGTGATCCTGCTTCTGTGCCGATTACCGAAGATTTTCCTACCAGTGCAACTAACCCATATGGTCGCAGCAAATTAATGGTCGAAGAGTGTCTGAGAGATTTTCAAAAGGCAAATCCAGATTGGAGCATTACACTTCTTCGTTACTTCAATCCTGTGGGTTCTCATCCATCAGGCGAGTTAGGTGAAGACCCGCAAGGTATTCCCAATAACTTAATGCCGTTTGTATCTCAAGTTGCAGTCGGTCGTCGAGAGTTTCTTTCTGTATTTGGCAGTGATTATCCAACGAAAGATGGTACTGGTGTACGCGATTACATCCACGTGATGGATTTAGCCGATGGACATATCTCAGCGTTGCAGAAAGTCGGACAAAAGGCAGGATTGCACGTTTATAACTTGGGAACCGGTACTGGTTACAGTGTGTTGGAAATGGTTAAAGCCTTTGAGCAAGCGTCAAATAAGCAAGTTCCTTACAAACTAGTGGAAAGACGCCCAGGTGATATCGCCGAATGTTGGGCGGATCCTGCAAAAGCGGAACGAGAACTGGGCTGGAAAGCTTCGCGTACGCTTGACGAAATGACGCAAGATACCTGGCGTTGGCAATCGAATAACCCGCAAGGTTATCCTTCTGCATAATCAAATGAGCAAACAAAAAGCGGCTAATTGAACCGCTTTTATCTTAACCAAATGTTAGCAATGAGTACGGTAACAACGGAGTGTTTTCATTACGCTACTTTGTTTTGTTCTTCTGCTGAGTTCTGTGCTTCTGCTGACATCGCCGTGTGCACGCCTCTGCTTATTAGCCTAGTGATGGGAGCACTCCGGCTGTAATTAAAAGCTGCGAACCGATAATCAAAATACCCACCAAACCGGTCACGATTAGCGCGATATTACCGCCACCCACTTGGTAATGTTCATTTGTCGCCGTTTGACGAACACGCACCACCATGACTAAAGGGAGGAATATCGCTAGGATTGCCAATGCGATAGCGGCGTAACCCAATGCCATAATAAAACCTTGAGGGTAGTACAGAGCAAAGATCAGCGGTGGAGTATATGTTACCAGTGACGCTGCAATTCGATTAATTCCACCGTTCTTTTTACGAATCGTGTCGCCCATAAATTCAAACAAGCCTAAACTCACGCCTAAAAATGATGTGAGTAATGCAAGGTCCGCAAAAATGCCGATCACATTGCCAAGATTAGATTGATGAACGGTTTGAGAAAGCGTTGTAATTAGTGCGCTCAGACCCGCATTGTCGATAAGGTCTGACTGACTGACGACACCCAGTGTGACAATTTGCCAGAAGATATAAACAATCAACGGAATTGCAGAGCCGATGACAATCGCCTTGCGTAGCGAAGGCGTGTGGCCGTCTAAGTAATTTACAATTGCAGGGACGCTTCCGTGGAAACCAAATGATGTAAATATTACTGGAATTGACGCAATGACCAGACCTTGACCAACAGGCATACTCAGCAAGTATGAGTGTGTAACGTTCGGCGCTAAGAAAGTAAGCACAACAACCATAGCAACAATTTTACCGGCGAATAGAAGGCGGTTTACTTTGTCTACTGTCGCGGTACCAATGGTCACAACGCTAGCGACGATTAGTGTGAAAATCAGCGTACCGATTTGACCGTTTATTTCAGCACCAGTAAAACTTGCGATGCGATGAGTGAATTGAGCGCCACCGCCAGCGATATAGGCTGCACACAAGGCGTAGAACAAAAATAGCATGGCAAAGGTCGCCACCCATTTTCCTTTATCACCCAGTATCTGCTTTGCAAGCGTGTGTAAGGTTGCATCTTTGTCGGCATATTGATGAACTTCTACCATAAGGAGTGCGGTAAAAGACATCAGTGCCCAAAGAGCAAGCATAATGATCAGAGATGTAGAAAAACCAATTCCTGCGGATGCGAGTGGCAGAGCAAGCATACCTGCACCAATTGTGGTGCCCGCAATAATCAAAGTACTGCCCAAAAGCTTTGATTTCATCATTTTGTAAACTTATCTTTACTGTTGTTGTGTGGTTTGAGATTTTTGTTCGAATAATAATCAATAAGGTTGGTTTTATTCGCTAGTTTTGCCACATTCTGTAGAACTTAACGGTAAACGTCAATGGATTTGTACGTATTAAATCCCATTGGTGTACATTATTATATACACGGAAAGCGTAACTTAATGTTGAGTCTTATAAACTTGAATATTTAATTGAACAGCTCAATGTGAATAAACATATAATCAAGCGAACAAAGAGAAGAAGAGTTTAAGTTTTTTACGATGAATTATCTTGCTCATTTACATATCGCTGAAGAATCTGATAGCAACTTACTCGGAAACTTGTTGGGTGATTTTGTTAAAGGCGATCCAAGTGAACAGTTTTCGCAAGACATTGTTCAGGGCATTCGTCTCCATCGATGGGTTGATGCGTACACCGATAGCCATGAACTGATGCGACAAGCCAAAGGCTTATTTCCTAAAGCGACTCGTCGCTTTTCGCCAATAGCCTTGGATATGTTTTGGGATCATTGCCTAGCGAAAAATTGGCACCATTTTCATGTATTGTCGCTAAGAGAATTTGTTAATAGCGCAGAGAAGAAGGTCAGAGATGACTACTCTTCTTTGTTGCCTGAGCAATATATGATGGTAAGCGATAAAATGTGGCAAGGCAGATGGCTGGAATCATACGCTGATTTTGAAAACATCCATTTTGCATTGCAAAGAATGTCGATGCGTAGGGAAAGGATGAAACCTTTGGCTGAATGCCATTTGAGTCTTGCTGACTCTTACAGGGAGCTTGAAGCGATTTTCTTTGAGCTTTATCCACAAATATTAGAGAAAGCAAAAAGCATTCGCTTTTGATACAATCCGCCGCCCAAACTAAAAACCGGTGTTTTAAGAGATCATAAGTTTTAAAAGGCCATAAGCTTCATGAGAGCGTAAGCTTTATGATATCTGTCTTGATTCAACGAGTTATTAGCTATTGAACATTTTTTGCTGAATTAACTGGTATTCAATGTCTGAACAAATCTCCAATTTTCAACAGTTAGGTATTCAACCTGCTTTAGTGACAACGTTATCTGCCATTGGGATTGAGGTGCCAACCGCGATTCAAACACAGGCCATCCCCCAAGTGTTGGCAGGACGCGATGTGTTAGCTGGCGCACAAACAGGTACGGGTAAAACGGCAGCGTTTGGCTTGCCTCTAATCCAACGCTTTATCAATAATCCAAGCGATGTAGAGAGAAAAGGAAAAGACATTCGGTCCTTGGTTTTGGTGCCAACTCGCGAACTAGCCCAACAGGTTTTTGATAATCTGACCGTGTACGCAAAAGGTCAAAATATCAAAATCGTCACAGCCTATGGCGGCACAAGTATGAAAGTACAGGTAGACAACCTGCGTGGCGGTGCTGACATTTTAATTGCGACGCCCGGACGGCTTTTGGATCACGCGCATGTCAAAACACTGTATTTAGGTACGGTAGAAGTATTGGTTCTTGATGAAGCAGATCGTATGTTAGACATGGGGTTCATGCCTGATATTCAAAGAGTGCTCAGAAAACTTAATCGCGCCAGGCAAACTCTGTTTTTCTCCGCAACGTTTGATAAAAAGATCAAAGAGCTCGCTTATAAAATGATGCTCGATCCTGTTGAAGTTCAGGTATCACCAAGTAATTCGACAGCCGCGACAGTTAAACAGATGGTCTATCCGGTCAATAAAAAGCGTAAAAGAGAGTTGTTAGCGTATTTAATTGGTTCTCGAAACTGGCAGCAAGTATTGGTGTTTACCAAAACGAGACAGGGCAGTGATGCGCTTGCTGCAGAGCTGAAACTTGATGGTATCAAAGCCGCTTCGATAAACGGTGACAAGAGTCAAGGTGCAAGGCAAAAAGCACTGGATGATTTTAAAGATGGGAAAATACGAGCCCTTATTGCTACCGATGTCGCTGCACGTGGACTCGATATTGAACAACTTGAACAAGTCGTTAATTACGATATGCCCTTTAAAGCGGAAGATTATGTACATCGTATCGGACGTACAGGTAGAGCAGGCAAAGAAGGCTTAGCTGTTTCACTGATGAGTCAAGACGAGGAGCCTCTACTGCACGCTATTGAGCGCTTATTAGATCAAAGGTTACCGCAAGAGTGGTTACAAGGCTTTGAACCAACTATCGAGCCAGTGTTTGATGATAGCCGTCCTGCGAAACGAAATAGTCGCTCATCAGAGAAAAGAAAAATGAAAGCGAAACTAAAAATTCATGCCAGTCGCGGTAAAAAAATAATGTCGTAATTTTTTGGAAAGTAATTAAATTTAAAGGGCTGTGTAATGCAGCCCTTTAAATTATTGATTGCTGTTAAATTATGGATTGGTATTGATGCGTTTTTCGCACTCTTCTTCCCAGTCATAACGAACTTCATAAACAAGATCCTGTACGCTGGATGGGCGCATGATGTCTTGATCTGCAACACGCAATTTATGCACCATAATATCATTGAATAATGACCACTGTTTGAGAAGGCATTGGTCTAAATCGTCTGTCTCGTCTGCCCATGTTTCTTTCATAAACGGCGTTAAACTTGCTGCACCATGACTGAACATAATCATTTGCCATTTAATTTCCCAAACTTTTATTGGGGCATCTGGATATTCCTTGTTGTACTGTGCTGCGAGCCCTTCAATCAGGCATTCCAGATCACCAGCCGTATCGATGAAGTAGTCAAACAATGCATCTTCCTGACGAACGGCATCAGCAATAAACTGAATGGGTTGTTTAACAATAAGGCTGTGTGCCAATAAATGCATTGTGAAGCGATATAACTTGACGTTCACTGCGGTATTTTCAGGGATTTCAGACAACACTTTGCGCAGGTAAAACTCCATATATTGGTGCATACCATCGCTAATGTAATGCCAGATCTTTTCTTTGCTGCCGAAATGATGACGGATCAAACTGTGTGAAATTCCTGCTTTTTCACTGATATTGCGCAGAGATACGCGAGCATAGCCCAACTCAC
This sequence comes from Vibrio sp., assembly GCF_047973365.1. Classification (GTDB taxonomy): domain Bacteria; phylum Pseudomonadota; class Gammaproteobacteria; order Enterobacterales; family Vibrionaceae; genus Vibrio. Next base: position 50,091 of record NZ_JBKEBW010000112.1, on the reverse strand, counting down.
AAAATAAGAGTCCGGCTTCTCGGAGAATATGTAATCGAGTTTTGTGGGCATCATCAGCACTACGACGCCCTTGTTTTTTATCAGTCATATCAACAATTCATCGCTGTGTATGGGCGATGTTTTACCAGCATTCCAAAAATTTTTCACGGAAAAGCATGTTATCAATAACCCAACTTCGCGATTTACTTAGCAGAAATGGGTTATTGTTATAAAACACTAAAGCAGAACGCGGAGTTTATGTAGCAGTTGGTCTATATCTGCACGTGAAATGTCTTTATGAGTTACAAATCGGATTGGGTTTCCGGGATATATCATGATGTCGTCTTGCTTTAACTGAGTGGCGATTGATCGAATATCAATGGATTCATCTAGTTTGGCAAACACAATATTCGTCTGTACCCATTCGGGGTTTAGCGTAAAACCGGGTAGTTCTGCAAGCCCATATGCGAGGTGTTTTGCATTTTCGTGGTCAACTTTTAGTTGAGCAACTTGCTCAGTCAGTGCGAGTTTACCCGCAGCCGCCAAAATACCTGCTTGACGCATACCACCGCCCAGCATTTTTCGAATTCGTCTTGCTTTAGCGATGTACTCTTTAGTACCCAGAAGTAGCGAACCGACGGGAGCACACAATCCCTTAGACAGGCATACCGTCATGGAATCAAAGTACTGAGCAATGTTCTTTACGTCTGTATCTAAAGCAACCGCAGCGTTGTAAACGCGCGCGCCATCAAGATGCAATTTGAGATTATGTTGGTTGACGAATTCTCTCGCTTGTTTGAGATAGTCCATCGGCAGGACTTTTCCATTAATGGTGTTTTCCAAACTTAATAGGCGCGTGCGAGCGAAGTGAAAGTCGTCTGGCTTAATCGCAGCTTTTAACTTAGCAAAGTCAAGTGTGCCATCGGGATTGTTCTCAATAGGCTGAGGCTGAATAGAACCCAATACTGCAGCACCACCGGCTTCAAACATATAGTTGTGTGCTTGTTGACCACAAAGGTATTCATCGCCACGTTCACAATGTGACATTAAAGCTAGCAGGTTTGCTTGAGTGCCCGAAGTGGTAAACAGCGCTGCTTCAAAACCGTGTTGCTCTGCCGCCCACATTTCAAGATCATTAACGGTTGGGTCATCACCATAAACGTCATCTCCCACCTCTGCGCGAGCCATTGCATCGCGCATAGCTTGGGTTGGTTTAGTTACTGTATCTGAACGAAAATCCATGTTAATTCCTTCTTAAGCACTTAAATTTTATAAATAGCCGCATAACTTAGCTTTGCTCAGGCAAGCGATCGTTTTTGAATCGGTAATTTCACCACTAATGATTTTTTGCTCTATCTCTTCAACCGATAGCGTAATCACATCAATGACTTCATCGTCATCGCAACTGTATCTAGCGGTTTTTGAAAGCCGTTTAGCGATAAAAAGATGTTGAATTTCATCGCAGAAGCCTGCAAGTGGCGTGAACTGACCTAAACTAATAAATGAATCGCTGCTGTAACCAGTCTCTTCTTCGAGTTCGCGTTGTGCGCAAACTAGCGGTGATTCTTGGCTCTCAATTGTTCCGGCAGGAAGCTCAAGTAGCCATTTTTTGAGTGATGGGCGGAACTGATTGATCATGACAATGCGATGGTCATTCGTCACAGGAAGAATAACTGCGGCACCGGGATGTACTATTGTTGTATGTGTCACTGAATTTCCTGTAGGAAGGACGACATTTTCTTCTACAAGAGAGATGCGTTTCCATGTGTGTATGGTTTTGCTCATACCATTCTTTCTTTTGCTGAAGGGGAGCCATTGTGGCGTCGAACACTTACCTTAGCGTATTTGTTGACAAAACCTCAATCGGAATTCGATTTAATGATGAAATTTTATACATTAATTTTGGGTGTCATGTCGCATAAGTGCAAACTATGATTACATCATTTTGCACGCAAGGCAGATCTGATATAACAGTTTGTCCAAATTCGGATTATAGTTGTAATCAAATGATAACAAATGTATAAACTTTTATATAAGAACGAATTTAGGTATTGCTCAGGAGCGCTAGCATGATCAGTCCAAATCAAGCCTCTCATGGACAAAAAGCGTTGTTATCTGAACGCATTAATAAGCTCTCCAAAGCACTCTCTGACGGAGTTTACGAGAGAGAAAGTACAATCAAATTGTGTTTACTTGCGGCCCTTGCAGGTGAAAGTGTCTTCCTGTTAGGTCCTCCTGGTATTGCAAAAAGTCTTATTGCAAAAAGACTAATCCAAGCTTTCGATAACAGTAGTTATTTTGAATATTTAATGACGCGTTTTTCTACGCCAGAAGAAGTTTTTGGCCCACTTAGTATTCAAGAGCTGAAAGATAATGGTCGTTATGTTCGATTAACCAAGGGTTACCTTCCCACAGCTCAAGTGGTGTTTCTCGACGAAATCTGGAAAGCAGGTCCTGCGATTCTGAACACATTGCTTACCGTTGTGAATGAAAAGACATTTAAGAATGGCAGCGACATAGAGCGTGTGCCGATGCGTTTGCTGATATCAGCTTCTAACGAACTTCCGGATGAAGATAGTGGGCTTGAAGCTCTGTACGACCGTATGTTGGTGCGTGTGTTTGTAAACCGCATTCAAAACAAACAAAATTTCAAATCAATGTTAACGGTAGGTACCTCTCAGGAAGCAAGAATTCCAGAAGGGTTGGCGATTACAGATCAAGAGTATCATTTGTGGCAGCAACAATTAGATTGTCTGACTCTGACGGATGAGGTGTTTGAAAAGCTCTATCAACTCAAAAATATGTTGGAATCTGCGGTAGAAGACAGTTCTTTGTCTGTCCACGATATGTATGTCTCAGACCGGCGCTGGAAGAAAGCCGTTAAATTATTGAAGGCAAGCGCTTTCTTTAATGGTCGAGATACCATTAACCCACTGGATATTTTGCTGCTTCAAGATTGTTTATGGAACAGCCCAGAATCACGTGAGGTTGTTCATCAGGTCGTTAAAGAGTTTGCCTTGCGTTATGCGTTCGACCAGATGGAAGTTGAGCATCAAATCGCGCTATGCCGAGAAGAGCTTGCTTCGATTCAAGATGAGTTGGAATCGGAATTTGGCATGATGCTGTCATTAGAAACGGCGGCTAGTGGGTTGATGAAGAAGAAAAAACTCATCAATCAATATGATATTAAGGATGCGAAAGGTTATAAGGTTGGTACGGCAAACGACCATGTTAAGTTAGTGCTATTGCAAAGCAATATGTCGGTTTCTGAATCGGAAAAGGGGGATAGCCGTTGGGTCTATGTTCCGAAAAACGATTTAGAAAAAGTGATTAAAGAAGGACAAGGAGATGTTTATGGTTATGTTAACCAAAACACCAATATGTGCCGCCTTAAATTCGATGTGGATGCGAGCAATAATCTGGTCATAAAAGATATTGCAAATCGCGCTGTGATGGTAGCTTTGGTCACCAAAGAAGGCTTAGAACAAGGGCTTTATCAAGATTGGTTAGCAAAAACAGAGCAAGCGATGGCACAGCTTAAACAAGCAGAACACCATTTACGTAAAGTGCGTTCGACATTCCATGGTGCTTTACCACACAACTTTATTGACCCAACTCTGCCTACGGCAATGGAAACAACATTGCATTCACTGCAACAACAGTTGGAAGCAACGCAAACAGAATGCGAGAAAAGTGCACAGCGCTATAAAAATCTGCTGCAGTTTTTTGAATAGGAGAGATCATGCTTGGTGCTGACGGGTTAAACCTTGCTCTGATGATTGCAGATAGCGGTATTATCGATACCGCTATTAATGATCTCCTTGCCCGCTCACAAGTTATGATGATGGCGGAAGATCGCGGTGTTGGTACTACGGTTAAAAACCACCTGCTGAAATGGCGCGGCAGTGTTAAAAAACGTATTACCCGAGTGTGTGAAACTGAGCGTTTCCAGCAAGAGCTTGGCTACTATCAGGAAGTGATTCATTGGGATGAAGAAACCTTTTTTGACCGCATTGATGATGTGATCAAAAAGCTTGAATGGCACTCGGCATTCTACCTGCAAGCCCGCCGTTTAATGGAGAAAAATAAGGGTATTCATAATCCTATGTTTCCCCATTTCTTTTGTGATCAATGGTATAAGTCATTAAGCGATGCGATCAAACAAGCACAGGTGATGGAGTTAGAAGCCAATAAAGAAAAACTGCTGACAGATCTTTATCAGCGTATGGAAACCATGCGCAATATGGATAAAATTACCGAATCAGGCGATGAAAGCAGCGTCGGTAGGTTGTGGGATATGGCATCAGCTAAACTCAGCCGCAGCGATTTAACGGTGATGAAGCGTCATGCCGAATTTCTGAAAAAACACCAAACGTTGCAGGAAATTGCGGAACGTTTGGGACGTATGGCCAGTGACGTCGACGATCCGGACTTAAACCGAGCGCCGACGGAAGAACCACAAATGGTAGAAGAAAAATCAGATGAAGCGACGGATGACATTGTTGGTATCCATGAAAGTGATGATCTGAATAAAATGCTGCCAAACGAAACGTTATTCCTTGCCTATCCAGAACTCGAAGTTGTTTTCTACAAACACTTGGTCGATAAGCGTTTAATGAATTACCGAATGCAAGGTAAGTCTCGTACGTTACGCAAAGTGAGAGCGCATAAGCCAAACAACAAGCAAGCGGATATCGAAAAAGGGCCGTTTATTGTTTGTGTCGATGCCTCTGGTTCGATGCATGGTTTTCCAGAGCAGTGTGCAAAAGCGATGGCATATGCACTGATGCAGATTGCATTAGCAGAAGATAGAGATTGCTATGTGATGCTGTTTTCGACTGAGCACATCACCTACGAACTCACCAAACAAGATGGCTTACGTGAAGTGAGTGACTTTCTTAGTTATTCATTTCATGGTGGTACGGACCTGGAACCCGTGGTGAAAAAATCGCTAGAGATAATGACAAACGGAACTTATAAAAACGCCGATTTGATCGTGATCTCCGATTTCATTGCTCCCAAGCAAAATGATGACGTTTTAGCTCAAGTGAATCAACTGAAAACGGCTAAAAACCGTTTTCATGCTATTAGTTTGTCTCGCTACGGTAACCCAGCATTAATGAATATGTTTGATCATTGTTGGCGCTATCATCCTAATATTTTTGGCCGTTTGGCCAAACAGTGGTAATCGGTATCAGATTGATCAAGGGAGGGTTTTAACCTCCCTTGATAACATCTAGCGGCGACTTAATTGTTTAACCCATTCCAGCCAATAGTTCGTATGAACGAAGTTTGTTTTCATGATCGAATATCATGGCAATGCCTGAGTTGTGCAGCAATTGCTCGTGTTGCCTATGTTCTGTGCGTGATGGGGTGTTTATTAGCCACTTGATTGAAAATTAGAGAATTTGTTATTGACCCATAAAATAAATCCGTTAAAGTACGCCTCGTTCGCACGACAAAGCTGTGAACAGATGGTGTCTTCCATCGCAATATGCGTTGCCCTGGTGGTGAAATCGGTAGACACAAGGGATTTAAAATCCCTCGACTTTCGAGTCGTGCCGGTTCAAGTCCGGCCCGGGGCACCATCTTATTTACCACTATCAAATTTCCTATAAAGGCGCGTTAGCAGAGTGGTTATGCACCGGATTGCAAATCCGTGTACATCGGTTCGATTCCGGTACGCGCCTCCATTTCACTTCTCTTTGTTTCCCTAATCATATTGCTTGTATTTCACGCAATTTGTTTTAATAACGATGCCTCAAATCTGTATTTTGTCACAATGAAATAACTTCTACGCTCAATGCTGTGGTAAGGTCGCACTTGCAGTTTGTTGCTTAAATTCACATATAAAGAATACAGGCTTAGAAAGGTACAGATAATCATATGGAAAAAATCGCCATTCTCGTAGATGTACAAAATGTCTACTACACCTGTAAAGAACGTTATCAGCTTAACTTCAATTACAATCAATTCTGGCAAAAGGTGACCAGTGGTCGCTCGGTTGTAAAAGCTAATGCGTATGCTATTGCAAGTAAGGATGCCGGACAGCGACAATTTCACCACATCCTGCGCGGAATTGGTTTTGAGGTGATGCTAAAGCCTTATATTCAGCGTCGTGACGGCAGTGCGAAAGGTGACTGGGACGTAGGAATTACGCTTGATGCGATTGAACTGGCTGAGCAGGTCGATGTTGTGGTTTTGGTTTCTGGTGATGGCGATTTTGACTTACTTGCCAAACGTATTCAGCAAAGATTCGGCAAGCAAGTCGAAGTCTATGGTGTGCCGGGACTAACCGCTAATAGCTTAGTTGAGGCTGCCGACAGATACGTCGCTATTGATGATGAGTTGTTACTCTGGTAATTGCGTTTCGTTTTCTGTTGAAGCTTGTTGAACCTCTTCTGACTCTAACTTCGCACGTTCAGCTTTTGAAATATAGCGAGGCTTATTGCTCTTATGCAGCTTTGAATTTTGCTGCTTAATTTTCTTTTTTAAAATTTGGTTGATTTTCTTTTTACGGTTCATGATTTTTACATCTGAGGAACATGAGGGTGGGGAGCTTATAGGTTTTGAACATTAAGCTCAATAGTGATAGAGAAATTAACCAAGCAGTTATTAAATAGTGGGTACAAATGGCAAAGCAAAATTCGCTTTTGACTGGTTCGTTGCAAACAGAATTTAAGACCGTGTCGGCAATGGTGCGCATCTTTTGTCAGAAACACCACGTGTGTCAAAAACACCACGTTTGTAAAACGGGCTTGTGTGAAGAGTGCCAGTCGCTGATCGATTACGCAGAAATTCGTTTAGACCGATGTCCATATGGTCAAAACAAACCCACTTGCAATCGATGTCCAATTCACTGCTACAAGCCTGTGCCTAAGGAAAATATGAGATTAGTGATGCGTTATTCTGGACCGAGGATGTTGTTGTCACACCCTATTCTCGCCATTCGTCATTTGTGGCACGAACGAAAGGAGGCTCCTGCTACGATAGAAAAAGACGCTTCCAACCGTCATCAACGACTCAAAGCGTCCAAATAATTTTATGTGAGAAGCATAACGATGTTAAAAGAATAGCTATGTTACAGGTGAGCTGGTTTTCGGCTGTTATTCGCCAGCTACCCACTGACGCTTTGTTTTGATGCTGGACAACAACATATACAAACAGGTCGCTAGCTGGATGACAAACAAATAGCCCAATAGACCCTGACCATTTTGCAAGAACCAGTTCGCCATGACCGGCCCAACGACCGAACCAATGCTATAGCTAAATAGCATGACTTGTGTTGCCGAGACAATATAATTTGCATCCAATTTATCGCAGCCTAAATTGACCGCGATTGGATAAAGTGCAAACGTTGCCATTCCTAAAACGAATAAGCTGATGGCTAAGACAGTCAGGCTTGAACTTAAAAAGGGCAAAATCGCAGCCGCGGAGCCAACTAAGCAGAACAGAGCCATTAATAAAGTTCGGCCTAAATATTTTGATAACCAAGGCACGCTTGGTTGAACCGCCATGCCTCCGAGAATAACCAACGCAAGTAGTGCACCCATATTAGAGTGTTTTAAGCCTCTGTTATCGAGTTCGACCGGCATTAAGCCGTAAATTGCTCCTAAGGTTAATCCTGAAACGATGCAACCCATGATCGCAGCATGATTCAGTTTAGTTATTTGACGTAACGACAAACTGGTTGCTTGTTGTGACAAAGGTTGTGTTGATTTGCCAAAAATCAGCACTACAGAGGCAAGTAATAGCAGTGCCGAGATAGTTAAAAATGGTACTGCACCGGTAATACCTAAATAACTAATGCCTAATTGACCAATCGCCGAACCGCCATATAACGCTGCCATATAGATACCAAGGCGTTTTGCTCGACCATTTTCATCACCATGTAATAACCAAGATTCGACAACGACAAATATTCCTGCTATCGCCATACCCGCAACGAAGCGTGAAATAAGCCAAATCATTGAGTAAGCAAATAATGGCAAAGCCACGATAGAAATCAGCAATATCATTAAAAACACAATAAATGCATTTCTATGGCCTAAGCGGTTTACTAATGGGTCAACCAACATCGCACCGATAAGCAGGCCAGCATAGCACACACTTGCCAACCAACTGGCTAATTCGCTTTCTAAGTGATAATGAGGCAACATCAACGGTATCAGACTCATTAAATAGCCTGACGCTATAGCATAAAAAGTTAACGCAATCACTGGTACAGAAATACGTTGAGATGAGGTTGATACCAACAAGTTGTCCAACGACGTCGCCTCAAATTAATAGGGAGAAAAAGAGAATTTGCAGCGAATATGGGACTTGAGATAGCAAAGGTAAAACTAATTTTCATGATCTTTACGATTAACAACTTCTATTGATTATGTAATTTACAAAAGTGTTAGTTAAGTTGGCAAATAGCACTAATCGGTAAATAAGCGTATAATTCGCCCTTATGCCTAACCTTGGGGCAACTGATATAAATACAATAGACAATGACATTAATGAATTCACCCTGGTTATTAATTTGGTTCATTAATGGTATTGCCATAACGATTATAGATTCGGAACGAGAATGACTAAGTTTTACGCTGAAATTACCGGTTGGGGTAAATGTCTACCGCCAGCAACTTTATCCAATGAAGACCTAAGCACTTTTTTAGAAACTAATGATGAGTGGATTCGTACTCGTACTGGTATCGAAAACCGACGCATTAGCCACGTTAATACTTCTGACTTAGCGACAGTTGCAGCAAAAAATGCTCTAGCGTGTGCTGGGATTGAAGCCAGTGACCTTGATTTAATTATCGTCGCTACCTGTTCACCAGACACTTTAATTCCTAATATTGCCTCTAAAGTCCAGTCAAATCTGGGTAACAAAGGTGCTGCGGCATTTGATATGAACGCGGCTTGTACGGGTTTCTTGTACGGTTTGGAAACGGCAACGCGTTTAATTCAAGCGGGTAACTACAAACACGCATTAGTGATTGGTGCTGAGCGCCTCTCTTTCTATCTTGATTGGACGAAACGCGATACCGCAGTTTTGTTTGGAGATGGTGCCGGTGCTGCAATATTAAGCCGTACTGAGGATGCTGTAGGTTTACAACAGGCACAAATTGGTTGTGACTCTGAAGGACGTGATATTCTCGCGGTACCTAAATTCGGTACCGCGATGGATCGCTTTGCTGCCGACAATGGTTATTGGGATTTTAACTTTATCGGCAAAGATATCTTCAAACGCGCTGTACGTGGTATGGGCGCAGCTGCTAAGCAAGTGCTGCAAACCAGTGGGTTATCAAACCAAGATGTTGATGTTGTGATTCCTCATCAAGCCAACATCCGTATTATCCAAACGTTGTGTGATGTTTCAGGTATCAATCAAGACAAGGCTTTTGTAAACATTCAAAATTACGGCAACACATCGGCAGCTACTGTGCCGATTGCGCTATGTGAAGCGCTAGAGCAAGGTAAAGTGAATCCGAATGACAATATTCTTGTAGCGGCATTTGGTGCAGGTTTAACTTGGGGGGCGGGTCATATCAAATGGGGTCAGCGTGTAACACCAGTAAACACTTGTGATGCTACTCTGCCTGAGTGTGATAAATCTGCACTTGAGCTTCTGCATGTCGCCATAGAATACTGCAAACGCAAAAATGGTTAATCCAAAAATTATTAAAAAAGAGTGGCAAGTCTGCCACTCTTCTCACTTACATTTCAGCTTCTGCCACCATACGTTCTTGCTGTTGAAGTTGATACATGGCCTTATATCGACCGTGATCCAGTTGCATTAGCTCATGATGGTTACCTTGTTCGATAAGATGCCCTTTATCGAGTACCAAAATCCGATCGGCATGATGAATGGTGGATAGTCGATGCGCTACTACGATCAGTGTCACTTTACCTCTCAACTCATTTAAAGCGCGTTGAACGATTTGTTCTGTTTCACTGTCGATGTTGGCGGTCGCTTCATCCAACAACAAAATCTTAGGTGATCCTGCCAATGCCCGAGCGATAATCAATTGCTGCCTTTGACCCGTCGATAAACGCAAGCCTCCTTCACCTAACTGGGTTTGATATCCGTCGGTCATTTGCATAATCACTTCATGCAAATGAGCTTGTTTAGCTGCTCGTTCTACGGCTTTTTGAGTTAAGTTCCTGCCCATATCAATGTTATCAAACACAGTCGTTGCCTGAACGAATGGCTCCTGAGGGATAAAACCAATCAATTGACGCAGAGTTTTCGGTGAGTACTGGTTAAGCTCATGTCCATCAATTTTTATAGAACCTGCCTGTGGCTGATAGAAGTTCAGTAACAGGTTAAGCAAAGTTGATTTACCACTGCCAGTATGCCCGACGATAGCGAAGAACTTACCTGATTCAATTGTGGCATTGATGCTGTGCAGAACGGGTTTATTGGTTTGGTAGCTGAAGGTAAGATCTTCAATGCTTAAATCCCCTTGTTCAATCTGATCCCAACGAATGTCTTTTTTCTCCGCAGAGGATTCTTGTAACAGCTCATAGATGCGATCGCCCGCTACAACAGCTTGTTGATATAGGCTGAAACGCTGAGTTATTTCAACCAGAGGTTCAGTAAAACGCCCTAAGTAACTCAAGTAAGCGTATAGAACACCAACTTCTGCCACGCCTTCTACCACTTGCAAACCAAAGAACCACACCACGCCAGCTAAAATCAGGATGCTTAATAAGTTAATCGCAGGGCGAAGCAACATTGAACCAACAATCACAGCTTTTAAGCGTGTGTCGTAGTACTGGCTGTTAATGTTCTCGAACTGCTGCTGTTTGTTGTTTTGTTGGTTTGTCGCTTGAATAACCGTCATGCCGCTAATGGACTCATTCATCGTTGAGTTGATGTCTGAGCGCAGTTGTCGGCTTTGGGTTACCGCATTCACACTGAATTTCTGGTAAAGGTAAATTAAGCTCACAACCGCAGGTATCAATGCAAGAGCGACCAGCATCAATTGCAAATCCAGTATTGCCATAGCGGTCAGGATACCAATCAGCAAAACCAAGTTGGCTAAGATGTTTGATAAGAACTGCACATAGATATCTTTGATCGATTCCGTGTCGTTGGTGATTCGGCTGAGCAGTTGCCCAGTTCGTGAGTAATCAAAAAACGACACCGGCAGCGTCAACACATGCTTAAACAAGCGCTTGCGAATGTCCAATACCGCATTGAGTGCTATGTCCAAAAAGCGCAGTGTTTGTTGATACTTTAAGTAGGTACCTAACAACACCGAGATAGCGAACAGCGAAATCACGCCTACCACAGGCCAAACAGGGTAGTGGTTCTGCATAACGAATTCATCAATAAACACTTTACTGAGCATTGGACCGAGTACATCAAAACCTGTTGCCAGTACCACCAGTAATAACGTTTTAATAAACAGCGACTTTTCAGCAAAGACATAACTCATCAGAAGCTTAATGGAACCTGAGCTGTTTTTCTCTTTCATTGTGTTTGTCTTGCTCATATCTGCTCTTCCTCCAAAGCCTGCTCCATCTGCTGATAAGCCGCCATGCGTGAATACCAACCATCAAGGCCAATAAGCTGATGATGTTTACCACGCTCAATGATTTCGCCGTGAGAAAGCACAATAATCTCATCTGCGTGTTCAATAGCAGACAGGCGATGACTGACTACAACAACGGTTTGTTCTCTTCGTTGTTGTAAATGCTTAATGATCAGTTTCTCTGTTTTAATATCAACGGCGGAGAGAGCATCATCTAAGACTAATATCGGCGCTTGGCTTATCAGCGCACGAGCAATGGAAATTCGCTGTCTTTGCCCACCGGAGAGAGTTACACCGCGTTCGCCCACTAGGGTTTGATAGCCTTCAGGAAATTGCAGTATATCGTCGTGAATCGCTGCTAGTTTCGCCGCGTGATAAACGTCTTCATCGGTGGCGTTTGACATGCCGATACGGATGTTTTCCATGATGGTCATACTGAATAGGAAAGCGTCCTGTGGGACGTAGGCATACAGACCGCGTAATTTCGCCAAAGGGATATCAGCTATCGAAACACCAGAAACGGAAATATCTCCTTGGGTAGATTCCCAATAACGCATTAACAGATGAAGCAGAGTCGATTTCCCTGAACCGGTTGCTCCCGTAATACCAAGCACTTGGTTTGGCTCCACATTGAGTGAGAGGTTTATCAGTGTGCTTTGGTTGGTGCCTGGGTAATCAAATGTCAGATTTTTTACTGCAAGCGCGTAGTCTTCAGGCAGCTGTGTGCCTTTATCTGTAACGGAATCTGGCAATTTCAATAACGATTCCAAGCGACCAATAGCCGCATTACCTCGCTGCAAAATGTTCATTAACCAACCAAATGCGTACATCGGCCAAATTAATTCAGACAAATACAGAGTAAAACTGGTTAGCTGACCGACCGTTAAACGACCTTCGCTAATTTGCCAGCCACCGACGAGCAAAGCAATCAACAGGGCAGCCCCAAGGCTTAGTTGAATAATAGGGTCAAACAGAGCTTCCGAGCGCTGCACATTGTAAGTAGTGCGCGCAGATTGCTGGGCAATCTGTGCAAACTTGTCTGACTCAATTTCTTCACGCCCCATTGATTTAATTAAACGAATGCCGGACACCGACTGCTGTGTTTGTTCGTTTAGGGTAGAGAAAGAATCTAATGTCTCTTTAAATTGGTGATGGATACGATTCGACAGCTTATAGAAACCGTAACCCATAAATGGAAATGGGATGATAGCTAAAATTGCCAGTTGCCAGTCAATGAAGATGAACATCATGATCAGCACCAGAATGAAAGTGAGTAGCCCATCAAAGCCAGACAGAATACCTTCACCTGCGGCAACTTCTACGGCATCAATATCGTTTGTGGCTCTCGCCATCAAATCGCCAGTAGAGTGGGTGTTGTAGAACGCTTGTCCCTGACGAAGCAGACGATGATAAAACTGCTCACGCAGTATGTTCCCCAACTTATAGGAAGTACCGAACAACATTCTTCGCCAGCCATATCTAAGCAGGTATACCAAAATACTGACGCCTAACAGGGCGAATAAATAGATTTCAGCCTGAGAAAAGTCTTTGGTTTGTAATAGCTTATCAATGGCATTACCAATAAGCCACGGCACCGCCATGTTGAGCATCGCAACGGCAAACAGCATCAATAACGCGATAGCGTAAGTAAAACGATGCTGGCGGAAAAACCACTTTAGGTGTTGATATAACTGCATTGCTGAGTGTTCTTATATTTTTATTTTTCTATTAAAGAATGATTATCTAAAAAGAAAGGAAAGCTGAACCCAATAACCTTCATTTCCCTTGATAGCTTGAAAGATGGGTACGACGTAAACTTTACCAACCTCACGTCCGTTTTGAAATCGAAATTTTGCTTAAGTTATCTTCGCTAAGGAAGAACAAAGAAATAGGCTGGGCAAACGCTCTTGTCGAGAAATTTGCCCAGTTAGTAGGAGTTGCTCTGTTAGTAGAAAGTTGCTAGGACGCGGTCATAGAGAAATTAAAGAGTCACGCTCTTCACCATTCCCGCTTCAGCATGCCCCGGAATATTGCAAGCAAACTCAACGTTGTTGTCCCCGTGGAAATGCCATGTGATCTGCTTTGCTTTACCCGGCTCAACGGTGACAGAATTTCCCGAGTCGTGCATCTGTTGACCGTTCATACTCTCCATCATTTCACGATGTTCAATTTGTTCTGTAACAGAGCCGATGGCGAATTCGTGGTTAATTTTCCCAGTATTCATCACTACGAACTGCACGATATCATTCGGTTCAATTTTCACTTCTTTTTTGAAGGTGATTTTCATGTCGTCAGAGAGCATAACGTGAATCACTTTGTTCGGTTTTGAGCCCGCCGCTGGCATACCTACATCAGACATACCATCCATACTCATCATGTTGTCATGGTTCATCGACATGCCTTTGTTCATGCTCGCTGAAGCCATTTGGCTGTGATCCATCTTGCTATTATCCATTTGGCTATGATCCATTTTATTTGGGTCCATTGAACTGGAATTGTTCATGGCAGCGAAAGCGACAGAAGAGCTGATAGTCAGTGCAATTGCGAGAGTTAGCTTTTTCATGTTTGTTTCCTTATTCGTTAATCGTTAATCGTTAATCGTTAATCATTTTTGGAAAGTGAGTTCGTTTCACGCTGTTTCCACAACTTGAAAATAGCTGGGATAACCAGCAGTGTGAGTAATAGGGCAGAAGCCATTCCTCCAATCATAGGTGCAGCGATGCGTTGCATGATCTGCGAGCCAGTACCGTGTCCGTACATAATCGGTACCAGACCAATAATGACTGTAATCACTGTCATCATTACCGGACGTACGCGCAGCCCAGCACCTTCGCGGATGGCTTCGTTTAAATCATCTTTGTTTAGCGGAACATTTCGTTCCTGCGCTTTGAGTTTGGTGTAATGCCATGCTTGGTTGAGATAAACCAACATGATGACGCCAATTTCAACCGCTACACCCGAAAGCGCGATGAAGCCAACGCCAACCGCAATGGATAAGTTGTAATTGAGCGAATACATTAGCCACAAGCCGCCAACCATCGCCAGCGGTAGGGTTGCCATGATGATTAAGACTTCACCCACTCGTCTAAAGCTGAAGTAAAGCAATAGGGTGATGATGGTCAGCGTAATTGGGATAACAACGCTAAGACGTTCTTTTGCTCGCTCCATATATTCATACTGCCCAGACCAAGCCAATGAATAACTCGCAGGGAGTTTTAGCTCATCAGCGACACGTTTCTGCGCTTCTGATACGTATGAACCTAAGTCACGACCATCAATGTCGACAAATACCCAACCATTCGGACGCGCATTTTCTGTTTTGATCATCGGCGGACCATCTTCGTAGCGAACATCGGCTACAACAGCCAGCGCAATGCGCGCGCCGTTAGGTGTTACCAATGGCAGGTTTTGCAGTTTCACTACCGAATCACGGTAGTCTTGCGGATAACGAACGTTGATAGGGTAACGCTCCAATCCTTCAATGGTTTCACCGACATTCATGCCGCCAACGGCTGTGGAAACTACTTGTTGTACGTCTTTAATATTCAGCCCGTAACGTGCGGCTGCTTTACGTTTGATATCAACAGTAACGTATTGACCGCCTGCTACACGCTCTGCGTAAACAGAAGCTGTGCCATTGATTTGATTTAGAATTGGCTCGAGTTGCGAACCGATTTTTTCGATTGTTGCAAGCTCAGGACCTACGATCTTAATGCCAATCGTTGTCTTGATACCGGTCGCTAACATGTCGATTCGCGTTTTTATCGGCATAACCCAAGCGTTGGTCAGACCCGGAAACTGAATCAGGCTGTCCAGTTCCTTGCGTAGCGATTCAGTCGTCACACCTTCACGCCACTCTTCGCGAGGTTTAAGTTGAATAACCGTTTCAATCATGGTGAGTGGTGCTGGATCGGTTGCGGTGTCAGCTCGTCCCACTTTGCCCCATACAGTTTTGACTTCAGGTACTGTCTTGATCAACTTATTGGTCTGCTGTAATAGTTCACGAGCCTTACCGATTGAAATGCCCGGATAAGTCGTTGGCATATACATCAAATCGCCTTCGTCTAATGGCGGAATGAACTCACTGCCCAATTTGCTGGTTGGATAGTAAGCAGAAGCCATTAGAGCCAATGCCAAAACGAGTACAGATTTTGGATAGTTCAGGCTTAAGTTCAGTAGCGGGCGATATAAGCCGACCAACGCACGGTTTACAGGGTTCTTGTGCTCAGGAAGGATTTTTCCTCGAATAAAATAACCCATTAACACAGGAACTAGTGTGATAGCTAAGCCAGCGGAAGCTGCCATCGCGTATGTTTTGGTAAAGGCTAGTGGAGAGAACATTTTCCCTTCCTGACCTTCAAGCGCAAACACGGGAACGAAACTTAACGTAATGATAAGCAGCGAGAAAAACAGTGGAGGACCCACTTCCTGCGCGGCGTCGCCTATCACTTGCCAGCGGTTTTTATCCGTCAGTGGTGTACGTTCAATATGCTTGTGCACGTTTTCGATCATGACTATCGCGCCATCCACCATAGCGCCTATAGCTATGGCTATTCCCCCCAAGGACATGATGTTGGCGTTGATACCTTGCCAATGCATAACGATAAATGCAGACAAGATCCCGACAGGCAGGCTAAGAGCAATAACCAATGAAGAACGGATGTGGAACAGGAACAGAGCACACACAATTGCAACCACAATGAACTCTTCCGCTAACTTCTTCCAAAGGTTTTCAACTGCGGCGTTGATCAGGGTTGAGCGATCATAAGTTGGAACTATTTCCACACCATCGGGAAGACCACGTTGTAGCTCTTTCAATTTAGCTTTGACGTTGTCGATGACCTGACTGGCATTTTCACCAAAGCGCATCACAATCACACCGCCAACCGCTTCACCTTCGCCGTTGAGTTCTGAAATTCCGCGGCGCATTTGTGGACCTAATGAAATGTCCGCAATGTCACCAAGCAGCAGTGGTGTGCCTTTGTCGGTCACTTTTAGCGGTAGAGACTGAATGTCTTCAATATTGGTTAAATAGCCAGTGGTGCGAACCATATGCTCCGCTTCAGCCACTTCAATAACCGATGCACCTGTCTCTTGGTTGCCGTTCTGAATTGCCATGTTGACTTGCTGGAGTGTCAAGTTGTAGGCGCGAAGCTTGGCTGGATCAATCTGGATCTGATACTGCTTGACCATACCACCAACCGTCGCAACTTCTGATACACCATCAACAGTCTGTAGCTCGTATTTTAAGAACCAGTCTTGCAGGCTGCGTAGCTGTGCCAGATCGTGCTTGCCTGTCTTATCTTGCAGTACATAGCTGAACACCCAACCCACACCTGTAGCATCAGGACCTAGGGTTGGTTTTGCGTTTGCAGGCAGTTTAGGCGCTACTTGGCTGAGATATTCCAGCACCCGAGATCGAGCCCAGTACATGTCAGTCTTATCATTGAAGATGATGTAGACGTACGAGTCACCAAAGAACGAATAGCCGCGTACAGTTTCTGCTCCGGGTACAGCGAGCATGGCTGTAGTCAGCGGGTAGGTGACTTGGTCTTCGACTACCTGCGGAGCTTGTCCCGGGAAGCTGGTTTTAATAATAACCTGAACATCTGATAAATCAGGAATAGCATCGACAGGAGTATTTTTAACGCTAAATAAGCCGCCAGCCATAAGAGCAACGGTAGCCAGAAGAACCATAAAGCGGTTCTTCAGAGACCAGCGAATAATGGCATTGATCATTGCTTGTCTCCCATTCGCTCAATACTTTTTAGTGCGTAGTCATTGTTCTGCTTTTGCACTAGAAACCGTACGCGATCACCTTCCTCCAGACCGTTCAGTTTAATGTCCGGGTCAACGGTAAAATTCATTTCACCCGCTTGCCAGTTCCATTCGGAAACCGGTAAGTGTTGTAGGGTAATCATGCCGAAATCTTGCATTAGCATGGTGATATCACCTTCAACCCACACCTCGTCATTTGAGATACCGTCGATACGTGCCAGATCGGCTGTTTGGCTTGATTCTGAATCCAGTAAGAAATGCGCAGACGTGACAACGTTACTTTTTTCTGTCAGACCCTGTAGCACTTCTACTTTGTCGCCAGCTTCTCTTCCTATCTGAACTCGTGCAGAACGATATTTGCCTTCACCTTCAGACAAAACTACTCGAGTCATACCACCAGAGCGAATCACTGCCGATTTAGGGATAGTCAGTACGGATTCATCCGTCACAGGTTGCAACGATATGTTGGCAAACATATTGGGTTTTAAATCCCCTTGAGGATTCGGGAACTTAAGACGTAAACGCAAGGTGCGAGTTTTAGGATCTAAAATAGGGTAGACATAATCTATTTCGCCTTGCCACTCTTTAGTTGGTAACGCATCCAATGTCATCTTGGCTTTGCTACCTGCCTTAACCCAGTGTGACTGGCGCTCAAACACTTCAGCATCAACCCAAACATTTTCCAAAGGACCCGCACTAATAACGGCTTGCGCTGGAGATAGATAACCCCCTTCGCGTACATTTAAGCTGGCGATGACGCCATCGGACTTGGCTTTGATATCGATGGTTTGTGATGCTTTTCCACGTTTAACGATCGATTGAATTTGTTGGCGGTCAACGCCTAAAGTAACCAACCTTTCCGTTGCCCCTTTAACGAGTCCATCTCGTCCCGTGCGGTAAGCATTAATCAGTTCTTCTTGTGCTTTAACCAATTCAGGGGAGTACAGGGTGAACAGCACATCGCCTTTTTTAACTTTGTCGCCAATAGCATTAACGTTAAGTTTTTCTACCCAACCTGCTACGCGTACGTTGGTTTGCCACAGCAGACTTTCATCAAAGGCAATATAGCCAACGGTTTCAATACTTGGCGACAATGGTGTGATTTGGGCCGACGCGACTTTTACGCCCAGATTATTCTCAACCGCTGGATCGATAGTGACAGTACCAGGCTTTTTATCTTGCGCTGTGTCATCGGCGTAAACAGGAATCAAATCCATACCCATCGGTGATTTTCCCGGTTTGTCGCGTTTATAGTTCGGGTCCATCGGTGCCACCCAGTACAGAGGCTCATTACTGGATTGTGCTTGGTTGTTATCACTGTCGCTCATTTGCGCAGTGTGATTTGACATATCTGTCTGGGATAAAAGAGTTTGTGCACCAAAGCCTAGCGCAGCGCCGATAACAAGCGCGAGTGTTGTAACGTGAAGTGTTTTCATAATTCTATGCCTTGTTATTGCTGCTCTGATGTTATGGATATTTCTGGCTTATCTACCTGATAGCTATAGCTATTTAAAAGCGCAGATAGATTGTTATTAACCAGATTCAGATCGGTGATGAGGCGCTGGTATTCCAGCTTCAATGCAAGCTCATCACGAGTGGCTAAAATCACATCATTAAATTGAGCGGTGTTGTTTTGATAACCCCTTTCGGTTGCTTTCACACGCGAGTCCGCTTGTGGTAACAAGGTAGATTCAAAACGATCAAGGCGCTGAACCAGGTTGTTCTTGTCAATTAGCAGAGCATTGACTTTGGCATTCATTTGACTGAGCAAGGTATCCTTCTGCGACTGAGCAGCGCCGACTTGGTACTGGGCTGCAGCTAAGTCTTTATCTTGCTTGTTGCCAGTAAACAGAGGGACATCCATTGTGATATAGGCACTGACTAAATCAGAGGCTGGCTCACCACGCATATCGTCTGATTGGCGATAGGCATACATCACTTCAATACCAAACTGAGGGGCATATGACTCGCGAGCAATGTCTACTTGAGTTCGACGTACATCAATAGAAGCATCAAGCATTTGCACTGTCGGGTTTTGATTGAGTTGCGCGTAGTAATTTCGGCTGCCGGCTGCATTCTCTATGTTTTGTAATGCATCCCAGTTGAGCTGATTGGTTGCTTTGAAATGATTTGAATTTAACAACCAGTCTGATCCTAGCCATTCTGATAATTGAGCGATCAGTCGTTGTTGCATTTGCTCATTGGCTTGGATTTTCTCATCTAACTTGGCAACTTGCAGTTGAGCGTTAATCAGATCTTGAGCTTCACTTTTACCAATCGAGTAATTGGTTTGGATGAAGTTTTCAAGCTCACTCATCAAGGTGCGGTTCTCTAGCATAACTTGATTGGCAACTTGCTGGTAGCCTAATTCAAGCCAAATTTGGGTGATGGCATTAGCGACTTCAAGTTCTCTAGCGGAAACCTTTACTTCTAATGCGCTGGCTTGTTGACTGGCTTTTCTGTCGCTGAGATCGGCGGTATCACCACGGTTGAACTGCTGCATGAAACCAACAGTAATATTGGTCATTGGGTCTTCATCGAAAGCGAAACTATCGGTAGGCAGACCTGTGACGCCAAATTTCAGTTTTGGGTCCATTAAAGTTGCACTGGCTTTGCCTGTTTCTCGCATTGCTTGCGCTTCTGCGTAGTATTGGCGGCGTGTTCCGTCATTGGAAAGTGCAGCTTCAATAAGTTGAACAAGTGTTTTGTCCGGTGTTGACGCTTGACTAGCAAAGGCTTGCTCACTAACAAGTGGCTCGTTAGCATAGACAGTTGTCGTTAACACCGCAGCACTGATAGACAGTGCTATTAGGCATTGTTGAATTTTCACGAAATTTCAATCCATCACTGAGCGCATGATGCGCACGGAAATACTTCCGCAATAATATGCGGAACCTAAGATCTAGAGATGGATTTAGGCAGTGGGCGGTCTTTCGAGGCTTCTGGTGGTGTGAATAACATCACCGAATTTAGGTGACGAAAATAGAGCGAGGGAAGTTGTTGCTGTCAGCAGTTCATCAGGAACAATCAAAATGGCGGCGGCTGAAGCGCAAGTGGTATCGCAACAGTTATTAACGATGTCTGCTGACATCTGGCATTGGCTTTGATTCATTACCATATCAGCATTAGATTCAGAACCATGTTCCATTTGCATCTGGTGATGTGAAGACATCTGCTGAGTTTGGCAAATTGCCGAGGTTGATTGCATCATATGCGACATAGAGTTGCTCATCATTCCTGCACTTGTAGCAACACCCGACATAAGCAGAGCTGCTAATGTCATAAGGGTGACCCAAGTTGTTGAAATAATGTTTAGGCGCATAATGAACGGCATTGATTTATTTGAATCAAGTATAAAGTCTTCCCCTAGGGTAGGGTCAACTACTTAAATCAAATTAAATATTTAAAGTTAAGAAGTCATACCATTTCTTGATTAACTCGATATTATATAAGCCGTTCTGAGGCTTGGGAGTGTTTTGAACCACCCCCTGCCTTTAATAATTGTTATCAAGGAGAGCAGTATGCCTCATCAAATTATCAGCGATCTAAGCAAGCGTTACACCACTAAAAAATATGATGAAGAGAAACGTATTTCTCAGCAGGATATGGCAGTTATTAAAGAAGCCGTGCGTCTTTCAGCATCATCGATTAACTCACAGCCATGGAAATTTATCGTTATTGAAAGTGATGCAGCGAAACAGCGTTTCTACAACACTTTCGCCAATAAGCATCAGTTCAACCAACATCATGCAAAGGCTGCCTCTCATACGATTTTGCTGGCGTACGATCCAAAGTTCACTAAAGAAAAATACGCTAAACGCTTAGACGCAGAAGTGGTTGCGGGTCGTTTGTCACCAGAGAAATTCGATGCACGTATGGGCTCTTATGCTTTCGCTGAAGCCAATACAGATGAAGCGGGTTTTAACAGTGGTTGGACTAAAGCTCAGGTTTACATTGCTCTAGGTAACTTGCTACACACATTGGCGCGTCTAGGCATTGATTCAACACCGATGGAAGGGGTTGATTCACAAATGATTGGCGAAGAGTTTAAACAAGAACTTAATGGTCACGTATGCGAAGTGGCTTTAGCGATTGGTTACCACAAAGAGGGTGAGGACTATAACCACGGCTTGCCGAAATCTCGTCTGTCGATGGAAGATGTAGTTACAACGTTATAATTTAAGTTGCAATTCTATCTGTCAGTAATGGCTATTAGTAGTGTTACTGACAGATCATTCTCATTTAAGGGCATTTTCTAGATTCTTTTTCAGCTACTTTTGGCATCAGCAAACTCTTTGCTTAACCATGATTTCAATATCAGGACGTTTTCATTGCGCAATTTCTCCGGTTTGCACACGAAGAAAAATTGCTGATGAGGGTTATTCACAGGTGTTCCTATTTCTACCAATAGCCCATGTTTGATTTCATCGCGAACAAAAAGACGATGTGTAACGAATACCCCCAGCTTTCTAATCGCGGCCTGAACCGCATGTATCGATGCTATGAAGTTTAAATTGCGTTGTTGCTTCGGCACAGGGAGCTCGTTGCCATGACACCAGACACTCCAGTCATGTTTTCGTCTTAGGTTTTCTGCATAGATTGCAGGATAACGTTGAAGCATTTCAGCCGCGCTTGGTGTTTCCTGCGTTGAATCTAGTAGCTCTGGGCTACAAACCAGTAAAAGCTCATCATCACCGAGTTTTTCGCAATAGTAGTCTTCCCATTCATCTGTTTTACCATGAATGATGGCGACATCGACGCCTTCTTGGTTAAGATCAAAGGGTCCTACCAAATTTGATAGGCGAATATCGACATTGGGTGCGTACTGCTGAAAGTTGTCAACGCGTGGAACCCACCAGTGAATCGCTAACGAGTTGATCATGTTAAGCGTTATACGGTTGGATTGCGGCTGCTGTGTAACGGCGTCTGTTGCATCTATGATGGTTTTCAACGCTGGCGCAATATCGTTATAGTATTTCTGACCTACCGCATTGAGTTGAACCTGTCTGCCAATGCGTAGCAATAGTGGTTGCTCAATAAGCGATTCCAAGCTTTTGATAGCTTGGCTAATTGCCGAATGGCTAACATTAAGCAGACCTGCAGCTTGTGTCATGCTTCCTGTCTCTGCTACCGCAACAAATGCGTAGAGTGATTTAAGAGGAGGTCGTCTATTCATATGTAAGTTTATCTAACAGGTTTGTTTAAATATATTCGTTTTTTTCTCTGTTGTCATTGATCTACTATGGGCGCGTCAATAGGGGGATATCATGTTGTTAAAGAATCACGCCGTACCTTATATGCTCATATCAACTTTTAGTATGTCGTTAACTGGGCTTATTTTAAAAAAACTTACCGAAATGATGGGAATTGAACTTTTAACATTCCTTCGTTTCTTAATGCCTGCATTGTTACTTTTTGCCATGGTTGCAGTTTCTAAACTGCCTTTACCACCGCGCACGGTATTAAAGCCAATTATCATACGAGGTTTCTGTATTGCGGGTTGCCAACTGTGTTTTATTGCATCGCTTAACACGTTAACACTTGTTGAAAGCTCGGTACTGTTTGGCACTGGACCATTGTTCATTGCTGTACTGGAAAAGCTGTTTTTCAAAGTAAAAGTAAAGGCGGAAACCAAGTTTGGTTTGGTAGCAACATTTGTTGGCGTACTGTTACTAGCCGGTGATGTGACCGGAATCCAGTTTAGACCAGAGTTACTATTCGGTTTAGGGGCAGGCTTATTCAACGCAGGTTCGCAAGTCAGTCTGTTTCGTGCAAGTAAGCGAGAAGTGAAGCCTGCGGTTCTCAACAGTTGGACTTTTCTTATCGCGGCAATAGCGGTGCTGCCGTTATCATTTATCTTCGGTTTGTCAGAGATGGATATGCAGATATTACTTCAACCCCAACACAATCTATTGGTTTGGGGATGCCTGTTTGTACTGTCAATCACTGTGGTTGGGAATCAAATTTTGCGTTCAAAAGCTTATAAGTTGGCAGACAGCAACTCTCAACTCGCGCCACTGATTTTCACAAACCTACTATTCACAGCCATATGGCAAGTACTGTTCTTTGATGAAACCTTCTCTCATTATCAGGTTATGGGGATTGCTTTGATTATTGTTGCTTCACTGATGAACAGCTTTGCTGCAAAAGTATTTAAGTACTTTTATCATACTAAAGCGCATCAAGTTTAAAGATTTTTGATGAGGCTTAGAGAGGCGTTATCCTTTATTGAATTACGCCTTCAGAGCTTACATTTGCCTAATCAAAGCCGCTGACTTATTTAACAAGTATGGGCGTAAATATCCGACAGTATTGGATAAGGGCAACACACATTCGGGTAAATTGATGTTCAATACATCTCGAATGTAGTTGCGGCGACATTCAATACGTGACCAAAGCTCTGGGTATGCTTGCTGTATTTGCTGCTGCAATTCATGGTCGGCTAAGCCTATGGTGTCTTCAATACTGGCTCCAGCATATCCGGCAATAGATGGAATAATGTCTATTTGCAGCATCATGCCACTACATAACTCAACTTCTGAAGTCGCGCTCATGGGTGAGCTCAGCCATTCTTCATCAGCCACAAAGTGCCCCGGATTTAGATGCCAGTGATATTTTGAGCGCGGTAATACGGTGTCGATAAGCTGATAGATATCTTTACCACAAACGCCGAGCTGCATATTTTCCAACCAATGGATGACGGCGTTGTAGTAGGGTATTGCAACTTTTTCAACATAATCACTGACTTGCTGTGGCAGTTCGTATTCATTATTCACCACATAAGCAGATCGACTGGTTAAACCGCCTTTATATCCCGTGGTAAGTGAGAATTTGTCACCCAATGAAATGGCTTTGTCCCGTGGATAGAGTTGAGCATGGTCGAAGCGATCACCGCTTGCCGCTATTTGAATTACGCTGTTAGGCTGGCCGCTTAAAGAAAGTTGAGAGCCAATCTCTTTTTCGCTTTTACCGAGTTCAATAGCATTAAGTGCCGTGAGCACTGCGCTTGAAGCAAGGTTGGCGCCATATTCGTAATGGGCAATTTCGTTGGCGTTATTTGTCGTTCTGGCTCCAATGCCCGGTGCAATATAAAGGTGTGTGGCGTTGAAGATATGCGTGTTTGGAACTATCTCTTTCACTGCTTCAACCACAAAATACGGTACGTCGAACTGGGCTTGTTTTGAAATACGCGTTCCAGTAAAAAGCTTCCAGCCAACTATTCCAATCTTATGATTTGGTTGAATGCCTGCTGCTACAAGTGTTTCAGAAAGTGGTGCATCTCCATCCATCGGTTGATTAGGTAATGAAAAAACGGGGGCATGAAGACACTTACCTGAAAGTCGTGCATGGGGCACAAGCTTGAGGTTTTCATTACCCATGATGTAACTGATTTCGCCAGAATGTTTCAAAATCATCAGTGCTTCTTCAAAACGAGGAATGAATCCGCTCAAGTACTCGAAGTTGCTGCCGTGTTCTTTGTCTGCATATATTACCAATACATCCAAAGATTCAGCTTTCATTATCTCGGTTAACTTTTTAGCGCGAGCCTGAATGGTTTCATCACTTAGAAGAGTTGTTTTTACATTATGGAAAATAGTTGGTTGTTCTACCGTTTCAAGCTGAAAGGTGTTGTTTCTTATTTGCATAAATCAGTACTCAAATTGTTTAGTTTTATTAAGGTCGAACTCTAATTAACGATAACAATGTTTAGGTCTATCATGGAGCTAAAGTAAAAAATTATAAGAAATTAAATTTCGTTTTCCATTTGATGAATACTTAGGTATTTCTCACTACCTGACGAATACAGCTTGCTAACGCATTAGCGGCAGGGGTAGGTATCGAATTATGGCGTGTCATTAAACCGATACCTCGTTTCGTGCCGCCTAATTTGACACGAAGTGGAACAAGTATCCCCTGAGATACTTCGTAATCTAATTGGTGTGAAGATACTACTGCCACCATATCTGAACGTAATAACAATCCACGAACAACAGCTAAGTCACCACTTTCTACTGTAGGCTTTGGCGCCGATAAACCAATTTTTTTGAACTCAGTGTTTAGTAAGTGGCGTGAGGGGGCATTATTTCTCGATAATATCCATTGAGTATCTTTAAGATCCTTAAATCCTACGTGTTTATCTGTTAACGGATGATTAGGTCTAGCTAACAGTATAAGTTCTTCTTCGAACAGTATCTCTGTTTTGATTTCTGGGAATGATTCCTCGGATCTCAATGCTCCAATAATGAAATCAATCTCTCCTGATGATAAGCCAGCTAGTAGGTTAGAGAAGTCACTTTCATTTGTCGCCACTTTAACGTTTCGATTTTTACTCATCAGTTCAATAATAGCTTCTGGTAATATCCAAGCTCGACTAAGAGGGAGTGCCCCTACATATATCGTGCCCGTTATATTACCTTGATAAGCTTCGATATCTTCAGGAATACGTTTTATGGAATTTAATGCACGGCTAATAAATGGAGCAATTTCGTTACTCGCAGGTGTAGGAACCATTCCTTTGGGTGTTCTATAAAACAGCGGAGTTGAAGCACCTTTCTCCATGACTTTTACAGCAGCACTTACGGCTGGTTGTGTAATATTTAAGTCATTCGCGACGTGCAAAGTGTAGTGCTTTTTGTGTAGCCCCAAAAAAATTAGAAGTCGGTTCTCATTGTATAACCAAGATGGTTCTTTGAGCTCTGTTGCACGTCCATATTTAGGTTGTAGTCTACTTAAAATATAAGGGATCTGATTAAGCTCTTCTAACGCAGATTTTGCTCGCGGAAAAATAACGCTGCCGATATCCGTTAACATCATTCCACGGGCGTGCCTCTCGAACAATGGAACGTTCAAAATGTGTTCGAGGTCACGAATCAGTCGAGTAATTGCGGACTGTGTCCGAAACAAATTAAGCGCGGCTACAGATGCAGAACCTGTTTCAACAGTCATGCAGAAAGCTCTTATCTGCATGATTGTTATGGGTAATTTATCTTCGTCTTTTTTCAATTTAGATTATTCATTGAGTTCCACATTTAACCAACATAAATAAAATTCATACCTAATTCAATAGAACTCACTATTCGCTTTTTAGAGGTAGCTTCATACTGAATCCAGTTGTTAAAGAAAAAGAGAGCTATTATGGAATCATCTAATAAAAAAACGGCACTGGTAGTTAGCGCTCATTCTGCGGATTTTGTTTGGCGTTCAGGTGGTGCTATAGCATTACATGTTGAACAAGGTTATCACGTCCATATTGTATGCTTAAGTTATGGCGAACGCGGTGAATCAGCAAAGCTTTGGCGTAAAGGTAATATGTCTGAAGAAGTGGTGAAGTCTGTACGCCACAAGGAAGCAGAGGATGCAGCAAAAGCACTAGGTGCGACTATTGAATTCTTTGATATGGGAGACTACCCATTACGTGCAGATAAAGAAAGCTTGTTCCGTCTTGCCGATGTAATGCGTCGTTTGCAACCTGAATTTATTCTGACGCACTCAATGCAGGATCCCTATAACTACGATCACCCACTTGCAGCGAATTTGACTCAGGAAGCTCGAATTATTGCGCAAGCTGAAGGTTATCATCCAGGCGAAAAAATCGTAGCGGCTCCACCAGTTTATTGCTTTGAACCACACCAACCTGAACAATGTAACTGGAAACCAGATGTATTGTTGGACATTACCAGCGTTTGGGATAAGAAATATGCTGCTATTCAATGTATGGCTGGTCAAGAACACTTATGGGAATACTACACACGTGTAGCGCTTCAACGTGGTGTTCAGGCAAAACGTAACATTGGTATCGCTAATGCGAAAACCATTACCCATGGTGAGGGGTACCAAAGCATCTTCCCTAGAGTAACGGAGAACTTGGCATGAGCATTATCAATAAGAAAGGGGTTGTTGTAGAGAACATCGAACGAGTGGATTCTAGTTTGCTACCAAGATTTGCAAAATACGGTGTAGCGACAGTGCATGAAGCTCAAGGTCGCCAAGGTTTGCTTAATGTGCGTGTTCGTCCTATTCAGCAAAACTGTTCAGTCGCGGGAAATGCTGTGACAGTGTTAGTGACTCCCGGTGATAACTGGATGTTCCATGTTGCTGTAGAACAGTGCAAACCTGGTGACGTACTTATTGTTGCGCCAACATCAGATTGCCATGATGGTTTTTTTGGAGACTTACTCGCGACATCGTTGAAAGCACGCGGCGTGACTGCATTGATTGGTGATATTGGTATCCGTGATAGTCAAACTCTGCGCGAAATGAACTTTCCAGTATGGTCGCGAGCAGTTTTTGCTCAAGGTACAATCAAAGAAACATTAGGTTCAGTGAATGTTCCTATCGTATGTGCAGGCCAAGTTGTTTATCCTGGCGATGTTGTCATCGCTGATGATGACGGTGTTGTTATTGTTGCTCATGAAAAAGCACAGCAAGTTGCTGATGCAGCTCAAAACCGTGTAGATATGGAAGAGAGTAAACGAGTACGATTTGAAGCAGGTGAACTTGGTTTGGATATTTACCAAATGCGAGAGCCTCTTGCGAAAAAAGGATTACGCTACGTTAGTTCTCTAGAAGAATTACAGTAAATCCCCCCAAACTGCTCAACAACAAAATTATAAAAAATAATACCTATATAATTTAAAGAAAGTAATAAGCCTCGATATATGGTTCTATAACGAGAGACTTGTGTATGAATAGTAAGTTCATTAAGTTATTTATATTAATTTTAATACCATTGGTAATATGGTTTATACCACCGCCAGAAGGTTTAAATGAATCTTCCTGGAGATTATTCGGTTTTTATCTGGCTGCTATTTTTGGCTTAATATTAAAACCGTATTCTGAAGCAATAATTTTATTTGGTATTGTCGGATTTGCTGGGTTCTTTTTAGATAATACTAAGCAAATTTTAGTCGGATATTCAACGACTACCGTTTGGCTTGTTTTCGCTGCATTTGGTTTTAGTGTGGCGTTTGTGAAAACTGGTCTAGGCAAACGTATTGCTTATCATATGATTCGTTCGTTTGGTAGTACAACATTAAGACTGGACTATGTTAGCGCGTTTTTGGAGTTATTAATTTCTCCGGTAACACCTTCAAATACGGCTCGTAGTGGTGGTGTTATTTACCCAATTATTTTATCAGTGACAAAAACTCTGGGATCAGAGCCGGGAGAAACAGCGAATAAAGCAGGCTCATATTTAATGCCGAACATTTACTTTGTAATGAAAGTTAGTAGTTTTATGTTTGTTACAGCAATGGCACCAAACCTTTTAACTGCGGACTTTATTGCCAAGATTTTAGATGTTCATCTGGATTGGGGTCTGTGGGCTGGGGCAATGCTGATTCCTGGTTTAGCGCTGATACTGATTGTTCCTGCTATAGGTTATTACTACATAAAACCTACGATCAAGCATGTAGACAACAAAAAGATTGCGGCTGAAGGTCTTAAAGCTCAAGGTCCTATGACTAGAAACGAGAAGGTGTTAGTCGGTATATTTGCATTCGCGTTGTTAGGCTGGGCATTACCTTCTATTCTCGCTCAAACGATGGGTATTGTTATTAAGTTTGATGCAACGGCTGTAGCGATTATTGCTATGATCATGTGTGTTCTACTGGGTGTTATTCAATGGGACGACGTGTTGCAGAACAAGGGCGCGTGGAACACGTTACTTTGGTTCGGTGGTATCATTGGTCTAGCAAGCGCATTGAATAAAGCTAAAGTATTTGACTGGCTAGCTGCACTTATTCAAAACCATGTGGACTTTGGCAATAACCCGTATGTAGTATTAGCGGTACTTGGATTCCTTAGCATTATTGTTCGTTACTTCTTCGCTTCAGCAAGCTCGTACACAATTGCTATGCTTCCAGTTTTCTTAACCGTAGGTAAAGTAGCTGGGGCTGATCCAATGGCGCTTGCACTTGTGATGATTGCAACGAGTTCGTATGGTGGTTCTTTAACACACTACGGCGGTGGTTCGGCTCCAATCATCTTTGGTTCTGGTTACAACACGGTTAAACAGTGGTGGACATTAGGTGCAATCGTTGCCGCTGTATGTTTCATCGTTACGATGACAATCGGATACTTCTGGTGGGATGCCATTGGTATTCTTGGTCAATAACTGAATATCTCACAAAGGACATGTCATCATTTTTAATATTCGGCATGTCTTTTTTATTTATGAAATATTTTTAATTTAATAATTCATTGTAATTTTTAATACATGCTAACTTGAGAAAATTATATGTCTAACATTCGTATTATTTCATCTATGGCTACACGTCATCTTTTAACAGATTTAATTCATCAGTTTAAGGGACAAAATTCATGTGAAATATCTTTAGAATCTGTCGGTGGTGTTGTCGCAGCACAGCGTATTGAACAAGGTGAGAAATTTGATGTCGTTATTTTAGCATCCAACGCTATAGATTCTCTTATTAAGAAAGGAGCAGTAGTAACTGGGACGCGTACAGACATCGTTAGTTCAGGTATGGCTATAGCAGTGTCTAGTCAACATATCGGCATTGATGTTTCGGGTGCGGATCTTGTAAAGCAGGCTGTTTTGAATGCAAAAACTATTGGTTATTCTACAGGACCAAGTGGAACCTACTTATTAAAGCTATTTGAAGAATGGGGAATCGCTTCACAATTAGAATATCGGCTAATCAAGGCGGCACCAGGTATTCCTGTTGGCGACATGATTGCAAGTGGACAAGTTGAAATTGGTTTTCAGCAGCTTAGCGAATTGATCACTTGTGATGGTATTAACATTCTGGGGGCTTTACCGGAAGAGATTCAACTCAATACGCTATTTTCAGTTGGTATTCCAAGCACAGCCAAATTGACTACAGATTTAATGGAATTCATTGCCTATTTAAATAGTGCTGAGTCCTATTTACTTAAATCCAAACATGGCATGACTCCTGTACCCCAAGCAGGGTGAGATCGTGAACGTTTTTTAGCCAAAATCACGTTAAATTTGACGATCACATTTAGCTGTGATCATATACTCCCTTTTAACCGTTATTCCGCAGCTAATTTGAGATTTAAAATAGTGTGATCCCGTGATCACTAATGATAAAAAATGTAAGCACGCTCTTGACCCCGATCCTCAGTTTTGATCTATTACTGTTATTTAAGGGTCGCTCACTATGCCTACTTCACAACCTGTCATTAAACGCTTAGATCACCTTGGATTAGTTGCTGCTTTTTGTTATGAAGTTGGCTTACCTCGTATTATTGACCGGATTATTCCTAAAACGTCTGACCACAATGTCTCTCACGGTGATGCCGTACTCGCTATGATCCTGAACGGATTAGGCTTTCACAGTCGAACACTGCATATGTTTTCCGACTTTTTTGAGACAAAACCGATTGCACGATTGCTCGCGAAAGACATTGAAGCCCACCATTTAACGGATGACGTCCTTGGCCGGACATTAGACGCTTTGTTTGAGGCTGATGTTTCACTTTTATATCAAGCTATTGCTGAACATGTTGTGGAACAACTGGGACTGACTAGCGACTCTGTCCATCTTGATATCACCAGTTTTCATGTCGATGGTAAGTATGAGACTTCCACTGATGAAGAGACCAAGACTATCAAACTCGTTAAAGGCTATAGTCGAGATCATCGCCCGGAGCTAAACCAAGTTGTACTTGAACTCATTTGTGAAAACCAAGCTGGACTGTCTGTTTATATGCAGGCTCTTAGCGGCAATACTAACGATGCAAAAGCGTTTGCAGAGGTAACAAAACGTCATATTCATTGCCTGAAGGCCGCACAAAATAGTCGCTATTTTATTGCTGATGCCGCTCTTTATACCGAAGAAAGCATCCAATCTCTTGATGAACAAAAACAGAAGTTTATTACTCGTGTCCCCATGACCATCGCATCGGCTAAACAGGCTTTACTAGTATTAGAGCCAGAGCAATTGCTTCCGATTGAAAATGGTTACTCAGGTCATTGGGTTGAAGCCAATTACGGCGACGTAAAACAACGATGGTTGCTGGTGAAGAGTGAACAGGCCACAAAACGAGAAAGCGTCACTTTTTATAAAAATATAGACAGAACCTTAACTGCAGAACTCAACCTACTGAATAAATTAACAAAAAAAGAATTCGCTTGTGAGGCGGATGCTCAGAGCGCCATGTGTGAATTCGCAAGTCAGTGCCAATTCTTGGGTTTTGAGTCTTCAACGGTTGTAAAAATCCCGACTTTTTCCGGTCGGGGAAGACCTAAAAAAACCGCAGAACCAACAGGCTATCACTACCAAATCGAAGCTGAGCCGTATACCGATTTAGAGAAAGTAAAAATGACGAAGCTCAAAGTAGGCATGTTCATTTTAGCGACGAATGATACCGACAGTACCGACCTTAATATGGGCGAATTACTGACACACTACAAATCCCAGCAGAAGGTAGAGCGAGGCTTTCGCTTCCTCAAAAGTCCTGAGTTTTTAACGTCTTCAATTTATTTGAAGAAACCAGAGCGTATTGAATCGCTCCTCATGATAATGACATTAAGCTTATTGGTTTATGCCGGACTTGAGCACAAAATCCGCGAGCAACTTGCGAATAAGCCAGAATTTTTCCCAAGCATGGTTAAGAATAAGACCACGACTAAACCTACAGCCCGTTGGGTGTTCTTGAAATTTGAGGGCATAGATACACTTGAATTTGGTGGACAACGGTTTACCACAGGTATGCGAGACCACCAAACTCAGTTACTCAAATTACTTGGGAAATTGTATGAAGCAGTTTATTCCTAAATTAGCTGCGGAATGTCGGATCAACCACTAAGATAACTTTTGACATAACAAACTCTTAAATCAATCTTTAAATAATAAGGACGACATACTCAAACTACTTAAAATTTCATACCACAAACAAGTAGGAAAAGTATAAGCAACTAAATCAAGCCTAAATTTTATAAACATACAACACAGATATATTTGCACTAAGATAACACATCATTAAATATGCCAGTCATGGGAGATATCCATTTTTAATATCAGATAATTCCCACTTACACCCAAACGGCTTGGAGTTGCAGATAGGTAGACCCATCACATCAACACCATCTATATATAAAAATGAGTGTCCAACACGCTTGTATATAATCATCAGCACTCAATTAAGAAATAACCTACAAGGTTAGAAGAATTTTCATAGCAAATTTTTTATAGAAATATAATATATTTATATGTAATTTATAAAAATAATTATGGTTAGTGTCATGCAACAAGACGAACGTCGTCAAGATAAACGTTATTATTATGTTAATAATATACCAGCAATTTGCTTATTCAATCGTTGGTATATGCCAGCTATAAGAATTAAAATTATTGACGTATCCGAACATGGCATGAAATTTTTCACTCGTTCACAGTTAAGTATGTCTGGAGCAACCATTTATTTCAACTTTCTTGATAATAAGATAAAAGGAGAAATCATCTGGCAAAAAAAGACTGAGAATGGTTACTTATGCGGATTTGAAGTAAGATCTGGACACTCTATTTCCAATGATGATATATCGCTAATCAGCGTAATGGACGATTACCTTAGTGAGTTGTTAACGAAACCTAATCGCTAACTAAACCTAATCGTTAACATAGGCGGCATTTCGTTAACATAGAGAGTATTGCTCAAATAAGAGCTTCAATACCATGAAGCAAAGCTAGCTCAAGACGCATTGGTATGATGGGTGGCGATTAAAAATCGCTTAACATTTTTAATGGATTGAATATTTATAAATCTTTTATATCAACAAACTCTGATAAAGTATCATTTTTATTTTTTCTATTCCTCTCAATATCGTCAGTCAAATCTGTTAATCCTTCAAAAAAATGTATTGTTAATTTTTTATTGTAAGGAAATAATTCAATACTTATAACCCTATGTTTGGATTTGCAGATCCTGACTCTTAATAAACCTTCCCATGGAAATTTAAGCACTTTATTTCTTACTCGATAAACCACGCCATTTTTGTCTACCACAAGCACGGTATCTGTTAGAAAGTAAATACGGACTATCGTTATAAATGATGCTATTAAAAACAAAATGGCATTAGAATTTTTTATATTAAATATTAAGTGTTCATTTATATCAATATTAATAATGAGTGATATTAGATAAACTAACAACGACCAAAGTAAAGTAACAATAAATGGCTCTAATCCTTTCTTTAAAAGGTATTTTTTCGAGACATGATACACCATATCTTGCCCTTATCATTAACAATTTAATCAAAAAATAAGCAAAGTGAGCACATTATCAATGTGCTCACTTCGTTAAAGGGAATTATCTTCTGCTTCTCACTATTTGATAGCGACGCGTCAGATATTCAACCGGAACGCTCCAGATATGCACCAAACGACAGAACGGGAAAAGTAAGAAGATCGTCATGCCGAGTACCATATGCAATCGAAAGATAAAGCTCACGCCTTCCAGATTACTTGATGCTCCCGCATGGAAAGTCACGACATCTTGTGCCCAACCAACCAGTTTCATCATCTCGCTGCCATCCATATGCTGCGCTGAAAACGGAATAGTCAAAACACCGAGTGATGCCTGAATAACCAGTAAGGTTAAGATCATAATATCGGCAAATGAGGATGTAGCACGAACTCGCACATTGGTTAAACGACGTTTAAGTAACATTGCGCCACCCGCGATGGTCATCAAACCACACGCCCCGCCAGCTATCATAGCGATGGCTTGCTTGGCTGGCAGAGAAAGAAATGACTCATACACCCAGTGTGGGGTTAACATACCGAAAAAATGGCCTAAAAAGATGCCGATAATACCGATGTGAAATAACCCAGAAGCTAGACGCATGTTGGTATTATCCAGTAGCTGACTGGAACCTGCTCGCCATGTGTATTGACCATAATCGTATCGAACCCAACTGCCGATTAGAAATACTGCACCGGCAATATATGGGTAGATGTCAAAGAAAAAACCACTTAGAAAATTCATGGTTAAGCTCCATTTAATGCATTGATGTCTAGGTACTGTGGAACAACAGCATCAGCAAAGCGTCGCTGATGTTGTACTTGCTGTGCCGAAGCACATCCCTCTTCACCTAAGAATTTAATCTGCTCTTCTTCCCACACCGCATCGAGAGCCTGCGGTGTATAATCTTTTGCTTCTTTAGCAACAGTGTCGGCTAATACTTGCTGAGCAATGGTTTCACCAGATAATTCAACCAAAGTTTGTAGCAACACTTTATAGTGGCTCTCTCTCTGAGTGAGTCGCTCTTGCAGCAAAGCTAAAATTGGCGCGATATCTTTTAAGCCTTCAACGGCCTCACTATTTTCTAAACGTGATAGATACTCCAAATACGTTGGCAAATAATCGGGTAACTGTTTAGAAACAAGCTCCATTCCTGCACTGGCATACTGATTAATCAGATCAATCATCGCCTGCCCTCGATCGCGAGATTCACCATGCACGTGTTCAAACAACAACAAGGAGAGCGAACGACCGCGGTCAAACAGATCACAATAATCGGCCTGTTTGTCCATTAAAGACCCTTTGGTGATGAGTTTGATAAACTCATTAAGTGCCAATTTTTGTTGGTTAGTGAGCTCATGACACAAGTCAATCGCATTGTGCAATTCAGTCGCGCTTTGCCAGACATCCTCTTCAGGATAGTCAAGCAAAAGTGCCAATAACTGTAACGATTTCATGGTCATGAGTCGTCTCCTAATGTCTTAGCCGTAATATCAATGGCATTGATTCGCTGGCTATTGAACAGATTAAACTTGCTGTCATCACCACCATGGCAACCATTACCAAAGCTGAATCCACAACTTTTCGCTTCTGGGAACGCTTCTTTAGCTAATTCACGATGACTGCTTGGCACAACAAAACGATCTTCATAGTTAGCGATGGCAAGGTAACGATACATCTCCTGTGCTTGATGAGCAGTCAAACCAACCTGTTCAAGTGCACTGGTATCAAGTTTGCCATCAACAGTTTCGGCGCGTTTAAAATGACGCATCGCTAGCATACGATTTAGCGCATTTAACACCGGAGCCGTTTGTCCAGCAGTTAACATATTGGCTAAGTATTGAAGCGGAATACGTAAGCTCTTCACATCAGGCAATACACCTTCACTGCCAATAAACCCTGCGTCTGCAGCAGACTGAATTGGTGACAAAGGTGGGACATACCAAACCATGGGTAAAGTACGATATTCCGGGTGCAGAGGTAGCGCGAGTTTCCAGTCTATCGCCATCTTATACACTGGAGAGTTTTGCGCAGCCTGAAGTACGTTTTCTGTAATACCCTGCTTTAACGCCTCTTCAATCACTTTTGGATCGTTTGGATCTAAGAAGATATCAAGCTGATTCTGATACAAATCGGCTGTATTGGTTGCGGATGCCGCCTCTTCAATGCGATCAGCATCGTACAGAATGACGCCAAGATAACGAATACGACCGACGCAAGTTTCAGAACATACGGTTGGTTGTCCCGCTTCAATACGCGGATAACAGAAAATACATTTTTCTGACTTACCACTCTTCCAGTTGAAATAGATTTTCTTATACGGACAACCCGTTAAGCACATACGCCAGCCACGACATTTGTCTTGGTCAATCAGAACGATGCCGTCTTCTTCACGCTTATAGATAGCGCCACTCGGGCAGGTAGCCGCACACGCTGGGTTTAAACAGTGCTCACACAGGCGCGGTAAGTACATCATGAACGTATTTTCAAACTGTCCATACATCTCTTTTTGCATGGCGTTGAAGTTCTGATCGGCCGAACGCTTTGAGAATTCCCCACCGAGGATCTCTTCCCAGTTCGGGCCTTTCTCAATCTTGTCCATACGTTCGCCAGTGATCAACGAACGAGGACGAGCGATTGGTTGATGCTTACCTTGTGGCGCGTTATGCAGATGTTCATAATCAAAAGTGAACGGTTCGTAATAGTCATCAATCGTTGGCATATCAGGGTTGTTGAACAGTTTTGCTAATACGCCGACTTTGTTGCCCATTTTAGGCTCAAGTTTGCCTTTGATATTACGGATCCAACCGCCTTTCCATTTTTCCTGATTTTCCCAATCGGTTGGATAACCAGTACCTGGTTTACTCTCTACGTTGTTAAACCACGCATACTCCATGCCTTCACGGCTGGTCCAGACGTTTTTACAGGTAACAGAACAGGTATGACAGCCGATACACTTATCTAAGTTAAGTACCATGCCGACTTGTGAACGAATTCTCATGCTTATTTCTCCCCTGCCTGACCACTGTACATGTTAGGTGCTTGTGTATAATCGTTGTTTTCGTTGTCTAACCATTTCACTTCTTTCATACGACGAACAACAACAAACTCGTCGCGGTTAGATCCCACAGTGCCGTAGTAGTTAAAACCATAAGCCTGATGAACATAGCCACCAATCATGTGCGTAGGTTTAGGACAGACGCGAGTCACCGAGTTATGGATACCGCCACGTTGTCCGGTAATCTCAGCTCCGGGTATGTTGACTAAACGCTCTTGTGCGTGATACATCATCACCATACCTTCTGGTACACGTTGACTGACGACAGCACGAGCGGTTAACGAGCCATTGGTATTAAACGCTTCAATCCAGTCGTTATCTTCAATGCCCAGATCTTTAGCATCAATTTCGCTCATCCATACAATTGGACCACCACGTGACAATGTCAGCATCAGTAGGTTTTCACTGTAAGTTGAGTGGATACCCCATTTTTGGTGTGGCGTGATCCAGTTCAGTGCTTTCTCTTTATTGCCATTACCTTTTTTACCCATAATGTCGTGCACTGTACGGGTATTGATTGGCGGGCGGTAAGCAATCAAACTTTCACCAAAATCGCGCATCCATTGATGGTCTTGATACAATTGTTGACGACCAGTCACTGTACGCCATGGGATCATCTCATGTACGTTGGTATAACCTGCGTTATAAGAAACATGTTCATCTTCCAGACCCGACCAAGTTGGGCTAGAGATAATCTTACGAGGTTGCGCCTGAATATCACGGAAGCGAATTTTCTCTTCTTCTTTATTGATAGCCAGATGACGGTGCTCACGACCAGTGAATTCACTCAATGCATCCCATGCTTTTACGGCTACATGACCATTGGTTTCTGGTGCTAAAGTTAAGATGACTTCAGCCGCATCAATCGCTGATTCAATCTTAGCTAAGCCCTCAGCGGCACCTTCATGGTGAACGTAGTTGAGTTTTTTCAACAATTCGACTTCACTGTCAGTATTCCAGTTAATACCTTTACCACCATTACCCTGGCTGTTTAACAGTGGGCCTAACGCGGTAAATCGAGCGTAGGTATTCGGATAATCACGTTCTACCGTCATAATGTGTGGTGCAGTTTTACCTGGGATCAGGTCGCATTCACCCAGCTTCCAGTCTTTGACATCAAATGCCTGAGCAATTTCTGCTGGTGAATCATGCTGAATGGGTAATGTAACCACATCAGTCTCTTTACCTAAGTGTCCCTGACATACGCGAGAGAAGGCTTTGGCAATACCTTTATAGATTTCCCAGTCAGATTTTGCTTCCCATGCTGGATCGACTGCGGCTGATAGTGGGTGAATAAACGGATGCATATCCGATGTATTCATGTCATCTTTTTCGTACCAGGTCGCCGTTGGCAATACGATATCTGAGAACAGACAGGTGCTGGACATGCGGAAATCTAATGTAACAACAAGATCCAGTTTGCCTTGTGTCGCCGTATCTTTCCATTCAACCTCATTCGGTTTTGTGACACTGTAATCACCCAGATCTTTACCCTGAATGCCGTGTTCGGTACCCAGTAAGTATTTCAGTAGATACTCATGACCTTTACCCGATGAACCCAGCAGGTTAGAACGCCAGATAAACATATTACGTGGATAATGATCTTCTGGTTGCTCAGATGCGAAACGAATTTCACCCTCTTTTAGTGCTTTAACGGTGTAATCGGTTGCAGAAAGCCCTGCCTCACTCGCCTGTTTCGCGATGTGTAACGGGTTAACGTTAAGTTGTGGCGATGATGGCAGCCAGCCAAGACGCTCAGCTTTAACGTTCATATCGATCAGATGCTGGCTATAACGGGTTTTATCCGCCAACGGGGATAGCAACTCCTGAGTATTGAGTTTTTCGTAGCGCCATTGACTTGAATGGTTGTAGAAGAATGACGTACCGTTCATATGACGTGGCGGTTTCTGCCAGTCAAGACCGAACGCCAGTGGCTGCCAACCAGTTTGCGGACGTAGTTTCTCTTGGCCCACATAGTGTGCCCAACCGCCACCACTTTGACCCACACAGCCACAGAACACCAGCATGTTAATCAGACCACGGTAGTTCATATCCATGTGGTACCAGTGGTTAAGACCAGCACCAACGATGATCATAGAACGGCCGCGTGTTTTCTCGGCGTTATCCGCAAATTCACGAGCAATACGGGTAATTTCATCGGCAGAAACACCGGTGATTTTCTCAGCCCAAGCCGGTGAATAAGCCTTAATTTCCGAATATTCTTGTGCACAACTTGCATCGTTTAGACCACGTTCAACACCGTAGTTGGCTAACGTTAGATCGTAAACTGTCGTGACATAAACCTGAGAACCATCGGCTAATTTAATGCTTTTCGCTGGCAATTTACGATTGATAGAATCAGCCAAAGGAACACTATTAAAGTGCTCATGCTCTAAACCACCAAAATATGGGAAAGCTACATCAACCACATCATCTTGATCGGCGATGCCTAAACGCAAACTCACATCACCTTGCGTTTCACCAGCAAGTTGGTCTAAATTCCACTTGCCTTTTTCTCCCCAGCGATAACCCGCAGACCCATTTGGCGCAACCAGTTCACCAGTGAGATCATCAATAGCAATGGTTTTCCAGTCTGGGTTGTTCTCTTCACCTAGGTTGTTAACCAAATCAGAAGCACGTAGGAATCGTCCTGCGGTAAAACTGCCATCTTCACGACGGTCAAGTTTCACTAGCATTGGCATATCCGAATACTGACGCAAATAGTTTTGGAAGTATTCAGACTGACGATTCACATGGAATTCACGCAGAATGACATGACCCATCGCCAATGCAACTGCGGTGTCTGTGCCTTGTTTTGGATTTAACCAATGGTCACACAGTTTCGCCACTTCTGCGTAGTCGGGAGTGATAGCAACGGTCTTGGTCCCTTTATAACGAACTTCAGTAAAGAAGTGCGCATCCGGCGTACGGGTTTGTGGGATGTTAGAGCCCCAAGCAATAATATACGATGAGTTATACCAGTCCGCAGATTCTGGTACATCGGTCTGTTCACCCCACGTCATCGGAGATGCTGGCGGTAAGTCACAGTACCAGTCATAGAAACTTAAACATGAACCGCCGATAAGTGACAGGTAACGTGCGCCAGCAGCATAAGAAACCATTGACATCGCAGGAATTGGAGAAAATCCAACCACTCGGTCAGGACCATGTTGTTTGACGGTGTGCACGTTAGAAGCAGCAATAATCTCGTTCACTTCCTGCCATGAACTGCGGACAAAACCACCACGCCCACGGGCAGTTTTATACTGTTTGGCGGAAGTTGGATTAGTGACGATAGATTGCCAAGCGTCAACAGGATCAGAATAGCGTTGTTTCGCTTCACGCCATAATTTAAGAAGTGGTTTGCGCACCATTGGATATTTCAAACGGTTAGCACTGTATAAATACCAAGAGTAACTCGCACCACGTGGACAACCACGCGGCTCATGATTGGGCAAATCCGGACGTGTTCTCGGGTAGTCCGTTTGCTGAGTTTCCCAAGTCACTAAACCGTTCTTAACATATATTTTCCAACTGCATGAACCCGTACAGTTTACGCCGTGAGTCGAGCGAACCACTTTGTCATGTTGCCAACGTGTTCTGTATCCATCTTCCCAATCACGGTTCGTATTTAGCGTTTGTCCGTGTTCACCAGAAAAAGAATCTCCGACTTGTTTAAAGTATCGAAATCGATCCAAAAACTTGCTCATTCAGTGTTTCTCCTATATTTAGGAACTAATTATTATTTATTTTTAATTATTAATTAAAAGCTAATATCAACGATTAAATAAATATTCGAATTGGATATGTATTTTATTTTTTTGTTGCATAACCATTTTCTATATTTCGTCCATAAACGAACCATGTAATAATGGAACAAACAACATAGAAAAATAGAAATATTATTAAGGCACTTGACGCTGTTCCTGTAATGGAAAGCGATAAACCAAAACCTTGAGGAATAAAGAAACCGCCAAATGCGCCAATAGCCGATATAAATCCTAATGCTGCGGCTGTGTCCGTACCGGATTTACGTGCAATAACTTCTTCATCCAAACCAGCCGCTCTTCCTTGTAACGTAACAATACGTCGGAACAACACGGCTATCATTTGAAAGGTTGAGCCGCTGCCAATACCTGCACAGGCAAATAAACCCATAAAGATAATAAGAAAAAGAGCAAAATTGCCTGATGAATTTTCCGATGGCATGACAAAGAAGATAAGAATGGTTAATAACGCCATCAGAACGAAATTAAAAAACGTAACTTTTATACCGCCAAATTTATCTGACCAAGCGCCACCGACAGGTCGCATAAGTGCTCCAATAAGTGGACCAACAAACGCAAATTTTAAAACGTCAACTTCAGGAAACTGAGTTTGGGACAACATAGCAAAACCAGCAGAGAAGCCAATAAACGAACCAAACGCTGAGAGATATAATAAACTCATCAGCCATAGATGCCCCTGCTTAAGCACTTTTACCTGTTCTTTGAATGAGGCTTTGGCACTTTCTATATCGTTCATTCCAAACCAGGAGATAACACTAAGCAGCAGAATGGGCGGGACCCAGATCCATGCTGCGTTTTGTAATTGTAAACCTTGAGGTTGCGCACTAAACCATTGAATGGAAATAGCGATAGGAACCACCAATTGCATTACGCTTACGCCTAGGTTTCCAAGGCCGCCGTTTAAGCCCAGCGCACTGCCCTGCTTTGCTTTGGGATAAAAGAAGCTGATATTAGCCATGCTCGACGCAAAGTTCGCACCACCTAAACCGCATAGCAGAGCAATCATGACAAAAGTGGAATATGAAGTGTGAGGATTACTGATTGCTACTCCAAGCCAAACCATTGGTATGACAAGCATAAGTGTACTGAATGCGGTCCAACGTCTACCGCCAAACATTGAGATGGTAAAAGAATAAGGAATGCGGCCGAGTGCACCGGAGACCGAAGGTAATGCTGTTAGTAAAAAAAGCTGCTCAGTGGTAAATGAAAAACCGACTTTGGGCAGGTTAACTGCGACGGCACTAAAGATCATCCAAACACAAAACGACAATAGAAGACAGGGAATCGAAATCCATAAGTTTCGTTTTGCAATGTATTGCCCCTGAGATAACCAAAATTCATTATCTTCAGGGAACCACTGTTTAATTGAACGAGTACTTATTCGATCAGACGACGCCATGTCCTTTGTATCTATATTTATTGACATGATTAACACCATTGTTATTGGAAAAACCAGTACATTTAGTGATAACCACGCATTAAAATGGTTGATTTAGATCAAGAACATATGCCGAATACAATCGTCTTGGTTGGTACCATTATTCGTTATAGTTATACCACAAGTTTATAACTCACTGATATTACTGAACATATACTATTTAGTTTGAAGAGTTACCAAAACAAACTATTAGGTATTAACCCACAAGTAGTATGTCGCATAGCTTGAAAAAGCGATATGTTATTGGAAATACAACAGCCTAGTTATCTTAGATAAAATAATGAATTTTTTAAATATATCGATAACCAAAAAAATTTCATTCTTTATATTAATACTTTGTAGCATGTCGATCTCTGGGATGCTGATTTCACTCATCACTGTGGATAATATCCAAGGTCGAACCCACATTGTTAATAAAATTGGCTCAATAAGAATGCTAATTTATAAATCTATTGTTCCCACAGAAAATCATACTACGTCAGAAAACATAAACATTATTAAATCAATACTAAATAATCCTGAAATCAATGACTATATGATAGGAAGTGGTTTAAGTGTTGAGCATAATGAATTGATAGATTTCTTTAAAACAAAGATAGAAAATCA
Source organism: Vibrio sp. (assembly GCF_047973365.1). GTDB lineage: Bacteria > Pseudomonadota > Gammaproteobacteria > Enterobacterales > Vibrionaceae > Vibrio. The sequence continues at coordinate 7,683 of NZ_JBKEBW010000112.1, read as the reverse complement.
AGATATTGATTCAATAAAATCAAATTTGGATAGGTTTGTAAATAAAACAAATATTCTAATTGATAAAGTCGAACGCAGCACAGAGAAAAATATTAAATCATTAGAAGATGTTCAAAAATTCTTTACTATCCTAGTCATCATCTTTGGATTATATGCAATTAGCAATTTATACTCACGACTATTTAAACCTTGGATGTCACTACTGGATATATCGAGATCGATTAAATCTGGAGACTTTAGTAAAAGATTTATCGTGCAGAAGCACAAAGATGAAATGGATGAATTAGGTGACTCGATTAATCTAATGTCTGATAGTTTAAAAGAAATGTATATGAATTTGGAGCAGATCGTTTACCAAAAGACTGAAGATCTTAATCAAAAAAACAAATATTTGGATTTTCTTTACCGAGCATGTAAAAAATTTAACAATGAACAATACAGTTGCGATATGTTAGCACCATTAACGCAAGAATTAATCGAATTAACTAACATATACAAGGTAAAAATTTCGATTAAGGATTATCAAGAAAGTGATAGTAATCAAATATTTGATTTCGGATCACTAAATAGACCCATTTTTTGTAAAAACTCTCATTGTAATCTTTGCTTTGACGAAGATAAGCCGATGATTGAAAATGTAGTTTCAACCAATATAAGGCTAAAGGATTCTAGCAATGATTATGGTGAAATTATCATATCAACAGATAGCACATTACCTTTAAATACAGAAAATGAACAGTTAATAATTACATTTTCCGAACTGCTAACACAATCACTTTCCGTTTTCTATAAAGTTCAACAAGATCAACAGTTATTAATTTTAAAAGAACGAAATACAATCGCTAGAGAACTGCACGATTCAATTGCTCAATCTCTCTCTTGTCTAAAAATAAAATTAAGTATTTTGCAAATGGATTTATCTAATCTAAGCAATGAGCAGGTCGAAATTCTTAATGAAATGCGGGAAGAAACAAATGTGGCGTATAGCCAACTTCGAGAACTACTAACCACTTTTAGATTAAAATTAGATGGACTAGGTTTTTTACCCGCACTAGAAAACACGGTAACTGAATATAACAAAAAATTGGGCACAAAAATAAATTTCAGTTATGAGATTCCTGCTAATACGATATCCATTCACCATTCAATACATTTAATACAAATCATTCGTGAACTGTTAAACAATATTTATAAACACGCACAAGCGTCCCACGTAACTCTAAATTTATCAATGGAAGATAACAATATATCTCTGGCTGTTCTCGACAATGGCCGTGGATTTTCTACGTCACAAGAAAGCTCCCGTTATGGGCTAAAGATTATTGGTGATAGAGCACAGTCTTTGTCAGGTAAATGGGATATTATCTCTTCTCCTGGTAAAGGGACTCAATTTTATCTTATTTTCCCTATATATTCACGAGCATAATATGATTAAAGAGCATACATTTACCAACGCCGATGCCGCCACAATACTATTAATCGATGATCATCCTATGTTGAGAAATGGTATTAAACAATTAATTAACACTAGAAAGCACTTAACCGTTGTCGCAGAAGCAAGTAACGGTCAGCAAGGAATTGAGTATGCAATTAACTACCAACCAGACTTGATCTTATTAGATATTAATATGCCAGAGTTAGGCGGGTTGAAAACATTAAAATTGCTACGAGAAAAAAATATTGCAAGTAAAATTATCATTTTTACCGTTTCAAATTATGAAGAAGATGTCTCTAAAGCAATTAAATTAGGTGCAGATGGATATCTTCTAAAAGATATGGAACCCGAAGAACTACTCGCTTCTATAGAAAATGCTTGTTTAGGCAAAACGGTTATTAGTCCTGAATTAACATCTATTTTAGTTGGTAACCTAAGAGAAAAGAAGCAGGAAAAATTAACCAATGTAACTATTGATATTCTTAGTGATCGGGAACGGGAGATACTGGAAAATATTGCTATTGGTTTATCAAACAAAATGATTGCTAATAAACTTTTTATCTCAGAAAGCACAGTGAAAGTTCATGTGAAAAATATCTTGAAAAAATTACAATTACGCTCCCGAGTCGAAGCGGCTGTTTGGGTACATCAAGAAAAAATCAGATTTGAATGACCAGATATTTCTGCCTAAAAATTTAGGTTAAGCAGAAATTTTTTAACCTCAGGCTAATGTTTGAATAGAATGTTATTCTCTAGAGCAATATATTTAAGGATATCACTTTCAAATTGTTCTAATAATAAAAAACACCCAACCAATGTTTTGGTGTTTTTTATTATCATTAACCGAACAAATTCGCCAACATAAGATAAAGATTACTCAGCAAGTTCTAGCGCCGTTTTGATATAGATCTCGCGTAATTTCATTGCGATATTTCCCGGTTTACCGCTACCAATGGGCTTATCGTCTATTGCCACGACTGGCCAGATGAAAGTGGTCGCTGAACTGATAAACGCCTCTTTAGCCTCATAAGCTTCTTCTATCGTGAATAGACGCTCTTCAATGGTTAAGTTCAGCTCTTGAGCTAATGTCATCAATGATGCGCGCGTAATACCGTGCAAAATATCGTTGCTCAATGGACGCGTCACTAAAGCATTTTCCTGAGTCACAATATAAGCGTTGCTCGAACCACCTTCGGTGACAAAGCCATCTTCGATTAACCAAACATCCTCTGCACCTGCTGCGTGAGCAACATGCTTTGCCATACATGCTGGCAACAAACTGGTTGTTTTGATATCACGTCGACGCCAACGAATATCATCAAACGAGATCACTTTAATACCAGTTTGCGTCTTCGAGCTATTAATCAGACTTCGAGACTGAGTAAACAGAACCAACGTAGGCTCAATGTCGTCACTATAGGAAAAGTCACGGTCACCTTCATCACCGCGAGTCAGTTGTAGATAAATCCCGCCTTCAAGCAAACCGTTTCTTTTGATGAGCTCTCGTTGAATGTCCATCAACTGTTCACCCGTGACTGGCATTTTTATACCCAGTTCTTTTGATGAGCGTTCTAAGCGAGCAAGATGCCCTTGATGGTCGATAAGTTTGCCCTCCAGAACAGCGGTGACTTCATAAACAGCGTCCGCAAAAAGAAAGCCGCGATCGAACACCGATACTTTTGCTTCACTTTCAGCAACAAATTGACCATTTAAATATATGATACGTTCCATTACTTCTCCTTACCCCCACAGCTTTTGTTGAAAGGGCAGCATAGAATTGTTGTCAAATTCAAATCCATTTTCGATGTCTTCACTCAGTAATAACGGCCCATCGAGGTCAACAACCTCAGCGCCTTGTGCCACGACAAAAGCAGGTGCCATGCTCAATGAAGACGAAACCATACAACCCACCATGATTCGCAAACCTAGTGATTGTGCTTTTGCTTTAAGCTTGAGAGCTTCCGTCAAGCCACCGGTTTTATCGAGTTTAATGTTGACCATATCATACAGTCCAGACACTTTCTCGAGGCTATGTCGGTCATGGCACGACTCATCGGCACAAATCGGAATTGGGCGTTCCAAAGATGCCAATACAGAATCCCGATCGGCGTGAAAAGGCTGTTCTATCATTGCTACATCAAGTTTTATAAGCTCAGGAATAAGCTGCTTATACGCTTCGATTGTCCATGCTTCATTCGCATCGAGAATGATCTTCGCATTCGGCGCACCGCGACGTACTGCTTGTACACGAGCCAAATCTTCTGCGCCACCGAGCTTGAGTTTCAACAAAGGGCGCTTAGCATTTTCAAGCGCCGCTTTCTTCATGTTTTCAGGAGTATCGAGCGATAATGTATATGCTGTCGTCAGTGATTCAGCATGTAAACCGATTTGCGACCACACCGATTGCCCACTTTGCTTACATTCAAGATCCCACATGGCGCAATCAATCGCGTTTCTTGCAGCTCCGGCAGGGAGCAGCGGTTGAAGTTGCTCACGAGTGACACCTCGTTCTATCTCTGGAATGACATCCGCAATTTGCTGCAATACACTGGCGATCGATTCTTCATAACGGGCGTAAGGAACACACTCCCCTCGCCCCGTCAAACCTTGATGCTCAATCTCAACAATGATGGTTTCAGCTTGAGTTTTACTGCCCCGTGAGATAGTGAAACTGCCACGGATAGGCCAACGTTGTGTGTAGAGTTTTACTTTCATTACTGTTCCAAAAGTTTATCAACAATGCGCGCCACACCCTGACGAAATGGGTCAACAACTGGCAAACCTATGTCTGACTCAACTTTATCCATATATGTCATGGCATCACTTTCGCTTAAAGCAGAGGTATTGATAGACACACCAACGAATTTAACTTCAGGATTAGTTAAGCGAGCCGTAGCGATATTGGCTTCCATACACTCTTTTAAACCCGGTAACGGGTAATCCGGTAAACCACGCATGTGAACGCGAGTGGGTTCATGACAAAGAACTAAGGCATCAGCTTGAGAACCATGGATGAGACCGGTAGTAACCCCCGCATATGACGCATGAAATAGTGAGCCTTGTCCTTCAATAACATCCCAATGCTGTTGGTCGTTTGCTGGTGTGATAGTTTCAATCGCCCCGGCGATGAAATCAGCGACAACACAATCCGCACTGACACCGGCACCAGTGATCAAAATACCAGTTTGCCCTGTCGCACGAAAATCGGCATCAACACCACGTTCTTTCATCTCTTTTTCAATGGCTAGCGAAGTGTACATTTTGCCAACAGAGCAGTCTGTTCCTACAGTCAACACACGTTTGCCAGCGCGTTTTTTACCATTCGCGACAGGGTAAGTTTGCGTTGGATAGCGCACATCGTAAAGCGAACAGCCATTCTTAGCCGCACATTCTACAAGCTCAGGAATATCGGTGAGTTTATTGTGCAGACCTGCGGCGATATCCATACCTGCTTCAAGCGCTTCGATAAGTACCGAGATCCACTCTTGAGAGATAATGCCACCGCGGTTAGCAACCCCGATAACTAAAGTTTTAGCACCTGCCTCTTTAGCCTGCGCGATATTAAGGTCGTCGAGCCCTACATCAGCGTTACACGCTTTCAGTCTCAATTGCCCTACACAGTATTCAGGACGCCACGTTTTAACACCTTGAGCTACTTTTGCTGCTAGAGAATCGGCAGCATCACCCAAAAACAGTAGATACGGTTGTTTAAGTTCCATCTTTCATTACTCCATTTCGGTCATCTAGACCAGACACTAATATCGAATCCTTTTACAACCTACAGCTTATTATCCTTATCAACAATAGAGAGAATCATTGCCAATTATTCACACAACCATATCAAAACTGATACTTGCACAAGTATTATGCAAAAAATCATTTAAAAGTGAATTGATATTCAAATAAGTGAATTTATATAAAATATCGGAACAGAATAAAATTTAAGAAGTTACTGAAAGCCGCAAAGCTAAAAATTGAAAGATTGTTTTATTGTCCCCCAAATTAGCTGTTATATCTAAAATAAGAACACACACAGATAATAGCTATTAATGCCAACTATTTTATTTTTTTTAGTATTTTCTATTTTGTGATCGTTAGCACTAAAAAACATTTTTGTATACAATTTAGGCGATTAGAGAGAGACAGAGATCATGTGTTCTTGCACAGTTACGGTGCAATCTGCTCCATAACAGTCTGTTTATAAACAAACATGACTTTTAATGATGCCTAAACAGTGCGAATTTAACGATCTTGTTTAATGTCGATAAGTAATAGAAAACCATTCATGACAAAAAAATTATTTAATTTAATAATCTAAAAAATAAACAAAATTTAGATTATTAATCTAAATGAAAACAAGTTTTGAAGCTAAGTCAGGAAGAAAAATTAGGCAGTGGTTTTATCCATTAAGAAAACTCCAAATTAGAGGTTCTGACTGCAAAATAATCTGGCTTTGGTATGGTCTGTATATTGCTGAATAAATGTATAAAATCTTTTCCTGCGAGCCAGCGCTCGTTGTTGGAGAAAAAGAATTTACTCAGTATGATATACCCAAACTACTTGGAGTTGCAGGTAGGCGGCAAGTGAGTGAATCCCCATGAGCATAGATAAACTATGTGATTGGGGTGAACGAACGTAGCCCCCATATTTAAAAACATAAAGCGCTGCAGCTTCAAGTAGGAAGGGTATAGCGACTCTTTTGTGAGCCCCATTTCTGAGCTGCAATGGAAACAAGGTATAAATAGGACGGATTCAATGATCACAGCTGAAGCTCTTATCAATCTAAAAGCGCTTAGTGATAACTATGATTTGCTGAAAAAGAAATGTGGAAACAAGCCTGTTGTCGCGGTTATCAAGGGTGACGCTTACGGTCACAATGCAGTAAAAACTGCGCAAGCTTTGGCTCAGGCAGATGCATTTGCGGTTTCTCGTATTGAAGAAGCGCTAGAACTAAGAAACGCAGGTATTAAACAATCGATTTTGCTTCTTGAAGGTTGCTTTTGTAAAAGCGATCTAGAAATCGCTGCACGTGAAGGCTTTCAAACAGCGATTCACTGCCAAGAACAGTTAGAAGACCTGAAGAATGCCACCTTGGTTAATCCTGTCATGGTGTGGGTTAAACTGGATACAGGTATGCATCGTTTGGGCGTTCAACCTTGTGAACTCAATGATTATGTGGAACAAATAGAAGCCACCGGAAAGCTTTCAGGTCCTGTTGGTTTCATGAGTCACTTTAGCTGCGCCGATGATCTTTCATCCACTTCAACTCAAAAGCAAATCGATCTGTTTTTGTCGCAAACTTCTCGTTTCCCAGGTCCAAAAAACTTAGCCAATTCAGCCGGCATTTTGTACTGGTCTGACTCTCATTTGGATTACATGCGTGCAGGTATTGCCCTGTATGGTATTAGCCCTTGCGAAAACAAAAGCGGTAAAGACCTTGGTTTACATTGTGGCATGACCTTAAAGTCAAAACTCATCGCGGTTCGTAAACACCAAGCAAATCAATCTGTCGGTTACGGTGAAACGTGGACTTCTCAACGTGATACTTACATCGGTGTTGTCGCTATGGGTTATGGTGATGGCTATCCGCGCACAGTGCCAGCAGGTACACCCGTCTATATTAATGGACGCACTGTGCCGATATCAGGTCGCGTATCAATGGACATGATCACGGTTGACTTAGGTCCAGATTCACAAGACAAAGTGGGTGACAGTGTTGAATTTTGGGGTGAAAACCTACCTATCGAGAAGGTTTCTCAACACATCGGAACCATACCTTATGAGTTGGTAATAAAACTCGCTAAACGAGTGCATAAAACCTACATCGGGGAATGACGAGTATTAGCCAAGAGCGTGGTGGAAACTACGCTCTTTTGCTATGTATACCTGCAAGAAAAATTTCTGATCAGTGAATGGGCGTCGATAAGCAAACCCTCCGAGCCACGGATGGCTCGGCGGAGCTTCAGGGACGAATGAATGCGCGTTTGCGTTCGACGCCCATTCGCTGCTCTACCGATGCTCGGTCTGAGCATATGCTTATCTAAAATGGTAGAGCAAATATAAAAAAACCTGAGCAGTGCCCAGGTCTTGGTTACAAAAACCGTTAGTCATTTACAGTGAGGAATTGAGCTAACAGCCAGCTATGCGTAACGCCAGAAGGTATGTACCATTCTTAACTGATCAGCGGCCAAACCAAATTGTTAAGTAGATACAAAATGGGCGACCTTGCAGTCGCCCTTATCGTTGTT
>NZ_JBKEBW010000162.1:0-9464 GCF_047973365.1 Vibrio sp. | reverse complement strand
GTAAGATTTTACGGCGACGAACCGTTGCATGTGTTGTTAGGTTTAACGCGTCGTTCACCCATTCAATAGGCAATTGTGCATTAAGGACTTCAAGATATTCAGTGTTCAGTGGATAGCAAGTAGAAAGGTCATCTAATTCATTGGCAAACATACTAACTCCTCAGTTACGAAGAGTTAGTTTGCTTGAACTGCAAGATCGTTCAAGTAGTTATATTTTCTTTAAACGATCAGCATTGTGCGAAGGCAGGAATGACGCGGGAGGCAGGAATGACTCGGAAGGTAGAATTGAAACGGGAGACAGGATTGAAACGGGAGACAGGATTGAAGCGAAAGGTAGGATTGAAACCTACTCTTCCACTTGCTCTTCATCCGTCTCTTTCTTGGTATAGAAACGAGCGAAAATCAGCCCAATTTCAAACAGCAAACACATTGGAATGGCCAACAGAGTCTGCGAAATCATGTCTGGCGGTGTCAGCAACATACCAACAATAAACGCACCAACGATGATGTAAGGGCGCTTGGTTGCCAGTGACTTAGGTGTGGTTGCCCCTGTCCAGCATAACAAACAAATAGCAACCGGCACTTCAAACGCAATACCAAAGGCTAAGAACAATGCCAAGACGAAATCGAGATAGCTGGCGATATCGGTGGCGATTTCCACCCCACCGAGTGCAATCGCGGTAAAGAAACCAAACACTAGCGGGAACACCACGAAATAGGCGAAGGCAACACCACAGTAAAACAGTAGCGAGCTGGAAAACAGCATAGGAAAAATTAAGCGGCGCTCGTGTTTATATAAGCCCGGAGCGACAAACGCCCAGACCTGATACAGGATATAAGGCACGGATAAAAACACCGCGACAATCAGCGTCAGCTTGAGCGGTGTAAAAAACGGCGATGCAACGTCAGTTGCGATCATCGTCGCACCTTCCGGCAATCGTTCCACCAGAGGTTTGGAGACAAACTCGTAAATTTCACCAGAGAAATAGATCAAAGCGAGAAACACAACCAATACGCCCGCAATACTATGCAATAAGCGATTACGTAGCTCGAGAAGGTGGCTAATTAAAGGCTGTGTCTGTTCGACAGAAGACATTGGAACCTCATGTGACTGCTCATAATACCAATTACCTTAATTTCCTGATCAAGTAGACATCGAGTGCCGATAAGCAAACTCTCCGAGCCATGAATGGCTCGGCGGAGCTTCATGGACGAATTGATGCGTGTTTGCGTTCGGTGCTCATTGCCTAAGACTGAACGGTTTAATAGTGCAATTAGTATAACTGAGTTCATATAACAGAAAGTGAAGAGCCATGGGGCTCTTCACTTGATCGTTTACTCGGCTTTGTTGTCTGCCGATTTAGGCTCTTCCTCAGTTGGCAGAGGCTGAGCTTGCGCAGTAACATGGATAGCTTCAGAAACATCATTAGTCTCTTGAATATCTACCTTCTCTGCGACTGTTGCGGCTGAGTTATCCGCTGTTTGCGTATAGTTCGATGCAGCATAAGGACGCTGAACATCTTGCGCCGCTTGCTTTAGTTTGTTGACGGATTCTTGCAACTCAGGAGAAAGATTTTTCATGCCCATTTGCTCAGCTTTGCGCAAGTTTTCTTGTAACTCTTGCACTTTCAGCTCATGAGCCAGTTCATCTTTCACACTGTTTGCCATGCTTTTCGCTGCACCAATAAACTTGGTCACGCTACGAATAGCATGTGGCAAACGTTCAGGACCCAATACCACTAAAGCAACAACAGAGATTAATACCAGCTCCCAAAAACCGATATCGAACACTCTTTACGCCTGCTCTTTGTCTTTTTGAGTTTCCGTTGAAGCCGCAGTTTTCTGTTGCTCCAGGTTCTTTGGTTCAAAGTCAGCGTCTTTCTCTTCTGGCTTGTCTTCTTCAGCCATCGCCTTTTTGAAACCTTTTACTGCCCCACCAAGATCACCACCGATACCACGTAATTTCTTTGTACCAAACAACAGAATTACGATCACAGCAATGATAAGAAGTTGCCAAATACTGATACCACCCATTATTTCTACCTCGGGGTTATTTGCTAATAATGATTTCGAGAGTTTAACGTCTATTGACGATAAGCTCGCCAACTAAACAGCCAAAATGTGAAGCCTGCAATCGCACTGCCCACCGCTAGCTGTTCTAAGTGACTGGCGACCAGTATTGCCGAGCATACGACTAATGTGGCGCCAATACCAAATAAAAACTTGCCCGTTGCCTGCTGGCGCTTGGTTTCTTTGTACCCTTGATAAAGCTTTTCAATCCGTTGATTCATCACTTTACCTTGACGCAAGCTATCGTAAAGCAGCTCAGGTAGCTCTGGCAATTTTTCTGCCCAAAATGGCGCGCGCTCTTTGACGGCATTAATCACCGCCTGAGGCCCCACTTGCTGCATCATCCATTTTTCGAGGAAGGGTTTCGCCGTTTGCCACAGATCAAGCTGTGGATAAAGCTGGCGTCCCAATCCTTCGACATAAAGCAGCGTTTTTTGCAGCAAAACCAACTGCGGCTGTACTTCCATATTAAAACGGCGTGCAGTATTGAACAGGTTCAACAGCACGTGACCAAAGGAAATTTCACACAGCGGTTTAGCAAAGATAGGCTCACAGACAATACGAATCGCCACTTCAAATTCATCAATATTGGTGTCATGAGGAACCCAGCCGGAATCCACATGCAGCTCAGCGACTTTGCGGTAGTCCCGGTTAAAAAAAGCCAGGAAGTTTTCCGCCAAATAACGTTTATCTTCGCTGTTGAGTGTACCAACAATGCCACAGTCTAAACCAATCCACTGCGGATTTTCTGGATGATCAGGATTGACAAACACGTTGCCCGGATGCATGTCCGCATGGAAGAAGCTGTCACGAAATACCTGAGTGAAAAAGACACTCACGCCACGTTCAGCCAGCAGCTTCATATTGGTGTCGTTAGCTTGCAGACGTTCGACATCCGAAACCTGAATGCCGTATATTCGCTCAGAAACCATGACAGTTTCATTACTCAAATCACTAATAATTTCAGGAACGTAAAGTTCTTCACTGCCTTCGAAGTTACGACGCAGACGAATCGCATTCGCCGCTTCGCGGCGCAAGTCTAATTCATCAATCAGTGTTTTTTCGTATTCGGCTACCACTTCGACCGGTTTAAGACGCTTCGTCTCTGGCGTCGCTTTGGCAACGATACGCGCCATGCGGTACATCAGCTTAAGATCGGCATCAATCACAGGACGAATATCAGGGCGAATCACTTTTAAAACGATCTCACGCCCATTCTCTTTCAATTTGGCGGTATGCACCTGAGCAATCGAAGCTGACGCCAGCGGTTCGATAGCAAAATCGTCAAACCAGGTTTCTAAGCGGCCACCGAGTGCTTTTTCCATCTGCTGCTTGGCGAGTTTACCATCAAATGGCGCGACTTTATCTTGCAACAGTGCAAGCTGATCGGCGATATGTGGCGGGAACAGATCACGACGAGTCGACATCATCTGGCCGAATTTAATCCACACCGGACCTAGCTCTTGCAGTGCAAGGCGCAGACGTTCACCCAGTGGTTTATCGCTATGTTGATTACGCAGCCAAAACAGGGATTTGCGGAGCAGACGCGGCACTTTGGTCAGTTGATGCTCAGGAAGGAACTCATCCAGCCCGTATTCGAGCTGAACTTTGATAATTCGGTATAGGCGCTTAAGTTCTGAAGGCGTCATAGGTTATTTGGCAACCTCAGCGTTTCCCAGCGTCATTTTTTCACCCAAAGCCTTTTTCTCACCAAGAGCGACTTTCTCTCCCAGAGCCGATAGCTTAGCTTCTAAGCGCGCAGCGTGGCTTTTCACTTCATCCACTTGGTCACAGAAATAGGCGATTTCTAACGGAGCGGGCGCAATGCGCCACTCTTCGGTCAACACTTGCGCCAGATGGTTCTGATGCTTATTAAACTGAGAAGTCAGCAAAGAGCCGACGTTTTTCGCCCCCTGAACCACAGTGTGAGCCACAATATCACCGGTGGCACGTGATAACCACTCTTCAATATCTGGCTTGCAGTCTGTCATCAATTGCGAAAACTTTTGTGCCAACTGAATGTCACCTTCCAACACTAACTTATCTTGCTTGATGAGTTGAGTGATATTAGCTTGTTCACGCAGTTCTGGCAGTACCGCCAGATGCAATGACAAGTAGCAATCGGGTTTGCCTTCATAATTGGCCAACACGTCAATCTGTTGGCTAAAGACAAAGGTTAGCGTCTTATTCAGCTCTTTGAGATGGATCTGAATCACTTGTCCTTTAAGGCGGGCAAGACGACGCTTCAGGTTAGGATCGTCTTTAATCAGTGTGTTCAGAGAGGTTTCAATCACCGCAGTGACAAGAGGTGCAAACGGCATAAGCGGTCCCTAGAATTTGTAACCGCGGTGCAGTGCGACAATACCACCGGTCAGGTTGTAGTAGCTTGCTTGCTCGAAGCCGGCTTCAACCATCATACCTTTTAAGGTTTCCTGATCTGGGTGCATACGAATTGATTCGGCTAAATAACGGTAACTGTCTGCATCGTTGGCAATCAGCTCACCCATTTTTGGCAAAATATGGAACGAGTATGCGTCATAAATTTTTGACAGCGGATCTAAAATTGGCTTAGAAAACTCAAGCACTAACAGGCGACCACCCGGTTTCAGAACGCGATACATTGAACGCAGTGCTTTATCTTTGTCGGTGACGTTACGCAGACAGAAGCTGATAGTAATGCAGTCAAAATGGTTATCTGGAAACGGCAGCTCTTCAGCGTTCGCTTGCACAAAATCAATGTTGCCGACAATGCCGCGGTCACGCAGTTTGTCGCGGCCTACATTGAGCATTGAGTTATTGATGTCTGCCAGAATAACGTGGCCTTTATCGCCAACGATACGCGAGAACTTGGCAGCCAGGTCACCAGTGCCGCCACCAAGGTCGAGAATTTTTTGCCCCGGACGCGCACCTGAGCAATCAATGGTAAAACGCTTCCATAGACGATGAACACCACCTGACATTAAGTCATTCATGATGTCATATTTCGCGGCGACTGAGTGAAACACCTGCGCGACTTTGGTGGCTTTTTCTTCTTTACGAACGGTTTCGAAACCGAAATGCGTTGTTTCTTGTTCTGTCATTGCTGTATTCGTTTGCACGCTACTGTCCGTCATCGTTACTATCCTAACCTGCTGTAGACAGTCAGTTTACTTTATCCTCACCCTGATGTCTTTCTACTAAAGGGGCATTTTCATAATCTTCGCCAATTTGTGCCTTCTCCGCCCACTGAGAATGGATAGAGCGTTTCACTTCAACCCCAAGCTGCTTAAAGCTTTCCGCCTGACTGATGGCATTGCCACGGCCAGTGACAAGCTTATTCATCGCGCCCTGATAATTTTGGTTGGCTTTGTCTAACGCAGACCCCAATCCTTCCATATCATCGACAAACAGGCGTAACTTGTCATAAAGCTTACTGGCTCGCTCGGCAATTAAGCGCGCATTCTGGTTCTGGCGATCATTACGCCATAGGTTATCAATGGTGCGCAGTGCTACCAGCAAGGTGGTTGGACTGACCAGAATAATGTTTTGCTCCATCGCATCTTTCACCAAGCTCGGGTCCGCCTGAATCGCGACTTGAAATGCGGGCTCGACCGGAATAAACATCAGCACATAATCGAGGCTCTCAATACCCCGCAGTTGATGATAGTCTTTTTGACTCAATCCTTTGATGTGGTTACGCAATGCAAGCAAGTGGTCGCGCAGTGCGATATCGCGCTCTTCGTTGCTTTCCGCATGGAAGTAGCGTTCATACGCCACCAGCGTCATTTTTGAGTCCACCACCACTTGTTTATCTTGTGGCAGATGAACAATCACATCCGGCTGATAACGTTTGCCCATGTCATTTTGCAAACTGACCTGAGTTTCGTACTCATGGCCTTCACGCAGACCCGATTCCGCCAATACCCGAGCCAGTACCACCTCGCCCCAGTTACCTTGCTGCTTGTTGTCACCTTTTAGCGCCTGAGTAAGGTTGAGCGCCTCTTTCGCCATCTGCTCATTGAGGTTTTGCAAATTGCGCAGCTCGTGAACTAAAGTATGACGTTCTTTGGCTTCACTATTAAAGTTGTCATTGACCTGTTTGCGGAAACCTTCTAACTGCTCTTTAAGCGGACTGAGCAAGCCATCAAGGCTTTGTTTGTTTTGCTGATCCACTTTTGCAGCTTTGTCTTCGAAGACCTGGTGCGCGAGATGTTCAAATTGTTGTTTGAGGCGCTCTTCAGCGGTTTCCAGCAGACGCAATTTCTCGGCACTGGATTCTAACTGCTGTTGATGACGTACTTCTTGCTCACGCAATTGAACATCCAGTTGTGCCTTTTGCTCACGTAAGTGGCTCAGTTCTTGGTTATGTTGCTCTCGCTCAGCCTTTAGCGCATCGAAATAGCGGAGCTTTTCCATCGCTGCCATCAGTTTGCCGTGCAGTTGCTTGAGTTCGTACTCGGCTTTATCACGTTCTTGATCGAGCTCTTCCAACTCTCCTAAACTGTTGTTCAGGGAAACCTTAAGCTGCTCGATCTGCTGTTGATACCAGCGAGCATCATTAATAATTTGTTGATCAAGCAGTTGGGTTCTGACCTGCATTTTTTGCTTAACCCAAAGCCCAATAACGCTGCCAAAGATAATCGCACTGGCAAGTGCAGGAGCCCAAAGCAGTATGTTGTTAATAATCCATTGCATCATAAAGGTTTACTTCGTCTAGTCGTGACTTCACTCTGTTGACAAAAATGGTATTTCTATACTGGATAAATGTCCAGTTTGTAGCGTATTTATTCCAACGTTAGACTAGCCAGATAATCATAAATCACGTCAAATCCAAACAACATCCAATAAAGTTAGGGAAAACCAATGAACGAGCGTCGCGCATTAGGGCTAGGACTGTCCGCAGTTCTGTTTTGGTCCACCGTTGCTACAGCTTTCAAACTCACCTTGGCAGAGTTCTCGCCAATTCAGATGCTCACTATCGCAAGTATTGTCTCTGCACTGGCTTTATTCATTATTTGTGCTCTGCGAGGTCAGTTAAATCTGATCGCCAGCACCTTTTTTGCCAATCCTTGGTATTACCTACTGCTAGGGCTAATTAACCCTTTGGCTTACTATCTGATTTTATTTAAAGCGTATGCCTTACTTCCCGCTTCGCAAGCTCAGTCGATTAATTATAGCTGGGCAATCACTTTAACCTTGATGGCGGCGGTTTTCTTGGGGCAAACGATCAGAAAGCAAGACTGGCTCGCCTGTGTCCTCAGTTACTTAGGCGTGATTGTGATCGCCACCAAAGGCGATATTCTCGGTCTGACATTCGACAGCCCGTTGGGTGTTGGGTTAGCGCTGCTTTCCACTTTGCTGTGGGCAGGGTATTGGATACTCAACACCAAGAACCAAGCAGAGCCAGTTGTCGGTGTGTTGCTGGGTTTTCTTGTCGCAATTCCGTTTGCCATTGGTTTGAATGTTTACGAAAGCGCGCCATGGAGCCAAATTACCGTTAAAGGTTGGGCAGCCGTGACTTACGTCGGGCTATTTGAAATGGGCATTACCTTCGTGCTTTGGCTGAGCGCACTGAAGAACACCCACAATACCGCACGCATCAGTAACCTGATCTTTGCCTCTCCGTTTATCTCTCTGATACTGCTGGCAACGATTATTGGTGAGGAGATTCATCCTTCGACCTTGATTGGCCTCGTGTTGATCATTATTGGTCTTGTTGTGCAACAGTTGAAGTTTTCTCGACCGCTAAAACAGCATCAGGTTTGAGTTAACCTCTATACTCAAACTACTTGAAGTTGCAGGTAGGCGGCAAGTGAGCGAATCCTCATGAGCATAGATAAGCTATGTGATTGGGGTGAGCGAGCGCAGTCAACACCGCTGCAGCTTCAAGTAGGAAGAGTATAAACCGAGATTTTAATTTTTCGTCATTATCCCGGAAAATACGCAAGCCCCCACAGCCGTCATCCCGTAAAATACTCAGTATTTATCCGGGATCTGGCTTTTATGCGTATGGTTGCGATTCAGATTCCTGCCTTCGCACGAAAGGCAGGAATGACAGCAGAAACTAAAACCATTGATAAACTAAAACAACTGATGAGCCAGTTCCACGCCTTGCCCGCGAACGCTGTCTATTTCCACATACACATCCGGCGACAGAGTCAGAACCTTAGTGGCGGGATGACGAGTAAGAAACGCACGCTTTTCTCGTTCATCGAACAATGAATCCCAGCGTTTATGGATTTCGCGCGCTAAAAACAGCACACAAGCTAATCGTTTCGCTTCTGTCGCCCTTCCCGGATGGTTGACATTTTCGATGGCATCCGCCATATCCGACGGGAACTGCCACTCGCGTGCCAGCCTTGCCCCTAGTTCCTGAGCATCGGTATCGAGCAGCTCTTTTTGCACCGCAATCAGTTCCTCACCATGATCAACGCGGTATTTAATTTGCGCAGCCATATCCGGCTCTAAGGCGTGAATCATGAGCTCGCCAATATTGTGTAGCACTCCGGTGGTAAAGGCTTCGTTGGGGTCTAAACGCGCGGCTCTGGCGAGCTTACTGGCAATGATGGCGATTTCGAAAGTATTCGCCCAGTAATCTTTGATATTGAGGGTGGCGAGTTTAGGGAAAATCCCAGACACAACGGAGGAAGAGACCAGTGTACGTACTGCACCGCTACCGACACGGATGATCGCTTCGTTAATGGTGGATACGCCGTGTACGCCACCGAACTGGGCTGAGTTTGCCATGCGCAGCACACGGGCACTGAGCACTTGATCCATCGACATCTTGCGCGACAACTCGCTGAAATTGAGGTTGTCGCCGTTGACCATATTCAGTAACTCTTGCTGGATGCTTTCAATACATGGTAATTCATTAAAACGAGAGAGCAAGGCTTCTTGATTCATTCAGGCGACTCCTTTCGCTGAGCAACTTTTTTGCCAACTAACTTTTTTGCCAACTAACAAATCAACTATAGTTTAGAAATGTTGAGAGTTGAAAACGCCATTCGCTTTATATCGGCCATCCCGGAAAATACGTCGTATTTATCCGGGATCTCGCTCTTGTGCATGATGCAGGGTTTAGATTCCTGCCTTCGCACTGACGAATCCCCAAAAAATAGACAAGCATGGCGAGTTGTGATCTTATGTAATCGCCAAAAAACAAAAAAACACAACTCAAGATGCCATGCTTATAACAAAATTTTGCCACAAAACACTTTCTAAATCTCTAAAGAACTTTAATCAGGCTCGAGTTAAATCATTGTTCGATTGTAGCAATGCCCTTATTCGAGGAAATGAACTTAGCCTGACCACTATTGGGCGTAATTTAGAAGGTCGCTCAAATGTAAAGCATAAAATAAAACGTGCGGACAGATTTCTCAGCAACACCAAGCTCCATAATGAATTAACTGAGC
>NZ_JBKEBW010000120.1:0-16743 GCF_047973365.1 Vibrio sp. | reverse complement strand
GTGTTTAACGAGACCGATGGTGAGGCACACCGCGTGACTTTCGACTCAACAATTTTGCTCTACTCTGATATGGAGCAACTGCTAACACTGAGCGATCAGCACTACCGCAACACCATGTTGGACATCAACTTCGATGCACCACAATCGACGCAACAACAAGCCGTGATCGACTTGTGTGATAAAGCGGTTGAAGTGGTTCGCGGTGGTACGGTTCTGTTGGTGCTGTCAGATCGCGCGCTAACCAAAGACAAGCTACCAATCCCTGCGGCAATGGCTGTGGGTGCGATTCATACTCGCTTAGTGGAAGAGAATCTGAGTTGCGATGACAACCTTATTGTTGAGACTGCAACGGCACGAGACCCACACCAATTTGCGGTATTAATCGGCTTCGGTGCAACAGCGATTTATCCATATCTGGCTTACGAAGTATTAGGCAAGATGGTCGATGACGGTGCTATTGATAAGAGCTACCGCGATGTGATGCAGAACTACCAATATGGCATCAATAAAGGTCTGTACAAGATCATGTCGAAAATGGGTATCTCGACCGTTGCATCGTACCGCTGTTCACAGCTATTTGAAGCAGTGGGTCTACATACTGATGTGGTCGTTCTTTGCTTCAAAGGCGTAAAAACACGTATTCAGGGCGCAAGTTTTGCAGACTTCCAACAAGACTTGTTCAACCTATCTCGTAAAGCATGGGCGACGCGTAAATCGCTAGAACACGGTGGTTTACTCAAGTACGTTCACGGTGGCGAATACCACGCTTACAACCCAGACGTGGTCGGCACGCTGCAAAAAGCCGTCAAGTCTGGCGAAAGCGATGATTACAAGCAATTTGCTAAACAAGTTAACGAAAGACCAGCCGCGATGCTGCGTGACCTGTTGAAGCTGAAAAAATCAGACCGCTCACTACCGCTTGAGAAGATTGAACCAGCAACTGAGCTATTCAAACGCTTTGACTCTGCGGCGATGTCTATCGGTGCTCTGAGCCCAGAAGCGCACGAAGCGCTAGCAACGGCGATGAACCGTCTAGGTGGTTTTTCTAACTCAGGTGAAGGTGGTGAAGATCCGCGTCGTTTTGGTACAGAACGAAACTCACGGATCAAACAAGTCGCCTCGGGTCGTTTTGGTGTAACACCGCACTACTTAACCAATGCGGACGTATTGCAAATCAAAGTCGCTCAAGGTGCGAAACCGGGTGAAGGTGGTCAGCTTCCGGGTCATAAAGTGACCGCTGAAATCGCCAAACTTCGTCACTCGGTACAAGGTGTCACCCTGATTTCACCACCGCCGCACCACGATATTTACTCGATTGAAGACTTGGCACAGCTTATCTTCGACTTGAAGCAAGTGAACCCGAAAGCCTTGGTATCGGTAAAACTGGTTTCTGAACCGGGTGTTGGCACTATCGCCACCGGTGTTGCGAAAGCTTACGCCGATTTAATTACCATTTCAGGCTACGACGGCGGTACAGCAGCAAGCCCGCTAACTTCCGTGAAATATGCCGGTAGCCCGTGGGAACTCGGTCTTGCTGAAACGCAGCAAGCGCTGGTTGCTAACGGTCTGCGTCATAAAATTCGTCTGCAAGTCGATGGCGGCTTAAAAACTGGTCTCGATGTGATCAAAGGTGCCATTTTAGGTGCTGAAAGCTTCGGCTTTGGTACTGGCCCTATGGTTGCAATGGGCTGTAAGTTCCTGCGTATTTGCCACCTCAACAACTGTGCGACTGGTGTAGCAACACAAGACGAAACTCTGCGTAAAGACTACTTCAAAGGTCTGCCAGAAATGGTGATCAACTACTTCACCGGTATTGCTGAAGAAGTTCGTGGATACTTGGCAGAACTTGGCGTTGAAAAACTTACCGATCTGATTGGTCGTACTGACCTGCTAGAAGCGGTTCAAGGTTTAACAGCGAAGCAAAGCAAGCTTGATTTGTCTGGCATTCTTGAAGCTCCGGTGTCACCTCAAGGACTACCGCTAAGCTGCACAGAGCCAAACACACCGTTTGATAAAGGTGTACTGAACCAGAAAATCGTTGAAGATGCGATTGACGCGGTAGAGAAACAGCAATCTATCGAGCTTTACTACGATGTGATCAACACCGACCGCTCTGTGGGTGCTCGTTTGTCGGGTGAAATTGCTAAACGCTACGGTAATACTGGTTTAGCTGGCTCGCCAATCAAAGTGGTACTGGATGGTACTGCGGGTCAATCTTTCGGTGTGTGGAACGCTGGCGGTGTAGAACTGTATCTGACTGGTGATGCGAACGACTACGTGGGTAAAGGCATGGCCGGCGGTAAGATTGTGATCAAACCGCATTTAGGTACTGCATTTAGCTGTAACCAAGCTACCATTATCGGTAACACCTGTTTGTATGGTGCGACTGGTGGCAAACTGTTTGCGGCGGGTAAAGCGGGCGAGCGTTTTGGCGTACGTAACTCAGGCACGATCAGCGTAATTGAAGGTGCCGGTGATAACGCGTGTGAATACATGACTGGCGGTATCGTCGCACTTCTTGGCGCAACGGGCGTGAACTTTGGCGCGGGTATGACGGGTGGTTTTGCCTACGTTCTTGATGATAACGGTGATTTCCAAGGTCGTGTCAACGAAGAATCTGTTGAAGCGTTATCGCTGAAAGATCTCTACATCCATCAAGAGCATCTGCGTGGACTTATCGCAGAGCACTTAGAAGAGACAGGTTCTGCTCACGCAGAAAACATTTTAGCGAACTTTGACCAATGGATTCCGAAGTTTTATTTAATCAAACCACAAGCTGCGGATCTACAAACCCTATTGGGTCACCAAAGTCGTAGCGCTGCAGAACTACGTGTTCAAGCACAATAATTGGAAGGAGCCCGATTTATGAGCCAGAACGTATACCAATTTATTGATGTTAACCGTGTTGATCCGGCAAAGAAGCCACTCAACATCCGTAAAATTGAATTCGTAGAAATTTACGAACCTTTCACCAAGCAGCAAGCGACAGCACAAGCTGACCGCTGCTTGGATTGTGGTAACCCATATTGCGAGTGGAAATGTCCGGTTCACAACTACATTCCACAATGGCTGAAACTTGCCAATGAAGGTCGCATTATGGAAGCGGCTGACCTTGCACATCAAACCAACAGCTTGCCTGAAGTGTGTGGCCGCGTGTGTCCACAAGACCGTTTGTGTGAAGGTTCATGCACCCTGAATGCAGATTTCGGTGCAGTCACTATCGGTAATATCGAAAAATACATTACCGATACCGCATTCGAAATGGGCTGGAAACCGGATATGTCACACGTTGAGTGGACCGACAAAAAAGTGGCCATCATAGGTGCAGGTCCAGCAGGCCTTGCCGCTGCTGATATTTTAGTACGTAACGGCGTAAAACCTGTGGTGTTTGACCGTTACCCTGAAATCGGTGGCTTGCTGACTTTCGGTATCCCATCTTTCAAACTGGAAAAAGGGGTAATGGAAAACCGTCGCCGTGTATTCACTGACATGGGTGTTGAGTTCCGCTTGAATGTGGAAGTCGGTAAAGATGTTCAACTACAAGATCTAATCAACGAATACGATGCGGTATTCCTTGGCGTTGGTACTTACAAATACATGCGTGCAGGCTTAGAAAACGAAGATGCACAAGGTGTATTTGACGCATTACCGTTCCTGATTTCGAACACCTACAAAGTGATGAACTTAGAAAACACCGACCCATTTATCGACATGCAAGGTAAAAAGGTGGTGGTTCTGGGTGGTGGTGACACTGCGATGGACTGTGTACGCACTTCAGTTCGTCAAAACGCTTCACGTGTTATCTGTGCCTATCGCCGTGATGAAGAAAACATGCCAGGCTCGCGCCGCGAAGTGAAAAATGCCAAAGAAGAAGGCGTGGAATTTATGTTCAACCTGCAACCGCTTGGCATTGAAGTTGACGCATCAGGCATCGTTACCGGCGTAAAAGTGGTGCAGACCGCTTTGGGAGAGCCAGATGATGCAGGTCGTCGCCGACCTGAGCCTGTCGCTGGCAGTGAACATGTGCTTGAAGCTGATGCAGTCATCATGGCATTTGGTTTCCAACCTCATCAAATGAGCTGGTTAGAACCACACGGCGTAGAGCTGGATCAATGGGGTCGAATCAAAGCACCTTCTGAACAATCATTTAAGTTCCAAACCAGCAATGAGAAGATTTTTGCTGGTGGTGACGCAGTTCGAGGCTCAGACCTCGTGGTTACCGCTATCGATGAAGGTCGCAAAGCTGCTGATGGTATTTTGGATTACTTAGGCGTCTAAATCATTTTGAAAATCAAAAGGACCGCAGGCAATCGCGGTTAATGTCTGTCAGTTAAGCTCAAAAAGACAGAGTTATCGTTCCCACGGTCCCCCGTGGGAATGCATACCAAAGCCAAAATAGGCAGTTAATCTGACTTTTTGTTAGTCAAATATGCATTCCCACGCAGAGCATGGGAACGAGGATTCTCTTAACTGATTGGCATTAGGCAATCGCGGTCCTTTTTTATTTAGGATGGAATGATAGTACTCTGGAAAATTTCCTATGCAGTTAATCAGTGTCGATAAACTGTCTTATCTCGTGATAAACTGCTCATCATTTTCCGTTATTCACAACCATAAGAGATCTCCATGAAAATTGGCATCATCGGTGCGATGCAACAAGAAGTCGCTATTCTAAAAGACGCTCTTGAGCAATGTCAGCAAGTCAGCAAAGCTGGCTGTACTTATTACTCAGGTAAAATCCACGGTGCTGATGTCGTTCTGCTTCAATCCGGTATCGGCAAAGTTGCCGCCGCAATTGGCACAGCCATTTTACTCGACGAATACCAACCAGACGTGGTTATCAACACGGGCTCTGCGGGCGGTTTTGACTCTAGCCTGACGATGGGCGATGTGGTTATCTCAACGGAAGTCCGTCACCACGATGCAGACGTAACCGCATTTGGCTATGAAATCGGTCAAATGGCAGGTCAGCCTGCGGCATTTGCGGCGGATGAGAAACTGATGGCCGTAGCTGAAAAAGCACTTGAAGCTATCTCTAACCAAACCAACACTGACAAACACGCCGTACGCGGTTTGATTTGTACCGGTGATGCATTCGTCTGTACCGCTGAGCGGCAAAACTTTATCCGCAAACATTTCCCATCGGTTATCGCCGTTGAAATGGAAGCGTCTGCGATTGCGCAAACTTGTCACCAGTTCCAAGTGCCATTCGTTGTGGTTCGTGCAATCTCTGATGTTGCCGATAAAGAATCACCAATGTCATTCGATGAGTTCCTGCCACTAGCGGCACAAAGCTCATCTGAGATGGTGTTAAAAATGGTTGAGTTGCTAAAGTAAGCCCTTCACCTCCATGAACGAATTTATTTCGACCATTTATGCTCAAGGTGCGCTGCTCATTATGTGGGGCGCACTTTTGTTACATTACATTTTGCCGATTCCAAGAGCGGCACATCCTGCCATTTTATGGCACAAATTTGCTGAAGTTCTCGCCAATAAAGTCAATACCAACAGCAGTTATTCACAAAGCATCATCTCTGGCAGCTTAGCTTGGTTGTTGATGATTATCCCGGCACTGTTGTTCTGTATTGCTTTAAAACCTCTTGTTTGGCAACCACAACTGTATGAACTTGCGCTTTTGATTCTGGCATTAGACTGGCGTAACAATGGTTTGCTTGCCAACAAATTAGGTAAAGCGTTAGCCAAAGAGGACAAAGCCGAAGCTCGTAAACTGCTTGAACCTTTCGTCAACAGACAAACCAGCACGCTTTCTAGCGTTGGCTTAGGCAAGGCGGGCGCGGAAACCATTATCATGGGTTTTGGACGCAACGTTGTTGTGGTGTTGTTCTGGTACGCTCTATTCGGAGCCACTGGTGCATTTATCTATCGATTAATGGCAGAACTTGCACGAGCCTGGTCACCTTCACGCTCACAGTTCAATCCTTTTGGTCTGCCTATTGTTCGCACTATCGCCGTGCTTGAATTTATTCCTCTGAGACTATTCAGCTTAATGGTTGCCTTGGGTAATCATTCAGGTAAAGCTCTGCAAGCCATCAAGAGTCAGAGTCGTTCCTGGCCACTACCCGGACCGGCTTGGCTACTGTGTGCCGTCGGCGGAAAACTTGAGCTGGCTTTAGGTGGCCCTGCTATCTACGGTGAACAGAAGATAGTGCGCGCGAAAATCGGCGGACGTATCGTGCCATCCGCACTTCACCTGTCTCAGATACATCGTTTACTGACATGGCGACTCTTTTTGTGGATTGTTATCGAAAGCCTTCTGCTTGTTGTTATTCATAAAGGAATATAAATGCGTTTATGCTCACTCGTTTTCACGGCTCTGTTGGTTGTCTCTCCCACTCAAGCTGAGCAATCAGTTAAACGTATTATTAGCCTTGCACCTCATGCCACTGAACTGGCATTTGCCGCCGGTTTAGGCGATAAACTTGTTGGCGTAGCCGATTACAGCGACTACCCGGAACAAGCAAAAAACATTGAGAAAGTCGCGAACTATCAAGGCGTGAAGTTAGAGCGAATTATGGCGCTCAAACCCGATCTGATTATCGCCTGGCCCAAGGGTAATCCAGCCAAAGAAATTGCCAAGCTCAAACAGCTCGGCTTCAGGTTCTTTGATTCTCAAGTCAATACACTCGACGATATCGCCAGCAATATTGAGGCTCTCAGCCAGTACGCCGATGACCCGCAACAAGGCAGACAAGCGGCGAATGAGTTTCGCGAGCACCTGGCTAAGCTCAAATCACAATATTCACAGGCAGCCCCGGTACGTTACTTCTATCAACTGAGTGAAAAACCAATCATCACTTTGGCTCAAGACAGTTGGCCAAGTGAAGTATTCCGATTCTGTGGCGGAGAAAACATCTTTGAACACAGTGCGACCCCCTACCCTCAAGTGGGCATCGAGCAAGTGCTGGTCGCTCAACCTGAAGTCATTTTTACCTCTGAACACGCGATTGCCAACGGCAACATGTGGTTGCGCTGGAAAGATCAAATACCTGCGGTACAACAAGGTCATGTCTGGTCGCTAAATTCAGACTGGATTAATCGTTCCACCCCAAGAACACTCAATGCCATTGAACAAGTCTGTGACTATTTTGAGCAAGTAAGAAACGATTAACAGCACCTAAAAAAAGCCTTACAATCCACATTCTTTTTCGAACACTCTTTTTCGATAACCCTTTTTGGTTGCAGATAACAATTGGATACTTCATTACTTTATTTAATCGATATGTTTGGTACAGCTATCTTCGCTATTTCCGGTGTGTTATTAGCTGGTCGTTTAAAGATGGATCCATTCGGCGTCACTGTACTGGCAAGTGTTACTGCTATTGGCGGTGGTACTATCCGTGATATGGCGCTCGGCGCGACGCCGGTATTCTGGATAAAAGATACCACTTATATCTGGGTGATTATCGTCACCTGCATTTTTACCATGATGCTGGTGAGAAGACCTAAACGAATCCCTTGGTGGGTTCTTCCCGTTTACGACGCAGTGGGGCTTGCGGTATTTGTTGGTATCGGTGTAGAAAAAGCGCTGCTTTATCAAGATTCAGCGCTGATCGCGATCATCATGGGTGTGATCACCGGCTGTGGCGGTGGCATCATTCGCGATGTACTGGCAAGAGAAATTCCAATGGTGCTGCGTAGTGAAGTCTACGCAACAGCCTGTATTGTCGGTGGTGTTTTCCATACCACAGCACTCGCGATGGGTTACGACAACTCTGTAGCTCTCCTTTCAGGTGTCACATCAACGCTGATCATTCGCCTTGGCGCTATCCGCTGGCATTTATCACTGCCTACGTTTGCTTTAACTAAGTAAGCAGACTTGTTTTTATCGCTACTTATATACTCAAACTACTTGGAGTTGCAGGTAGGCGACAAGTGAGTGAATCCCCATGAACATAGATAAACTATGTGATTGGGGTGAACGAACGTAGTCCCCATGCCAAAAATAAAGCGCTGCGGCTTCAAGTAGGAAGAGTATACCAACCATCCGCTAGCACTTCAGCCTGTTCAAGAACAAGCTTAATCGCCTCTTCCGCTGCGTCTGGTGGATACTTCCATTTGCGCAGCAAGCGACGCACCAGATTACGCATTCGAGCGCGAACGCTCTCACGCTTTTGCCAATCAACCGTGGCGGATTGTCGCAATTGATGAGTCAGTTCAATCGCAAGCTTTCGCAGATTATCATCACCCAATTCACGGACAGAAGATTCATTCTCAACTAAGGCACGGTAGAAGGCGATTTCATCAATAGACAGATTTAGCTTGTCTAGCATCTCTGCATCTTCTTGCATCTCTTTTGCCCACTGAATCAACTCTTCAATCACCTGAGCGGTTTCAATACTGCGGTTATGGTATTTGTTTAGCGTAGAAAGGATACGGTCAGAGTATTTCTTCTCTTGCACCACATCGTTCTTCATCCGTGCCTTCACTTCATCACGCAGTAGCTTTTCAAGTAATTCAACCGCGAGATTTTTCTCTTTCATGTTCTTAACATCTTCTAAGAACTCTTCAGAGAGCAGGCCAATGTTCGGCTTATCTAAACCAACCATCGAAAAGATGTCATCCACACCATCGGCAATAATCGCATTATCGAGGATCTGCTTCAGTGCGGTATTTCGCTCCTCATCCGTGCGCTTTTTATCGACGGTAGAGTGCTTCATAAACGCCGCTTTTATGGCTGAATAGAAGGCAATTTCATTCTTATAACCACTGGTTTCATCCATGGTATTACATAGCGAATACGCTTTGCCCAGTGCAGCCATTACATCCAAGAAACGACGTTTACCATCACGGACGACTTTGCCATTGCTATCGGTATGAGATAAGCCGGATAGATGGTTAAAGGCACCTGGCAGCAGACGCAGTGCATCGGTTTCGAAATCCGGTCGATAGTGAAAAACGTTACCATCCACAGGCGTTGCAAACATGCCACGGATAATGTCGATTTTTTCCATTAACACGGCAAAGGCTTCCGCTGTGTCCACAGTGGGTTGGCCTTTACCTTGGCTGTTGGTATAGGTTTTTAAAGCATTCTTTAATTCATTGGCAATACCAAGATAATCCACCACCAAACCACCCGGTTTATCTTTGAAAACACGGTTAACGCGGGCAATTGCCTGCATTAAGTTATGACCTTTCATTGGCTTATCGATATACATGGTATGGCAACAAGGCGCATCAAAGCCCGTTAGCCACATATCGCGAACAATCACCAGTTGCAGTTCATCTTGGGTATCTTTGTAGCGTTTCTCGAATAACTTTTTGGTTTTCTTGTCATGAATATGTGGCTGCATCTTGGCTTTATCCGATGCGCTGCCCGTCATCACGATTTTAATCGCCCCTTTGTTGGGGTCATCGCTATGCCATTCTGGCTTGAGAGCAATAATCGCGTCATAGAGGTCAACACAGATTTCGCGACTCATGGCGACAATCATCGCCTTGCCAGGAAACGTTTCTGTACGAGTAGTAAAGTGATTAACCAGATCTTGCGCCACTTGTCTGATGCGAGGCTCTGCACCAACCAGCTTTTCTAGCGCGGCCCATTGCGATTTAATTTTTTCACGGCTTTCGGTTTCTTCATCTTCACCGATTTCGTCTTCGACTTCGTCGTTTCGGCTAGCGGCTGAGTTTTGTCGTTAGCTTCTTGTTCCACTAGTGCTTTATCTTTGCTGGCTAACAACCGCTCGTAATATAGCGTGCCGATTTGGCGTTCGAGCGCACGGGCACTCCAATTTTGACTAATCGCTTCTTGTTCATACCAATCGCGGGCATTGGTATTTTCAATACGCATCAGAGTTCGGTAATGCGTCCAACTTAATTCACTACGCACTGCGTAGTGTTTTGGAAAACTCAAATAAAACTGGCGCATATTACGCAAGTTACCGACATCGAAACCTTTACCAAAATCTTGGCTAAGTACCTGAGATAACTGTTTTAACTGCGCTTTGCCATATTCGGCGCGAGTTTGCCCTTGCTGTTCATCTTCCACAATCAGACGCCCAATCTGCCAATAGGCGTGCACCATAGCCGCATTGACCGTCTGTTTTACTTGATTTCTCGCCTGTTCAATAACCTGTTTGATATCAGAGAGTAAGTTGTGTTCTGTTGGCTCAAAGCTCATAGCCTAACCTCATCAAGTTCTTCTTGATTTCCGCTTCTAACTTGGCTGATTCAGCAAATTGTTCACTCAGTTTTTCCGTTAACGTTGCCATCTTCTCAGCAAAAGGAATACCATCATCTTGTTCATCTGCCGCGCCAACATAACGTCCCGGAGTGAGCACAAAATCGTGTTTCTTTATCTCTGCCAAAGTTGCTGATTTACAGAAGCCTGCTTGGTCTTCGTATGCTACGCCGTTAACTTCTTCGCCTGTTTTCCATGCGTGGTATAGGTCAGCGACTTTCTGGATATCATCACGAGTGAAGTCACGCAGTACACGGTCTTTCATATAACCAAGGTTACGTGCATCAATAAACAACACTTCGCCTTTACGATCTCGTAATTTACGACCTGCTTTATCGGTACGTGCTTTCTTGTTCTTGGTTAAG
Organism: Vibrio sp.; assembly: GCF_047973365.1. Taxonomy (GTDB): domain Bacteria; phylum Pseudomonadota; class Gammaproteobacteria; order Enterobacterales; family Vibrionaceae; genus Vibrio. The sequence goes on along the minus strand of NZ_JBKEBW010000120.1, from coordinate 6,180 downwards.
AACCAGATACAGGCCGGAATTTGGGTATTGGTGAAGAGTTGTCCCGGCAATGCCACCATACATTCAACCAAGTCGTTCTCAATCAGTGATGCGCGAATTTCACCTTCGTTGTTGGTACTAGAACTCATTGATCCATTTGCCAATAAGAGCGCTTGTGAACCATCTGGAGCTAGGTGGTACAGCATATGCTGCATCCACGCAAAGTTAGCATTGCCTGATGGCGGTGTGCCGTATACCCAGCGTGGATCGTTGTCATCAACACCTGTATTCCACTCTTTCATGTTGAAAAGCGGGTTAGCCATGATGAAGTCAGCTCGTAAATCAGGGTGTTGATCATTGGTATAGGTACTGGCAGGCTCTTTACCGAAATCGTAATCCAGACCACGGATCGCCATGTTCATCGCAGCAAGCTGCCATGTGGTGTAGTTGTATTCCTGACCGTAAATCGAGATCTTCTGCTTTTGAGTCAGTGGGTCGATGTCGTTTTTACCCGCATAGCGCTCAATAAACTTTTCCGACTGTACAAAGAAGCCACCGGAACCCATGGCTGGGTCATAGACACGACCTTCAAATGGCTCAATCATCTCAACAATCAGGGTTACGATTGAAGCTGGCGTGTAGAACTGGCCGCCTTTCTTGCCTTCGGCAAGGGCGAACTCACCGAGGAAGTATTCGTAAATATGACCAAGAATATCTTTGCTGTTTAGCGAATTGTGAGTAAACGGAATGGTCGCAATCAGGTTGATCAGTTCATTGAGTTTTGCTTGATCGATCTTCAGCGAGGCATAGTGCTTATTTAGCACACCTTTCAGTTTCGGGTTATCGCGCTCGATACCTTCCAGAGCGTTATCAATCAAATGCCCAACAGACGTAATTTTCTTAGGCTTGCCATCAATGACTAAATCCGCACCACCAATTACCATCGGGCCGTTGTCTTGCAGGAACTTCCAACGAGATTCGGTTGGTAACCAGAACACGTTTTTCTCAGTATAGAAATCGCGTACTTCTAGTTCGGCAGCAACCTCTTCTGCCAATTCTTCTTCAGAGAAATCAGCAGGATCTAGGTAGTACTCATGATCTGGGTTAGTCAGTTGTTCTTTAATCTCATCCTGACGCATTGAGAAGGCATCAGAGACGTATTTTACGAAAATTAACCCTATAGTGCAGCGTCTAGCGTTGCTCTGAGCTTATCTGCGGCGTTCCACAGCTTCTTTTCTAAATCTTTAAGGAATTCTTGTTCTAGTTCATTCATTTCTGGCAACTTTTAAGACGTTTGAGTTAGAAAATCATACCCGGAAATTGGCACGTTTTCATTGGATTGTGCCTTACTTTAAATGTTTTCTATGAAAAAGAGGACATATTATGCAAGCGTGGAACAAAGGCCTACGTGTTGGGCAGAAAAAAGCACTTAAGTTAGAGGATATCTGGCGGATACGAATCCGGCTGGAACTGGAAGAACGTTTAGAAGAACTGGCACTGTTTAATCTGGCAGTAGACAGCAAATATCAAGTTAAGTTAGCCTAAGTTGCTTGGTCCAAATTCATATCATTAAAGCTCGGTAATACAATATGTTAGTTTTTAACTGCACTAAAGCTGCGGCTGAATTTTTCACAGTGACACGTCAAGGTCAAAAGTATACAGATCTAGAACCTGCACCACATAAAACCATCGCAGAATCCATTGAAACGCCTGTTTTCCCAAATGGGGTTGATGGCGACAAAAATGGTCAATTTCAATGGCAATGGGTACTTCATTGTGTCTCCATTAAACGAAAAAGATACTTAATGGCAATGGACTATCAAAGCCGCTTTTGTATTACGGTACTTGCAGGCAAGAAAGGTGATATTTATCAGTTTCTCAACACCTTTGACCCCATGCTCAAGGCATGTTTTCACAGTTTAGCTAATCAAAGTGGTGTTGATGCTGTCGAGATTGAGAGCTGCATTGACCATTACGACAGAGAGGTGAATGATTGTGCATTTCATGCTAGAAGTGACCGTAGCGTACAGGCACACATAAATGACGTGCTTTGGCACCTTGAATGCCACTGCTATGAAGATGGCATGTTACTTGAGGATGTTGATCTACTTGGATTTAATTTGTTTGCTAATCACTGTCCTCGTAAGAGTAAGCATCAAAAAACGTTCTTTTATTCAACGGAGGAGTTTGTCAAACACTGGCGCGAATGGGCACTTGAGAGCGTTCCCTTGGATATGGGGAGAGTCATTAATCTGAGTGATTACAAGAAGGCAAACAAAGAGTGAACTGTACCACCGACTTTGGACACCAAGTTAAGCGAATCTAAGACGCTTCTGTCCCAAATACGCTACACACTCGTAGTGTAACCCTCCCCAAAAGCGAATAGTTCTTTAGCCCTAAACGGCTAAATCCAGATTATTAGCCATAAACAGCTAAATTTGCATTATTAGCCATAAATAGCTAAATTGACATCTGCACACAGCAAGGAGTATTAATGTGAAGTCTGCCTCTAAACCTATCGCCGTAATCAGCGGTGATATTGTCAACTCAACCAAGCTAACGTCTGATCAGTTTGATCAACTACTTAAACGAATTAAAGATATTCAGGGATGGATCACCAAAGGAAATTCATCAAATGCGCATAGTATTGAACGTGGCGACGAGTTTCAGACTGTGGTGCATGATATTGAAAACGCTCTGAGATACACCATCATTTATCGTGTTGGCATCAAAGCGCTTGGCAAAGAATTTGATTGTCGCATTAGCTTCGCTATTGCCTCTAATGCCGATTTGCGTGTGTTGGTCTCTGAGTCGATGGGTGAGGCATTTGTTCTTTCTGGGCGTGGGCTAAAAGCCTTGAAAAGCGGCAGATTGTTATTTAGCTCTGATCGGTTCGAACTCACCGAGTACTTTGACTTATTGTTTAAATACCTCGATAGACAACTAACAGAATTAACGTCCCGCCAATGTGAAGTTATGCTACCGATGCTTCGAACCAATGAAGGTTTGCCTATTAGTGAGTTAGCTGAAAAGCTCGATGTCGCTACTGCCACTGCCAGTAAGTCACTTAAAGCATCAGGTTGGCAGCTAATCAGTGAGCTAAATTGGCGATTCATAAACCAAGTCGCGGGACTCAAGTATGTTTGATTTTTTTGGTGCTCTAATACCGTTCTTGATGGTTCACATCATCTGTGATTTTTACCTCCAACCAAACAAATGGGTAAAAGCAAAGAAAAAATACACTTACCGTTCAACTGAGCTGTACTTTCATTCACTGTTACACGGCGTCGTATTATTAGCTCCTGCTATAGCGTTAGGTATTGATTGGCGCTCAACAGTTTGCTTGGTAACTATCGTCGCGGTAAGTCATTTTATTATTGATTTGTGGAAGGTAAGAGCAATAAATGGTGATAAATTTTCCTATTTTATTATTGACCAGACTTTGCATGTATCGGTGCTCGCAGCCATTGCCTTTCACATGGCAGATGGTCTTACGATTGATGCCGTGCTTAAACATGATAAGTTCTCAGATGGTGTTGTGGTCGCCTTCGCTTACTTGCTAATCCTCAAGCCAACCTCGATTGTGATTAGCGGCGTATTAAAAAAATACCCAATATCTAGCACAGATACCGATAACAATGGTCTGATAGCAGGTGGTGAGTTGATCGGGTACTTAGAGCGCGTATTAATACTGACCTTTACGCTTGTGGGGAGCTATTCTGCGGTGGGTTTTGTATTGGCGGCTAAGTCTATATTTAGATTTGGTGAGTTGAATAAATCAGCCGACCGAAGAATGACCGAATATGTGCTGATCGGTTCATTGGTATCGGTTGTGATCACAACATTGATAGGTACTTTAGTGTCAGTTGGTTTGGATGTGAAAATAAAGTAACTGGCTGAAATTGTCTCCTCGAATTACGGAAAGGGAGCACAGCCATTTTAGAATAGATGCACTAAGGCGCTTCTGTCCCGATCTGTGCCAGAAAACCCAGAATCGTAATAAGGTTCTCGATTTAGAATTGCTGCCTAAATTTTTCAGCTATCGAACCCAAGTTATGCATTATTGTTCTATTGCGGGCTTGCTCATGAGCATCTGGTGCAAGGATAGCGATTAACAGGAAACAGTTATGGTCACTCCAACCTTGGCAATACACCAAGTGCTTGTCACTGGTTTGGTAAAATTGGATAGAACTTAAAAACGGAGCATCACTAGCGGCTAAGTGAATATGTTTGACTTCTTCAGATTTCAGTATCGGCAGAGTATCAGGATGATCATAAACTTAATCTCGACCAAAAATATCTGGTTTTTGCCCCGTTTCTTTATATCTCCTAAAATCATTAGTCAGAGCTTCAAGTTCGTCCTTTGGCAAAGTCTCGATTAAAACTTTATGTTTAAAAACCCTAATTTTCAATGAATTATCATTCACTCTTGAAACTCACCTAAGTCCTTTTCATTAAGTTCTGCTAATGCTTGAGCATTAAGATGTGCAATAACATCTAGGCGAGCAATACTTGGTCTAAATGATGAAATTAAATCTTTATTTTTACCTTCCAAAGCTTTCATAAGCCCTTCAAAGAAGCTCGCGCTCATCATATAACCAGCAGGTTCATTGTTCGACAATACCACGACTGGTTCTCCTGATAAGCAATCCTTAAAGTGCTTCCGAGCTTCACTTGATGAGACTGCCTTTTCTGCATAGATTGTACTTGTCTTCATAATACACCAAAGTACTTAATTACGTACTCAACAGTGTATAATAGAGTGGTTGTTTGTACAATATTAAGCCACTAATCCGTCAATATAAAATTAGGTATAGTAAGGTGAAGACATGTCTGTTCCAAAGTCTATAGCTGTTATGACAACAGCTATAGCAAAGTCTCCCAAAGAGATACTAAAGGAGACTTATCATATCTAGATTGAAACAAACTCTGACAATGAATTAAGGTAGTGTTTAGAAATCTGTGTCATTTCAGTATTCAAAAAAACCTACAACCAAACACCAAACACCAAACACCAAACACCAAAAGAGTATCGTCAGAATAATTTGTACCAATAGAATTTAAATGTCAGCGTATTTTTAGTTTGGCAATCAGACCAAACCCAAAAGCCAATCCGAGTGTTGTTGCCACAGTAATTTCGTTGCCATTAACATCGACATCAGAATAACCAGAGGTCGGATCCATTTTTGACCTTTAGTGATCACCACTTTCGCACCTAAGCGGGCACCAAAAAACTGCCCACATGCCATCACCAGGCCCAGTTTCCAAATGGGTAAACCTGCGATGACGAAGAACAGTAATGCGGCAATGTTCGAGGTGAAATTGAGCACCTTGGTTCTTGCTGTCGCATCCACCAATGAAAAGTGACCAAGCACAACAAAACAAACCGTGAAAATCGAACCGGTTCCCGGACCAAAAAATCCGTCGTAAAACCCTACGCAACTACCAACACTGAAAGCAAATGCCGATTCTGACAGTGGCTTTTTACCAGAGTCTGCCTTGGTTTGTGGAGCAAAAAGAAAATAGAGAGAGATAGCAACCAACAACAAAGGTATCAAACTGGTCAGTAGAGAGGCATCGAACTGCTGCACTAACTCCGCTCCGGTTGCAGCGCCGATAAAGGTGCACAGAATGGCAAGACGCATCTCTTTAAGATTGACAATCCCACGGCGAACAAAATACAAACTGGCAGAAAAACTACCGAATGAACTTTGTAATTTGTTGGTGGCTAACGCTTGTGTGGGAGGAACGCCTGCGGCTAATAGTGCTGGTAATGTTAACAGACCACCACCACCAGCCATGGCGTCAATAAATCCTGCTGCGCCTGCTACAAAAAACAGCATCGCCAGCACTTCAAATGAAACTTCCATGATTTTCCAAAAACGACAACATCAGAGGCACAAATTATCATCAAGCCACTGTCTTAGATAGCAAAATCATTACTGCTCTGTAATCGAGTAGGGTGAGGCGTTACCGCCTCATCCCTCTCACAGAACCGTACGTACGGACCTCGTATACGGCTCATGCATACTTCCATTCAGCATAATTGCTAAACACATACCCTGTTCCTACTTGCTCAAGATTTACCAACCCCAGTTCGTTGAACCATTGGTTTGGCATCGCATAACTGGCTAGAGGACTTTGCGCATTTCTCCAACTACTCATTCGGATAAATCTAAACGGCGGCTTATATCCAAGCTG
>NZ_JBKEBW010000139.1:0-12196 GCF_047973365.1 Vibrio sp. | reverse complement strand
TTTGCAAATCATTCTGCCATATTCTGTCATTTTGGCTGCTATCGGTTTGATTGAATCACTGCTAACCTTGACAGTGCTTGACGAAATGACCAACACTCGTGGTAAGTCTAACCGCGAATGTATGGGACAAGGTTTAGCAAACATGACTTGTTCAGTGTTCGGTGCAATGGGTGGCTGTGCGATGATTGGCCAGTCAATGATCACTATTAATTCCGGTGGCCGTGGTCGCCTATCAGGTATTGTGGCAGCAGTAATCCTGTTGTTCTTTATCTTGTTTGCGGCATCGCTCATTGAGATGATTCCCCTTGCCGCTCTGGTCGGTGTGATGTTTATGGTCGTTATCGGCACTTTCGAGTGGGCAACCTTTAAACTTGCTCGCCGCGTACCTAAACAAGACTTCTTTGTCATCATACTGGTAACCGTCGTGACCGTGTTTACTGATTTGGCTATTGCTGTGGCTGTTGGTGTCATTGCTTCTGCTCTTATGTTTGCCTGGGAACACGCCAAACATATCTACGCAAGCAGCCAACTTAATCAGGAAGGGTTAAAAGTCTATAAAGTGAATGGGCCCATCTTCTTTGGTTCTGCGGCTAACTTCCTTGAGCTATTTGACGCACAAAACGACCCACAAGAGGTGATTGTCGATTTCGCTCAGTCACGTGTCGCTGACCACTCTGCCATTGAAGCCATTGAAACGTTGGCCGAGCGCTATGCATCGCTGGGTAAGACATTACATTTACGTCACCTCAGCCAAGATTGCCGTGCTTTGCTTCATAAAGCAGGTAGCTTAGTCGAAATTAATGTTAAAGAAGACCCAAGCTATAAAGTTGCTACCGATGTGCTTGCAGGTTAGTTAAGATGTATCGTTCCCATGCTCTGAAGTGACCCCCAATAATTGGTTGTCCAACTTTATGGGGTCACTTCACTCCGCGTGGGAACGGGTGGTCTTAAGGTCTTTTCTTACCTAATGGTTTGATATCCAACCGTTTCCATAGCATAGTGTTATTCTTCTTATTTAAAAGCTTTTCCCACTATGACATGGATTCTATTCACTTTTTTTGCTGCATTTATGCAATCATGGCGTAATGCATTTCAAAGCCATTTATCCGGTGATGTAAAAACCGCAGGTGTCACTTTGGCTCGTTTTCTTTGGGCAGGGCCGATAGCAGCAATCTATTTACTCTCGCTGTACGCACTAGAACCGATTACCTTGCCTGATTTTAACTCGCTCTTTATTACCTATATTGTAGGGGCGGCTACCATGCAGATCCTTGCTACCGCGCTAATGGTCAGACTGTTCAAGTTCAACAACTATGCTGTAGGTGCAGGACTGGCAAAAAGTGAAGCTTTGGTCGCGGCACTGCTCGGCATGCTTTTCTTCGGTACTCATTTGACATTGTTAGGCTGGCTTGGCGTATTTATCGGCGGAGTCGGTGTCTTTTTACTCAGTACTCAAGGCAGTTTTCGTCAAATATCTTTGCCTACTGTACTGTTGGGAATAAGTTGTGGCAGTGCTTTCGCTCTAACGTCGCTTTGGGTGCGTGAAGCAAGCCTCGCTTTAGGGTTACCCTTTCCTTATGGCGCGGCTTGGGTATTACTATTGGTGATCGCATTGCAAACCATCATCTTAGTCAGCTATTTGATAGTAAGAGACATTGCTACATTAAAAGCCTTATTTGCGCGCCCTAAGATCGTATTCTTAACCAGCTTGACGAGCTGCCTGGGTTCTATCGGTTGGTTTAGCGCTATGTCATTACAAGCAGTTCCCTACGTTAAAACACTGGGTCAGGTAGAAATCTTTTTTACTATGCTGATATCAGTTATGTGGCTCAAGCAAAAAGTGAAAATCAAAGATGGCTTGGGACTGGTTCTCGTTGCGCTAGCCGCCATTTTGGTGATGTGGACTTAAAGCGGTGATAGCAATCATACCAACTTCACTATTAAACTGTTCAGTCTTAGACAATGAGCACCGAAAGTAGTTTTGTTACCAACAAAAAACCCCACCGAAGTGGGGTTTTCCATTTATTGATAAGGCTATCGTGCTAGCGAAAACCTATCTCATATTACGCTTTTACTTTTTTGTCAGCTTTAGCAGCGGTTGCTACTTGGTCTGCTTTCTTCTTGATTACAGTAGTACCTTCGAAAGTTTCACCTTCAACGAAAGCTTTACCGTAGTAAGAAGCGATCAGCACTTCTTTCAGTTCAGTGATTAGAGGGTAACGTGGGTTTGCACCAGTACATTGGTCATCAAACGCGTCAACCGCTAATGCGTCAACTTTCGCTAAGAAATCAGCTTCGTTAACACCTGCTGCCTGAATAGACAGTGGGATATCAAGATCTTTCTTCAGCTCTTCCAACCATGCAAGTAGACGTTCAATTTTCTGAGCGGTACGATCGCCAGGTTGAGTTAGACCTAACTGTTCAGCAACTTCCGCATAACGACGACGTGCTTGTGGACGGTCGTATTGAGAGAATGCTGTTTGTTTGGTTGGGTTATCGTTCGCGTTGTAACGTACAACGTTAGAGATAAGTAGTGCGTTAGCCAAACCGTGAGGAACGTGGAACTCAGCACCAAGCTTGTGAGCGATAGAGTGACAAACACCTAGGAATGCGTTTGCAAACGCTACACCAGCGATAGTTGCTGCGTTGTGCACTTTCTCACGAGCAATTGGGTCATTTGCACCATTTTTGTAGCTTGATGGTAGGTATTCTTTTAGCATCTTAAGTGCTTGTAGAGCCTGACCGTCAGAGTATTCGTTCGCAAGAACAGATACGTAAGCTTCTAGTGCGTGAGTTACCGCATCGTAACCACCGAATGCTGTTAGAGACTTAGGCATGTTCATAACAAGGTTCGCATCAACGATTGCCATGTTAGGTGTTAGCTCGTAGTCAGCTAGTGGGTATTTAGCACCCGTTTTGTCGTCGGTAACTACCGCAAATGGAGTCACTTCAGAACCAGTACCAGATGTAGTAGTGATACATACAAGTTCAGCTTTTTGACCCATTTTAGGGAACTTGTAGATACGTTTACGGATATCCATAAAGCGCATTGCAAGTTCAGCAAAGTCAGTTTCTGGGTGCTCGTACATTACCCACATGATCTTCGCCGCATCCATTGGTGAACCACCACCTAGAGCTAGAATCACGTCTGGTTGGTAGCTAGCCATTTGTGCTGCACCTTTCTCTACTACAGATAGAGTTGGATCTGCTTCTACATCAAAGAATGTTTGAACTTCCATACCTTGAGCTTTAAGTAGTGAAACTACTTCATCAGCGTAACCGTTGTTGAATAGGAAACGGTCAGTTACAAGGAATGCGCGTTTTTTACCTTCTAGGTCGCTCAGAGCAATTGGAAGGCTACCACGACGGAAGTAGATTGACTTAGGAAGTTTGTGCCACAACATGTTTTCAGCTCGCTTAGCAACAATTTTCTTGTTGATTAGGTGTTTAGGACCAACGTTCTCAGAGATAGAGTTACCACCCCATGAACCACAACCTAACGTTAGAGATGGAGCAACGTTGAAGTTGTAAAGGTCACCGATACCACCGTGAGTAGTAGGAATGTTGATAAGAATACGAGCAGTCTTCATCTTGTCACCGAAGTAACGAATACGATCTGCGTTTACATCTTGGTTAGTGTAAAGACCAGAAGTATGACCGATACCACCGATTTCAACCATGGTTACAGCTTGAGCAACAGCGTCTTCAAAGCTGTCTGCTTTGAACATACCTAGACATGGAGATAGTTTCTCATGTGCGAACTCGTCGTCGTAAGAAACTTTGCCAAGACCTTCACCGATAAGCACTTTAGTATCAGCAGGAACTTTAACACCTGCCATTTCTGCGATAGCTGCAGCAGGTTGACCAACGATTTTTGCGTTTAGTGCGCCGTCGATAAGAATTGTTTTACGTACTTTATCAGCATCAGCTCTGCTTAGTACGTGTGCTTTGTGAGAAGCAAAACGTTCTTTAACTTCTTCGTATACGTCTTTATGAACGATGACAGCCTGTTCAGAAGCACACACCACGCCGTTATCGAAAGTTTTAGACATAAGAACAGAAGCAACCGCACGTTTGATGTCTGCTGTTTCGTCGATAACAACGGGAACGTTACCTGCGCCCACACCGATAGCTGGTTTACCTGAAGAGTAAGCCGCTTTAACCATGCCTGGACCACCAGTTGCAAGGATAAGAGCAATACCTTCGTGTTTCATAAGAGCATTAGAAAGCTCTACAGAAGGTTGGTCAATCCAACCGATGATATCTTTTGGTGCGCCAGCGGCTACTGCTGCGTCTAAAACAAGTTTAGCTGCATCGTTAGTAGAGTTTTTAGCACGTGGGTGTGGCGAGAAGATAATACCGTTACGAGTCTTCAATGAGATCAAAGATTTGAAGATTGCAGTAGAGGTTGGGTTAGTGGTTGGTACGATACCACAGATAATGCCCACAGGCTCTGCGATAGTCATAGTACCCATGCTTTCGTCTTCTTCCAGCACGCCACAAGTTTGTTCATCTTTGTATTTGTTGTAGATGTATTCAGACGCGAAGTGATTCTTGATTACTTTATCTTCAACAATACCCATGCCAGATTCCGCTACCGCTTGTTGCGCTAGAGGGATACGAGCTTGGTTAGCTGCTAGAGAAGCTGCTCGGAAGATTTTGTCTACTTGCTCTTGAGAGTAAGTAGCAAACTCAGCTTGAGCCGCTTTAACGCGAGCGACTAGAGCATCTAGTTCAGCCAGATTAGTTACAGGCATAATGGATCTCCTAAAATAAAAATATAAAAATTAAAAAAACTCTTTATTAAGCATGTTGTATATGTGTTTTTACCACAACTTCAAAGACTTAGATCAACGAACTTAGTAAATTGCTTTCATGGCTGAGTATAATATTTCACTGCGTGAAAAAAATTGACTCAGATCAGTTCTGAAAAACTAATTATCCCCTTATAGGTAAAAACCGTAAGAGAAACCACCTAACCAGTTGTATTTATTGAATAATACTTCCAAAAACCAACTGATTAAAAATACCGCATTCGAACTAACAAACTAAAAAAAATACAACATCGTGTAAAAAAGTTTCATTTTTGTACAACATTACTACATGTAGACGTATTTTCATGTGCTACTCATAGTATATCCATTTCACTTTTACTCTCCAGTCGATGAGCAACTTTTTATCAGGCATACGGAAATGTTAATGAAATGCATCAATCAACCGATTAACAAATACACAATTGAAACAACTAATTTTCAATTATCGACCATAATTAGTTTTTCTCACGTATAAACGAGGGAAAATTGCAAATTTTTTCATTCGTTATTTTGCTATCTTTACCTTAGATTACGCACAATCTGTTTCAATCCTATGAAAAATAAGAGAACCTGACATGTCGTTCGAAATTGCTATTTTTCTCCAGTTCTTTCTGGGTTTAGTTGCTGCTGTTAACCCGGTAGGAATTATGCCGGTGTTTGTCTCACTGACAGGGCATATGACGCCAGAAGAGAAAAATAAGACCGCTGCCACTGCGAATATCGCTGTCGCTATCATTCTGATCACTGCGCTTTTGGGTGGTCAAATGCTGCTAGACATGTTTAGTATTTCTCTAGACTCATTTCGTGTGGCAGGCGGCATGCTGCTGATGAGTATTGCGTTCTCAATGATGAGCGGTAAATTAGGTGAAGATAAGCAGAACAAACAAGAGAAATCGGAATATATAAGCCGCGAACAAATTGGTGTAGTGCCACTGGCAATGCCTCTTATGGCAGGGCCTGGTGCGATTAGTTCAACTATTGTTTATGGCTCAAGATACCCAGGCTTAATGGACACCACAGGTATTGTCGTCACTATCGTATTCTTCGCTTTATGTTCATGGTTACTGTTCCGCTCCGCACCCTATATTGTGAAATTGCTGGGTCAAACAGGTATCAACGTGATCACTCGTATTATGGGTTTGATCCTTGGCGCTCTAGGTATCGAATTTATTACTAATGGCTTACGCAGCCTGTTCCCGGGGTTAGCGTAACATCACCGGCATTGGTGTAATGCCCTAGCCGTTTCGGGCAAGAATGAAACAGGCATCCGATATAGTCTATAGAATCATTCACCTTTTTGATTAAAATGCCGTCCGATTATTCACTCGGATAATCAATGATATATAAAAAGGAAAATTATGATTAATAATACAAAGTGGTGTCTATTTCTTATTTCCAGCTTGTTTCTTATGGGATGTAGCACTCTATCCATCCAAGAATCTGCACCTGAAATTACCATTCCCAGTGATATAACAACCGTCTCTCTGGCTATCGTCGACCAACGCCCTTATGTCGTTGATCAAGATAAATCACCGGCTTTCGAAGGCCTAATCCGCTCTAGTCTTGCTATTCCATATTCTTATAACACCGCAACTGGTGAGCCAATGTCAGTGTTTCTGACTAACCGCCTCGAATACGGGATCCAAAACAAAGGATTAACCGTCAAACGTTACGATACAAACTTAACAACATCACTTCCTGAGTTGTTAAACAGTATGAAACAAGATGGAAACCCATCGATTGTCGTACTGCTCCACGAATGGAAATATGATTATCATCCGTTTTCAGATAACTCATGGTACGACGTCGATGTCATCGTAAATAATAAGGCTGGCCAAAAAACGGTCAAAAAACATTACGCTGGCGAGAATGATATTCCGGGAGGCACAATCATGAATGAGATGATGCTCATTTATAAATCTCGTTTTGAAGAGATATTCTCCGACCCCGAGCTCATTCAGGCATTAGAAGAGTAATCTCTGAATCATTTATAATTTAGATCCAAGGAGGTGATTCATGCCTCCTTTTTATTGCCTCAAATTTATATATCTTTATCACTTAAAACATTCTTGTTTGACACATCACCCGATAAATACTAGGGAAGAATAAGAAATCGCTAATATTATATTTACTCTTGAACTTATTTAATTTACTCAAATTAGTTACACCGTTGTCACGGTCAAACCTATGCGAGTCATCCCAGATTAGCTGGGGGTTTACCAATATTTAATTATGAAGGAAGAGGCTATTTGAGAATATTTATTCTCGAATAACAGTTGAAACAGAAATGAAAGATTAATGGTTATCAAATACGAAAAAGCATTCCCTCAGACAGAACCAAGAGAATGCTTAAAATAAGACAGTAGCAGGCTATTGGGTTATTACTTCTCAGCAAGAATAATACGCAGTGTACGACGTAGTGGCTCTGCAGCACCCCAAAGTAGCTGGTCACCAACGGTGAATGCATTTAGGAAGTCATCGCCCATCGCCATTTTACGTAGGCGACCAACAGGAACAGACATAGTGCCAGTGACTTTTGCTGGTGACAGTTCTTTAGCGGTAATATCGCGCTCGTTTGGAATCACTTTTACCCACTCGTTGTGTGAAGCGATGATCTCTTCAATCTCATCCATTGGCACACTTTGTTTTAACTTAATCGTTAACGCTTGAGAGTGACAACGCATAGCACCAATTCGAACACAAGTACCGTCAATGAACACAGGAGAATCTTGAGTGCCGAGGATTTTGTTCGCTTCTACACCCGCCTTCCACTCTTCTTTGCTCTGACCATTGTCGCGTTTGACATCGATCCAAGGAATCAAGGAACCCGCAAGTGGCACACCGAATTGATCCGTTGGGAATGAAGATGAACGCATGGTCTCTGCAACTTTCTTGTCAATATCAAGAATAGAACTCGAAGGGTTCGCTAGTTCAGAACTTACAGAGTCATTGATCACACCCATTTGAGAGATAAGTTCACGCATATTTTGCGCGCCAGCACCAGAAGCTGCCTGATAAGTCATTGCACTGGTCCATTCAACAAGACCTTTTTCAAACAGACCACCAAGCCCCATCAGCATCAAGCTTACTGTACAGTTACCACCAACAAAGGTGTTAGTACCCGCATGGAGTGCGTGTTGGATTTGCTTCAAGTTCACAGGGTCGAGCGTAATAATAGAATCTGAAGCCATACGTAGCGTTGAGGCCGCGTCGATCCAGTAGCCTTTCCAGCCAGCCTGACGTAATGCAGGGTATACTTGCTCGGTATAACTACCGCCTTGACACGTAATGATTGCATCAAGTTGTTTTAAACTATCGATATCAAAAGCATCTTGCAGCATTCCTGCATCTTTACCTAGATTTGGCGCAGGAACGCCAATTTGTGAGGTACTGTAGAATACAGGTTCAATAAGATTAAAATCGCCTTCTTCAACCATACGTTGCATGAGTACCGAACCAACCATGCCACGCCAACCCACTAAACCTACTCTCATCGCACTAATTCTCCGTGTGTTCTTGATAAAAATGATCCACCATCTATAAGTGGTTCAGACAAAAATCTCAAGCGTTTCTTATAAAAATGACTGTATTATTTATATTTCAATCAAGAGAGTAAAAGAGAACTCTTGAGCCCTCTTGAATCTTTAATCGATAGTTAACTTTTACGTGTTAGCTGATCACGTAAGTTAGGCGGAGTGCCTTTAATTGTCAGAGTGTCAGTTTCTGGATCGTAAAACACTCGTTCGCCCATTAATAAGCTATCGAAGCTAATGTTCAAACCGCCACCAGCACCAACATACTTAGTCAGTTTTCGCATGGTCGAACGGTCACCGGGGAAACTTTCTTCCAACTCGTAGCCATGCTCACGGGTAAAGTCCATAAAACTGGTACCATCTTGAGCAGGAGGTAATTCACCGGACAGTTCTTTCACCTGAACTTCTTCACCCGCTTTAATTTGTTCGTTGCAGTAGTCGTAAACTTGTTTCTTATAGCTGATCGCTTCGCTTTTCTCTAGCTTTGAGTCGCTACAAAAATCTTCAACCGCTTGCATCAACACCTTGTTCTGTACTTTCGTATCAAGACCGACTTCAGCTTGAAGAAAATCCAAAAAGAAATCCGATACTTTGCGCCCTACGCGACCTTTTATGTAAGACAGATAGCGATTCGACTCTTTATCCGTTTCAAAACTGGAAAGATCGATACGTGCGACAATATCCATCTTATTGATATCTAAATAGTCTGTTGCACTAATATCCAACCCTTCCGTAACCTTCAAACTTTGATTTAAAGGCAGTATTCCTACCAACAAGAAATCGGTCGCTAACGACTGATATTCAGCCATTACTAGGATACCTTCATCGGCGAATGGATACTTTGAAAGTTCATCTTTGAGACGTTGCGCACTGATTTGAGAAAAATCGTAAAACGAACGCTGACTTTGACGCATTTCTTGCAACCAGTTTTGAAAATCACTGTCAGACTTGAAAGAGCCAAAACCTTTGCCAGCTTTCGCGTTAAAAACGCGATGTAATTCGGATACTAGGTTTTCTGTTGATGTATCATTATCAAGAGATTGAGCACGGAAGTTAACCGTTAACTCGTCGTTATTGTTTTTGCTTAGTTGATGCAAAATGACATTAGAAAGGTGCAGGCTCATAGTGAAATAATCATCGTTCTGGTTTCAGTTGTAAGGCATAGTAGGTTATCATAAGCCGTTTTTACTATCATCATTAGAGTATTTATGCCTATAACATCGAAATACAGCGACGAAAAAGTTGAAACTATCCTGACTGAAATCGCAGCCGTTCTTGATAAACATAATGCGTCTCCTGAACTATCCCTGATGATTGCGGGAAATGTGGCGACTAATATTTTGAACCAAAATGTTGCCGCCTCACAACGTAAAGCTATCGCAGAGAAGTTTTCTCAAGCATTAATGTCTTCATTAGCAGACTAACTTTAAATATAGAATCGGATAAATAGAAAAGTACATGGTAGATAGCGGAAACACATACGGCGAACGCGTATCACGTCTTGTAGGCTGGGGGCACTGGTTTGCCTTCTTTAATATCATTGCGGCAATGCTGATTGGCACAAGATATATTGCACAGTCGCCGTGGCCTGACACTTTCTTAGGTCAGCTTTATCTTGCGCTTTCATGGATTGGTCATTTTGGCTTCCTAGTTTTTGCTATCTATTTGTTGACGCTTTTTCCGTTAACATTCTTGATTCCATCTCGTTCATTATTCCGTTTTGTCTCCGTTTGTTTCGCAACATTCGGGCTGACTGTCCTGCTCATTGATACTCAGGCCTATCAAACCATCAACTTGCACTTAACGCCTGTCGTTTGGGAATTGCTATTTAATGATGAAAGCAGTGCCGTAAGAACTGATTTGCAGCATTTGTTCGTGGTTCTTCCATTAGTTTTCCTATTGCAACTTGGTTTATCCGAATGGGTGTGGCGAAAACAGCGCAGGCTTAGTCACAAACGTGTTGGCCGTCCTCTGGCAACGGTATTCTTCGTCAGCTTTATCGCTAGCCACCTGATTTATGTATGGTCTGATGCTTATTTCTATAGCCCTGTGACAAGCCAAAAATCGAATTTCCCACTGTCATACCCAATGACAGCAAAATCGTTCATGGAAAAGCATGGTCTACTAGACAGAGATGAATATCTCAAACGACTCGAAGAAACTCAAAATACGGTTGATTTGGTTAATTACCCTATTGAGGAAATCAAATTTGACCGCCGGGCGAACAATCTGAATATTTTACTCGTCAGTGTGAATAACCTACGGGCAGATGTTTTAACGCCTGAACTGATGCCAAGCACGTATCAATTTGCCGCTGACAACCTAAACTTCACCAACCATTACAGTTCAAGCAACGACATGTTGGGTTTGTTTGGTCTTTTTTATGGCTTACCAAGTAGCTATGCAAGCAGCATTCAAGCTCAAGGCGCTGCTCCAATTATGTTGGATGTGTTGCAGTCACAAAAATACAAGTTCGGTCTATTTAGTGGTGTTAACTTCTCTGACCCTCTCTATCAAGAGACGATTTTCCGTAACATTCCAATATCTAAAGCTCCGTTTGATCCAGAAACAAGTAGCGATGAACAGACTATTGCTCGTTGGTCTTCTTGGGCTGAACAGCAGAAGAAGCAGCCTTGGTTCAGCTATTTGGAACTTTCAACCGTTGATAATTTCGACCAATATGATGGAACGGCAGCAATTAACTCCGCCAGTGACAGGCTACGAGCGAGCTACAATCATTCGGTCGTTTTAGCCGACAATGAGCTTCAGTTACTTTTCACCAAGCTGAACGAGCTGCAATTCCTGGACAATACCGTTGTGGTTATTACATCCAACCACGGCATCGAATTTAATGAAACAAAAACGAACAGTTGGGGTGCAAACAGTAATTACAGCCGTTATCAACTCCAAGTTCCTATGGTTGTTCATTGGCCTGGCAAAGTTGCTGGTGTTTACCACCATCGTTCGAGTCATTTAGATTTGCCAGTGACTATCATGCAAGATTTACTCGGCGTGTCGTCTAACCCTAGCGATTTCAGTAGTGGTAGAAATCTGTTTAATGAAGCAAAAAGAAAGTGGATCCTAGCCGGAGATTCACGTGAATTGGCATTAATTACCGACGAGCAAACAACCGTAGTAGACAAGTTTGGTAACTTCAAACTGTATGACGACAATTACCAACGTTTAAAAGACGAGACGCCAACTTTACCTGTATTAATGCAAGGTTTCACTGAGCTACAACGTTTTTACGCGAAAGATAATTAAATCATCAGGTTAAAATACAATCATTTGAAAGACTTAGTTATTGACGGCTAAATAAAAACTGATTAGATTACGCTAATCGGACTGTAGCGCAGCTTGGTAGCGCACCGTCATGGGGTGTCGGGGGTCGGAGGTTCAAATCCTCTCAGTCCGACCATACACCTAAAGCCCGTAATTCAAAGAGTTACGGGCTTTTTTACGTCTATATCGAGTAGGGTGAGGCGTAACTGACTAGAGTACCGAACTATCCGGATAAATCTAAACAGTGGCTTGTATCAAAGCTGTTTTAGCCTTCTGTGCAACCGCTTTGGTTTCTTTCATTCATATTATCTCCGCCTGAATCGAGTAGGGTGAGGCGTTACCGCCTCATCCCTCTCACAGAACCGTACGTACGGACCTCGTATACGGCTCATGCATACTTCCATTCAGCATAATTGCTAAACACATACCCTGTTCCTACTTGCTCAAGATTTACCAACCCCAGTTCGTTGAACCATTGGTTTGGCATCGCATAACTGGCTAGAGGACTTTGCGCATTTCTCCAACTACTCATTCGGATAAATCTAAACGGCGGCTTATATCCAAGCT
>NZ_JBKEBW010000069.1:0-2666 GCF_047973365.1 Vibrio sp. | reverse complement strand
AGCTTGGATATAAGCCGCCGTTTAGATTTATCCGAATGAGTAGTTGGAGAAATGCGCAAAGTCCTCTAGCCAGTTATGCGATGCCAAACCAATGGTTCAACGAACTGGGGTTGGTAAATCTTGAGCAAGTAGGAACAGGGTATGTGTTTAGCAATTATGCTGAATGGAAGTATGCATGAGCCGTATACGAGGTCCGTACGTACGGTTCTGTGAGAGGGATGAGGCGGTAACGCCTCACCCTACTCGATTCATATCTGATCCGCTCCAGCAGTTTTGGACACCGAGTTAAGTGAGTACAATCACTAACGAGGTGAACTGGTGGACTACAAGTTCTGAACGCCCTCCTGCTGGCGACTGGATTCTTTCTCGTTTTGAATATACGTATTCCTACCGACGTGATGAATAAACAGAAGTAGTCATTTAGTCACACTTCTTTATGTAAGGCGATGAGATATAAGTAATACTACTCGCCTATCTTCTTTCATTTTTACGTCTCATATCTCATTTGTATTATTACTTTACTCAATGTAATTTATTGAATATATCTATATCATGGATTTTTGTTATTCTTTCACCTGTTTTTAACTTGAGCAGATGAGGTGATAATGCCACCTTCATCTTCTAGAATGATACCTAAAGATAGGTTCAGAGGTTTTAGTAAATTGTGGCGAGTATAAAAATCACTGTCGACAGATTACAACCAGGGCTACATATTCGCTTGCCAGTTAAATGGAATGAGCATCCATTCTTATTCAATAGTTTTAAGATTAAAGACCAAGAACAAATCCGCTTGATCAAGCATTTGGGAATCCAACATGTATTCCTTAATCCAAGTCAAAGTGACACTCAACCCCTTCCACCTGTAACGAATACTACTCCTGCTGATGAACAAGAAAATGAAGTCGAAAGCGATATCAATAGTGAAGCGGATAAGTTATGGCAAGAAAAACAAAACCGAATTGAAAAACTCAATGCTTATCGCCGTCGAGTGATTAGTTGTGAAAAAGAATTTGAACGTTCGCTTGCCAGAATGCGGGCTGTAATGAACAAAATTCGCAATCGTCCAATGGACGCTGTTGATGAAGCCGCACTGTTGGTCGACGATATTGTCGATAAACTGCTAAGCGATGATAATGTCACTCTGCATTTAATGAATGGTAAAAGTGAATTTGAAGATATCTACTTTCATTCACTAAACGTATCGGTTATCGCCATGATGATTGGAAGAGCGAAAGAATACCCTGCGGATAGGATAAAAGAGATAGCTTTTGCCTCTCTCTTTCATGACATTGGTAAAATCCGAGTTCCTACTGCTATCGTGCGTAAGCAGACGCCCTTAACTGAGCCTGAGAATAATTATCTTAAAATGCACACCAAATATGGTTTAGAAATTTCGCAAAATATCAAAGAATTTCCAGATAGTGCAAGAAGGGTTATAGATCAACATCATGAACTACTGGATGGCTCTGGATATCCTCAAGGCCTGAAAGGTGATGAGATTGACGAGCTGGCTCAAGTTATCGCGGTTGCGAATGCGTTTGATAATTTATGCCACCCGAATGTACCAAGTGAGCAAAAAATCCCGTATGTGGCTCTATCTTATTTATATAAGAACTGCAAGCATATCTACAACAACGATAACTTAAACATACTAGTGAAGTTCATGGGCGTATTTCCTCCAGGAACCGTTGTTCAATTGTCTAATGATATGGTTGGTTTAGTCATATCGGTAAATGCAAACAGTCTTCTATATCCCAATGTGCTTATCTACGATCCATCAGTTCCTAGAACGCAAGCCCCTATTATTGATTTAGCCGATAAAGATATAAAAATAGTTAATGCTATTTTGCCTTATAAGCTGCCTGATAAAGTAAGAGAATATTTGAATCCACGTTCACGAGTCTCTTATTTCTTTGATAGCGACGAGTAGTTATCCACAGGATTTTGTGAGTAACATGTGTCTTTTCTGAGGATGAAAGGTACATAAGAAAATGTTCGCTGATTATTTAGACAAACGAACATTTTTTTTAAATAAACTCACTTTTTTCGCTTGCTAAGTTTATCTATCTCCCTATAATGCCACCTCACTGACACGGCAGACGTCGCAAGGCTTCAGCCTGTGTTGGTAGAGGATAAGAGTTCTAAAAAAGAAAAATTGAAAAAGTGTTTGACACTAACAATTATCTCGCTAGAATGCACCTCCGCTTTGAGAAGAAAGCTTCTGCAAAGCAAAGCTCTTTAACAATTTAAACCTATCAATCTGTGTGGGCACTCGTTGATGAAAATCGAAGATGATTCTAAAGAATCAACTAGGTTTCAATGATACGAAGTGACCATTGAGTCGCAAGACTCAGCACAGTCAATTCAACCCTTACTTATGTACTGTTCAGTATTCATTGAGCCGACAAAATCTTAAATTGAAGAGTTTGATCATGGCTCAGATTGAACGCTGGCGGCAGGCCTAACACATGCAAGTCGAGCGGCAGCACAGAGAAACTTGTTTCTCGGGTGGATAGCGGCTGACGGGTGAGTAATGCCTGGGAAATTGCCCTGATGTGGGGGATAACAATTGGAAACGATGGCTAATACCGCATAATCTCTTCGGAGTAAAGAGGGGGACCTTCGGGCCTCTCGCATCAGGATATGCCCAGGTGTGATTAGCTAGT
>NZ_JBKEBW010000048.1:0-4447 GCF_047973365.1 Vibrio sp. | reverse complement strand
TGGATTTAAAGTCGTTCTTTATGATTACACGGCCATCTGTCGAACTAAAAATCTTCAGTCACTCCCCGCGCGTTTAAAAGATTTAACCGAGTCATTACGGGAGTTTATTATGCCAAAGCAAGACCGCCCAAATTATGAACGGGCGGTCAAGATAAAACCTATCAAATTCCCGTTGAAGAGCTCACGAAAAAAGAAAGAGAACTCTTAAACGAACAGCATTGTGCCTTCGCAGGAATGACGACATTAGGGGCAGGAATGACGACATTAGGGGCAGGAATGACGACATTAGGCACGGAATGACGACATTAGGTGCAAGCAGGACAAAAATTAAATCTCATCAAATGCTTCAATCGCCTCTGATAGTTTCTTCACGCCATGGATCTGCATTCCGGTAATGCCGCCTTTAGGCATATTCGCCGCCGGAACAATCGCTCGTTTAAAGCCGTGTTTAAAGGCTTCGTTCAACCGCTCCTGACCACTTGGCACGGGGCGAATTTCGCCGGCTAAACCGACTTCACCAAAGATCACCACATCTTTTGGCAGCGGTTTATCACGAAAGCTGGAGAGCAGCGCCATCAATAATGCTAAGTCCGCACTGGTTTCGGTTACCTTTACGCCACCCACCACATTGACAAACACATCTTGGTCGGCCATTTGCAGCCCACCGTGTTTATGTAACACCGCTAATAACAGTGACAGGCGGTTTTGCTCCAGACCTACGGCGACTCGTCTTGGGTTTGCCAACTGCGAATAATCCACCAGCGCTTGTATTTCAACCAGTAGCGGGCGAGTGCCTTCCCATACCACCATGACGGAACTTCCCGAGGTATCTTCTTCACCACGAGAGAGGAATATCGCCGATGGGTTACTCACTTCTCGCAACCCTTGCCCGGTCATAGCAAATACGCCGAGTTCATTGACCGCACCAAAGCGGTTTTTGTGGCTGCGTAAAGTACGGAATCGGGTATCTGATCCACCATCGAGTAGCACTGAACAGTCGATAATGTGCTCCAGTACTTTAGGCCCTGCCAAAGTACCATCTTTGGTAACGTGTCCAACGATAAATACCGCGACATTGTTTTGTTTGGCATAACGGGTCAATGCCGTTGCTGATTCTCGAACCTGAGCAACCGTGCCCGGTGAGGATTGCACATCGGCCACATGCATCACCTGAATAGAGTCAATCACCATGATTCTTGGCTGCTCTTTTTCGGCTACCTGACAAATCTTATCCACATTGGTTTCGGAAAGCATTTTCAGATGATCTTTAGGCAGACCGAGACGAGAAGCGCGCATCGCGACCTGTTGCAGCGATTCTTCACCCGTCACATATAAGGTTGGCATTTGAGATGACAGCAAACACATGGTTTGTAGCAGAAGTGTGGACTTACCCGCCCCCGGGTTACCACCGATAAGAATGGCCGCTCCAGGAACCACACCACCGCCAAGTACCCGGTCTAACTCTTTAAAGCCACTGCTAAAACGAGGCACCTCTTGCAGATTAATTTCCGATAAAATTTGCACGCTAGATTCAGTGGCACTGCCCGCATAACCACTTAGACGTTCATTGCGCGCAACTTGTGGCGATGCGGCCAGTCTCACTTCAGATATGGTATTCCATGCACCACAGGCGTTACACTGACCTTGCCACCGGGGAAAATCTGCGCCGCAATCGTTACATACATAGGCGCGTTTTGCTTTTACCATGCTTCCTCAAATAGTCTAAGTTGTGACGTGTAAACTTTAATAATATGTTGAATCAATGCAACATATTGCTAAAGAAAACATTATCCATGCCGATTTTATTAAGAGAACACTACTCTAACAGAAAACTATGCAGCAATCTGAAATTCTCTCTCTCGCTGAACGGCTCATTCCCGCTTATAAATCAGCCGAATTTGAGCAACTCCTAAATAAATTCACAGAAGGGCAAGCACCGTCTGCCAAACTTCTCGTGAAGATGGAGTTGAACCGAATTATGGCTCCATGTACCAAAAACATCGATCTCCGTGGTCGAGTTCAGGGCGAATGCAGAGAATATAATTTGGATGGTCGGAAACACTGGTTTGATGATGTTGCCTTTAATACCTACCACAAGAGTATCAAAAAGTTTGGCGGTTACACCGAAGGGGTTTGGGAGAACTTAACCAACACCCGTAATAACTTTCGTGTGATGAAACAACAGGGAACTCTGGACAAAAACAAAAGAGTGGCCATTGAAGGCTCTTTTGAAGTTGAACCGATTAAATTGGGTTACGATCTTAAACGCTTAGAAAACCGTTTAAAACTCAATACACAGGTTAAAATTCATCTGCCAAGTAATGAACAAGTGGTTCATGGTTTGAGTGTCGATTTATCTGCATCGGGTGCAAGGTTCAAAGTTCCTTCGGCGTTCAGCTACAAACTGGGTGATACCATTTTGGTTCAATTTACTGGGCTCAATCAGAGTACTCAGCTTGAAGGTCTCAACAAACCGATTGAATATCGCATTCTGGGTATCGATGAATCTCATGACAACGATGCGGTAAAATACCTGCGTACATTAAAATTGTCAGAAAATGACATCATCGAAAAAGTGATTCAAGAATCGCTCAAGACTAGCAGTAAAAAAAGTCGCCACGACAATCAAGATAAAATCATCCGCGCGCGAACCCGTGGTTATGAGCACAGCTATTTAAAACATACTTGTAACTTACCCCTGTTTTTCAGTGGTAGCGAGCTTAAATTAGCGTTACTAACAGAGAACAATCATCAGCTTTGGCAATACTGGCATGATGAACGCAACCAACAATCATTGGGCGGTTTGTTTAAGTCAACGCGCATGGAGATGCTCACTCGTCCGGGAGTCAGCGGCAGTAGCAACGTTCTTTACGCTTTTAAACATGAACATCAGGATAAAACCTTTTTCTTTTCAATGATGATGCCTGAAGCCACCACGGAACAACGCAAGTTGTTTTGGCACATAGGCGCGCGAAAAGAGAGCTGGAAAGCGTTTCGTTTATCCGTATTTGAACTCTCGGCAATGGAACGAGAAGAACTGGCGAATCATTCGAGTGAACTGGCAAACAAGTCCAATAAATTGACTCATTGTGGCATTTTGCAGGAAATCAGCGATTTCAGCTCCGCCAAGGATTATTTGTTGGTTGATAAACCGCAAATGGCCACTAGCGAGCTAAACCCTTTCCGCCATCCACGCAAAGTGATTGGTGCTCCAACGGGGATCTATTTCGATGCACGCTCTCGCCGTAAAGAACCGCGCTACAATTTAAAAACACCAGTAAATATTGTTCAAAATGGTAATGTACTCTCTGCAGGCGCAACGACTGATCTTTCTAAACGTGGGCTAAATTTAATTGCCACTAATCCTATAGCGTTGAAAGCGGGCGATATGCTCAATATTGATTATCTTGAGCTAAAACTTTACGACAAAAGCCTGCCTCTCAATAATGTCCCTTACCAAGTGATCCGTATCGGCCCTGAAGGGCAACAGTTACATTTGATGATCGATGAAAATTCACAAACGATGAAAACCATCGCTTTTTTCAACGCCATCATTGAAAGCAATCAGGACAAGTTAAAACCCAAAGCTGAAATTCTGCCTAGCCCACGGCTTCTTGAAGGTTTACATAATATTTTGTTGGGTAAAATTGTCAGCGCACCTATTTTTGTCGAAAAGAACGGTCCGAGTTTGAAACCTAAAGTGATTGGCGTGAACTACCCTCTGCCACCCCATTTGGCTTTACTGGAAAAACTCGGGCGAAAAGAACAGTTATCTTTAGAGCCGATATTCAAAGGGCACACCAACACACTATTGGCAACGCCAATGAAAAGAATTGATGGTGCTGAAGCTCAGTTCAATGAGGTGTATATTTGCGTGTTGAAATTTGGCTCTCGTATCCAATCGATTGAAACTAAACTGCTAACGGATTTTGCCAATACCAAAGAGCGCATTAAGTTCATTCAGAGAGCGCAGTTGATGGGCGAAATTTTTGTTCTTCGCCTATGTGGGGCACCAGTATTCGACCCATTTACTGTGCTTCTAAAAGGCGATTTAGAAGAGTTAGCGCAAATTAACCTGCATCAAGCGAAAAACTTAGAAAAAGAGATCAGTGCTATTGTCGGTTACGGCGAGATTATCGATATTACCGAAGAAGTGCTTATTCGCCTGGAACTGACGAATTAACTCTGCTCACCACTAAATCGAGTAGGGTGAGGCGTTACCGCCTCATCCCTCTCACAGAACCGTACGTACGGACCTCGTATACGGCTCATGCATACTTCCATTCAGCATAATTGCTAAACACATACCCTGTTCCTACTTGCTCAAGATTTACCAACCCCAGTTCGTTGAACCATTGGTTTGGCATCGCATAACTGGCTAGAGGACTTTGCGCATTTCTCCAACTACTCATTCGGATAAATCTAAACGGCGGCTTATATCCAAGCT
>NZ_JBKEBW010000041.1:0-3683 GCF_047973365.1 Vibrio sp. | reverse complement strand
CAGTCCGCTTAGAATCAGCTTTAAACTTGGATTTAAAGTCGTTCTTTATGATTACACGGCCATCTGTCGAACTAAAAATCTTCAGTCACTCCCCGCGCGTTTAAAAGATTTAACCGAGTCATTACGGGAGTTTATTATGCCAAAGCAAGACCGCCCAAATTATGAACGGGCGGTCAAGATAAAACCTATCAAATTCCCGTTGAAGAGCTCACGAAAAAAGAAAGAGAACTCTTAAACGAACAGCATTGTGCCTTCGCAGGAATGACAGATGGGTCAAGAATGATAGGTATAAATCAAACACCGACTTTGTCAACAATCTGAGGGCTGAGTATTCATTCAGTCCTTTTACTTTGGGGTTAAACATTCAGGCAACAGTCTATTTCGCGTAGAGAAGCTGACTGTATCTATCTAAACGTTGCAGTCTAACTTCTGCATTGGCCATAAATGTTTGTTTAGCTTTGCCAGTCAAAGACTGCGATTGTGGTAATGAAACCGTACGCGGGTTTTTGTGAACACCATTGACCAAGAATTCGTAATGCAGGTGAGCGCCTGTTACGCGGCCTGTTCTGCCTAAAGTACCAATCACTTGCCCTTGCTTGACGCGTTGCCCGGTTTTTACGCTTCGCTTAGTTAAATGCAGGTACTTGGTGATGTAAGTATTACTATGGCGGATGAAAACATAGTTGCCGTTGAACTGGTTGTAGCTTGATTTTTCCACCACCCCATCACCTGCGGCCCAAATCGGTGTGCCGATAGGCGCAACATAATCCGTACCTCGGTGTGCTTTGACTTGACCTGTTACTGGATGAAGCCGGCTAGGGTTGAAATTAGAAGAGACGCGACGAAAATCTAGCGGTGAACGCAAGAAGGCTTTTTTCATTGCTCGCCCGTTAGGATCGTAATAGTTGCCGGTATTGTCATCGAGCACGGCGGTAAAGTTTGTGCCTTGGTTAATAAAGGTCGCTGCGATGATATTTCCGCGTTCAACCACTTCACCTTCTACTATTTTCTCTTGATATAGAAGTTTAAAACTATCACCAGAGCGGATATCCAATGCAAAGTCGATGTCCCAACCAAAAATCCCGGCTAACTCCATAATTTGGTTTGCACTTAAACCGGCAGATATTGCCGCATTCCAGAAGTTTGAGTTGATTTCAGCTTCAGCATAGTTGTATTGGTAGAAGACTTCTTTCTTGTCTATTTCCGAGGTGTAGCCATTTCCCGATTGAGTCACGACAAACGTTTCGTAAGCGCTCAGTTTACGTTTGAGTTGAATCAGCTCGTTTTTATCATTAAAACCGAATTGCAACTCATCGCCCGGGAGCAAACGACTTAGCTGATTATTAATGTCATTATTACTCGAGGTTAAGTTATAAAGTTGCCTAGCACTTAGCCCGATACGTTGAAATAACACAGCGGCACTTTCTCCGGAGCGAACGTTATGTTTTTCCCAACGTAAAATAGCAGAAGGAAGAATGGTTGAGCCCGGAGAAAAGGCTTCACTATTAATGGCAAGCGGATAGTGACGACCAATTTGTAGTTTGTCAGGATTGTTCTGTAAAGACTCAGGGCTAGGTAAAAATAACAGTGCGAAAACGATAATCGCACTACAACAAGCGATTAAAGTACGATGAATCCAAGGAAGACGAGCGAAAATAGAAAGCATACTCGGGGTCATTCAGTTAATAATTAATAAAATATCCAGTTAGCTAGTCTAACTGGTTTCAAAATGCATCGCTATTCAAGTAAGATGTTGAACTATTAAATTTTTGCCAAATCTGTGGGAGTGAACAAGAATGGCGAGTATTGAAGCGGCTTTAGCTGAGATTAAACGTGGTGTTGAGGAACTGATTCCTGAAGAAGAGCTGATTGCTAAGCTTAAAGAAGGCCGTCCTTTACGTATCAAATTGGGTGCCGACCCAACGGCTCCGGATATTCATTTAGGTCATACGGTGATTCTAAATAAATTACGTACTTTCCAGGATTTAGGTCATGAGATCACTTTTCTTATTGGTGACTTCACCGGTATGGTTGGTGATCCTACGGGGAAAAATACCACCCGCCCACCACTAACGCGTGAAGACGTATTGCGTAATGCGGAAACCTATAAGCAGCAAGTATTTAAAATTCTCGATCCAGCGAAAACCAAAATTCAGTTTAACTCTGAGTGGTTATCCGAGCTTGGCGCTGAAGGTATGATTCGTCTGGCTGCAAACCAAACGGTAGCTCGTATGCTCGAACGTGATGACTTTAAAAAGCGTTACGCTGGCGGTCAGCCTATTGCTATTCATGAGTTCATGTACCCACTCCTTCAGGGGTATGACTCAGTAGCGATGGAAACTGACGTTGAACTTGGTGGTACGGACCAAAAGTTCAACCTGCTAATGGGACGTGAACTGCAAAAGTCTCACGGCCAAAAACCGCAAGTAGTATTGATGATGCCACTACTGGTTGGTTTAGATGGCGAGAAGAAAATGTCTAAATCAGCACACAACTACATCGGTATTAGCGAATCTTCAAGTGAAATGTTCGGCAAAATCATGTCTATTTCTGACGATTTGATGTGGAGCTACTACGAACTATTGTCATTCCGTCCGCTTACTGAACTTGAACAGATCAAAGCTGATGTAGCGAATGGTGCAAACCCTCGCGACGCTAAGATCCTTCTGGCTAAAGAGATCATTGCTCGTTTCCACACTGAAGCGGATGCTGAAGCTGCCGAACAAGAATTCATCAACCGTTTCCAAAAAGGTGCGATGCCAGATGAGATGCCAGAATTCGAATTTGATGCGGGTATTGCTATCTCTAACTTGCTGAAAGATGCCGGTTTGGTTAACTCAACCTCAGATGCTTTGCGTATGATTAAACAAGGCGCGGCCAAGCAAGATGGCGAGAAAATTGAAGATGCGAAACTAGTTCCAGCAACCGGTACTTATGTTTATCAAGTAGGTAAGCGTAAGTTTGCCCGTGTAACAGTGAAATAATTGACTGTTTATTGAACACAAAAAGCGCCTATTGGCGCTTTTTGTATTTTAGGTGTTTTGCCATTAACGACTAAGTTCGATCACCTGACGGTAGAACGCCTTTTCAAACGTCACTATTGCAGTTTCCATTGGTACTTCACTTTCCATTTCTGGCGGGAAGTAATCTGTGACAAATTGAATAAAGACAGTACTGGGGTTCCCTGCGGCATCTAAACCAAAGCCTGCCATATTATGCGTACCATAGAGCGAGCCGCTTTTTGCCTTGATCCTGCCTTTGATATCGTTGTCACGCATACTGCGACGATATTGCAGTGTGCCGGATTCTCCTGACGTTGGCAGTAAGTCGATCAGACCTAACGAGCTATCGTGTCGCCAAATGTAATGGAGAATTTGTAACATGCTCGCGGTTTGAATTCGATTGTTGCGAGATAAGCCTGAACCATCCACCAACTGATCATCTTTGAGCGAAATCTGGGTATTTTGCGTAATGACCTCTTTTATTGCCTGGGTGCCTATATTAAAGCTGCCTGGCTGATGAAAAAAATGACCACCTATTGTTTGAGCCAGAGTATCGGCAATCAGGTTATCAGAGTCCTTGCGCATAGTATCAAGCAAAACTGGTAGTGGCTGTGATTGATGTGTGGCGAGAATTTTCGCAGGGGTGGGCATTTGCCCTATTTTGATTTCACCTTTTAGCTG
>NZ_JBKEBW010000029.1:0-28283 GCF_047973365.1 Vibrio sp. | reverse complement strand
TTATCGAGACGCGGAAATTGCTGGGACAACGCACCGATGGAACGCTTTTTCCGCAGCTTAAAGACCGAGTGGGTATCAACGGCAGGATATCGGAGCTTTTCAGAAGCTCAGCAACAAATCACGAGATATATAGTTGGTTATTACAGCCAACTTAGGCCCCATCAATATAATGGCGGGTTAACACCCAATGAATCAGAACGATTATATTGGGAGAACTCTAAAACTGTGGCCAATTTTTATTGACCACTACAGATTGCCATTCCCCATGACCCAAATATCTTGGGTTTTGTACTGTGAAGCACCAATCTCCGAACCTAAAAGCAAACCACTTATAAAACTTGCAGACTGGTCTTCAGGCATATTATCAACAAGAACTCGACTTCGAGCACAGAATAATAGCGAAAGAAGGTCACCCGAATGTTTAGACTTAGCGCCTCTGATAACCCCCTGATAAAACCATTCACTATTCGGATCAACGTTTTTACCAAATGTCCCCAGAATCGTTGATTCACATAATGCGTAAAACATTTCACCCGTTAAAAACGTCTTAAAGTCCACGACAAAACCATCTTCAATAGAAACTACCTTTGAATGTGTTCCAGGAATGATCATTGAAGCATTAGTGAGTCCCTTGCGCCAACAATCTCTGTTTCTTCACCTCGAATAACATCTGATTGTTCCCCTGTTTTGAAAACACCAGGAACAACAAAGAGATTATCAATACCTTCTATTTCTAAAGGCAACATTTTGCTTGCGAGGGAATTTGAACTACACGGTAATTGTGTATATGGTGCTTCTCTCCAGCCGTTACGAGAGCCTATCATTCCCGACATAACAATCGGCATACCTTGAGAATAGCCTTCAAGCTGAGATAAATGTTTAGCTAAGACCGCTTTAAATTCACCACCAACATTGCGAATACCTTCATTCGTAGAAACGGTCGCCAATACTTTGCCTGACTCTGCTACCGCTCTCGCTCTGAAGGAAGAAGTCCCCCAGTCAACGGCTACAATATAAGGTATTAAATCTTGAACAGTCATAAGTTACACCCCCTTAAAACGAGGTTCGGCTATACCTTGGTAGCCTAAATCAACGAGCATCACGCATCCCCCATTTGGATCTTCTAATAAGTCGTTTTCGCCTCGACATAGCGATGTCACAATCAGCGTTTTATAATCAGAACCACCAAACGAACACATAGTTGGCTTTTTCATTGGTGTTTTTAAAATACGGTCTATCTTACCGTTCGGCGTGATGCGCATAATAACACCCTCATCAAGTCCACATACCCAGTAGCACCCATCAACATCAATTGCCGCACCATCAGGACGACCCAAACTTCTGTCTTGAGATAAATTCAAGAAAGGTTTGATATCAGTAATTATCCCATCATCAATGTCGTAATTGCATTTGTAGATCTGTCTTCTGTCTGTATCCGTCTCAGAGAAATAAAATATATTTCCCTCTGCATTAAATGCAGAACCATTAGGAATAATATAATGTTCAGATGTAGCTTTATAGATGTTGTTAGCAGAAACAGTGTACCAGCTACCCCATTCATTTTGCTGAGTAATATCTGGACACATAGTTGACACCATGAATCGCCCTTGTCGATCACAGCGACCATCGGCAAACTTCATATTTTCATGAGGGTGCTCTAAGGATGCG
This sequence comes from Vibrio sp., assembly GCF_047973365.1. GTDB lineage: Bacteria > Pseudomonadota > Gammaproteobacteria > Enterobacterales > Vibrionaceae > Vibrio. Next base: position 26,615 of record NZ_JBKEBW010000029.1, on the reverse strand, counting down.
ATGTTATTAACAGTATCACCTTGAATTGAAAATATCGATTTCATTCCAGCAATGACTAATTCACCGCTTTCCGACAAAACCATACTACCCAGACGCTGCCCTATTTCTGTTTTAATACATTGATTCTTTGATGGATTATATTCGTATATGTCCCCTGCTTGGTCTAACCAATACCAACTATTTTTATCTGGATTCCAAAATGGTGATTCACCAACGTTGTTACGATAAGGAATATTTATAATACTTTCATCGCTAATGGATACTTCATTCATAATCTTTCCTATTTAAACCTGAGTTATTTTTGATAAAAAATTTCTTTTGTATAATTGAAAATTATTTTAATTAGCGGAAAAAATACTGTAATAGCTGCAATTGACAATAAAGTTAGAGTTATTGGTCTCGTATATAGAAAATCTAAACTACCGCTATGTAAAGCTAGCGCTCGTCTGAAATTAGACTCTGCCATTGGTCCCATAATCATAGCAAGTACAATTGGTGATACAGGGAAATCGCGTAAGCGAATGAAATAGCCAATAATGCCAGCCACTAACATGACACCAATATCGAATACAGAGTTATTTATTGCAAACGTACCTACTAGACATAAGCTCAAAATAATAGGAACTAAATACGATTTCGGCATAGACAACACTTTTACTAAGTGTTTCAAAGTCGCTAGACCAATAAATAGTAAAGCAACATAACAGATCAGCATCCCTGCAAACAAAGTAAAGACCATCTCGGAGTGCTCTTTAAATAGCAAAGGTCCAGGTTGTAAGCCTTGTAATGTAAGTGCTCCCAGCATGACAGCAGTTACGGCATCACCTGGAATACCTAAACTGAGCATCGGAAGCATTGCCCCACCGGTACAACCATTAGAACCAGCTTCTGCCGCGGCTACCCCTTCAATACGACCTGTTCCAAACTTACTACCATCTTTTGAAAATCGCTTAGCTTCGTTGTATGAAACAAAAGCAGCAATATCAGCACCAGCCCCAGGTACAGAGCCAATACAACTGCCAATAATACCGGAACGAAACATCAAGAAACCATGTTTCTTAATTTCTTTCAGTTTAGGAACAACACTGGAGATTTGAATGTCAGCCCTAGCTGTTTTATTTGGTTCCGAAATAGATTTGAACGCTTCGGAGCCTGCAAACAACCCAATCATTACTGGAATAAACGGAATCACCATTAATTCAGGATTGCCGAACGTATACCTTGGATATCCCGTCATAGGATCTAGTCCAATAGTAGAAACCAAAAGTCCGACAAAACCTGTGACTAACCCTTTAATGATGGATTTACTCGATATACTGATAATAATACTTAAGCCAAATATCGCTAACGCAAAGTTTTCTGGTGCAGAGAACTTCAAAGCAAACTTAGCCAGTATCGGAGCCAAGAACACTAATATAAATACACTAACGATCCCCCCTATCACCGAGGATATCGTTGCAAAACCCAGTGCTGAACCCGCTTTCCCTTTTAATGTTAACGGATAACCATCTAGAGCTGTTGCAGCCGCAGCAGGCGTGCCGGGAATATTTAATAGAATAGCAGTGATTGATCCGCCATAAATACCGCCAAAAAAGACACCGCTAATCATTAATAGTGCAGAAACAGGATCCATTCCAAAAGTGAATGGTAAAAGAATTGCAACTCCCATCGTTGCAGTTAAACCCGGAAGCACTCCTAAAAGAATACCAACACATAAACCCGCCACACCGAGAAATATAGCGACAGGCTGTCCTGAAAGGTTTAAAAAACCTCCCATTAATAACTCAAAATTGCTCATAGCGGCACCTATGATATTTATTACTCAAATAAAATTCCAATAGGGAGAGGAACATTTAAGAATATATGAAAAACAAAGTAAATTGCGATAACTAAGCTGATAGGCATAATCATTATTTTTAGCTTTTCATTAATACCTAAAAATTTCATTAATACAGTAGAAAACAAAAAGCACGAAATATAGAACCCAACATATGGAATAATAACAAATGCCAAAATATTTAATACAATCCCAACGCTCGCTTTGCCTATACCGATAGGAACGACGTCATAACTCACTTTGTTAAGTAAATTTTGAACTATACCTATAATACAAAGTAAGCCTAATGCTGATGAAAATATAATAGGGAAGCGACTAGTTCCGACATCATTTGACATTGTAAAGCTAGGAAAGCTTAATGCGCTAACAATTGCAAACACACTAACTAAAAGAAAAAAAACATAAACACCAACAGTAAGATAGTCTATCTTATTGGAATCATCCTGTTTTGAAACTGATTCTTTCATGATTTCCTCCAAATAAAATGGTGCTGAGTACTTCAGCACCATTTCCCATATAGTTATTATTTAGCCATTCCTAGCTTAGTCATGATTTCATTAAAGAATTTATCGTCTTTTTCAATCACTTTCGAAAAGTCTGCAGCATCCAAATAGGCAGGTGTCAAATTCATCTTAACTAGAGTATCAGTAAACTCAGAATCTTGACTAACTTTGTAGGCTACATCACTTAACACTTTAACGACGTTATCAGGTGTCTTTTTAGGCACCACAATACCTCGCCAAGTGGCAATAGAAAGATCAACACCTTTCTCTTTTAGTGTTGGGACATCCGGAAAATCAGCCAATCGCTCATCTGCCATTACGGCCAGAATACGCATAGAACCATTACGAACGTGATTAACAACTTCAGCAGGGCTTACTGTCACCGCTTCGATATGATTACCTAGTAGTGCTGTCGCAGCAGGATTTGCTCCATTGTATGGAATATGCGTAAATTGTGCTGAAGTTCTATCAGCCAATGATTCAGCAGCGATATGCCAAATTGCACCAGAACCAGAGTTACCAATACGAATCTTTCCTGGATTTTCTTTAGCATACTTAATGAAGTCATCGAAAGATTGCCATTCAGACTCGGCGTTCACCGTAATAGCTGCCGGTTCAGCGTTTAAACGAGCAATTGGTTTTACATCGGTAGCTTTCCAACTTACCAACCCAAGATGTGGAAGCATCGCTAATTCAACTGTACCGGTACCAATCTTATAGCCATTTGGTCTAGCCATAACAATTTCAGTTAAACCTACAGCACCACCACCGCCTGTTTTATTAACGACACCAGCACTTTGTGGCAGGTATTTATTTGCAGATTCCACAAATGATCGTGTAACCAAATCAGTATCGCCACCTGCAGAATAAGGAACAACAACTTCAATACTACGGGTTGGATAATCAGCCGCTGATACTATCGCAGGTGACGCGACGAGAGCTGCAACAGATAAAGCTCCAACAGTTTTAATAAATTTTTTCATAATAACTCCATGTAGGGTAAGAGTAAGATGTATTGATTTACCTATTTTCGAATGTACGTCTTGGCCTTAAATCTCTAAGGCATATATTGACCACCATTCACATTAATAATTTGTCCAGTAATATATCCAGAGGTTTTATGAGAGCCTAGGAATACAAATGAAGGTGCCATTTCTTCAGGTTGCCCAAATCGCCCAAGTGGAATCGTTTTATTAATAAGATCTCTGGTTGCTTGGTCTTTGTCCGCATGAAACGCTGTATCAACAGTTCCTGGAGATACAATATTGAAACGAACACCATCTTTTGCATGGGCGGTAGCCCAAGATTTGGTGATGGTGTGTAACCATCCTTTTGCTGCGGCATATAACGAGGCGCCAGGACCGCCCCCCATGTACGCAGCAAACGATCCCACAGTAACAACGGACGCTGTCCAATTATCCTGTTTTGCCGACTCAATTAGGTAAGGTAGGCATTGTTGTGTCATGTATTGGGCTGAAGACACATTTAACGTAAAAACTTTATTCAGGAATTCGTCGTCGATTTCTGGAAGTTGCTTACGACCACCTAAGCCACCAACGTTATTAATCAAAATATCAACCCCACCATGCATCTTAACGAATTCTTTCACAAAGCGAGCGCATTCAGGTTCTTTAGTAAAATCCGCACAGTGGAAAGTAGCATTCCCACCATTACATTTTAGTGCTAATAGTATTTCATCAATATTATCTGGCTTAATATGAGATGTAATTGAAACTGTCGCTCCCTGACTAGCAAATTGTTGGGCAATCGCAAGACCAATACCTTGAGTAGACCCAGTAATAATTACCTTTTTACCTTTTAAATCTGTAAACATATATTCAACCTTAAGTACAATAGGAACTATTCCCAATTAAATTCATCGGTAACAAAATTATTTATAACAACTAGATTTAATTATAGATTTTCTATATCACTAGAAATCAATCTTGCTGTATCTTGCATTATAGGGATGAGTCGATACATTCTTGATTCATCCATATAAATATTGATGCTCGCTATCGATATGGCTGCGATTATATTGCCATATCTATTTCGAATTGGAACGGCAACACATCTTAATAGCTCGTCATTATCTTCAATATCAAAGCTATAATCTTTTTCACAGTAGTCAGACATTCTTTCTTTTATCAAAGAATTTTTTGAAGGTCGGACATAAGTGTCAATCAGTCTGTCTATTTCAGTTTTAGGAAAATCCAACATTAAGGACTTACCTATTCCAGTGGTCGCCATAGGTAGTCTATCACCGATCTTAGACTTCATTTCTATTGAACGCGATCCAGAAACTTTATCTAAATAGAAAATGTAATCGCCTTCTTTAATGCCCAAGTGAACGGTATCATTTGTCTTTTTTGCCAACGCTTCCAGATATGGTCGAGCAATTGTTTTCAAAGGCATTTGCTCTTGGGCTAGAACACCTAAACGTATCACGCTCGTTCCCAAAACATAACCAATACCTTTTACATCACGAACATAATTACCTTGTTCCAATGACTTTAATGTTCTATGTATTGTAGTTTTAGGAATATCTAATTTTTCTTGTATTTCTTTTAGCGTTTTTGCTCCGATAGAAATACATTCCAAAACAGACATCCCTTTTAATATACTTTTAGTTTCATTCGTCATGTTCACTCCAAGTTTTAATCAGGATATAGTGTCTCCCATATTAAAAATGAGATTTACATCAACATTTCAAATTATGAAATCATTATTCCGCATTATGGAATAATTGTAATTATCGATCACAAAAAGAGCGTAAACATCTGTAATAATAAATAGTAATAAAATAACTATTTAAAGAATAATAACACTACCACATAAATCAGGAAAATCTTGTATCTCATTAATTTTATTACGAAAATAGCTAGATACAATTTAAGGTAAACCTGTTTCAACAAACAAGCAAAATGACGCACACGAGTCGTTAATGAATATGGTTCATTTTAAGTTATGCGATAGCTGAAAAATATTGATGCTACAGATACTGAAAGCCAAAGCATTGGCCTGCTTTTATGAAGATTGAATGGTGAGGAAAAAATATATAATTGCAGATTATTGAAATTTGTATTTAAAAATTTAGGGTTTATAACGAATAAACCAAATTAATTTATTAGCAATCGCTAGAAAACGAACTACACTATGCTATCATTTATATAACTCATTGTGATAAAAACCTCTTGTTCCCTATGTGAAAAATACAATATTTTGACGGGAACCCCTTCGCTTCCAGTGGTTCAGCGGAGGGTTTTATCCCTCAATGATTACGAGTGTAATTAACATATATGTAAACTACATTATTTCTCATTTTCATTGTCTTTAACTCTCTGACATTCATAGCATTCCCATTTATTTATTTTTTTATCAAAATACAGCCATGCAAGCATATAAATAATCAACCAAATACCTGCTGTAATCAACGTGATGATACCATGCATAGCAATCATCATCTTACTCGGTTTTACATTCCTACGATAATGTGCTGTTAACTGCCCGCAACAAGAACACTTTTTAAATTGTTTTTCAATATTTTTAATCATAGAATTACTTAACATTATAAATATAATAAGCGAGAGTTATAAATAACAATTAATAAAATATTTTGCTTGATAATAGAGAGAAAAACCAGCCACTGATTACAATAGGAATTCCATATGGAACTCCTCGTTCAAATGGTGGCTGATTTCTCAGTTTAGCTATACTATACATTACGACTAATTGCCCCCCACCTAACAGTCCTGCGAAACAAATCATTGGTACAATCAACGAAGGCAAAAGCCCGAAACTAAATGCAACGATTAACTTTACATCACCACCACCGATAGCATTTATTTTCCAAAAAACCAAAAATAAGACAAATACCAATAATGTAATTAATGTGGATTGAATCAAGAAACCGTTAAGCAACGAATTAACTATGCCATATACAAAAATAACTGTGACCCAAAAATTTGGTATCTCCCTATGACGTACATCACTGTATCCAATTAGAAGACAAACTAAAGCACTAAATATTACAAATATTAATAACATCCTGTTTTCTTATCTATTCGCTTTTAAAGCGTCCGGTTGCTTCAACAAGTAACTTCAAAATCTGCTTATATACATCATCTGTTCCGGCTTCTGCGTTGTATATTTTATTACCAAAGCAGGAACCAAACCCTAGATTTGTATGAACATTATGTGCCATACCAATAACCGCCATAGTAACTATGGTCGGTGATGAGGTCAGACCGGAAAAACGATTTGGCTTACTTGATATACGGTCTCTTATTTGTTCACATAAACCGTAAGTTTCCATAACAGATCGTGTAAAAGACTGAGCTCCATCAGCACCATCGGATAACAAAATGAAGATTTGTTCTGGGTTAACCGACTCAGTATTATTTGTAGCTTTATCAGCTTGTTGAGCTGCCGCGATAAGCCCCTGCCAAGAATACGTACCACCATAGTAGTTAAACGACGCCAACGTACTATTAAACAAATCATAATCGTAGGTTGGGTCTATATCATAATAATAATACGACGACCGAGGTTTATAGTATGTAATTCTATCATTATCACATAGCGTTGATGATGATGGTAAAAAAGGCTCATCGTCCCACAATCGTGGATGTATCCACATCATTCCAACCGTCTGACCAGGACAGTAGGCGGTGGCGTCACGGTAGTTATGACTAATACGGTACACCTGCCCATCGTATTTTTGATAGTTGTAGTCTGAATAGGTTGCTAGAGAAACCTTAGCGGGGTATCTAGGGTCCTGATTCTCCTCAAGATAAGCTAAGATACGTTCAATAGTATACTTAACCATTTTCAATTTATTCATATAAACGCTGTCTATATAACCCCAACCACCGCTCATCGAACCACTAAAATCGACGATAAAATAAACATCAAGTGGTCTAGCCGAATAACGTTCAGCGGTAATTTCTCCACCATTGACATGAATTTCAGGTTCGAAGAATGGCGTATCTGTTTGACTTATCGGAAGAAAATTTAACCAAGAATCATAAACGGACGACACACTAAGCGTGTTACTCACATACGGTCCAGCATCTTGAACAGTCACACAAGCGTTTTCATAATCGCATTCATGTTTACGAAAAGAAACATTCACACGACTAGCATCTTGAAGATAGCGCTCTACTATTGACCTTGCATATGATTGGTCTAAATCATCTTCTCCCGTTTGTACTTCTCTAGCAATTAAGGCTAATGAAGCAATTTCTGTTGCCTCTATGGTTTTAATATGACTTAAGTGCATTTGAGATGTGTATATAACAAATCCTGTAAATAACAATATCATAGGCAGAAATATTATAACTATAATACTAATAGCTCCCCGCTGTTTAAGCATTTTAGGCATAATTAAATCCTCGCAAATGAAAAAGATGTGCTAATCAGGCGTAATACTTCACCTGTAGTAACACCTATTAGATCTAAAGGAATTTCGTAACATAGCGACACTTGATAGAGGGGCAAATACACATTTCCGTCTAACAAATCACTAGCAGCAAATGAAACTTGAGGTAATAATTCAGGATCAACATCAGAAACGCCAGGGAAATTACAGTTACTCGTTTTTCCGTACATTAATCTAACATTATCTAACACTAGCTCTGCCTCAACATCATCATATGTCATAAAAACACTATCGACCCTAAGTCCCAATTTAGCTTTATCAAAGCTAGCGTCCATTCGTTTTAGAGAACTGGCAACAAAATTGAATATTTTATCCGATTCGATATCGCACGCAGATTGGTCAACACAAAGATTTATTTCATTATTAAATAGTTGTTTACGTTCTGCCAAAATAGTGACAGCCGAATAGGAAGCTCGATCTAGCATCGCTTTCTTATTAAAGGCGATCAAATGATTAATAATTAGCACCAACATGGTAGATAAAAATAGCAAAATTATTGCTAACTCCGCAGATATTGCACCTTTTAACTTATTATTAATACTAATCACATTCATTTCCTAATGCCGATATTTCACATCGTTCATATTCCTGAACAGCGATAATTTCACGTTTAATTCTTATATTAGGAAACCAAGTTAAAGACAATGGCTGATGAATATAAGAAAGGCTATAAATAGCAATAGCACCATTTCTATAATCGGTAGAATTCACTTGGCAATTATCAATATTCTCGTCTACAGAATTGGAACAGTCTTGTAAAGCATCATAATCCTTAAAATAGTTCACACTAATTTCGAGACTATCAGGTACTGTCGAGGCTCCCCAAAGTTTACCACCATAATCCCTAAGTTTAGATTGAACTGCTTCGCTATAGTTACTCAAATCATTATGATTATTCATATCAATTTTTTTTGCATAAAAAACCGCGTTAGCAAATGCGTGTTCATTCGAGCTTATTGAATAAAATAAGAAGCATAACTCGGCCCATAGTATAATAACAAACAGTATAATAGGTATACATATTGCCGCCTCTAACGCAACTGAACCATTCATAAATCTTCGGCTAATCATACGCAACCTTAATATGCTGAAGTCCGTTATTAACGATAAAGGCATCTTTTACGTTAATTGTATGCAAAAATTCTTTAGCCTTTTTAAATGAATTAAAATTCCCTACACTATATTTATGCCAAATACCTGACGAAAATAAATATACATCTCCATATTCATTGTGCCAATTTCTCATTTGAACAGCTGAAATATTATTTTTTTCTGTCGTTGCCATAAGCTGAATTCGATAAACAATTCCGATGGATTTTTTATTACTATCCACAGCATGCATGGCAATAGGATTAAATTTTTGTTCATCTTTCTTTATAGAATCATCCAAAACATCAATACTATTGTCTTTAGACTCGAGCGCTGTACTAATACACTGATTCAAGTCTTCGTTAATTTTTTTTCTTGAACCATTATCATTTATCGACTGAATTAAAGCACTTAGTAACTGCATAGCTTGTTGATCAGAATACTTACTCTTAAGGATGGCAAATGCAATATCAAACTGCTCAAGGTTAATTAAGGTCAATAAGTAATTAGACTCAATTTTTGCATCATTAGGAAAATCATTATATAATTTTTCTAAAATATTTCTTGCTGAAATAAAATCTTTCTGCATCATTTTGACAAAAGCAATATTATTGTTTGCCTCTCTGTCTGATACTCCAACCTTTTTGCCACTTTCAAAATCATCTATGGCTTGTGAATACAAGTTCATCTGGGCGTGTATCCGACCACGCAACATATAAAATTCAGACATATCGCCATTTTGCTTTTTATACTTTTCTAACACCATGAGAGCTAAATCATACTCTTTATTTTTATATGCTATTTTTGCCTGTGTTAACAGGTAGCTTGCTTTTTTCAATTCATCAGAAGTGTAGGTGTTTTGATAGAGTTGCGCCGAACTTAAGTCATCCAATTCCAAATACAAATCAACAAGTTTCGCTTTATATTCTGAATTTTTATTTATATTAAGTTTGTAAAATTCAATCAATTTTTGCTGGTCACCAGATGATATTAACAATTTTTCAGTTATATCTAATTCTTGATTTTTTGTTACACCATTATTGTCTAGATTAGAACAACCTAACAGAAACAATAAAACAAAAGCAAAATGAAAAATATTTCTTTTCATGACATAAATATCCTCATAATGCCTGGAGCAACAATCAAAACAACAATTGGAATCATGATAAATACAATCATTGGAATTGACATTTTAGCACTCATCTTGCCAATTTTTTCTTCAAGCTCAAGCATGTTTATTTCCCTAATGTCACTAGATAATGTTAGTAACACTGCACCGATAGAAGAGCCAAAACGGACGTTATTCAATATAGTCGTGACGAAACTTTTAGCTTCTGATGTAGGAATCATAATTTGAAATTCACCTAATGCTTTATGAATTCCCACAATGTCTGTTCTATCAACCGTTCTTTGAATTACATAAGCCAATTCTTTATCAATTAAACTTATCTCTTTAGCAAGATATGCTAACGTCGCCTCGGTCGTCATACCGGTATTAATACAAATACTCATTAAGTCCAATAAAAATGGCAAGCGTTGATTCATGCGACTTATATTACTTTTCCCTCTGTATGATATATACATATCTGGCAAAATGATAAAGCACATAATTACTGCAAAAAATAGTAAAGAAAACATTAATGTTGAAATGACTTCTGAGTATAGAAGGTAACTAAGGACAATAGTAGAAAGAACGAATGGAATTACTTTGAAAAGATAATATCCATTCGCAATAATATCGCTATGTATTCCAGCTGTAATCAATTTTCCTTTTGTTTCTTCCTTGTTATATTTAAATAAAGATATAGCTTTTTTAAGACTTGAAATAAATACACTGTTTTTTTTGTTATATCCAACATAATTAGATATCAACAGATCATTTCTTATGTTATCTAGTATAAAGTTTGATACCATTGCCACGATTAGAGCAATGATACTAGCAACCAAAATGATAATTATAGGATCCATCAATCAACAGCCTTCAATATAAACCATATAATTAGAAAACCAATAAATTCACTGATTAAAACATAATAAAAAATTGGTCTTCCCGCATCTTCATACATGACGAAGTTATAATTATCTTCATTAGCAAAATACAAAACAATTAAAAATATCACAGGCAAAAAACCAATAATTTTTGCTGACATTCTAGCTTCTGATGTTAATGAGTTTTTCTTTTTATCTACATTTCTAGAAATAAATATCAGCCTATTAATTCTCGACATCACTTCCTTCAGCTGACCGCCTCTAGCGATATTAACTCTAATTGCTGAGATAAAGAAAAAATATTCAAGGTAGGGGAAACGAATACTACTACGCTCTAACACATCATCTGGATTTTCGCCAATAAGAAGTCGTTTAGCCATGTATTCAAATTCATTTCCGACTTGGTTATCTAACTGTTCACCTACATACTCGAACGCCTGCACGATACTTTGCCCAGAAGACATAGCACTAGTCAGAATATTTAGTGCGTCAGGAAACTGGTCACGAAAAACTGATTCTTTTTTTTGTTTCAAATATTTATAAAATAAAAAAAACATCACAGGTTCAACACAGATAATAAATTTCCAATACGCAACACGAAAGAATATATCGTTAATAAAATAAGTTATGCACAATGATAAAAAGAAAAAAATGATCAGTTTAAATGAGGCGTTAGGTTGAAATACTTTGATTATTTGCCCAAAAAGTCTTTTGACTCTGGTTGAGAAATTAAGGTCAAAGCTACGGAGATCGATAACATCAATTTTTTCATAACTAATATTCTCACTACTATCTTCACCAAGCCATTCGTTAACTTTTTTGTTGTATCGAGAGCGTTCGATTAATAGATATGTTATACCCGCTAAAAATATAATAACGATTAAAAAAATCATAAAAATATTTCCTTGACTCGGTCTTCCAAACCAAAAAACTTAGCACGTTGATAAACGATAGAACGTTTAGATAAACCCGCCGATAAAAAGTCTCCTTGAATTTCATCTTCATTAGAGTCAACGTTAGTTTCATAACGAAATATATCATCCATAACCACTTGGTCTCCTTCCAGACCAGATAATTCAGCGATATGGACAATCTTTCTTGTACCGTCAGGCATTCGTTTAACTTGTACAATAAGGTCAACAGCACTGACAATGGTGCGACGGATGGCATCTATGGGCAAACTTGAAGTCGCCATCATTACCATACTTTCTACACGTGAAATAGCATCTCTGGGAGTGTTAGCGTGAAGTGTAGACATAGACCCATCGTGCCCGGTATTCATCGCCTGCAACATCTCAAATGCTTCACCACCACGACACTCACCCACAATAACGCGGTCTGGACGCATACGTAATGAGTTTATAACTAAATCGCGAGCGGTTACCATCCCCGTCCCTTCGGCACTTGCTGGGCGTGTTTCGAGTCGAACCACATGGGGTTTTTGTAGTTGCAACTCAGCAGCATCTTCTATTGTTACGACGCGTTCTGAATCTTGAATAAAACCAGAAAGTGCGTTCAGTAGCGTTGTTTTCCCTGAACCTGTGCCACCGGAAATCAATATATTGCATTTACAATAGCTGGCAATAGACAAAAATTTGGCCATACTCATTGAAAGCGCACCAAAACTGACTAAATTATCCAGTTGAATCTTTTGTTCTTTAAATTTACGAATAGAAATGGAGGTACCGTCCAACGCCAACGGAGGAACCACAATATTTACCCGGCTGCCATCGAGCAATCGCGCATCACATAATGGGTTACTGTCATCGACCCTACGACCAACTGTTGCTGCAATTCTTTTAGCAATAGTGACAAGCTGTTGTTCATCAATAAATCGAATAGTAGACTTACTCAACTTGCCATTGATTTCGATAAAGACATTTTCATGTCCATTGATCATAATATCCGAAATAGCTTGGTTATCTAAAAGGGCTTGCAGCGGACCTAAGCCTTTTAACTCATCGACCATAGCATTAACTATATCTCTACGGCCAGAGGTGCTTACTTGCAAATCCTTTTTCTTGATCAGGACATCGACAGATTGGCTTAACTGCGTCGCCAATTCATCTGAACTAACTTCAACTAAGGACGACGCATCTAATGCGTCAAAAATGTCATTCCTTAAAGAGATATATACACTGTCAAATCTATTCATGATCGTTTCTTAAAGAGTGAAAAATTTAGTTTTGGTTTAATATTTTTCCCGGTCAAATCTCTTATTATATCGACAAACGGCAAATAATATTTTTTATGCTCCACACTTGATATGCCTTGTTGCAATATTGTTTTCTCTAACGATGGTTCATATTTAATTTTAACTACGGATTCTACATTAATTCTTTCACAAGCATTATCTACTGACATAATGTAGTCTTTAGGTGAGCGAACAAGATTAAAGATAACTTGACAGTCTGAATTAGCCAATTTAGATGATAGATAGTTGTATGTTCGTAATGATGCAATCGTTGGTTCACAGATTAAAAATACACGATGGTATCGGTCTAAATTTTCTTGCACATTTAATGTATCGACACAAGATAATGGTACAGAATCAATAATAAAATTATAGTTTTTTGCCATTTCTTGAGACAAGTAATATAACAAATCAACATGTTCTCGAGGAGAAACTAAATGGCTATCAATCGCAAGATAATCAAGTTTATCTTGTACGTTATGTATATAACTTGTTGCTATCGCGGCATCCAAATCAACCATAGCTAAATTGCCACTATTTTGTTTCAATTTTAGTTGTTTAATTCCTAGACAAGCATCTGAAATGAGCGCGTGTGAATCATGCTCTGACAGCAAAACTTTTAGATGCGCTTTAACCGCTAAAGTATGAGCAAGCATAGCACTAAAACTCGATACACCAATCCCCCCCCTAGTGCCAATAACAAGAATTCGCTTAGCGCTACGAATTGAATGGCTGTACACAGCTCCACTTGTTGAGGAATTTAGAGCCATATTTAGACCATTTAACTCTTTATCCCATAAAACATAAATGGCACCCATGCGATATATTTCATTTTGCAAATTAATTGAATTAATATCACTTAGGATCATTAAATTAATGTCTACATCAAGCAAAGTCTCCATTTTTGCAACCAACAGCCCTTGCTCTGCTCCATCAACACCTCGCAAGTCCAAAATAACGTTGACGGTATTAAAACGAGTATAATTGCCAACGTTATCTTCATTTAAATATGAGGCAGTTTTAGGCTTGCTGAATCCTTCAGTTGTATAGAGTTCAATAATGGTTCTGACAAGGTCATTATCGGTGCTAACCACTAAATCACAACGAACATCATCAATTGAATCCGGCTTTTTCTTAGATAAAAATGATGTTAAATCAGAGACCATTATTTATAATCCTTCATAGGGTTAAGTAAACTAATCGTTTCATTGTGTTTAATTGAGCAACCGAACGCATAATTTCCGTGATTATGAATGGTCAATTTTCCACACTCACGAGCTTCAATATAGCGATAAACAATGTGGATTTGCCCTATGACTGAATCAGTCTGACTAAACTCAAACTGACTGGTTGGCAAATCTTGATTTGCTAGTTCTTCACTTGTCATTTGAACTAGCTGTTCAACTTCCATTGGATAGATAATAGAGAAGTGGGATTTCGGATGAACTCTATAAAGTTCACTAACAACCTGGGTGAGGTCAGAAGAAACCATGACTACATCACTTTGTTGTTGATTGTCCTCATTCAAAAACAACACTTTACGTTCTTGTTTTATCACATTTAAATGTGATGGAGTTGCAACACTGTAGTAACCACAGCCAGATATACAACAGACACCTACAGCAATTAACCATGAATAAAAATTCATTAGTTGAATCCTCCATGGCTTAAAATATCATTCAGTTCCAGTGACTCATTTCTTTTTGATGAGAAATCAACTTGCAGTAATCTTTCAATATCACTGGTCGGTTTAAATAGTGGCAACTTAACATTTTCGGTACTAACTGGAGTAACCAAATTAACCGTAGCGACAATAATCAATTCTTTTTTTGAACGTACAGATTTGCTGCTGCTAAAAAGCAAACCTAAAATTGGGATATCACTTAAATAAGGTACTTTAGATAAAGATTCAGAATCTTCTGATGACAACAAACCTGCCAAGACAAAACTCTGCCCGTCCTTAAGTTGTACCGTAGTTAGCGCTTTACGCGTGTTAAAGGCAGGAATATTCATTAATCCTGTCGATGTCTGATGCGTTTCATCGAACGAACTAACTTCTGGCTCTAATGTCAAACGAATATTATTGTTATCGATCACTTTCGCGATCATTGCCAGTTTTATCCCGTACTCTTTATAATGAATGGTGATGCCGTCTTCTTCTTGAACAGCAATTGGTACTTCACCACCCACTAAGAAATTAGCCTGCTCTCCTGAAAATACCGTTAAATTGGGTTCTGCCAGTATTTGTCCGACACCTTCATTACCTAAAGCAGAAATAACACTGACGATATCCTGAGCAGTAAAATCCAAGAGTTTATTAACAAACACTCCCGTTGATGAGCCGTTTGTTCCATAACTCACACCCAGTTCGGTTAAAAATGAACTCGAAACTTCAGCAATAGTCACTTTTACATTAATCTGATTGGTAGCAAGAACCTGCAAATTATTGATAATGCCTTCATAGTAATACTTTGCGGTGTAATCTAGGGCATCATCATCCCCTTTTTTTTGCGAAGGAAAAATATAATTTGAGCGCTCAGGTTTCTTTTCTAAGAATGTTCCAACCATGTGGTACACCTTATTTTTAACCTCTTCAGAACTCACCACACCGTCCAATAAGATGTTATTAGATACATTCGTGATTGAAATATTTTCATCTGGAAATTTTTCTTTAATTACACTTCCAATAAGATCCAAATTTAAATTAACAATGATGTTATTTTTATATATTTCCTTACCAGAATGATTGTAAATAATGATAGAACTAACACCCAAATCTACGCCATACAAAACAATGGTTTTGGAGTTAATGACTTTATAATCCGCTATTTTTGGGTCAGACATAAATACGGTGGAAACGGCAGAATCTAAATTTATTGTCTTGGCTGAGCCTTTACTCAGTTCAATCAGGTTTTCTGACACAGCGACCTGAGAAAAGAAGACAAATATCAGCAAAAAATAGAACCTATTACGCATGTTACTTTCCCCCTCGCAATGCTTTTACACCTCGCGGTTTGTAATCAACAAACTGACTACTTTTATAACTGCCTTTCATCTTTTCTTTTTCTGCCAAATTTGAGGACAAAACAACCGATAAATGACCTGTTTCTTTCGCTGTTTCTAACTTCAATATTTGCGCCGAATTCAGCGCAACGACTAAATGATGTTTAATCGCCATCTTTGCATCATTAGTAGAACTTAAATGCAATACTCGAACTTGTTCTTCAATAACCTTGCTTACCGCAGACGTTGAGCTAGTGGTATTATTCTTGCTAACCATACGTAAAATGAAACTCACCAAATCATCTCTTTTGGCGGTAAATGCACCTTGGTTAACTATTTCCGTAACGTCAAACCAATAAGGCAATTCTGAAGCTTTTAGAAACTGTAGCGGATATTCTTGATCATTCACATCTGCTATCATATTTTTATTAATAATCATTCCCTTAGCATAGTTACCTTTATAAACAGCTTGCGGCAGAAACGTCAAATCATCAATTTCAGTATAAGCGCCTTGAACATCATTTTTATTAATGATTTGGGCGACAAAGTCAGCATGTTTAATCAATTGCCCTTGTTGCACACTCTGGTTAAGTGCATAAACTTCAGCAATAGATTCATCGCGTTTCTTAATATTGGTCGACAAAATTAACCGCAAATGTTGGTCTTTATTCTGTTTAGCCTCTTCTATCGCTAAAATTTCATCCAGATTAAGAGACAATACCAAACGATAATTTGACGGACCATTTTTACTCGCTATACCACCTGCGCCGCTAAACGATTGCGACAATTTTAGAACTCTAGCGTGCTTTACTATTATTTCACTTAACGGCTCTGATGATTCATTACGTGGTTGAGTTTTGATTAGTGCAAAGCTTACGTAGTCTCCGCTCTTGACAAAAAATGAATTGCCATTAATCAGTTCCGTTACATCATACCAATAAGGCAGTTCTCCCTTATTTAATGCCATAAATATATAATCGTCGTCTTCGGGGTTGACAATATCATCTAACGTTAAGTAGCTACCATTAGGCACATCACGATTAAACAAGGTTGCAGAAGAGATAGAAAACTCACTAACAGGAGAGTGTGGAACGCCTTTAAGTTCAGATAAAGAAAAGCTCTCTACCGATAGCATATTCATGTTTACCGCCTGTCTTTTATTTACTGCAGTATTCAGAACATAAACATCAACCGTTGGCTCTACAACATCAACCGGAATTTCTTCTTTTTCTGATTTTGCTAAATATGAATTGATAAAAAAGTAAAAAATCAGGAAAAATATTAACGCTGTCAACAAAAAACGAACTGGCCGCCCCATAACATATCCTAAAGCATCAAGTAAAGATAAAATTTATTATTTTCACACCATAAAAACATCGCATATTAATGCTTTTACTAACCAAGTAACTCTACCAGAAGG
Source organism: Vibrio sp. (assembly GCF_047973365.1). Lineage (GTDB taxonomy): Bacteria > Pseudomonadota > Gammaproteobacteria > Enterobacterales > Vibrionaceae > Vibrio. The sequence goes on along the minus strand of NZ_JBKEBW010000029.1, from coordinate 9,140 downwards.
TAGAGTTACTTTTGGCTTATTAAATTATAATTTATCCACCAGTACCAGTACTTACAGTTGCAGCCGAAGTAATATTTTCTCGCACCGTAGCCATCGCTTGTGCCATAGCTGTCCCCAAATCACCGCTATTATAAACAGCTAAAACAATTGTCGACATTGCAACAGCAATAATGGCGTATTCTACGGCGGTTACGCCTCTTTTATCTTGGAAAAAATCATTTTTTAGAATATATAAATGACATAGTAGTTTGTTAAACATTGTTTGTTCTCCGTTGTAAATAACCGACCTACTATATTTCATTGATTCAAAAAAAAATTAGCAACCACAAGCAATTTACACCACAAACGCTAACCACTATACGTAACTACGCCAATATTAAGATTGGCAGCATATCAATTGATGTACACGGCTCTTATCCATGCATCCATTTTTTTATGACATTTTTTTTGTAAGCTGGCCAATACAAGCTTAGCTTCATTGCGGGAAGGGTAATATTGGCTTAAAAGGTAGTATTTATTGTTTTCATTTAAGACAAACAATGGAATATCGACACACGGGACATCGAGTTTCGGTTCATTCTTTCCAGCGAAAAACTGTATCGAATAGGCTTTTGTCTCGGGTTTATTTTCATTTGGTGGGGTTTGTTCTGGTAGGTATTTTTCAAAGTTTGCACATGAGTTTGCATCTATAGACAATGTCTTAGTTGCTCGGCCAACCTTAGTATCTAAAATGGTCACTCGTTTGCCATATTGATGGTTAGCACATTCGTTTAATAAAATGTAGGCGGTTAGTTGATTGGATATACATTCAGTTGGGGCATAATAAAAGATGTTATCTTGATTGGTTTCTATCTTAATATCACAATGCGATATTCGACTTAAACTTTGTCCTTCATTTGTCCAAACACTTAATTCAGAACCAATATCAACCTGTTGTTCGGCTCGAGAAATATTAACAACGCACATGACGATGGTTAATATTAAATAAACTGAGCCTCTGTACTTACTCATATCAACATCTCTACCTATAAACACTGAGGCGCAGTCTAATTGCCAATTTAATTGTAGTCTAAGGCCACGGTACTTCTAGCTTTCACGGTACCACTGGTAACTCTTGCGCTACCTGTTTTTTTGTAAGCGGCCTCTAAACGTTCAGAATGAGTTCCGTTTACGGATATTGATAAGTCACTACCGACCAAAGAAGCACCGCTATCTGGATGGAATATCATCACCCCAACACCGTCAGCTGAACCATCTTCATTACTTAAAACATCGCTAGCATTGGCCACATTTGACGCATCAGTAAATGACAATCTAACATCTACGGCACCATCATGGTCACATGTAATATTGAGATAAAAGTCAGTACGACCTCTGATTGTTGCGTCCGTATTATAAGCCGTTTGTTCAAACTCCCCCGCGTTGACTGTCGGCAAAAGAACCTCTTTATCAACCACGTTGCAAGTGCCACTAGTATTATCAATGTTAACAATCATAAAACCTAACTGCCCCCAGTTAGCATCAGAGGTCGAACCAGAACCATCAGTAAAATAATATTCCGCATCTGAAAATTTCCCATTAAAGGTGTTTACTGTATTCGTTAGCCTAGTAAAATTGAAAAAAATCTTGGCGTACATAGTAGCTGTGCCCATAGAGGTACTAGGAGCTCGGACTACAAACTTATTGCCTGAACCTTGCGCTGTAACATAAGTACTATTAGTAGTACTAAACTGCATATAATAGCCTAACTGTCCACCTTCACTATTGCTGCTATCAAGCCAGTTGTATGTGCCATCATATCTCCTAGCTATTGTCCACACCCTTCCACCGGAACACTGTATTGGATTAAACAGACTCCAAGCACATCTTGTACCTTGGACGTTTTTGGATGGACAAAATCGAATTTCAAAAATTTTGGGGGTGATTGACCAACTATTAAGGCTATCTATGGTCGAATTCCCGACAGCTAAGTTATTATCTTGCGGCCCAAAATCTGTGCTAGGACCAGCAAATTCCCCTACATTTGACTTTGAGCACGAAGGAACGTTATAAGCACTAGCCTCCCTAATAGAAAAACAAAATACCAAAACCGATAAACATAAAAAGTTAACAACAATAGCTGCATTTTTATTTAGCTTCATATTCGAATGACCATATAATTAGTTCAACACGGCGGTTTTGTGCACGCCCAATGGCAGTATTATTTGTCGCTACAGGGTCTGTTTCACCTTTGCCAGACACTCGAATTCTAGAGCGCTCAGCTTCCGGCAAACCTAAAGCATCAACAACAGCGTGCGCACGGCGCAAAGATAGTGCCATATTATATTCATCGCTGCCGATTGAATCGGTATGACCGACAATTGAAACTTCAGCCTGAGGGTATAGTCGAATAACACGCTTCCATTCAGCAAAGATAGTATTTAATTCAGGTGTAACATGCACAACTGAACTATCAAAATCAAAACCTAGCTCGTTAATATAGGTTCCATAAATTCTATATTCTGGTGCAATAACCGTAGGCTCTTCTACTTTAACTGGCGTAACGACAACATCCTCATGACGTTTACCCTTAAAGTGATAAGCAATATCCGCAGAAATACCATGTAAGTTATATTCACCTACCGAACTGTTGCCGAAATCTGAAATAAACTTATAACCTAAATTAACGTAAACATGAGGCGTAATTCGGTGGTTAATACCAATTTCCGCCAGTGGTGATAGGCCATTTTCTTTATAAGGTCGCTCAGTGCTGGATAAATCCACCATCCAATAGGCAGCACCGAGTCTACTATATAAACTTGTTTCATCTAAAAAGTACCAATCGTATCTCAGGGCAGATTCTAAATATCCAGCTTCAGATGAAATATTATAAGGGCTGGTATCGCCTACATATTGATAACCAATATCCCAACTCCAATGTTCAGTAAAACTAACACCCACATTAGCACCCGGGCCGAATGTATCAGATGCAAAATCAGCATCAGGCATAAAATAACCGCCTTTTGCACCGATAAATAGATGAGGGTAAACGTCGTCATTCTGCGCTAGCACTGCGCTAGAAAATAACAATGGGACTAAAATACAATGCTTTTTCATAACAAACCTATACATTTATAATTGTAATGAAGATTAATGACACGCAGACCGAATGACTACCAATCGACCACTTTCTTGTTGCTTATCCGTCAACGAATAATTCAAATTGCAACTTTGACCTTCCCACGAAACCTTAATAGCCCCTTGAGGCTCTGATACTCGCGCGAATATTTGAGAACCTTGTCCTACGTTGCCAATAATTTTTTCATCAGCATCATAAACAGCGGCTCCAAAAGGAATACTTTGTTCAACATAAACAAGTAACGGATATCCCGTTCTTACGTTAAATTTAAGCAAAGCAACCGCATTTCTGTAGGGAGCAACCATTTGAGATGTTGAGTCAAATTCGATATCTTTTTTTGCGCCTAATGGATCAAGCCTTATTTCATTCATTTGATAAGGTGATAAGTTTCCGACCACAGCATAACCATTGCTATCAATAGTTAGATTCCTATACCCAGAGACTTTCGCCCCTTCCGCCCCTTTTGCTTCCACAAGCGCCAATGTCTTGCCGGTTTGCGGTGTTAAGGTGATACCACCTTTATGAGCAACGAGACCACCACTAATGCTCACTGACTGACTGGAATAGGAACCACTTCTGCTGACATAAGCAGCAACATTAGCCTTTGAGCCGGCATAATAAACACTGGCATCATACTGAGAAGTATGACGGCGATTTTTCGCTTGATTTCTTGTTGCAGCAGCACTATAAGTAACGGTTTTATCTTCGTTCAAATAACCGGATAAAGAAGCCCTTTGACTATGACTACCTTCATCATCCGCTTGATGTGACAAATTAAGCGTTGAAGCATAATCCGACACATGACCAAGCGGGACACCTAAATTTATACTATAACTGGTATTATTCTTGCCCTCAGAGTTAAAATAACGGCTCGCATTTATGCCTAGAGAGTAGTATTTAAAATTGTTTGAATAACCCAAACTGAAAGTGTCGTTATAATAATCATTATTCCAATACTTCTCACGAACACCAGAAAAATAAAGACTACCCCAAAGCCCAGGCAGTTCTTGCCCCACCGTCAAAGCATAACGGTGTTTTGAGCGATAGACATCATCAACAACACCACCTCTTTGAATTGTGTCGTATAATACCATTGCCGTTTTATAGTCTAGATAACGCTCCGTAGAATAACGATAGGCACCTAAAGAAATATAGTTACCAATAGAGTTAAAGCTCTTACTGTATTTCACCTCATAACTTTGCCCACTATAGTTATCTAAGAAAAGGCTGTCCGAATAGGTAATATCAAAAGAAAAAGCGCCCGCCAATGTACCTAAAGCCGCACCGGCGTTTAATGCATAATAATCAGCATTACCACGCACACCACCATAACCGGTTAAGAAATTATTCAAGCCTCGTTCATATGTACCCTCTAAAAGAAGTGGCTTCGTTAATAAACTATTATTTCGGTACTGACCAATGGAGGCGGAATAATTGTATAAACCTGGTCTGAGGTTCTGCGCCAAGCCATCAAAAGGAACCACAAAATGCTGCTCTTTACCATCAGCCTCATACACCACCACCTGCAAAGAGCCACTAAAGCCCGTAGGTGCCAGATCATCAATCAAAAAATTGCCCGGTGGAACCGTCGCCTCATAAATAACTCGGTCATTTTGATAAATCACCACTTTCGCGTTTGTATTCGCTATACCCCTGATTTCTGGCGCATAACCACGATATCCAGTCGGTAACATATTGTTATCATTGACAAGACTAAAACCGATAATCGGCACGCTATCAAAAGCGTGACCTCTTGAATTGGTATAACCAACTAAAGCGCGACTTTTAATTTCGGGGATGGGTTTATCAAAATATGCACTATTAGTGGTAAAATTTACATCATCATTTGTTGACGACCATGTGGCATATCCGTCATGAAGAAAATACCAGTCGCCCAAACCGATACTAGTGGAAAAAGAGCCACTTATACTTTGAGTATCACTGCTATTATTGTACGCATTAAAGCTATAAGATAATGCAACAGCACCGACACCTGAATCCCATTCAGATGGCGGAACATAACCTCGAGTGAGTCGATGTAAATATAACTGAGGAATTTGAATATTAAGTTTATTTGAATTAATAAGATATTCAACATTAGACGTTACAAAGTGGTCAGCAAAGTTAACACAATGACCATCATCTGCGTTAATCTCTTCCAATAAAGACTCAGGCACATATTTTGGGTCAAACTGAATCAATTTAACTAATGAAGGCTCGATACATGGTATAGTTTTACCATTTATATCTTCTACAATATCAAGTGCAGTATCTGTCAATTTTACATCATTTAAAAACACACTCGACATATAAACACCGGGCGGAATGTAATCACTACGTGAAAACTGACTAACATCAACTGAGGTGCCAAAATGAAAAAATGATGAATCAAACTCTACTTCGTCTTCAGCCAATAAATGACATGACAATAACAGCGCCAACACTGTCATTGTTAATACTTTTCTATAACTTTTATTCTTTGACTCAAAAGCCGCCAGACGATTCATACAAACACCAACATAATAAATAGACATCATCTATTATCAGTTAAGATTCCATTCAACGCTTTTATAACTACCATAATCATTAACTGCAGTAAAAACGACCTTACCAGCTTGATTAAGATTTTTTAAATCGGGGAAATAAAATTCAGAAGATGAATAAGGCTTCATCATTTCGCTTTCGTTACTGTTGTACTCAACACCATCAACAATAAATTTAACCGTTGTCACCGAAACATGATAAGGCGTAGGGTTTTTGATACTTAAATACCCAGATCTTTGCTCCCACTCCAACTTATCAAGGGTTTCATTTGCCTTACCTGACAAATCATTGGGACGAAAAAACAGTTTAATTCGAGTTCTATAAGCGATTTGCAAAGAGTTTACTTCTTTATCTGACTTTGACGGAACAGATAAAACATTCAGCCAGAAAACAGACTCTCTATCCGTTGGTAACGTTTCACCTGTGTAAATCAACTTTAAAGCCTGACTATCACCACCATTAATGCGACTAATCGGTGGCGTAAGAATAAATGGAACGTCTATTTCAGATGGATTTAAATTCGCATCACCTTCATCAATCCAACTTTGAACCAAATATGGATTATCTGTTTTATTACTTAATGCTACAGATACTTCCTTCTTGCTTTCTGGATAAATAACACGAGTACCTTCAATAATAACGGTCGCAGAACAAAAAGGCACAAAAAAGACATAAAGAAATAAAGCGGACAATAATCTCATAAAAACCATAACCTTAAAAATTTATGGGCATGATATTTCATACCCATAAGAATAAATGAATTACTTATAATCCAACACAAAGTCAACCACTGATCTCACTTTACCAGATGTAACAGCACTTGGTGTTGCGGCAATATAACCTGCTGAGTAAACCAAGGTTGCAGCATTGTTTACAATAGCGCCGTACTGACTTGTGTTACCGGCACCATTTGCAGCACCTGCCTCAACTATTGTGTCACCATCAAGGTCAAGTAGAGCAACCATCACGTTAGTAGCACCATCGACACCTCCTTCATCCAAGTTTTTTAGGTGACCCGAAACAGGATCAACACCAGCACCATAACTAAAGAAGGCTTTCACTTGGTTTTCAGGGCTTGAACACGCCGTACCTGTTAGTTCCATAATAAACTTTGTTTTAACAACAGGCGCGTTAGCATAGTTTTCAAAGGCGTCTGTAGCAACTGTTGGCAACGTAACAACTGCAGAAGAAGCAGGGTTTCCATCAACTGTTACATCACACGTAGCGGCAGTCACTAGCCCATTAAATGTAATTGTACCGCTATTAGCAAAGGCACCAGCAGAAGCTAATAAACTTAAACATAAAACTGTTTTTTTCATTTTGAACTCCAAAATTAAGAATTATCGTTTACCGCAGTCTGTTAAACAAACACCGCAAACTTAATAAGTTTTTCAGCTAAGAGACAACTTGCCAACTGGCATACAAAAAGAAATCACAAACACAATGCTAAAATAAATTTTCCAACCTATTTATTGCTAAACATAAAATTAACTTTTGATAAAAGAACAGGTAGTGAATAAAGGGGTACTAAATAGCACAAGACAACCTAAATTTACATTTGGTAACGATTTTCAATTTTATAGCAGGAACAAGGTTATCATTACAAGAACGCCAACAAATTAGCATCAAAGACGAAAACAGCATAACAATGCCAAGCACAAGTTTTTATTCATTGCTAAGATTCTTTCGAAAAAAAGTCCAAAGAGAATATAAAACAGATAATTAAAGATATACAACCCCAAGATTTTTTTATGTTTTTCATACATTATTTGTATATGATTTTCCAGAAAATGTGGCTGTTTTATATTATTTCATCAAGGACATATGAGATGAGAAGTTATTAATGAAAAAAGTATTTAAAGACCTAAAATTTAAAGATATGCTATCACTATGGATTAGTTCGAAGAATATAAGTAGAAAAGATTTAATCATACGACTGCAAAGAAAATATCATAACGTTTTTTTTGGGTTAGATACCATTACATTTAGCCGCTGGATTAATGGTAAAAGCACTCCACCATTATATAAACAACTGTATATAGCTAAATGCTTGGATATTAATTTGCAAGATGTCATCCGATGTCTTGATGTATCCATGTTGAAATGCCCTAATTCACATGCTGTGATAGCGAGAGGCTTAGTGAAAGAACTCGATTACTCGTTATCAGCGCTTTCATATAACCATATGCCAAAAAATATTATTACAGAGATATCTGATCACTCTTATGATGAACATATTGAGTTATTTGGTGCATTTTATGGAAATTTGTCACCATTAAAAAGTTTCACCAACTCTTTATATGAAATGAGAAACAAGATTACCTATAAAAGCATCCTAATTAAAAATAATCAAGATGAAGTTATTGGTCATTGGGCTGGAATTATGAACATAGCTAAGATTAACAATTTGTCATCTTTCATTTCTATTCCACAAAATGAAGTAGAGAGTAGCTGCTTGGGCTATTTGGGCTATTACTCCAACTCTAAACATTACTTTGAGTTAATCACCCAGTCAATTTGTATGTATTTGATCTTGTATTCAAAAAGCAAAGATTTTGTTTATTTCTTTATAGTTGATAACAATGCGTTAGTTAAGTTTTGTACAATCATTTTTAATGCGGAAGTCATAAAGTATTACCCTTCATTAGAAGGTCAGGGGACAATGGGCGTGTATTTATTGAAATTTAATATTATAAAATCAATTGCGAACCCTCTACTGTTACCTAAAGTACAAGAAAAATTGTCTTGCCTTGAGACTTGTGACTCGAAAAATTGCAAATTGTGTAATTTAAGAGATCTTGAACTCAGAAAGGGGAAAAAATGAACCATGATACTTACCATGAATGGGCCCAGCGAGCATGTGAAAAAGAACGGCAGCAACAATGGTTCGAGGCACAGAAATTGTGGTTAAAAGCGTTTTATCGAACCTCGCTTGGCGATATAAATCGCCACTGGAGTTGGGCACGCGCTGATTTCTGCAACTCAAGGCGGCACAACCACCATTGGCACTGGTAAGAGTGAAAACTGATAGTCGTAAAAGAAACCCCGCTCTAACTTGAGGAGTATTGTAGAGCGGAGCAATGAACAGTATATTTTGTTCAAAAACGCTTAGATTGTCATTGTAGACACGAATTAAGTTAGCACATCTTATTTAACGGTAATTAGCATCGACCATCTGTTTTGCGTTTAAAAGTAACTATTGTGGTGCTTCCACTTTTAATGAATCAAAAATCGAGTAGGGTGAGGCGTTACCGCCTCATCCCTCTCACAGAACCGTACGTACGGACCTCGTATACGGCTCATGCATACTTCCATTCAGCATAATTGCTAAACACATACCCTGTTCCTACTTGCTCAAGATTTACCAACCCCAGTTCGTTGAACCATTGGTTTGGCATCGCATAACTGGCTAGAGGACTTTGCGCATTTCTCCAACTACTCATTCGGATAAATCTAAACGGCGGCTTATATCCAAGCT
>NZ_JBKEBW010000073.1:0-2042 GCF_047973365.1 Vibrio sp. | reverse complement strand
TGCTGCAGGGTTGTGTATTGTGCTGTTCTTTTTTTTCGTTATTTAACTTTGTATATTTTTATCCTGCATATCGAGCGGGCGCGGTGAGGAATGTTAAATTATGTAGCCTACTAGAACAAACTTTTTTTTTTTATTTACTTATAGGTATTTGTATTCTTACCTACCGGACTGGCAATAGATATGTAGCCTACAGCATGACCACGGTGACCACCTCCGTTTAATTTACCACCAAAAGACTAATCATTAAAAATATCACAAACGTTAAAAAAATATTATTTAAAACATTACGATATCGGTGAATCTCAAGTAATTAATATTAACAGTGACAAGCTCTGATATCCATTAAGAAATGCGTGTTGATGTTCCATGTTATTTTTTTCCTTCGCCTCCATGGGTGCCAGCAAAGCCGCAGCAGCCCCTGCCCTTGATGTGTGTGGGCGTGCAGGGAGCGCCTCGCGCAGCCTAATGCATCACGCCATGGATTAGTGTCATATATTTTTAATAAGGCAACGCTATCTTACGAGTATAATTTTACTGAACTTCGGTAATATTTCATCTTAATACATGTTGGGGTATATTTTTTGGCATGCAGGTTTTTTTTACATTAAATAAATCAGGTTTTGGAGTGTGTGTGTGTGTGTGTGTGTTCAGAAGTCAACAGCTGAACCCTTCTGCGTGGCGGGACTGTGTGATCCAACCCGAGGTGACTTCGGTGGAGGTTAACATCGTCCCCCGACCGTGTCCTGACCCACACAGACCAAGCACACTCAGGCCAGGTCGACTTTCAGGGCTCGCGAGCAAGCACCTCCGTTGTTACTGGACACTATTTAAAGACATCCACAAAGAAACAGTTGATAGTGTTGGGGGCAGCTTCACCGTGCAATGAATACCAACAACGTGTTGTCTGCACTCACCCGGGGCAGGACGTCATGGCGGCGGGGGCTGCCTGAGGCGGCGGCGGCCACGGCGTGGCAATAAATATTCTTTCACGAAGCACTTCACTTCGGGTACGCCTATGTTGCGTTTCCGATCTCCTTTCTTCGCTTTTAATGTTGTCACAGAGCACCAAGACACGTGTCCTCTCAACTCTGAGCTTTGTACCTCAGCACCACGATGAAAGACAAACAGGCAGCGCCATCCACGCACCACAACATAACCACTGACCCTGCGTTCGTTCGTTGTTGTCCGCGCGCGCACTTTGCTGTTAAAAAATAAAAGGCTAATTCAGTTGATGCCATATTTTCTCATATGTGATAATATAAATATTTACATAAATCAAATCATTCTTAGCTATAATATTCTATGAAAGTAAAAACTATAAAAAATGATATAGTAGGCTATGGTTTACGACGAACCGATTTCATGACGGGAAATTTCGACAACGATCACAAATTTGTGTGTGTATCAAAAAATCTCAACGTCTAAAATACAATATATCAAATAAACTAAAATAAACATCTAAAAAACATGAGAAAACTGTGGAGAATCATTAATTACAAGAACCAAGCACAACACCGTCAGCGCTGAGGAGTGACGTCACACCGGCCAGCAGATGTAAACAAGATTCTTGGTGGTGCGTACTTACCTAGTGAAAATTTTCATTGTGGTTATATTGGGCGAGCTGTGCCTCACGGATCGTGGGCGCCGCTGTGAACTTTGTGGTGGGGAGATGGAGCGGAGGAAGTATACAGCCCCGTGGCGGGTGGGGCTGCCAGGGGTGAACGCCGAGGTGGACGCATCAGCCTTCCCCGCAAGGTAACTGAAGTGACTCGCCTGTTGTTGAACTGAGCAAATATATATGACGGGCAAGTATTTGTTATTACGCTGGGTGATACTGCTGCTAAGTCAGGCCGCTAATGAGGTAGTGGACGCCGCCTACTCTTATATAAATTTTGCATATTATTCATGCTGAATAATTGTTAAACAAAACGCATTTTTAAGACATGCATCATGTGACGAGCTTTCGAATCAGGTTAAATAGCGTATTAGGACAGATAAAGTTTGGCCAGGTTAGGATTAGGCTAAGGTCTAGTTTGGACCAG
>NZ_JBKEBW010000176.1:0-13805 GCF_047973365.1 Vibrio sp. | reverse complement strand
TTGGATATAAGCCGCCGTTTAGATTTATCCGAATGAGTAGTTGGAGAAATGCGCAAAGTCCTCTAGCCAGTTATGCGATGCCAAACCAATGGTTCAACGAACTGGGGTTGGTAAATCTTGAGCAAGTAGGAACAGGGTATGTGTTTAGCAATTATGCTGAATGGAAGTATGCATGAGCCGTATACGAGGTCCGTACGTACGGTTCTGTGAGAGGGATGAGGCGGTAACGCCTCACCCTACTCGATTTATAGCAAAAATTGTCGGGTTGCAAAGAATGATCTATTGTTTACTAAATATGTTGATTTTGAGAGCCATAATCAAACTAATGTAAATTTGTTATATAAAATAACATTATACTTAATCTTATTTACGCATTTAAATGAATTTAACGATAAGAAATTAATATAATACAGTTAGTTATATTGGTGTTGGTGATTTTTTCTGCTGCGGTAGATTGTGATCTATCTATTATTTTGAGACTAAAATAAATCATCTTCTAGAAACCGGTACCATCAAAACGATATATTTAGGGGCGGAAAATATATCGATAGTATTCGCTGTATTTTTTATAGAAGCGAGCATTTAGGCTACGGGGGTGTGCCGCTGGCTTCTAGGATTCTAAAAACTTAAACAGGAGCATGAACTAATGAAAAGTTTCTTTAGCAAACTTTCACAGTCCATCATGTTACCAATCGCACTGCTGCCAGCTGCGGGTATCATGTTGGGTATCGGGGGTAGTTTCACCAACCCTACAATGATTGAAGCGTACAATATTGGCGCTCTTCAAAACGGAACTGTACTTAACAGCTTCCTACAAATTATGACTGCAGCCGGCGACATCGTGTTTGCAAACCTTCCAGTAATGTTTGCATTGGCAATTGCCGTTGGTTTTGCTCGCGCAGAAAAAGGTGCTGCAGCACTAGCTGCATTGATCTCTTACCTAGTAATGAACGTAGCTATCGCTAAGACGCTGTCAGTTACTGGTATGATCAATACTGATACAAACACAGTCATTCTAATGGGCAGCGAATACGCTGGTGTTCTTGCTAACGCTCTGGGTATCACTAACACACTAAGTATGGGGGTGTTCGGTGGTCTGATTGCTGGTGCAGTGACTGTTGTGCTTCACAACAAATACCACGATGTAAAACTGCCTGATTACCTAGGCTTCTTCGGCGGCGCACGTTTCGTTCCAATCATCAGTGCATTCGCTGCATTGTTCTACGGTATCGTTCTAACTTTCATCTGGCCATTCTTCGGTGCTGCTTTTGGTGCTATCGGTGCGGCTTTGGGTGAAATGACAGGTGCTGGCTACGGTTACATTGCCTCTTTCATCTTCGGTATTATTGAACGTTCACTAATCCCTGTGGGTCTTCACCATGTATTCTACCTACCACTATGGCAGACAGAGGTTGGTGCAACGGCAGAGATCGCTGGTGAGTTAGTTAAAGGTACTCAGAACATCTTCTTCCGTTCTTTAGCAGCAGGTGACTTCTCCCAATTCACTTCAACTAACTTCATGACAGGTAAATTCCCATTCATGATGTTTGGTCTTCCAGCTGCTGCGTACGCTATGTATACATTAGCGGATGCTGAAAACAAGAAAGCTGCGGGTGGTTTGTTATTCTCAGTTGCGCTTACTGCATTCCTAACCGGTATTACAGAGCCAATCGAATTCACATTCCTATTCCTGGCTCCAGCGCTTTACTACGCGATTCACGTTCCTCTAGCTGGTCTGTCATTCATGCTAATGGATATGCTAAACGTTAAAGTAGGTATGACATTCAGTGGCGGTTTCATCGACTTCTCGTTGTTCGGTATCCTTCCTGGTGTAACGGGTGTTAACAACCATTGGTACTTTATCCCAGTTGTGGGTATTGCATACGCGTTCATTTACTTCTTTGTATTCCGTTGGTTTATCGTTAAGTTCGACGTGAAAACCCCAGGTCGTAAAGGTAGCGCGGTAGCAGTAGTATCGAAGAAAGATTACCATGCAGCTAAAAGCGGTGCGGCGGGTGATAACCAAAAAGCTAAAGATATGATCGAAGCTCTTGGTGGCGCTGAAAACATCGTTGACGTTGATGCATGTATCACGCGTCTACGTATTACTGTAAAAGATGGTGCTCAAGTGAAAGACAACGATTACTGGACTCAAGAGCTAGGCGCTCGTGGTCTTGTTAAAGTTGGTGACACTGGTATCCAAGCTATCTACGGTGCGGAAGCTGCGGGCTATAAAGCTCAAATTAACTCGCTACTTGGTAAGTAATGAGTATTGGTGACAAATTTAGAAGAACTGGCGCATTCGTCATTGATGTGATGATCGCAAAAATGTTCACACAGGTCGTGCTGTCAGTTCTTGCTTTACTCATGGCTGGTATCTTCAGTGACAAAGTCGGTGGGTTATCGTTGAACGATGATTTGGCTCTGCCTATTTTGTTGTTGATAGTGCTTGTAATGTTGTTGGTTTTTGTAGGGATATATCTTGGCTTTTGTTCAATCAGCTACAGGTTGATTGGTAAGTCATTAGGGAAGTACCTGCTGAGAATTGACAGCGGGATAGAGCGAAAGGATTTGTCATCATACATTGCTCGCGAAAAGCAGAAGATTGTTCTTTGCTTAGCAACATTAGGGGTTTATGCCGCTTACTCAGCAATTCAACTCTATATGTTTGATAAAGAACCTCTCCATGCAAGACAAGATTAATTGATTAAAGCCCGCTAAATTCGCGGGTTTTTTTACGCTTACAGTTTTTAATACCGTTCTGGAAAACTTTCTGATCAGTGAATGGGTGTCGATAAGCAAACCCTCCGAGCCATGGATGGCTCGGCGGAGCCCCATGGAAGGGTCTATGCGTGTTTGTGTTCGACACTCATTCGCTGTTCCACCGATGTTCAATCTGATCATATTTTTACTTAGACTGCTATAAGACAATTGATGTTGTTAAAAATATGCATTCGAGATGAGCTGTAAAAAATGTAACAAATAATGAAAAAGCAGACTAATCTTTTAGTAATGCGAGTTAGTTTTGCTTTTTGAGTCAGGTGGTGGGTGTTTTTTTCAAAAAATCGTGATCTATACGTATTTATCCGCTTCGAAGTTTGAAGAGTATCAATAATTTATTTTGAGCTATAAAATATAATTCACGAGTGGTTACATTTCCACTGGGTGCTAACATTTAGGCTACGGGGGTAGGCCGTTAGAACCCAAACATTCTAATAACTTAATCAGGAGCATAAACATGTTTAAAAACGCTTTTGCGAACCTGCAAAAAGTTGGTAAGTCTTTGATGCTACCAGTATCAGTACTTCCAGTTGCAGGTATTTTGCTAGGAGTGGGTGCGGCGAATTTTAGCTGGCTACCAGAAGTCGTATCACACCTAATGGAACAAGCTGGCGGTTCAGTTTTCGGCCAAATGGCACTTCTTTTCGCTGTCGGTGTCTCTTTAGGTTTCACCAATAACGATGGTGTTTCAGGTCTCTCAGCAATCGTTGGTTACGGTATCATGATTGCTACACTGAACGTCATGGCAACGGTAATGGGTGTTGAACACATCGAAACTGGTGTTCTAGGTGGTATCCTAGCCGGTGGTGTTGCTGCTTGGGCATTCAACCGTTTCTACAAAATTCAACTGCCAGAATACCTAGGTTTCTTCGCGGGTAAGCGCGCAGTGCCAATTATTACTGGTTTCTTATCCATTGGTCTTGGGGTCATCCTTTCTATTATTTGGCCACCAATTGGTAGTGTGATCGCATCTTTCTCTGATTGGGCTGCAAACCAAAACCCTGTTACTGCATTCGGTATCTACGGTGTTGTTGAGCGCTCTCTAATCCCATTCGGTCTACACCACATTTGGAACGTACCATTCTTCTACGAAGCAGGTACTTGTACGACAGAAGCGGGTAAAGTTGCTCACGGTATCATGACTTGTTTCCTTACTGCTGATGATGCTACTCGTGCTGCAGGTAACGGTTTTGGTCAGCTAGCCGGTGGTTACCTATTCAAGATGTTCGGTCTTCCAGCGGCTGCGATTGCTATTGCACACAGCGCTAAACCAGAGAACCGTGCGAAAGTAATGGGTATCATGGCTTCTGCGGCTTTGACTTCATTTCTAACAGGTATTACTGAACCAATCGAGTTCTCGTTCCTATTTATCGCTCCAGTACTATATGCAATTCATGCTGTACTAGCTGGTGTGGCATACATGTTAACCAACTCTTTAGGTGTTGTTCATGGTCACACGTTCTCTAACGGTTTCATCGACTTCGTGGTTCAATCACCACGTGCTGATAACATGTTGCTACTTGTTGGCCTAGGTATCGCTTACGCTGCACTTTACTACGTAGTATTCACCTTCGTTATTCGCGCTATGGACATTAAAACTCCTGGTCGTGAAGATGACTCTGAAGGTGCAACAGCTACTTCTGGTACAGAAATGGCTGGCGAACTGGTTGCTGCATTCGGCGGTAAAGCTAACATCACTAACCTAGATGCGTGTATCACTCGTCTACGTGTATCAGTCGCTGATACTGAAATGGTTGACCAAGACAAACTTAAAAAACTTGGTGCCGCAGGTGTCGTTGTTGTATCTGGTGGTGTTCAAGCTATCTTCGGTACTAAGTCTGACAACCTTAAAACAGATATGGATGAGTGGATCCGTAACAACGGTTAATTCTCAATTATATTTTCCCCTATAAATAAAGGAGACTTCGGTCTCCTTTTTCTTATGTCCAATTTTCGACACGGATTTGACAAAAATGAAGTTAAATCTCTATACCTTTTAGGGCTTACGTCATTTATCTCCGAGAGTTTGAATATGAATAAGATAGGGATTGTTGCTTTATTGTGTGTCTGCTCTGCAAGTGCTTCAGCCGCGCAGAATAAAGGATTTGAAGTTGGTATGGCGGTTGATCAGCAACTGAGTGCGGTATTTGAAATTGACGACCAATATCGTTTTATTTTAGGTAACGACGGCGTTGCGTTCGATTATATTTTTGCGACTGGTAGTTTCGACGCTAATGTTCCTTTTGACTGGTACGTTGGCGGTGGCGCTTGGACCGATTGGGATGGTGATGACTTGGGGGTACGATTACCGTTAGGTCTCGATTGGCAAATTAACGACAAGTTTGACGTATATGGTCAGTTGCAGCCACAAGTTAACTTTGACGATGGCGCCGAACTGGAAATCGGAGCGGCTTTAGGCTTGACGTATCACTTCTGATATACCAACGAATTAATCAGTTATGTGATGGACCACCTTTTTAGTCGAATACAGTTAAACGTATTATGTAAGCGAATTGTTTCAGCTATACATTACATGGCTGAATATCGTTTTACTTAAGCGAGCTTAGATACTTGATGTTGGATGTAAAAAACAAAAACTTTATCGTCACTGGCGCGACTTCCGGAATTGGGCGTTTACTGACACTACGATTGCTTGAACTGGGGGCGAATGTCGCGTTTTGCGGACGGTCTGAAAGTAAGCTAGATAAACTGGTTTCAGAATTATCAGAATTTGACAGCCAAATCTATTATCAGGCGTTTGATGCAACCAACTTTGAATTGATAGAACAATTTGTCGCTTCTTCTATTCGTCAACTGGGGCACGTCGATGTTCTGGTGAACTGTGCTGGTGCGAACACATCCAGAAGCACTATTGCTGACTTATCTGTTAGTGACCTTATGGGTTTAGTGCAACTGAACATGTTGTCGCCATTTGTCTTTATGCAGCAAGCCTATAATACTTCGATGAAATCTCGTGGAGAGGGCATTATCATCAATGTGCTATCTACCGTATGTGATTTTTCAAATGAAGGGATCGGAGCTTATACGGCATCAAAAGCAGGGATGGATGCGTTAACGAAAGTGTTCCGCAAAGAAGCAAGAGAGCACAGAGTGAAAGTTTGTGCTATTTATCCTGGTGGAGTGGACACTCCCTTCAGAGCGGCTGAACGCCCTGAGTATTTGCATCCTGAGCAAGTGGTAAACGCCATTTTATTTATGGCAAGCCAGAAGGATATTTCTAGCGTGGACGAGTTAGTTATTCGTCCTTTGGTTGAAAAGAATTATTGTTAGCTTTAGATAGAACAAAAAACCGGCAGAAGCCGGTTTTTTACTAACTGAATGAATTACTTATTCATCGCTCTCTTGATACAGATAGCAGCGCCACCCCAAGTAATACCAAGACCAATGATCATCATAATAATTGCGCTAATAGTCATTAGTTTGCCTCCTTACGGCTGGTTAGGTTAACAAGTACACCAAATACAAGTAGAACGATAATAATTGCCCAACCTAAAGTTAGGTCGTAACCGCCGTAGCCTTCAGTGAACAGTGCGATAAATTTTGTCGCAACGATGATAGCTAACATCACTGGAGTGACAAAACGTAAACAGATGTCGAACCATACACCTACGCTGAAATCAGAAATACTGTTCACATATTTACGTACGTCAGAGACTTTTAGCAGCCAAGTCATGAGCGCGATTTCAACGAAACAGCTTGCCATGATACCTACGTTGTTTGCGAAATGGTCAACTAGGTCAAGTAGGAGTAGGCCACCGTTGGTTGCAAACGCCATTGAAATCACTAAGCCAGAACCGATAACGATGTTTGCTGCTTTTTTTCGGCTCCAGTTCAGCTTATCGATAACCGCTGAGGTGACGGCTTCCATGATTGAAATGTGCGAGCTTAAACCGGCAACAGTCAATGCTAGGAAGAATATTGGACCTAAGATGTATGGAATGGGTAGCAGGTTAATTGCTGCGGGTATTGTTACGAATGCCAGACCTACACCGGCAGAAACTACTTCTGTTAACGGTTTGCCTTGCTCTTGAGCCATGTAACCCAACACAGAGAAAATCATGATACCTGCAAGGATTGAGAAACCACAGTTGATCAACACGGTCATAAATGCGTTGTTTGTGATGTCTGATTTTTCCGGTAGGTAGCTTGAATATGCCAGCATGATTGCAAAACCAATACTTAGCGTGAAGAAGATTTGACCATAAGCCGCCGCCCAAACTTTCACATCCCAAATTTTGCTGAAGTCAGGTTGGAACATGTAGTTCACACCATCAAGCGCACCTGGAAGGAAAATCATGCGAGCAATTAAGAACAATACCATTAGGAATAATATTGGCATCATGATCTTAGATGCACGTTCGATGCCTGCTTTTACACCACCAACGATCGCAGCATAAGTGATGGCCCAAGCGATGAACATTGCGAAAGCGATGTTCCATTGAATTGAGCCTAGGTTGGTTGGTGAGTTGTCACCAAGTGCTAAGTATTCGCTAAAGAAGAATGCGTTAGTATCAGTGCCCCAACTTTGAGTAAATGACATTCCAAAGTAAGAGATTGCCCAACCGATGACTGCAACGTAATAAACGGCGATAACGGCTGCGATACCGACCTGGAACCAACCTAACCATTCAAATTTAGCATTAATTTTAGCTAGCGTAGATGGTGCTGAACCACGGTTCTTTTGACCCATACTGAACTCGAGGATCATGAATGGAATACCCGCAGTAAGTAGTGCGAAGATATAAGGAATGAAAAATGCGCCGCCGCCGTTTTCATAAGCCATGTAAGGGAAACGCCAGATATTTCCAAGACCGATTGCAGAACCCACTGCAGCCAGGATAAACCCCGCACGGGATCCCCATTGTTCTCGCTTCATGTTTAACTCCTTTACAACTCTCTGAGGTATGAAGCTTCTCTGTGGCTATCACTGATGAACATGGCTGCGGTCAATATTTTTCAGCGTTCTATAGAACAGCTTTATAGTTTACCTATCATCCATGATTCGGTGAAAAGTTAGTATTAAATTTTGTATGCCTTGAGAAAACCCAGAGTTTTATTCTTTATTATTCGATGTGTGTTTGCGAAATCTGAAATAATCAGCTACGCGTAGTATTCAGCCTACAGTTTTGTGCTGTTAATAGCAATAGATCATAAATGTTAGTTTTTTGTGTTGTTGTAGTTTTATCGGTCAGTTTATTGCTAATTAATTAGCTTAAAATATCGTCATATAGTTTATTGGTGGCTTGATGGTTGTGCATTAGTGAAATTAACAACGGATATGACTATTGAAAACAATAGTGTGTATGACTGAAAAATAAACAATCACCAGTGAATACCTCCACCATTTAGTACTATCTCCAAATATGAAAAGCAGAATTTATTCGCTTTGTATTACAACGGAATAGGGGCTTGCAATTTTTACTCTAACACCTTGCTGAATAAGCAATAAGACGATTGAGTTCTTGTGAGGGCAATTGCATAATTGTCGGTGAAAAATCAACAAATCTTGCTGACTTCCTTGTGCGGTGTTATTAATTTGTTAAGCAAAAGGAGGTTCAAATGGAAAAAAATTTAAAATTTGCAGTGATTTCTACTGTCGTTATTTTCACTGTACTTGTTGGTTTTGGGTTGATTGCTATCACACACTGACCAATAAGGGTTCTACTTATGGCGAATAGTGGAACTGTTTCTAATCTAGATAACAAAGTCGATGTCATCCGACTGTCCAAATTCATCGGCGGCAAAAACGCTCTGGTTGCTCAAGGAGGTGGTCAGCGTGGGATATTTACTGCTGGTGTATTGGATGCCTTTAATCTTGCCAACTTCGACCCTTTTGAAGAGTTTTATGGTACCTCCGCAGGTGCCCTTAACCTTTGCGCCTATCTCTGTCGTCAGCATGGCTTAGGCAAAGCGTTCATTACTGAACTCACAACGAAGCCCGAGTTTTTTCATCTGTTCAGCTATATCCGCAGAAAACAATATATGGATTTGGATTGGGCGTTGGAAAAAATCTGTGACTTTCCGTTTCAAATGGATATAGACATGGGTCGCAGAGCACTAGGTTCACGTAAAGCTTATGCGGCAGTCACATCCTCATTGGCGCTCAATGATGAATATTTCCCTATGCTGGGTAATAACTGGAAAGATGTAATGCGCGCTACTTGCGCTATTCCCCGGCTGTATCCGAAAGAAGTAAAGTTAAACAATAAGCTTTATGTTGATGGAGGAGTTTCCGCGTCTATTCCTGTGCAAGAAGCGTGGCGGCGTGAAGCGCGTTTCATCACGGTGATCAGAACCGAAGAAGTGGATGAGGAAGAGGATTTGCTAACGGCTGCTGAAAATGCCAAACAGAACGAAATAAAATGGTTAAGAGATTCATTTAATAGCATCCAAACTCAGTGGCAAAGCCGTTTAGATCTCTGGAAGCAAGACTGGAACCGATTTTTCCAACAGCAGATTGCACGATCTAAAGAACTCAAAAGTGAACAAAAGCATCTGCAAGTCCTCAATGGTGGACGATGGTTGTTTGGCGCTGACGATATCTATCGCTTGAGTCACTTATTAGGGGATAAATTCGATTCAGGATTGGCCGACCTACTTATGGTGCACTATCAGACCTACTCTTTAACCCGAGAGTTTTTAAACGAGCCGCCTGATGATGCGTTTATCGTGCAAATCGCACCAAGTAGCCCACTAAAATCCACCTCGTTGATGAGCAACAAAGAGGATCTACTTCATGATTATGAACTTGGGGTAGAGGCGGGAAATCGCTTTATTAACCTGTTCTTGCAGGCTGAAGAGCTCAAAGCAGAACGTGCTGTTCGCGCCGATTTCGGGTCGTTAGATTTTTAATTCAATGATTATGGTTATGGTATTGTTACGTAACTTCACGAAAAAATGTAAAAATTTGGCAGCAACCCATAAAGCAATGAAAATATTTCTGCTTAACAATTGAGTTTTGCAGACAGGTTCATAGAGGCAACTCAAACTCGACAATTTGACTGAATACACAAAGTTCCGAGTATATACGTGACGCTTGTCACGGGTATTTACCAAAGCCCTTCACAATTAGTTCGCAAAGTAAAAAAATTGGCAGGTTGTTGTTTTCTGGAGCGTACCATGTATATGGCTCAACCAGGCCATATTGACCATATCAAACAAGTCAATGCTGGTCGTGTATATAAATTGATTGACCAAAAAGGTCCTATTTCTCGTATCGATTTATCGAAAGAGAGCGAACTCGCGCCTGCAAGTATTACCAAAATTACTCGCGAGCTTATTGATGCGCACCTTATTCATGAAACAACGGTTCAAGAGGCTATCAGCCGTGGTCGACCTGCTGTTGGTTTACAGACTAACAACGAAGGTTGGCAATTCCTCTCGATGCGTCTTGGGCGAGGATATTTGACGATTGCACTTCACGAACTTGGTGGTGAAGTGCTGATTGACACTAAGATTGAAATTCACGAAATCGATCAAGACGATGTACTTCAGCGTCTGCTATTTGAAATTGAAGAATTTTTTCAAACTTATGCCAGTCAGCTTGATCGTGTCACGAGTATTGCTATTACTCTTCCGGGTCTAGTGAACTCGGAAAAAGGCATTGTGTTGCAGATGCCTCATTACAATGTGAGTAATCTTGCATTAGGACCTGAAATTTATAAAGCGACAGGTCTGCCAGTGTTTATCGCCAACGATACGCGCGCTTGGGCGTTGGCCGAAAAATTATTTGGTCATTCACAAGATGTTGATAATTCTATTCTTATTTCTATCCATCACGGTTTGGGTGCGGGTATTATTCTTGATGGCCGTGTTCTGCAAGGTCGTAATGGTAACATCGGTGAGTTAGGACACATCCAGATTGATCGCAACGGTAAACGTTGCCATTGTGGCAATATTGGTTGTCTTGAGACTGTTGCCAGTTCTCAAGCCATTCGTGAGCAAGTGGCTGAGCGTATTGCCAACGGTGAAGCTTCAAGTTTAAGTGAAATATCAGAAATCACTATCGAAGATATTTGTTCGGCGGCGGCTGAAGGTGACCCACTAGCGGTGGAAGTGATTGAGCAGCTTGGGGCTTATTTAGGTTCTGCGATCGCTATCGTGATTAACCTGTTTAATCCAGAAAAGATTCTGATTGGTGGTGTCATTAATCAAGCGAAAAACGTTTTGTACCCAGCTATTCAGCATTGTATCGAGCAACAAAGTTTGCCTGTTTATCATCAAGATTTGAAACTCGTTGAATCTCGGTTTTACAAGCAAGCAACTATGCCAGGTGCGGCTTTGGTGAAACAAGCCTTGTATGATGGTTTGTTATTGATGAAAGTAGTAGAAGGATAATTTTTACATTACCTTTAGTGCTATTATTTACATTTGTCCTTTGTAGCTATACTCTTCCTACTTGAAGCTGCAGCGCTTTATGTTTTGGTATGGGGACTGCGTTCGTTCACCCCAATCACATAGTTTATCTATGCTCATGGGGATTAACTCACTTGTCGCCTACCTGCAACTCCAAGTAGTTTGAGTATATACTGTTATTGAGTTTCAGTAGTCAGCGGAATTTTTTATGTCAGGTGTTTTAAATTCGGTCGATCAACGCACTAACTTGGTTGGCGAGAACCGACTTGAGTTATTGCTTTTTAGTTTAAATAGCCGTCAGCTGTTTGCTATTAACGTATTTAAAGTTAGAGAAGTGATAAAAGTCCCTACTTTGACTAAAATGCCGGGCTCTCATCCCAATATTACAGGAGTGGCCACTCTACGTGGTGTTCCCGTGCCGATTATCGACTTACGCCAAGCGATTGGTTTTCCTCCATCTCGGTTAGAAAAACCAGAGCAGAACTTGATTATTACGGAGTACAACCGTACCACTCAAGGCTTCTTGGTTGGTCAAGTGCGTAATATTGTTAACACGACATGGACGGAAATTGAGCCGCCGCCAAAATCTGCGGGTCGTGCAACTTACTTGACGGCCATTACCCAGATTAAAGACCAAGCCCAAACCAATATCGTTGAGATTATTGACGTAGAGAAAGTGCTTGCTGAGATCATTGATTACGATGTTTCGATTTCTGAAGGGCTGCTTGACCACGATATTTTGGATGAAATGGCGGGGCGTAACGTGCTTATTGTGGATGACTCTTCAACCGCAAGGAATCTGATTAAAGAGACGCTTTCACAACTTGGTCTGAATATCATTGAGTGTCGTGATGGTCTAGAAGCGTTGAACTTGCTGAAATCTTGGTGTGATGCAGGTAAGAAGATTAGCGACGAAATTCTGATGATGATTACCGATGCCGAAATGCCAGAAATGGACGGTTATCGCTTAACTCATGAAGTGCGTAGTGATCCCCGCATGAAAGATCTGTATATCACTTTGAACACATCTTTGAGTGGCAGCTTTAACGAAGCTATGGTGCAAAAGGTGGGTTGTAATCGATTCATCTCTAAGTTCCAGCCAGACTTGCTAGTACAAGTGGCTCAGGAAAGGCTAAGAGAAGTCTTATAATCATAGAATGCGCTGAATATCATATGCGCGGCGTTTGCGGATCAGGATTTGACGACGCCGACGAAGGGCAGTTCCCGAAAGGCATGGGCGACGTCCATGCCGTAGCCCACGACAAAATAGTCGGGGCACTCGAAACCGACGAAGTCGGCTGAAACCTCGGTCTGTCTGCGCATGCGCTTGTCGAGCAACACTGCCAGAGAGCAGCTCCGCGCGCCGCGCGAAAGCATCAGGTCGCGGGCGAATTTCAATGTCTTGCCCGATTCCAGAATGTCGTCGATCAGGATGACGTCGCGGCCGGAAACATCATTGTCTATGTCGCGCAGCACGCGCACTTCGCCACTTGTCGTTCCCGCTCCATAGCTGGAGATGAAGATGAACTCGACTTCCGGAGAAAGCCCGACATCGTGCATGGCGCGGATCAGGTCCGCCGCAAAGATGAAGGACCCTTTCAGGACCGATATGACGAGCAGGTCATGGTAGTCCCGCCCGGCTATCGTCTTGGCCAGTTCCAGATTGCGCCTTGCGATGGTCGAGGCCGAATAGAGGATCTCGATTTCCTTGTCTCGCACAACGGGCATGGATTTTCCTATTGATCGAATGTGACCGAAACGGTTTCGACACCGTCCATAGGCAAGTCGAGCCGTCCAGAAAAGCTGTAATTTGCGCCGGCGGGCAGCGGCGTGCGAAGACTGCCAAGCTTGTAGACCGTCGCGGCACCGGTCCTGGAGCGCACCCTGACCGCCAGATCAGGCACGCGGCCCGCCGCGCTGCCGGCGTTGTGGATGCGTCCATCGACCAGCAAGGCAGGCGTTCCATCTATGGTTCGCGTGATCGAACGGACGTCGGCGATGCGCAGGTCAGACCGGTCAGGCGCCGCGGGGCGCATCAATGCATGACCGCCCGACATCCAGAAAGCGGCAGCGACGAGCAGGCATCCTGCGGCCCAGAAAACCGGACCGCCACGCCCGGTCGTCCATTGGACGGCGGGTTTCCAGCTTCGGTCCAGCATGCCCATGCCGCCAGGCGGCTGCGCGGCCGCGGCATCGGGCTTTCCAGCTCCCTGCCCTTCCCTGCGCTCCTGCGGCCCGATCTCGACATAATCGGCGTCGACAATACCGGCGGCCGATTCGCGCGCTTCGGCGCAAAGAGACCCCGGTGTCATCATTTCGCCGGAAACAGAGCGTGCGTTAAGGGAATCAGCCATGCGAGCCGCTCTTTCATTCTTCGCGACAGTCTTAAGCGGACGTAAAGGAGAATGGTTAAGGCTTCTTAACCGAGGGCTCAAGAAGGCGATGTCGGTCCGCGAATTTAACTGTCGGTTAACCATACCGGAAGGAAGGTCGCGGGACTGTTGGCGCGGCGGCCGGAAATCCTGGGGTTTTGTGACGTGATTCGGTTCGAGAAGGTCGGCCTGCGCTATGGTCTCGCTGCGGAAACGCTCCGCGACATCTCGTTCGAGCTTCCTCAAGGCTCCTTCCTGTTTCTGAGCGGACCATCG
>NZ_JBKEBW010000119.1:0-10045 GCF_047973365.1 Vibrio sp. | reverse complement strand
TGTCCGCACGTTTTATTTTATGCTTTACATTTGAGCGACCTTCTAAATTACGCCCAATAGTGGTCAGGCTAAGTTCATTTCCTCGAATAAGGGCATTGCTACAATCGAACAATGATTTAACTCGAGCCTGATTAAAGTTCTTTAGAGATTTAGAAAGTGTTGTGTGGCCAAATTTTGTTATAAGCATGGCATCTTGAGTTGTGTTTTTTTGTTTTTTGGCGATTACATAAGATCACAACTCGCCATGCTTGTCTATTTTTTGGGGATTCGTCAGTGCGTTGGCAGATGTGTTTGACGCGTTAGGTGCCAAACGCGTCTACAAAGCGCCTTGGTCAGATGCAGACATTAAGCAGGAATTGCTGGCGCAAAGAGGTCAGCATTTTGAACCAAAACTGGTTGATTTGCTTCTTGAACACTGGGATGAATTTATCAAAATAAGATCGGCTTGGCCTGATTAAGGTTGCGATTCTTGAACCAGTACTTTGGGCATGGTGATCGTGTAATGTACGCCTTGCCCAATTTCAGATCTGAACACGAGTTCGCCATTAAGTTTTTTCTTCAAAAGGTTAAATACCAGATTTAATCCCAGCCCAGAACCGCCAACTCCTCGCTTAGTGGTAAAAAAGGGTTCGAAAATCTTCTGATGCAGCTCTTTTGCTACGCCACAGCCATTGTCTTGATATTCCAAAACAATATTGTCACCTTGCTCGTAGAAATCAATAATGATGTTTGCTTGTAACGTCTCTTTGAACGCGTGGTTGACACTGTTCATAATCAGATTAGTCAAAATTTGGGTGAGCACGCCAGGCAGGCTAGTCATCATAAGTTGTTTATCGCCTTGAATTTGCGGTTCAACGGGTATTTTACGTGTTTCTGAGTGCAAACTGGCAATCAACGCTTCAATAACCTGGTGTATACGGAACTGGCTGCGTTGCTCTGAAACTTGATCTACTGCTGTTTGCTTAAAGTCTCTGACTAACTTAGCCGCGCGATTAAGATTACTTTCTAACAACGCGCTGCTATCTGCGAGGCGTTGTATCAGTTCGCTAAACTGAGTGCTGGTTAATGTTTGTGAGGCAAAAGCGGAGGCCAGCTCATTTTGTACCTCTTGAATGACGGATGTTGCTGTTACAGCAATTCCAAGTGGAGTATTGACTTCATGTGCTACACCCGCAACCAGTCCGCCTAACGCTGCCAATTTTTCGGATTCGATTAACTGATCTTGTGTGCGTTGCAGATGCTTCATGCTCTGCTTAAGGTCGCGAGTTCGTTCATCAATGGTTTTCTCCAAGTTGAAATTGACTGTTTGTAATTCCAATTGAGTCGTTTTGAGCTGGGTAATGTTGATTGTTGTACCCCGATAGCCAAGAAAATGGTCATTCTCATAGCGAGCAATTCCCTGAAACATCATGTAGATGCTGATGCCGTCAATTTTCAACTGTTGCTCGCATTTAGAAAAATCTTGCTTGGTTTCTAGCACACGAAGCAAATCGGTTGCGTCAACAAACCAAGGGATTTGTGCGAATGTAGGACGGATATATTCATCAATTTCGAGCATTTCACGCATTGGCTCAGAAATATAAGTGAGATGCCCCTCCATATTGGTTTCCCATAGCCAATCTGATGAAACCTGTGTGAAATCAGCAAAGCGTTCTTGTTCAAACTTAATATTACGATAGAGAGTAGTGACGTTACTGGTGATGGTGTTTGTCTCTTCTGCCAGCCAATCCAGTTCGTCATCTCTTTCCATGATCCACTTTTTATGTTTCAGACAGAGCTTGTCTGCCGGGTGGCGTGGGTTGTACTTACGTAAGTAGTGAGCGACAGAAAAAATACGCCGGTTAACGCTTTCGTGGAAAACCATCAGGATGACGGCGCAGACAAACAGCGTTTTAACGGTATTGACCAATAGTGTGATAATGAACTGCTCAAGCAGGTCGTGGTAAATATCTTGAGCGCTAGATTCGATGTAAATCGTGCCGACTTGCTCCATTTTGTAATTGTCTTGATTGATGTGATACAGGGGATAGATATTGGTAACAGCACTGCCTGTTACGGGGGTTCCCGCTTCGAACTTGTATTTACCCGAAACTATTTGCAGGTAGTTGATTTTGGGTAGCTCCACCAAGCTATCGAGACGTTGTTGCAGAAAAACTAAGTCATAGTCCCAAAGTAATGTAGAAAGCAGCTCAGAGTGGATGGTTTCAATTTCGTAATGGTGCTGAGCAACGTCGCTAAACTCGCTTTTGTAGTCAAAGTAAGTTTGAGTCAATGTTGCTACGAGTGTGACAGCACCACTGAGTAAAACTAAAATAATGATAATTCTTCGACCAATGCGGCTATAAAACGGGTTGGTATCACTTTCTATGAATTGGCGACTTTTAATCATTTAGCTTTCCCTTTTTACTTATGGTCTGATTTACCTAAAGTTGCAGTTGTTTTCATCGTTGTTTTTAACTAAAGGATGATCCCAGTATAGAAGGTCTATTACTGGTCATTGGCGAAGTTGGTCTAAACTTAAAAATAAAAAGAAATGAAGGCGTTAACTATGGTTCGTATTGTACTGCTCCTAAGCTTGTTCGCTGCGCCTGTGATGGCAGCAAAGATTCTTGTAATAGAAAGCTATCATGCGGAATTTGGTTGGGATGCTGGCTACCGCCAGGGATTGAAAGACAGCTTAACACCAGCGCATGAGATCGCATTTTTTGAGATGGACACCAAACGTGTTCCAAGTCGGGAGTATGAACATCGAGCAGAGCTAGCCCATAAAGCTTACTTGCAACTGAAACCAGATCTTGTGGTCCTTGGTGATGATAATGCACTGAACTACATGCTACCGAGGTTATATCAGGACCCCATTACTATTGTGTTTTTGGGCATTAATTCAAATCCACGCGACTTACTGACCCAATATGTAGGCAACGCTGGTGTGACAGGTGTATTGGAACGCCCATTTTTTATTAAAACTATGGCAGGTATTGGTGAGGTGTTAGACAGTCCAAATACCAAGCCGAAAGTACGGGTTCTTTTCGATTTAGGCAATACGGCAAAAATTGCTGTACGTAACATTGAAAACCAGATCAATTTAATCAAACAAAACTTGAGCATTGACACTGAGGTTATGGTTATTTCAACCGAGCGTGCGTGGCAGGATGCGGTGTCTAATGCAGCAGCAGAAGGAGTGAGTGCGATAGTCGTTGGTTTATACCAAACCTTAATCAACAGTAATGGGGAGAGTGTAGCATCTGACGACATCATGAATTGGACTTATAAAAACAGTGAAGTTCCCATGTTTGGGTTTTGGGACTATTCCATAGGAAAAGGTAAGGCCGCTGGTGGTGTTATCTTGGATGGGCGTTCTCAAGGTTTACAAGCGGGAAGTATGGCGAAAGAGATTTTGGATAAAGGACTGGATGGCAACAATGTTCCTATCCAAATCGGTCACAAAGGGATGGAAGTATACATTGCCGAAGAATTCAAACGTTGGGGGCTAACACCACCTAATGGATGGAAACCCGTGGAATGGTAGTTTAAACCGAGTTTCCAGTTATAAACTGGGTTTGCATCAAGGCGGTTTTTTATTAGACTGCCTTTTTTGTAAATTGGATAGATAACGATATGGAAATTGCAGCTCTGCTTAAAAAATTAAACCAACAGCCAGAATTAGTCGAGTTTCAGGAAGTCATCGCGACGATTGATGAGCATTTCGAGTTCACCCCTAGCGCTTTCGTTAATGGTGAGACAGTCAATGCTGAGAACCAGAATAATGGTTCATGTAAGATATTTGCTTTTGCACAACGCCAAGGTTTATCTGAAACGCAAACCTTGGCTTGCTTTGGCGACTTTTATCGTAAAGATGTTCTGCAGAATCCAGATAAGGATGATCACCAAAACATCCGCAATTTTATTCGTTTTGGATGGCAGGGTGTGAAATTCTCTGGTCAGGTATTATCTGAAAAATAGTGCCTTGTCTCTAAGCTAAGAGCATCTCTCTGATAATAGTACCAAAGCGAAACAACCTTTCTTTAACTGATTTATTGGCAAGCTAACTTATTGGCAGATAAAGTGAATTGATTAAAAAGAGCCGCATTCATCCGCTGCTCTTTTTTTATCTTTGTTGTTATCTTTTCTTTAAGTAAGCAAAAACTAATTTTGTTGCTTGATTTACTCTGTTAGTAAACATATTATTTAAATCTAAATGATAATTATTATTAATAAAGGTTTGTTGATGTTTTCTTTTCTGGCCACTCTTTTCTTTATGCTGCTGTTAGGCAAAAAAGTGCTTGTTCCATATCTATCAATGATAGGATTGGCAGTGCTATTGGTGATTTTTCACTTTGCTATTGATATTGATACTATTCCGGTTCTGATGACGCTGTTTGTTGCTGCACCGCTACTGATCCGTTTTCGCTATTCAGCATTCACGCATTCTGCATTTGTTGTCTGCGTTCTTTTGCCTTCTTTGTGTGCCTATTCACTACTGCCATAACGTACTTTTCTCATGCTTCCATCAAGCAAACTGCAATAAAAATGCACCATCAACTCACGGCCATGTCGCCGAATTAAATAGCGAGATGGCATAATTTAAACACTACTAATCTTGTGGTTTTTACCTTCTGTGTTCGATACTTCTGGCGAGCAGAGAATGTCAGTGACCTATTCTCGTTTAAGCTATATACCAAACGTTTCTGTGCTATAGGTACCGATTGCGTCCTTATAAAATTCGTGGTTAATTAGCTTCTTTGTCGTTATAGGATTACGTGTTTTTATGTGCCGTTGGCTCGCGTATCAGGGGAGCTCTATTTATTTGGATGAGCTTATTTTTCACCCTGAACATTCTCTTGTTCATCAAAGTATCGAAGCTCGAAAAACTATCACCAGAGTCAATGCGGATGGTTTTGGATTAGGTTGGTATACCGAGCGTTCCACTCCGGGGCAATTTCATGAAGTACTTCCTGCATGGGGAGATGAAAACTTACGCTCTCTTGCACATCATATTCGTTCTCATCGATTTATGGCGCATGTGCGCTCTTCGACTGGTAGTCGTGTTTCGCGCAGTAACTGCCACCCTTTTATTATTGATAACTGGATGTTCTTGCATAATGGTCAAATTGGCGAGTTTTGCAAAGTCAAATACTCGTTGGAGCATATGTTGCCGGAAGATATATACATCAAGCAGCAGGGCAGTACTGACAGTGAGTTAATATTTTTGTTGATGATCATGAACGGGTTGTTTGAACAGCCGGTCGCTGCAATTCGTCAAACGATTTATGATATTGAACAGACGATGGCACGAAAAGGAGTGACTGAACCTTTCAAAGCGTCAATTTGTGTCTCCGACGGTGAGCAATTCTGGCTAGTTCGTTACAGCTCTGACCAACAACCACCTACGGTGTTTGTGAAAAAAATAGCGGAAGACATCATACTTGCATCAGAACCCCTAGCAAATGAACCAGGATGGGAGAGTGTTGCTCCTCAAACTATTACACATGTGCTGGGTAACCATTGTCAGATCTATCAAATTTAACTCTCATCTATGAATCTCATTTCATATCGGTTGAGTTGCAGGGAAAACGCATATGTTTGTATCACACAAATCAGGAAAATTATTAATATTCAACTATTTTAATATCGGTATGAAAACAAGCGGATTTTACATGGAAGATAATAATTCATTTTAATTCAAATGCTTATATTTTTCTGTCGTTGGTTTTTTCTTTCCATGTTGTATAGTTGTTGTTAAGCACAGATTAAATATTTCACACATCGAAAGAAATAAAATTTTGCTAGAGATCAAAAAAAATCGTAAGAATTGGATAAAAAAATTAAAACAAAGTTGAAAGATTAAAAAATTATTGAATAATGGTGCAAGCAAACACGCGAAGCTTTAGCTTCAAACTCATAGTCGGATACAGGAAAGAGCCCCATGTCGAACTCGTATGTGTTGGTTATCAACTCTGGTAGCTCCTCACTAAAATTTGCAGTCATTGATTCAAAGAACGGTGAAGCGTTGGTTACTGGTTTAGGGGAATGCTTTGGCCTTCCTGAAGCAGTTCTTGGTTGGAAATATCAGGGTAAGAAAACCGAAGAGGCGATTACGGCTCCGGACAATCATCATCAACATGCAATTAATCGTATTGTGGGTTTGATGGAAAGCTTGGGATTTACCAAAGACTTGGTTGCAGTAGGTCATCGTATCGTTCATGGTGGTGAAAAGTTCACTTCAACAGTTCGTATTGATGATGAGGTACTGATTGAAATTGAAAACTTGTCGGATCTAGCACCGCTCCACAACCCGGCAGGCGCAAAAGGCATTCGTGCTGCAATACAAGCTTTCCCAAACCTTCCTCAATTCGCTGTATTTGATACCGCATTCCACCAAACTATGCCGCAAAAAGCATTCACTGGTGCAATTTCTCATGAATTGTATGAGAAATACGGTATCCGTCGTTACGGTTTCCACGGTACTAGCCACTACTTTGTTAGTCGTGAAGCAGCGAAAATGCTGAATAAACCGATTGATGAATCAAACTTCATCACGGTTCACCTTGGTAACGGTGCATCAGTGTGCGCAATCAGCGAAGGCAAATCCGTTGATACTTCAATGGGCTTTACACCTCTTGCTGGTCTAATGATGGGCACACGTTCTGGTGATCTTGATCCTGGTATCATTGAGTTCCTATTGAAGAAAGGTTGGACTCAAGAAGAAGTGTTCAACACTCTTAATAAAAAATCGGGTTTCCTTGGTGTGTCTGGCTTAACTTCAGATGCTCGTGGCATTCTTGAAGCGATGGAAAAGGGTCACGCTGGTGCAAAACTTGCGTTTGAAGTGTTCACTTACCGTGTGGCTAAATACATTGGTTCATACATGATCCCACTTGACAGCTTAGACGCGATTATTTTCACCGGTGGTATCGGTGAAAACTCACTCGATATCCGTCGCGAAATCTTAAACAACCTGAAACTATTAGGCTTTGTTGAAGATGCGAAAGGTAACGAAGCTGCTCGTTTTGGCAACGCCGGTATCATAGGTAAATCTGAACTGCTCAATGCAGTTGCGATGGTTATCCCAACCAACGAAGAATTCGTCATTGCGCAGCAGTCTGTTGAGCTTCTGTAAGTTATAACGACAAAAGTTATAACAGCAGTTCCAATTGATAACAAAGCGAGCCCAAGTGGCTCGCTTTGTTGTAGAAAGACCAAGCTAAAGCTTAATCTCGTCAGTTCAACGCATGCACAAGCATAACACTGATACTCCGCAGTGATCTCCAGAACATTCACCTGATGAGATTAGTTTTGGCGCGATCAATAGAGTTTCGTTGACACTCGATTTTTGCCTCTTCTCTTCGCGTCATAAAGAGCAAGATCGGCTCTTTGATAAATATCGCCCATACCTTGGTCTGATTCATTGAAATGGCTTAAGCCGATGCTTATCGACACGCGTGTGTCTGACAGTTCGGCGTGCAACAAGGTATTTGAAACAGCTTCGATTAACCTTTCAGCAAAGGCAACTGGGGCAATATCTGCAGTATGTTTAAGAATGATGCCGAACTCATCGCCACCTAAGCGACCAATCATGTCCGTTTTACGTATCTTAAGTTTGCAGATGTCCGCGACTTTACGTATTGCTTCGTCGCCTAGGCAGTGCCCATATGAGTCATTAATTCGTTTGAAGTTATCAATATCAACCATCAAGAAGCAGTAGTTTTCGTGATATCGCTTGAATGCATAAAAAGCATCGTTGAGGTTTTCGAAGAACTTTCTTCGATTTAAAGTTTTAGATAGATCATCCACTTCCGATTGATAGAGCAGTTGCTGCTCAATTTGGTGACGTACTGTAATGTTACGTGCAACCCAAACCACGGCACGCTCACCATAGCGTAATGATTTTAAGGGGTTTACTCGTCCTTCGAATCTTTGCTCTCCAGCCGGACCTGACTTAGCATCCATGGTTTCTATATCATTAGCGGAGAGAGAATATTCAAAAACCTTGACGCAATCAGCATCAAGGGTTTCTTTGATACGCTCTTTGAACCAATTAGCTTTATCTTCCGGGAGGACGTTGGCAAGAGTAAGTCCTTTGAGTGCTGAACCTTCGTGGTAAAGGTCAGGGTTTTCTCCACCAAAAATAGCGGCATATCGCCCAGATTCGGTCAAAACAAAGACCATGTCTGGGAGAGCTGAAATAACAGCAGCATATTCTTCGCACTCATCATACTCTTTAGCCATATGCCTACCTTCACCATGCCCTACCTTTATCTTGAATATAAGCGTTTCTATTGAAATCTCGTTATTGAAATATAGGTAGTTATATTGATGCCATTTTAGCTCATATTTTGCAGAGTTAATGGTGATCAGTACGTGATTTACACATTTGCGCGAATCGAACCAGAATCTGCCTTGCTTGCTCTGTTTCGTTAACCTGTTCAAATTTGCTGTCAAAATCATCAACAATAGCTTGTTTCAGACCCTGAACGGAATCTCGCATAATGTCACTGGTAAATTCTGGATGGAATTGTACACCCCAAGTACAGCTTCCTGTTCGGAAGGCATGGTGATCATCAAGTTCACTTTTAGCCAGACACACAGCATTAGGTGGCAGTTGTTGTACCGATTGGAAATGTACCGTTTGTGCAGCAAAGTGTAGTGGAACTTGTTCAAACAGAGGATCACTGCTTGCGCTTGCTAGCCGCTCTAGCTCTACGGTTCCAATTTCCAAACCTTTGGGGTTGTATGCCACAACACCACCAAGCGCCTGGGCTATCAACTGATGCCCGAAGCAAATACCAAGCAAAGGGATCTTTTTCTCGGTAAGCTCGATAATGTTGTTTGAGAGTCTTAACATCCAGTCAGCTTTCTCCGTCACCATTGAAAGCGAACCCATAATGATCACTCCAGCTAGAGTGTCGTAATCAGGTAATGCGTTGTTAACGCCATCTAACAAAGTGACGGTGATCTCGACATCACTAATGGCTCTTTGCGCCCAATACTCAAAGTCACCGTATTTTTCTAATTGCTGTTCAGGTGGTTGCCCAACATTGACTATCAATAACGTTTTCATAAATCCCTTTTCCTATCATCCTGATATTTAGCTAATTTAGATAAAAGGAAAAATGAGTTCAATGGTTATTTGAAGTTTCTCTGCTTCGTTTATCCCGCTTATATAATTTCTTCTCCCTTGTCATAATTTATTGTTATAACTAAAGTTTCGTGAAAAGCTTTATCTGCGATAATTCGCCCCTATATCTTAAATAGTTGTAAATTCAATATGCAAACTTAGAGAAGGATCAATCATGGCAAGTGAATATATTCCACCAAGAGTCTGGACAATGGACAGCGAAAACGGTAGTCAATGGGCGAGCATCAACCGACCTGATTCTGGTGCTCGTTTTGAAAGAGAACTTCCTGTGGGCTCTCACCCAATTCAGCTTTATTCAATGGGTACACCTAATGGGCAGAAAGTGACCATCATGCTTGAAGAACTACTTGCTCTTGGTGTGGTGGAAGCCGAGTATGATGCGTTTCTTATTCGCATCGGTGATAGCGATCAGTTCAGTTCTGGATTTGTGGCGGTAAACCCAAATTCCAAAATTCCAGCGATGGTTGACCGCTCAGGCGCGGAACCTGTTAATGTGTTCGAGTCAGGTAATATTTTATTTTATCTTGCTGAGAAGTTCGGTCATCTTCTGTCAAAAGAAGGTGCAGCACGCGCTGAAGTGATGAACTGGTTATTCTGGTTACAAGGTTCAGCGCCATACCTAGGCGGTGGATTTGGCCATTTCTACGCTTATGCCGATGAAAAACAGGAATATCCGATTAACCGCTTTGCGATGGAAGCAAAACGTCAACTAGATGTACTGGATAAACGGCTAGCGAAAAACACCTTTATTGCTGGTGAGGAATACAGCATTGCGGATATCGCAATCTGGCCTTGGTATGGAAACCTTGTATTAGGTCGATCATATGGAAATGCTGCTGAGTTTTTACAGGTTCATACCTATGAAAATGTTGTTCGTTGGGCTAAGCAGATTGAAGCTCGTGAGGC
>NZ_JBKEBW010000156.1:0-11694 GCF_047973365.1 Vibrio sp. | reverse complement strand
GAGCTGGCAGGACACACAAGTCTCACCATTGAGCTGACAACCGAGCTTAATGGCGTAGGGTCACATCAACAATACACGCACACACTGGGTGTCGAGGATATATAAAGCAAGGCATCAATACAAAATAACGCCGTCTTCTGCTACAGAGTTAACGAACAAAATCTGTCATTATACCAATGAGTTAAGTTGCGCCTTTTCGGCTTAAGGCGCAATGCATTGGGGAAGTTCGTTCGTGATGAAGTATATCGAAAAGCAAATTAAGCACTGCGACCACTGCGAGCAATTAACGGCGCACTATCGCAAACGTATTGCGTTAAATGGTTTGAAGGTTTTAATTCATTTAACGTTAACGCTTTTAAGCTTAGGTATTTGGCTACTGTTGGTATTCATTTGGCTGCTTTTTGATATGAAGGCGGGTGAATGGAAATGCTATGAATGTGAAATTCGTAAAATGACCAAAGAAACCACAAGCTCACCCATTAACAAAAAGACCTATAAAATTATTAAGGATAAATTATGTCATTCAGATTGATAACGTTAGCGGCAATTGTGGTAATGGCTTCAGGTTTAATACATAACATAGCGACATACCTTAGAATGTGTTCTGGTCATGACACTAATATGCAAACCGACAGGTAGCCATGTATTCCGCTACACTAATTTATGAATATGAGCTCTACATCTCATTGGTTAAACAACCACCAGTTTGTAAGCCGATATACCATGAGGGCGCGTATCTTGAACATAAAATTTTCTTATCAAGTGTCGCGCCCTTTTTTATCAAGTGTCGCGCCGCGCTACAGGTTATTAGCTCGACGCTCTGGTTCAACCCATGTCAGAGGATAAAGAAATCGCGCTGGCTCAGAAAAATCCTCTGCATCCAACTCATAATCGTCGGCATATTTTCCTTTAAGATTGATATATTCGTTTGGTGTTTCAGCACAGCCAAACATCAATGATGAAACGGCAAGTATTAACGGTAACTTTAGAACGGTCATTTGTCTAAGCACAACATTTCCTATATTTATCTTACAATTAAACCGGGAAATGTATTATACCAAATTATATAATCCTGATGAATCATTGTGTTAGCTATGATGAGCGAATAATAACGCACACAACTTATGCAATGACAATAAAGTTTGCCCATAACGCCAACGCCTATTCGTCCGTCGAGGTATATCCTTGTTTTGGTGAGTTAGGCTTGTGAGGAAAAGCCATTTTTAGTCGTCCATCAGAGACCATAGGCTTCAAATAGTTTTGCCGTAAGCTTTGAGGCTTACGATCTAATAGCATTTCCAATACAGATACGGAGATGTAATGTTCTCGACATAATTCAGTAATCAGAGACTTCATTGTCTCTGTATCTAATCGGTGCTGCTCTCTAGCTGGAGCACCTAAAGCGTTAAGTTGTTGTCGGAAAACCTCACTTAATGCTTCCAGACTATCAATAAATGGCTTATCGATTAAGGCACTGATAAACCTACCTTTGCTGTCTCTAACATCACTAGTATCATCAGTGTTATTGTCGTTATGCGTTAAGTTATTAACTTTATGCGTTAAGCTGTCGACGTTATGCGTTAAGTTACTTGTTGGGGTTAACGCATTAGAAAAAACATCTTCAGGTGATGGAGGCTCCATTCCAGGTAAACTATACGATTTATCTCTTTTTTCTCCGCTTGCTACTAGAAAACCTTTATCAACAAGGCGAGGTAACGTTAAAGTGACGTCTCGTGAATGTTTACTGGTTAACTGGCAAGCACGCTCATGGTTAACCCAGCCTTCAATTGCTGCCGTTACAACGATCATTTGCTCAAGCTCATTCAGTGAATAGAAGCTATTACCAAACATCACTGCTAACAGTTGAGTTACTTCTTCCGGGATAAGACTAGCCGTAGATAGCTCTAATAATGTTTGCTCTGATGGCTCGTATTTTTCATACAGTTTGGGAGTTCGCCATTTAGCCCACTCCCAGCCGCTATATATCTTAGGGATACCAGAACCCGCTCGTTCTCCCGCACCGATCATCAGAAACATCTGATGCATTCGGCGATTACGACAATCACTTTCTCCGCCTTTAACTGCTATTTCAGGGGGAACGCGCATCAATCCAGGATTACGAAAACCAAACAAGTCAGGGCGTTTAACAATCAGGATAGAGCTACGTCCGGTGTAATCAGCATGAACGAGGGTATTCACTAATGCTTCACGAATGGCTTCATGTGCTTTTGAATCATCTAAGCGAATACCATCTTGAAGCTCAAATGGCACCTTTAAGTCTGTGACTAATTTCCGGTAGGTACGACGATAGAAATCAAAGACATTTCCGGACCAAGAACCATCAGGATACACACGGTCAATCCAGCGTTCAACACTGGCTTCATCTCGTTCTCGATAATCAACAAAGTAATTGGGGACTGCATCCTGAATTGCATCCCAAGTACCAAACATTAAAACTCCCGCTAACGTGATACCTTCAATACCAGCCTGACGGTCTTTACGCCATCCACCCAGCTTTTTAAACAATTCAAACAGGTCTAATTCCAACCACGGATGTTGAGGCTTTGCTACAGCAAATAGGTTCTTGTATGCCTTCAAGCTATCCATATCGATATCAGTAAAGTCAAAGCCTGTGAGAATCTTATCGTCCCGGCTATCCTCAACCTGTTCAGCCATCATCCGCTTGACCTGTTCCTCACTACAACGGTGATCACCCTCATGTAAACGAGTATACGTTTCCTTCATTGGCTGATTTTTCAGATAAACAGGCTTTTGGTCTCGGCGAGCGGCAGGAATTTTTATCACTAATAATGATTTACCATCAATACGAACGGCTTGAACGTTATCATCGGTCAGCAAATTAATATTTACTTTGGCATTGTTACCCACAATATCAAAAAGTTGCTTGCGAACCACCTCGATTGCTTCAATCCCAGCTAAGGTCAGTTGCCCCTTTTTCTCTCGAACACCAAGAACCACATAGCCGCCTCGAGAGTTCGCCATTGCACTGTAAGTTGGCCAAAAATCATCAGGTAATTTACCTTTGCCATCTTGCCCTTGAGCTAATTTAAATTCCAGCTCTGCTGACTCTGACAAAGTTTGAAGATCGACTAAATCCTGTATTTGAAACATATCGCTATCGCTTATCACCTGATGTTTTTACGAACCTGCTGCACGAATTCCAGTTCAGAAAATGCATTCCAACTAAATAGGAGCCCCAAATTTTTACTTGTTGGTCTGACGCTTCGGCTTCACCGCCTCACGCTCTACTTTTATCTTTGCCAACAAAGCTTCAGCAGAGTTATCTCCCGAGATCAGTTCAGGGTTATCTTTACGCCATTGCTCGGTTAGTTCGCCACGGAATGCTTTGGCGAGGATAGACTGGATGAGGTTGTTAACCCTCTCTAGAGCATCCTCAATTTTCTTTTCGATAATCTCGGAATAAGCCATGCACTGCTGCACTTTGCGTACAATCTCATTTTGTGTATCAAGATCGGGAACATCTATTTCAATAGACATTATATGCTTAGAACCAACATTACCCTGATTGACACCACCTGTTTCACCTTTGAAGAAGTCGTTTCTAAATTGATCTGAACGCAGAATAATATTTAAATACATTGGGGAAAGTTTATGGCATTCAGGAATAATTCTTCCAACCCGCTGGTTGATTAGAATATTTTTCTGCTCCTCCACTAAACAGGAAAAACCATAGTCTTTTTTAAATCTTGTTCCCGTCATACTTATCAACGAATCCCCAGCATTAGGTATAAACTTGCTATATTCAGTTGCCATAGCTTCGTCAATAAATGCTGGGGCATTCTCAAGAGCTAAGCGACCCTCTCGAATGTTTCCAAGTTTTACAACTTGAAACTCTCCCTCAGCCTTAAACCAACCACTTTTAAATGCAAAACCATTTTGAAAAGTAGCTACATCGCTTAATTTTACGTGATTAAAATTCTCAACACGATCCTTCGTCAACTTCCCACTTACCGCAGCAGCCAGCACCGATTGACGAAATTGTTTCAGTGTTTCTAAAGTACTTTCAAGGCGAGCTTTGGTTGTTTCAACCTGAGCAAATAAGATATCCAATTTTTCTGCAATGACTTTTTGTTCAGCTATTGGAATCATCGGAGCATCAAAGCTTTCAACAAAGGCTCTTGGTACACGTCGTAGGCCAACTGCCCCAGTCATGTTTGCCGCACCATCATTCGCAAATTTTTGTGTTTTGATTAGCGCAAATAAAATCTCAGGCAAAACGTAAGGAGTATGAGGCCTTAAGACATAAAACTCCGAGCTTCCTGCACCTATACCATTGGGCAATCCATCAACAATAGCTGCTTTACCATTTTCAAAACAAGGTGTTACCTTGGCAAAGAGAACATCTCCGTTTTGAAAGTTAGTGTAAGACTTCTTGATTTCTTTCCAGTATTTCTCTTCATAACGCAATGAATCAGAAAATGAAATCGGAGCTAAGGCCATTGGCACAAAGCCAGATATTGTATCTGGTTCTGCATCTATTTTTTTGGGGTTAACTTGGGCTACATCAGAGATTGAGCAAGCTACCCAGTCAGATGGAAAATTAACTTCTGACATGACTATACTTCCTCGCCAAGTTCTGCAAGCAAGTTGTCAATTTCAGCCAAAGCATCATTCAATTGTTGCTTGGCTTCTTTTGCCAACACACTAGGCTCAGGAAGGCTTGAGGCATCGAAACTGTTTTTGTCCTTTAACCAGCTAATATCAAGAGAATCGCCTTTGCTTTGACGAATCCAGTCGCGACTAAAACAACGCCAACGGCTATGTGCTAAATCATTATCAACATTCTGGTTTTCTTCGCTAGCGGACTTATCGACTTCAATTTCAAACGCATCGAATGACCATTCCCCCTCTTGGCGCGGACTTTGACCATTGGCATCCTCACCATAGACCTTTTCAAAGGGTAGAAGGTGACTGTCATTAAATGGATTGCGCTTACCAAAGCTAGGCATATTGGTACGAAGATCATATACCCAAACGTTTTCTGTGCAGTTTTCCTCTTGCAACTTGTCCTTTGCGCTACCTTTGGTGAAAAAGAGCACATTGGTTTTAACACCCTGAGCGTAAAAAATACCGGTTGGTAAACGCAGGATGGTATGAAGGTTACATTTATTCATTAAGTCACGACGAACATCGGTACCTACACCTGATTCAAATAAGACGTTGTCAGGCAGCACAACCGCAGCGCGTCCACCCGACTTCAAGTTGCGATAGATATGCTGCAAGAAAGCGAGTTGTTTGTTGCTGGTTGGATAGGTGAGATCATCTCGGGTGATAGAGGCTTCACCACCTTTACTGGTG
Source organism: Vibrio sp. (assembly GCF_047973365.1). Lineage (GTDB taxonomy): Bacteria > Pseudomonadota > Gammaproteobacteria > Enterobacterales > Vibrionaceae > Vibrio. The sequence continues at coordinate 6,354 of NZ_JBKEBW010000156.1, read as the reverse complement.
CCAAATGGCGGGTTGGCAAGAATAATATCGGCTCTTTCAAGGCTAGCACCCACTTGCCCTAACGCATTGCCTAAATGCACCACACCTTCATCATCGCCTTCCATACCATGCAGTAAGCAATTCATTAATGCTAAACGGCGCGTTGAAGGAACCAACTCAACACCAACAAAGGCTTTGTCTTTTTGGAAACGTAACTCTTGATTAGTCAGATCAAAATAATCATCGGTTTGTTCACGAATGTAGCGGTCGGCTGCGATTAAGAAGCCTGCAGTACCAGCCGCTGGATCTTGTATCTTTTCACCCTTTTGAGGTTTGATACAGCGCACCATCGAATCAATCAAATCACGAGGAGTAAAGTATTGCCCCGCACCCGATTTGGTTTCATTGGCGTTCTTCTGTAATAAACCTTCATACAGGTTACCTAAACCGTCTTTTTGCGCACTGAACCAGTCAATTTGATCCAGAGACTTAATCAACTGCTCTAAATGGCGAGGTTCACGCAGGCGAGTCTGAGCATCTGCATATATAGCACGAATAAGTGGGTCATTATGGATTTCCACTTCTTTAGTTGAACCTGGATTTTCAGGGTCAGCTTCAACTCGCTTACCCGTAGATAGTGCAAGCAAGATAGCTCGATAATCATTCAGTAAATTGATGCCAGATTTGGAATTCAAATCCGTCCACTGACAACCTTCCGGTAGCGTATATTTATCTAATACCTTAGCTTCCGTGTTCTCATGAACCATTTTAATAAAAAGTAACAGAACGAGTTCTGTTACATAATCAGAGTAGTTAATACCGTCATCACGCAGTACATCACATAGGTTCCAGAGTTTTTGAACGATATTATCGTTAGTCATTCTATTTCCTGATTTTTGTTTTACATGGCAAGATGCCAAGACAGTTCGTTGTTAATTTGCTGCTTGTGCTGGCCACATAGCATCATTTAGCTCAGATAATACGTCATCCAGCTTATTGACTAAAACTTTATCAAGCTGTTTAGCGCCGCCTTTTTCAGCAAACCGTTCATTGACATACTCACGATCAACGATCACCTCATGCACCAGTTGCTTAGCCAGACGCTCAAGCCATTTTCTCTGATTTGGTGTCCACTTGTGACTGCTATAAATACTGTCCATAGCCTGCATCACGCGCTGCTCAAATGGCACTAATGGCTCACCTAATGCAGCTCGACGAATGTGCCCAAGAATACTCGCTGCAATATCTTGATTCGTTTCCTCTCGAATCGCAGCTCTTAGTTTAGCTTCTGAATAGCCTTCACCATCAAGCAACAACTTCACTTCTTGAAGCTGTTCTCGGGTTAAATCTCTTGGCTTATTGACAATGACAGCTAATGCCGCGGAGTGGTTAAGCTGTCGTTTAATAAACTGTTCGAAGTCTTCTAAGTAATCCCCGGGACGTTTATTAGCACCATAATCCTGCCGACGATCTCGTATTTCATCTTCATGATTAGAGATCACTGGCTTTCTTTCACTACCAATTAACGTCACCACTTCTTCCAACTGGCTGAGTAACCCTGAATGCTGCTGAACAAACTGAGATGCCTGCTGAGGACCGAGCTGATACAAATGTTTATGCAACAGCTTAGGCTCCACTCCCCAAAGCGTCTGTAGCTCATTCAGTTTCTCTCGAAGCTCTGGTTTAGCATCAGCCTTTTTCTCAGCTTTTCGCAGTACACGCATCACTTTCTGAGTTAACTGGCTCAACACCGCGTCCGCTTGCGACTCACCTTGTTGGTCTCCGGGACTACTTAGCGCCTGCTCTAACTTCTCAGGGTCAACCAATTCATCGACAAGCTGTTCAATAGTGATGTTGGGGTCTTTTACCAAAGGCTTCATGGTATTGACCTCACTCAAAGCAGCATAGATATCGACAGGGTCATAAATGCGGAAAACCGTCTTACCGATGTCATCACATCGGCGTGTTGCACGGCCAATCATCTGCTCATAGAGGATGCGGGATTTCACTCGACGTAAGAACACAAGGTTACAGATTCTAGGCACATCGATACCTGTTGTTAGCAAATCCACTGTGATTGCAATGTTCGGGTAAGTTTCGTTTTTGTATTTGCGAATCAACTGATCTACTTTGTCACTTTTCCCCGTAATTTTCTCTACAGCCGCCTGGTTATATTCATCTTCATACAAATCTTTAAATGCCTCGTCTAAAAGGCGCTTAACCATATCAGCGTGCAGATCTGTGGCACAAAAAATCAGCGTTTTCTCTTCACCAAATGGGTCAAGTTCTTGGACAAGCTGCTCACAGATCACCCGGTTAAAATTCTCATTAATCACTCTACGGTTAAAGGCATCTACCTCAAACTGCAGTTCATCCTCTAGTTCAGCTGATTCCACCTCACCTGTTTGAGTATTGATTGCGGAGACTTTATCGCCCTTGTCAAAATGAATGCCTTTTTGAGTCAATAAAGTTTCATATCGTACTGGAGGTTCATGGTCGATAAGCCAATCAGCTGCAACGGCTTCTCTGTATGAGTAGGTGTAAACAGGCTTACCAAAGATCTCACTGGTATGTTTGGCAGGAGTCGCTGTTAAACCGACCTTAACCGCATCAAAATAATCGAGTACACGACGATAACTAGAAAGATACTGACCAGCATCACGAGTTGCTAGTTCACCTTCGGTCATCTCTTGATCCAAGGTATAACCACGGTGAGCTTCATCAACAATAATACAGTCAAACTCATCAATGGCTGGCGGGGTATCCGACATAAAAATGCGCTTAACCATTGCCTGAACTGTTGCTACTTGAACTCGGGTTTCCGCTTCAGCAGCCATATCGCCCAACTCGGCAATGTTATAGATTTTTGATAGCGTCTGGTTTTGCTCCAACGGCATCTCTTTAAAAGTGTCAGTCGCCTGATCACCTAACGCAGTGCGGTCAACCAAAAACAGGATTCGTTTAAAACGTTCAGATTTTAAAAATCGGTACATTAATCCGACGATAGTGCGTGTCTTACCGGTACCAGTCGCCATTGCAAGCAATGCTGTTCGAATATCTTTTGCTAGCGTACTTTCTACTGCATGAATAGCTTTTTCCTGATAATCCCGCAGTTTGAGATAACTAAATCCCTCTTGCTGCAATTTACATTCGGCAATTTCTTTATTTCGCTTAAGTAAATCAATAAGACCTTCTGGTGTATGGAACTCTTGTAAGGCTCTTTTGGTATTGCTTGGTTTGCGAACATCCCTAAACCACTTTCCAGATTGTTCTGCTAACTGGGGGATATACGGACGCCCATTACAAGAATAGACAAATGGAACCTTGTGGTGGCCTTCATCCTCATCTGGCCATGCAATAGTAAGTCCTTCTAACTCCCAAGCGCCCACCATTGAAGAATCAACCTGGAATCCTCGGCTATATCGTTCTGCCTGAGTGATTTTTCCGGCTACATTGGTGTTTTCTTTTTTGGCTTCAACCACAGCAATAGGTGTCAAACCAAGGAACAATACATAATCAGCTCGACCATTCTCACCATTATGTCTAGTGGGCCATTCTGCAATTGCCTTATTTATGCCTTTTTCAGGTCGAGTACCATTTTTGTAAGTTAGCTCCTGACTGTCTGCCGTCCAGCCTGATTCTATCAACTGTTGATCAATGAGGATGCGTGTGAGTTCCTCACTTAAAACTATCTGTTGGCTAGCTTTACGTGTTTTTGTACTTACTTGTTGCTTCTGAGTTGCCGTGTCTTTTTCATCTTGTTGCTCAAGTTGCTGCTGCAAAGCCTGAAGCTTCGTTTCGTATTCTTTCTTTTGTTTGATTAGCGCGCTTTCATGCTCAGTGGCTAAGTCAGCAAGCTGCTTAGATTCTTCATCCATCGCAAGCGCTAAAGCTTCATACTCCGCTTTTTCTTGTGCGATAAGATCATGCAATTGTTTACTGGAATCAAGTTCAACATTAGCTTGTGTAAGGTCGGATTTGAGCTTCTCAATTTCTGATTGTAATTGGCGTAATTGATTACTTGGATCCTGAGGTGAAATAAACGCCCCTGGTTTGAATTGAGTGCCTTGTTTACCGAAAGATTGGTGAAACCATATGGACAGCGCTCGAGCTAATTTCAGTCCATCTAAGGCTTCTTTATGTTGTGTTTTGAACTGATGAGTTGCTTTGTTGCCCTCAATACGAAGAGTATGGAATAGCTCTTTAACAACGGGTTCAAATTTCAGTTCACGGTTGAGACGATAGATGAGGTCGGCTTGTGTAGTTTTATCATCGAACTCGACACCAACCAAAACGGCAATATGTTGGGCAATCGCTTCTCCAAGCTGACGAAGCTTAATTAACGTTGTGTTTGGGTCACTAGAGAAAGCTCGCTCTGCACCTATCGCCAACTCAAGAAACAACGGGTCATGTTCTGCTAAAAAAGAAAAATTGCTCGTGCTCTTAATATCCATATATCAATCCGTTAACCAGCGTCATCGGTCAATATTAACACGAATCGATATATGTAAAAGGTAGCTTATACACACTCTTAGCTGGATGACATTCGTTATTTTCTCGAGTTAATCCATTGATAATAAGCTTGTAGAGTTAAAGGAAGTCCAATAACGTTTACCTGAAATTATCCATACTACGGGCAAACTTTATTATCTTTACATCACTAAACATGCTGCCCGGCCACAAATCCGGACGCCCAGGCCCACTGGAAATTGAACCCACCCAAATGGCCGGTAACATCCATTACTTCGCCGACAAAAAACAAGCCTTTGATCGCTTTGCATTGCATGGTTTTTGATGAAAGTACATCGGTGTCTACACCACCAAGAGTGACTTCTGCGGTTCGATATCCTTCGGTGCCATTGGGTGCAACTCGCCACTGCTCCAGAGTCTCTTTTATCGCTTGCAGCTCTTTAGGATTGAACTGTTTGAGAGGCTTATCCACCAGCAATTTACGCTCGATAAACACTTCAACCAAGCGTTTAGGCAGTACACGAGCTAAGGTGTTCTTGAGCGTCTGATTCGGATGTTTTTCACGCGAGCGGGTTAATAGCTCATCCACATCGACTTCCGGCACCAGATTAATCGTGATCGCTTGTCCCGGTTTCCAGTATGAAGAGATTTGTAAAACGGAAGGTCCAGACAAACCGCGATGAGTAAACAGCAGCGCTTCTTTAAAGCTTTTGCCGCATTCTGCCTGAATTTCAGCCACAACGGCGATACCGGAAAGCTCCGCTAGTGCGTCTTTATCTTCAACATGCAGAGTGAAAGGCACTAAACCTGCGGTCGTTGCAATCACCGGCAGACCAAACTGCTCAGCAATCTTATAGCCAAAAGGTGTAGCGCCCAGCTTTGGCATTGAGAGCCCGCCCGTGGCTACCACTAAGGATTCACACTCAATATCACCTTGTGTAGTGTGCAGATGAAAGCCCTGAGCGGTTTGCTGAATATCCAGCGTTTCCACTTGATAGTGCTGAGTAATGTTGGGCAAATCGCACTCTTTGAGCAGCATATTGACGATGTCTTTTGCCGAATCTAAACAGAAAAGCTGCCCGTGAGATCGTTCTTCGAACTCAATACCGTATTTGCCCACCATCGAAATGAAATCCCAGTTGCTGTATTGGGAAAGCGCTGACTTCACAAAATGCGGATTGCGGCAGAGGTAGTTTTGAGCCGAGACATCGTAGTTGGTGAAATTGCAGCGACCACCGCCAGAAATCAGGATTTTACGCCCTGGTTTTTTTGCATGGTCAATCGCCATCACGCGGCGTCCGCGTTTTCCGGCTTGTGCCGCACACATTAATCCAGCAGCGCCTGCGCCTATGATGACAACGTCTACTTTTTCACTCATGACTCATACCATCCTAGGTAAAAATATGATCAAATTGGGCATTGGTGGAACAGCGAATGGGCATCGAACACAAACACGCATAGACCCTTCCATGGGGCTCCGCTGAGCCATCCTTGGCTCAGCGGGTTTGCTTATCGATGCCCATTCACTGATCAGAATTTTTTCCAGAATGGTATCACTCTCGATCGCAAATCGAGTAGGGTGAGGCGTTACCGCCTCATCCCTCTCACAGAACCGTACGTACGGACCTCGTATACGGCTCATGCATACTTCCATTCAGCATAATTGCTAAACACATACCCTGTTCCTACTTGCTCAAGATTTACCAACCCCAGTTCGTTGAACCATTGGTTTGGCATCGCATAACTGGCTTGCTGACTTTGCGCATTTCTCCAACTACTCATTCGGATAAATCTAAACGGCGGCTTATATCCAAGCTGTTTTAGCCTTCTGTGCAACCGCTCCGGTTTCTTCCATAATTTCAGTTGGATACTGCGAAGTCTTCGTCTCAGCCATCCTGCTATCTT